>CAZRWW010000114.1:0-13342 GCA_964603725.1 uncultured bacterium
TTGAAACTCACACAGCGGCCACATAGCCTCGCACCACGTTGGTCGCGCCCCGCGCGGGGCGCGTGGATTGAAACGAGGTGTACGGGGAAGGGGGTGGGCGATGCCAAACGTCGCGCCCCGCGCGGGGCGCGTGGATTGAAACGTGAGCATGTCGTTGCCTGCTGTAATCGCCTTGGTCGCGCCCCGCGCGGGGCGCGTGGATTGAAACGCGTACTCATCGGAGATGAACCCGATCGCGCCGGGTCGCGTCAACGTCAGCAGCGCAATGCGCTCCGGTTTCCAGAGGATGCGAAGCCACTCGGATGCCATACTCAGCCGAGATTGTCGGAAGGAGCAGCCAGCCGGCAGAATCCCAGCCAGAACCTGATAGCCAAGTCGTGACACTCGGCTGCTCCGCCCTTCCCGAAGGTACCTTCAGATCGACCAGACTGGACTCCAGCCCCCGTGCTAGCACGGACTTGGGCACCCAAACGATCCCGACCTCGGGAAGCATCACGAGCCTCTGGGCGCGGAAGTCCCAGGAGCGTCAGTCGGTGCCCCGACAGGTTCTCTCCCGGCCGCCGCACCGGCCGCTCGCCGCGCCGGCCGCTCGCGGCGGCCGAACTGTTGTAGCCGAACCCCCGCCGGCCGCGCTAGTGTTAGGGGTTAGCCTGGGGGAGGAGGCCGACCCATGACACAACTCGAGGCCGCGCGAGCCGGCACCGTCACGCTCGCCATGAAGCACGTCGCGGCGCGGGAGCACCGCTCGCCCGAAGAGGTGCGCGCGGCCGTGGTCGCCGGCCGCCTCGTCATCCCCGCCAGCAGCCGCCATCTGGCGCCGAGCTTCGGCGGCCTCGGCGGCGGGCGGCTCGAGCCGCTCGGCATCGGCCGGCTCCTGCGCACCAAGGTCAACGCCAACCTGGGCACCTCTCCGGACGGCTCCTCCAAGGAGGAGGAGTTGGTCAAGATGCGGCTCGCCCTGCGCTACGGGGCCGATGCGGTGATGGATCTTTCCACCGGCGGGCCGCTGGATGAGATTCGCGCCTACCTGATCGAGCACTGTCCGGCGCCGCTGGGCACGGTGCCGATCTACGAGATGATCTGCCACAAGCCGATCGAGCAGCTCACGCACGACGACATGCTCGCGATCATCGCCAAGCAGGCCGAGCAAGGGGTGGATTTCTTCACGATCCATGCTGGCATCCTGCGCGAGCACCTGCCCCTGGCCGCGCGGCGACTGGCCGGCATCGTCTCGCGCGGCGGCAGCCTGCTGGCGCAATGGATGACGCACCACCACCGGCAGAACCCGCTCTACGACCGCTTCGATGACATCTGCGCGATCATGCGCGAGCACGACGTGACCTTCAGCCTCGGCGATGGCCTGCGTCCCGGCTGCTTGGCCGACGCCACCGACGAGGCGCAGCTCGCCGAGCTGCGCACGCTCGGGGAGCTTGTCCAGCGGGCCCGCGCGCAGGGCTGCCAGGTGATGGTCGAGGGGCCCGGCCACGTGCCCTTCGACCAGATCGAGCGCAACATGCGCCTCGAGGAGGAGCTCTGCGACGGCGCGCCCTTCTACGTGCTGGGGCCCGTGGTGACCGATGTCGCCCCCGGATACGACCATGTGACGAGCGCGATCGGCGCGACCGCGGCCGCTTTCCACGGCGCGTCGTTCCTCTGCTACGTGACGCCCTCGGAGCACCTGGCGCTGCCGGGGCCGCTGGAGGTGCGCGAGGGCGTGCTGGCCCACCGCATTGCCGCGCACTCGGCCGACGTCGCCCGCGGCCTGCCGGGCGCGCGCGAGTGGGACGACCGGATGAGCCGCGCGCGGGTGGCGTTCGACTGGGGCGCCCAGATGGACCTGGCGATGGACGCCGAGCGGGCCAAGGAGCTCCGCCGCGACGCCGGTGCGGACGACGACTACTGCAGCATGTGCGGCCGCGACTGGTGCGCGATGCGCCGCTCGAAGGAAGTCCTGCGCGAGACGGAGCCCGAACCGCGCCACTGATGGCCATGAGCGGCCATGGGTGATTGATGAAGCTGAACGGCCGGAATCCCGACCGCCGTCGTTGGCAGAGACAAACCGGAGGAAGAAGCATGCCACCCCGCGTGTCCAAGGCGCCTCATTCGGCGCCCTCGATGAACGTCCCGCCCCCCGTGCCGACCGCCCGCGCCTCGGCGTCGCTCGCGGAGCAGGGCCCGCGACCGGGCTACTATCGCTTCCCCGCCATTCACGGCGAGCGGATCGTCTTCTGCAGCGATGATGATCTGTGGGTCGTGGACGCCTCCGGCGGCGTGGCTCGCCGGCTCACGGTCAGCAAGACGGCCGTGGCGCGCCCGGCCTTCTCGCCCGACGGCCGCTGGATCGCCTTCACGGGCATGGACGAGGGCGGCGTGGAGATCTACCTCGTCTCGGCCGAGGGTGGCGAGCCGCACCGCCTCACGCATCTGGGCGCGAACACGCTCGCGCTCGGCTGGAGCCGCGACGGGCGCGAGGTGCTTTGCGCCAGCGACGCGGGGCAGCCCTTTCTCGCGCACCATCAGCTCTTCGCGGTGCCGGTGGATGGGAGCCAGCCCCGCCCGCTCGAGCTCGGGCCCGCTCGGGACGTCACGCTGGAGCCGGACGGCGACGGCATGGTGATCGCGCGCAACGCCGGCGACCCGGCGCGCTGGAAGCGCTACCGCGGCGGCACCGCCGGTACGCTCTGGGTCGACGCCCGCGGCGACGGCAACTTCCGCCAGATCCTCGCCAACCTCGGCGGCAATCTGGCCGCGCCGATGTGGGTCGGCCGGCGGCTCTACTTCATCGCCGACCACGAGGGCGTGGGCAACATCTACTCGTGCCGCCTGAACGGCGGTGATCTGCAGCGGCATACCGAACACGCCGATTTCTACGCCCGCTTCGCCAGGACCGACGGCCGCCGGATCGTTTACCACGCGGGCGCGGACATCCACCTCTTCGATCCCGCCGCAGGCGAGGCCCGGCGGGTTCCGATCGAGATCCGCACCCCGGGGCCGCAGCGCGCCCGCAAGTTCGTCACCGCGGCCGAGGCGTTCGAGGACTTCGACCCGCATCCCAAGGGCCACTCGCTCCTGCTGACCGTGCGCGGCCGGCCGATCACGATGGGCTTCTGGGAAGGCCCGGCGACCGAGTTCGGCGTGCCGTGGCGCGGGCGCCACCGCCTGGCGCGCTGGCTCAACGACGGCAAGCGCATCGTGGCCGTGACCGATGAGGACGGCGAGGAGCGCCTGGAAATCTTCACGCCGGGCTCGGGCGCCCGGGCGATCGACGTGAGCGTCGATCTGGGGCGGATCCTCACGCTGGAGGTGGCGCCGGCGATCCCGGAAGACCCGGCCAAGCGCGTCCGGCCGCGCCGGCGGCGCAAGGCCAAGGCGCGGCGCAAGCAGCCGCCGCGCAACCTGATCCTGGTGACCAATCACCGCCAGGAGATCTACATCGTCGATCTCGATCAACGTCGGGCCTTGCTGATCGACAAGAGCGACTACGATCGCATCCAGGGCGCGCGCTGGTCGCCCGACGGGCGTTATGTGGCGTACGGGTTCGGCACGGGGTTCCGGCACGTCGCCATCCGCCTCGCGGACGCGGAGAGCGGCGAGACCCATCAGATCACCTCGGGGGACTTCATTGACTTCGAGCCCTGTTTCGACCCTGAGGGCAAGTACCTCTACTTCCTGTCGCTGCGCACCTACGACCCGGTCTACGATCTCGTGCAATTCGGGCTGGGGTTTCCGCGCGGCGTGCGCCCGTACGTGGTGACGCTGCGCGCCGGGGAGACTTCGCCCTTCCTGCCCGCGCCGCGACCGCTGGGCGCCAAGCGTCCGGAGCAGGCCTTCGGCAACAACCCCTGGGAGGTCGAGTCCGAAGAAGAGGCCGGCGCCGAGAAGGCGACGGAGCGCAAGAAGGAGAAGCCGGGCGCGGTTCGCGTGACGATCGATTTCGACGGCATCGCCGACCGCGTGCTGGCGGTGCCGATGGCGGAGGGTCGCTACGACGCGCTGGCCGCGATCCCCGGGAAGCTCTTCGTCCGCGCGCAGCCGATCGAGGGCAGCCTGGGCGCGAACTTCTTCGACACGACGCCCGTCGCGCGCGCCTCGATCGAGGTCTACGACTTCACGGAGCTCAAGCAGAGCACCTTCGTCGCGAGCATCACGGGCTTCCGCGTCGCCGCCGACGGTAAGACGCTCCTCTACCAAGCCGGCCGTAAGCTGCGCGCGGTGGCGGCCACCGCCGAGCCGGGCAAGCTGCCGGCGGGCGACGAGGTCGGAAGGCGCACGGGCTGGATCGACCTCGCGCGCGCGCGCTGTCAAGTGCGCCCCGTGGATGAGTGGCGCCAGATGGCGGCCGAGGCCTGGCGGCTGCAGCGCGACCAGTTCTGGGTGCCCGATCTTTCCAAGGTCGACTGGGTGGCGGTCTACGAACGCTACCTGCCGCTGGTCGATCGCATCTCGACCCGCGGCGAGCTGTCGGACCTCTTGTGGGAGATGCAGGGCGAGCTCGGGACCTCGCACTGCTACGAGTTCGGCGGCGACTATCGCTCGGCGCCGCAGTATCCCGTCGGCCTGCTGGGCGCCGACCTTGTCTTCGACCGGCGCCGCGGGGCCTGGCGGGTCATGCACGTGCCGCAGGGCGATAGCTGGGATCCCAAGCAATCCTCGCCGCTGGCCGCGCCGGGCCTGCGCGTGGCGCCGGGGACGCTGATCCACGAGGTCAACGGCCGCCCCGTCGATGAGCGCTTCTCGCCCGCGGCCGCGCTCACCCACCTGGCGGGCCAGGAAGTGTGGCTGACGATCTCCGATCCGCCGCGCGCAGGCCAGCCCGCCAAGAAGGGCGCCGCCGAAACGCGGCGCACGATCTCGGTCAAGCCGCTGCGCAGCGAGTACCAGCTTCGCTATCGCGAATGGGTCGAGTCGAACCGCCGCTGGGTGCACCGGCAGAGCCGCGGCGCGATCGGTTACGTGCACATCCCCAACATGGGGCCGCTGGGCTACTCGGAGTTCCATCGCTACTTCCTGGCCGAGGTCGGCCGGCCCGGGCTGATCGTCGACGTGCGCCACAACGGCGGCGGCCATGTCTCCTCGCTCGTGCTCGACAAGCTGCGCCGCAAGCGCGTCGGGTCGACGGTGACGCGGCACATGGGCACGCAGCCGTTCCCGCTGGAGGCGCCGGCGGGGCCGATGGTCGCGCTGACCGACGAGCTGGCCGGCTCCGACGGCGACATCTTCAGCCACTGCTGGAAGCTCTACGGGCTGGGGCCGCTGATCGGCAAGCGCACGTGGGGCGGCGTGATCGGCATCTGGCCGCGCCACGCGCTCGTCGACGGCTCGCTCACGACGCAACCGGAGTTCTCCTTCTGGTTCGACGACGTCGGCTGGGGCGTCGAGAACTACGGCACCGATCCTGACATCGTCGTCGAGAACCGGCCGCAGGACTACGCGGCCGGTCGCGACCCGCAGCTCGAGCGCGGTCTGGCCGAGGCGACCAAGCTCATGCGCCGGTTCAAGCCGGTGCAACCTGACATGGCGCGGCGGCCGTCGCGAGCGCTGCCGCGGCTGCCGAAGCGCGGCGCGTAGGCAGGAGGAGTGGCTGGCGAGGTATGGACCGCCGCGAGCCGAGGGTGAGCGCGGGTGGCGCTCGCCGCGCTTCGCTATTCCAGGGCGTGGCGCTCGCGCTTGCCCTCGCGTGCCTGCCAGCCGCTCGGCCCGCATTTGCGCAGACGGATCCGCGCCAGCAACGCGCCCTGGCCGCGATCGACTCCCTGTGGGCTGCCGGGCAGGTCGATTCCTGCTGGACGCATCTGGCGGCCGAGATCAACGGCGCCCGGGCCGCGCGCGATTCGACCTACCTGCTCGATCTCCTCGCGCTGCGCGGCGCGCTGCGCGTGCGCCTCGGCCTCATCGGCGGGGGGGAACCGGACCTGCGGGAGGCCGTGCTCCTCGCCGCGCGCTTTGGGGATGACGCCCAGGAGCGGCGTAGTCTGCGCTGGCTGGGCCTCGCGCTATACCGGCTGGGACGGATGCAGGAGGCCAACGATTGCTGGGTCCGACTGCGCAATCTGTCGCGCGCCGCGGGGGACGGTGAACACGAGGCCTGGGCCTGGGCGGGCTTGGCCCTGCAGCACTGGGAGGATGGCCGGCCCCGCCGGGCGCTCGAGGAGTACGAGCAGGCGCTCGCGCTCTTCCGGAGTCGGGACGATGCGCGCGGAGCAGCCTACGTGCTCAACGGGCTGGGTACCGCGCTCGAGGCCCTGGGACGCTACGATGAGGCCATCAAGAGGTACCGCGAGGCCGCCGACGGCGCGCGCGCGGTGCAGTGGACCTGGCTCGAGGCCCTGGCTCAGAACAACATCGCCGTGCTGCTCTTCTCCCTCGGCGATCCCGGACAGGCTCGCGACCTCTTCTTGCAGGCGGCCGAGCTACACCGCACGGCCGGCGACGCGGCGGAGGCGGCCCGCGCAGGCGCCAACGTCGCCAGATGCGAAGCCGACCTGGGACGGTATGAGGAAGCCGCGACGCGGATCGAGGCCATACGCGAGGACTGCCGCCGCCTCGGCATCGCGCAGCTAAACGCCTCCCTGTGCAACACGCTGGCCGGGATTCGTTACCGGCAGGGTCGCAACAGGCTCGCCGCCCGCTTCCACCGCGAGACCCTAACGGCTGACCCGCCTGCAGCGGCAAAGGAGCGACTCGAAGCGTTGCTGGCCCTGGCCCACGTGCTCGCCGACCTGGACAGCGTGCCCGCGGCACTCGCGCTCTTGCAGCAGGCATCCCCCTGGGTCGGGAGACTGGACAATCCGATCTACCACGCCAGGTATCGGCTGGAGCTTGGCCGCATCCATCTCCTGGCCGGACAGCCAGGCGAAGCCATGCCGCTGCTGATCTCGGCCGAGCAGGAGGCGGATCGACTCGGTCTCCCAGGGTGGCGGCTGCCGGCGCTGACGACGGCGACCCGTGCTGCGCGCGCGTTGGGGTGGCCCGATAGCGCGTTGGCGCTGCTGCGCGAGGCCGCCGCCGCCTGGGAGAAGGGCCGCGGTTTGCCGGCGGATCCGGAGTGGCGCGAGATGCGCGGCCTGGCGGCGGGGGAGATTCGCACGCTGCTCGGGTCCCTGCTTCTCGCCCGTCCCCCAGACCGGCAGGCCGCCGAGCGCGTCCGGGCCGCCTTCGACGCTGTACAAGGACTCAAGGCGCGCACGCTGCTCGAGCGCATGCTCGGTCCGGCCGGCACCGACGCGCCCGCGCTCGCATCGGCGCCGGCCACCTTGGCCCAGATGCAGCGCGAGGTGCTCCATCCGGGAGAGCTGTTCCTCGACTACCACCTTGGAGAGCGGGAGAGCCTGGTCTTCGCCGTGACCACGACGGAGTGCCGCGCCGCTGTGCTACCCGGCGACCGGGCTTTCGGAGACGCGCTCGCCCTCTACGCCCGCCTGCTTGCGGCGCCTGAAAAGGGCCGGCCCGCCGCTGACGACGAGACGCGGGGCCGCATGCGCTGCCTGCTGCTCGATCCTGTCGCGGACCTCGTGGCCGCCAGCCGCAGCCTCATCATTGCCCCGGACGGGATTCTCCACCGCCTCAGCTTCGCGGCCCTCCTGGAAGACTCCCTCCCCGCGGGGAATGGCCAGCCGCGGGCGGCCGGGCCGGGGCAGCACGCGGAGCAAGCCTCGGTCCATCCGGTGATCCAGATGATGCCCTCCGCGACGATCTTCGCCTGGCTGCGCGCCGGTTCGCCCGACGTGCCCGCCGCTGCGGTCGCCGCGCTGGACGAGCCCGCCGCTGCGGTCGCCGCGCTGGACGAGCCCGCGACCGCGGACGCCGTGCAGGACGAGTTTCTCGCTCTGACCGGCGACCACGAGGCGACGGGCCGACCGCTGGCAGGCGCCCAGGGTGAAGTGCGCGATCTGGCGGCCCGGTTTCGGGGCGTGCGCCGCGGATTCCCGCAGAAAGGCGGCGCCTCGCCGGGGCACTCCCTGGCGCCCAGGGACTCCCTCAAGCCCGGGGATTCCCCCGCGCCCGGGGCCTCCCTCGCGAATCTCCTGGACGCCATGAGCACGTACGAGGTGCTCCACTTCGCATCCCACGCGACGATCGAGGAGGAACGTCCCTGGCGCTCGCGAATCCACCTGGGCAGGACGGGATCGCCGCAGAGCGCCACGATCACCGCCGCCGACATCGCCGGATCGCGGCTAGACGCACGCCTGGCTGTGCTATCCTCGTGTCGGTCAGCGGGCGGACGGCTGCTCTCGGGCGAAGGTGTTCAGAGCCTGGCGGGAGCTTTCCTCGTTGCCGGCGTGCCCGCGGTGGTAGCGACCCTCTGGGCGGTCGAGGACGGCAGCACGCGGCTCTTCATGCGCTCGTTCTACGACCACCTGGCCGAGGGTGCCCCTGTGGTGGAAGCCGTGGCGCTGGCCCAGCTCGACTTCAGGCGAGATCCCGGCCTGCGGGCGCCCCATCACTGGGCGGGGTTCGTGGTCATTGGGGATGGCAGCCTGCAGGTCGCGCTCGAGCGAAGATCGCCCCTCGGCAGGCTCATAGGACCGCTGGCGCTTATCCTGGGGGGCGCGCTGGCTGTTTTCGGCCCGTCACTTGTGCGGCAATGGCGCCGGGGACTGTGATTCCGGGAGGCTGGGCTCGTTATCCATGGTGAACGCGGATCCATACGGAGACTGGTCCGACGAGGCCCTGGCCCGGGTGGCGGCGGTGAGACCCAATGACCCGGACGGAAGGGCGGCTGCCGAGACGCTTTTCGGCCGATACGTGCGGACAGTCTACCGGTGGTGCTATCGGCTGGTCGAGGACCCGGAGCTGGCGCGCGACCTTGCCCAGGACATCCTGCTGAGCGCCTACCGGAACCTCGGCCGGTTCGAGGGCTGGGGCCGCTTTTCGGCCTGGCTGTTCGTCATCAGCCGCAACCGATGTCTCGACGCGCTGCGCAAGCCCGCGCTGCTGGTCGAGGAGCTGGAGGGGCCCGAAACCCTGGCGAACCCCCGTCCGGGGCCGGACCGAGAGCTGGAGGATTGCGAGAACGAGGATGGCCTGCTGCGGCTCTTGCGCGACCATCTGACCGCGCAGGAACAGGAGGCTCTCTGGCTGCGCTGTTACGAGCGGATGCCGGTCGAGGCGATCACGCGCGCCCTCGGCATCCAGCACGCCACGGGCGCGCGGGCAGTGTTGCAGAGCGCGCGGCGCAAGTTGCGTGCGGCGCTGGAGCGACGGGAGGTGACGGATGACTGAGCCGTGTCTGCCCCTTGAGGAACTCCTGGCGCTCGCCGAGAGTGACGCTGACGATTCGCGCCGCGACCACGTGAGACGCTGCCCGCGCTGCCGCAGTCAACTGAAGGCCTACGGGCTCTTCACATCACTTGTCGCGGATGACCCCTATCCGGGTGAAGATCAGGCTGTCGCGCGGCTGGCAGCGACCCTAGGCGATCGGATCGGATCTGGGGGCGCATCTCAAGGCGATCCTCGGGGCGTGCAGCCGCGGGCAAGTTCGCCGTGGTGGGCACCCCGTCTGCTCGTGCCGGCTCTCGGCGTGGCCGCCATGATCACCGGCGTCGTGCTCCTCGTCCGCGGCGAGATCCCCTCGACCACCGGAGCCCCGGTTGTGCGTGAGGAGCCCGCCGCGACGCGCGAATCCACCGTGACAACGCTTCCGGCGCATCCGCTGGCCAGCGGATCTCTCGAGCTGCATTGGCAGGCCGTGGCAGGGGCCGACGCCTATCGGGTTCGGATCCTCGATGTCGGCCTCGAGGAGATCGCGCGGTTGGATGTGGGCGCGAGCACTTCGTTCGTGCTCACCGCTGCGGACCTGCAAGTCTGGTCCACTCGGGCCGCCTACTGGCAGGTGCAGGCGCTGGCGGAGGGTGACCGCGTCGCCGACTCGCCGCCGGAGCCACTTTCCCCTCGCTAGGGCATCCTCAAGACCCCGAGCTTCTGCCGCTCGGAGTCCACCTGGCGATCCAGGGTGGGCTCAGCTTCTGGCACTGTGCTATTCTTGGTGGCGGCGCCCCCCCCTCGTCGTGCGAAGTCGAACACTCTTACGGTGGAGGCATGTCATGCAGGCGAGACGTTACATTCCCGGATCCCACCCCGGGTTCTTGAGATCCAGCATCGCGGTGGTTGCCATGCTTCTGGCGAGTCAGGCGCTCGCCATCGCGCCTGCGACCCGGGCGGCCGATGACGTCGCCGCCCCCGCCCGGGGCTGCCGCCTCGTTCACCAGGTTCACCAGAGCCCGACGGAGGTTCTGCTGCGGTGCCGTTTCGACTGGCCGGCGATCGCCGCGGCGGGCGAGTCCGATCGTCTGACGCCGCTCCTGGGCTATGTGGCCGTCCCCAACGGAGCGCGCGCCAGCCTCGCGGTCGCCGCGACCGCACCCGCGAGCCCCGCGCAAGACCTCGTGCACCTCTCGCCCCCGGCGCGCCTGCGCGGGATCGACGTCGTGGGCCTCACGCTCGACCTGGGGCCAGCCGGCGTGCGCAACCTGCCCGAGCTGGTGGAGGAGGTGGAGCTGCGCGTGAGCTTCACGGGCGGCGACGGCCAGTTCGGCGAATCTCGGCTGCGCAGCCGGCTGTGGGAGCCTCTGCTCGAGCGCTGGGTCCTCAACCACGGGTCCCTGCCGCCGCCGGAAGCCGCACTCCCCTGCGGACGGGAGGGCGGTTGCGAGTTCGTCATCATCGCCCCGGACGAGATGGCGTTCACGGCCTGGGCCGACAGCTTGAAGTCGTGGCGCACGCTCCAGGGCATCACCACGGAGGTCTTCACTACGGCCGAGATCGGGACGACCTGGCAGGGGATCAAGGACTTCCTCGCGAACGCCTACTTCTCCTGGCCCGTCCCGCCCTCCGCCTTCCTGCTGCTGGCTGACTATCCGGCGTCGGGTGACGGCCGGCAGGTTGGGATCCCTGCCCCCATCTACAACGGCTACACCGTCTCGGACAATCTCTACGCCGACGTCGACGGCGACGGTTTGCCGGACATGTTCCATGGCCGCATCACCGCCCACACCGGCGCCGAAGTGGGCCTCATGGTGGGTAAGCTGCTTGACCACGAGCGCGCGCCGTGTCCGGACCCCGGCTTCTACGCGCACCCCCTGCTGGCCGCCGGCTGGGACCCCGACGGGCGCTCCGTCATGGAGCTGGAAACGCTGTACGGGTTCCAGGCCAACACCTTGGGATTGGAGCCGGTGCGCGAGTACGTGGCGACCAGCCCGGGATCGACCTGGCCTGATCCGCAGTGGGTCGCGATGTTCGGGCCCCAGGGTCTCGGCTACCTGCCCCCGACCCCTGAGTATCTCACGGATTGGGGGGGCAGCGCGGCTCGCATCAACGCCGACATCAACGACGGGGCCTTCATGGTGATTCACCGCGGTGTGGGCTCTGAGACAGCTTGGGGCGATCCCTTGTACACGGTCGGCGATGTCGCCGGGCTCAACAATGCCAACTATCCCTTCGTGTTCAGCATGGATTGCCTCACGGGCAGATTCAACAGCCCGAGCACGTGTCTGACCGAGGCGCTCCACCGCTCCCCTCACGGCACGGTCGGGATGATCTCGGCCGCCGAGGTGTGCTATTCGCTCCCCACCAGTCGGCTCATGCTGTACTTGCTCGACGCTCTGTGGCCTCAGTTCCTGACACCCGGCAGCACGGAAGACCCCCTTCTGCGACCCGGACAGGCGCTGCTCTGGGCCAAGTACGTTCTGGCCCAGGACGCGGTGATCAGCCCGCAGCAGAAGCAGTTGACCTATCACCTCTTCCACTACCACGGCGACCCGATCAGCGTGATGAACTGTGAGGTCCCGCAGCCGTTGTCCGTGGAGCACGCGGATTGCTGTCTGATCGGGGACACATCTTTCACCGTTCAGGCCGATGAGGGCGCCCTGATCGGCCTGACCGTCGACGGAGACCTGATCGGGGTGGGCACCGGCACTGGACTCCCGGAGCCGATCCCGATCATCGCCCCCACCGAGCAGGGCACGCTGCGCATCACCGCGACCAAGCAGAACCGCCTGCGCTACGACGCCTGCGTGCCGATCCGCGATGCCAGCGCTGTCCCGGAGCCCGGGCCGGCCCTCGCGGCCGAGGTGTGGCTCGAGCTGGCAAGCGGGAACCCGCTGCTGTCGGCGGCGCACTTCCGGTACGCGATCCCGCCCGCGCTGGCGGGCTCGCGCGTGACACTCAGCGTCCACGACGCCGCCGGGCGGTGCGTGCGCATGCTCTTTGACGGGCCGCGGGCCGCGGGCGTCTGCGAAAGCCGCTGGGACGGGGCGAACGACACCGGTGCCCCGGTCGGGTCGGGCATCTACTTCGCGCGGCTCACCTGCGGCGAGAAGACGGTGATGCGGCGCATCGCCAGGGTCGAGTAGCCCGCTGCGGGCCTGGTCGGGCCACTGCGACGAGGCCGGCGGTGCGGCCGGTCGCCGCGAGCGGCGCTCGTTTGCCGTGTTGACTTTCGATCGGCGAGCGTCCACGCTCGGCCCATGAACGAGAGCACGGCGAAGGTGCAGCGCTGGACCAAGTCACCCTTGGCCCAGCCCGAGAAGCGCGCGCTCATCTGGATCGCGTCGCGCCTGCCGCAGCCGATCCTCCCCGATCACTGCTCGATTCTCGGTCTCCTCTCGGCGGCCTGGATCGGCCTCGCCTACGGCCTGTCGGTGCGCAATCCCGCCTGGCTCTGGGGCGCGAGCGCGGGTCTCGTGCTGCATTGGTTGGGGGACAGCCTCGACGGCACGCTCGCCCGCGTGCGACACATCGAGCGGCCGCGCTACGGCTTCTACGTCGATCATCTGGGCGACGCGATCGCCACCGTGGCGATCGGACTGGGGCTGGGCCTCTCGCCGTACATGCTGCTGGCCGTCGGCCTGGCGATCGTGATCGGCTACCTGGTGCTCTCGATCAACGTCTATCTCGAGACGCTCGTCGTGCAGCAGTTTCGCCTCGGCTACGGCATCGTCGGGCCGACCGAAACGCGCATCCTGCTCATCGCTCTCAACACGATCGCACTTGTTTCCGGGCCTATCCCGTTTCGGGTCTTCGGGCTCGAGGCCACCGTGTACGACGTCGTCGGGGCGCTGACCGTCCTGGGCATGACGGCCATGCTGCTCAGGCGAATCGTGCGCAACCTCCGGCACCTGGGGCGACTGGAGCCGGCGAACGTGGTCAAGGAGCGCCCCGAGTCCTCGTAGTCGCACCGGCCGCTGCAGCCGCATCGAATCGCCGGATGTCCGCCTGTCTGGGATCTCCCTGGCCGCCCAGGACTCTCCTGCCCGACCGAGAGCTTCTGGCCTCGCTGGGGCCGCGGAGGGGTCACTTCATGCCCAGCTTCTTCCCCTGGACCAGCAGACTCACAGCTTCGCGC
>CAZRWW010000115.1:0-13313 GCA_964603725.1 uncultured bacterium
GGTTCCTGCTTCACCCCCGTCAAGACATGATGCAGAATCAGGCGAAGGCATTTAGAGGAAACCCCCACCCTGGCGACCGCCGCGCACCGGCTAGCGGACTATGACAAACGGTTGCGTCTGGCTGCCCGCGCTCGTCGAGGCCCGCACGAGATAGACTCCGGCCGGGACGCCGCGGCCGCTTTCGTCACATCCGTCCCAGAGAAGGTGGTGACCGCCGGCGTGCCGAAGATCATCGGACACGCGCCGCACCAGGCGTCCGGCCAGGTCGTAGACGCCGATCCGGACGCGCTCTTCCCTGAGCGTCTCGAAGTGGATGAGCGTCCGACCCGGACCCGGATTCGGGCAGGCGCTCAGGAGCGGGCTGAACGCTGCCGCAGCGAGCGGCTCACCAACGGACATCGTCTCGCACTGCGCCGGCAGGATCGCCAGTCCGCGGACTCCGGCGGCCACGAAGGCAAGATCGCCGGAAATGGCCGCGCGCTGGGTGTATTCCGGAGCGACGCCGCTGCCGGCGAGTCGGGGATGCTGGGGATGCGTGATGTCGACTACCTGCAACGAATAGTTGTCGGCGACATGGGCGTGCGACCCCGACAGCGCGACGCCGCGGGCATGGCCCGGTGTGTCGAGGGTGCCCACGAGCCGCGGATGGGCGGGATCGATGATCTCGATCACCTGCAGACCCGCGGCTCCATCCGCGATGCAGGCCAGGGCGCCCGCGACGGCCACACCCAAGGCATCCCCCGGCGTGTCGGCGGTGCCCACGATCTGGGGGCTCTGGGGATTCGAGATGTCGATCACCTGCAGGCCCGCGGCCCCGTCGGCAACGTAGGCGAGAGCGCCCGCGACGACCACGTCGCGGGCTTGCCCCGGCGTGTCCACGCTGCCCACGATGACCGGGTTCACCGGGTCCGTGACGTCGATCACCTGGAGACCGGCGCTCCGGTCCGCCAGGTAGGCGTGGGCACCCACCAGGGCGACGGCGGCGGTCGAGCCCGGCGTGTCCACGTACCCCACCATCCACGGGCTCTGGGGATCGGTGATGTCGATGATCAGGAGACCGCCCCAGGACGCGTCGGCGGTGTAGGCGTGGGTCCCCGAAACGGCCACGGCTTCCATCCGCAGCCCCGCGCTCACGCTGCCCACGATCGCCGGGTTCGCCGGATCCGTGATGTCGATCACCTGGAGACCCCCGTTGCAGTCGGCGACGTAGGCATGGGGTTCCGCGATGGCCAGGCCGGCAGCCTCGTTCGGCGTGTCCACGGCCCCCACGATCGGCGGGCTGGCGGGATTCGTGACGTCGATCACCTGGAGCCCGGAGTAGCCGTCGGCAATGTGGGCGTAAGTGCCGGCGACGGCCACCGCCCAGGCGCGGTCCGGCGTGTCCGCGCTGCCCACGATCCGCGGATGCCGGGGATCCGTGACGTCGATGGCCTGGATCCCGGAGTAGCCGTCGGCCGCATAGACGTAGGTCCCCGCGAGCGCCACTCCGTAGGCATCGCCCGGCGTGTTCGCAGTCCCGACGATCTGAGGGCTCTGCGGATCCGAGATGTCGATCACCTGGACGCCGGCCAGACGATCCGCGACGTACGCGTAGGGGCCCGCGAGGGCCACATCCCAGGCCTGGCCTGGGGTGTCCACGCTGCCCACGATGACCGGGTTGCCGGGATCGGTGATGTCGATGACCTGCAGACCGGCATAGTCATCTGCGACGTAGGCGAAGGTTCCCGCGACGGCCACCCGTCCGGCGTCGCCCGGGGTGTCCACACTGCCCACGATCTGTGGACTGCCGGGGTTCGTGACGTCGATCACTTGCAGACCGGAGTTGCCGCCCGCGATGTAGGCGTGCGCGCCCGCGACGGCCACGCCGCAGGCGAAGTCCGGGGTGTCCACACTGCCCACGATCTGGGGACTCGCTGGATTCGAGATGTCGATGACCTGGAGGCCGTAGGCGTGGTTCGCCACGTAGGCATGGGTCCCGGAAAGCGCCACCCCCCAGGCCTGCCCCGGGGTGTCCACACCGCCCACGATCTCCGGGCTTCCGGGATCCGTGATGTCGATCACCTGCAGACCGGAGTTGCCGTCGGCGACATAGGCGTGAGAGCCCGACAGGACCACCCCTCTGGCGTAGCCGGGCGTGATCACACCGCCTTCCCAATGCAGATAGTCGCCGTAGTTGATGCACTGTGCCTCGGCCGCCCCGCGCAAACCCATACCGCCGGCGATCGCGGTGACGGCGACCAGGCCGACGACGGCACGCCGCGCAACCGCTCCCCGCCAGGTCAGGCTTCGGAACAGGCGCGATGCAGGGGCGCTCGAGTCCTTGGAAACCTCGGATGCCCGCATGGCCAGACCAATCCCTCCGTCACAGCCTCGATCCCGGGAGCAGGGCAACACAAGCCGCACGGTGACAGAGATGATTCTAACGGCCGAGGAGCGGTCTGTCCAGCTGCCGGAGACGAGCTCATGGTCTCGCCGTTCCGAAACAGCCGTGCGGCCTGTCCCTGCGGGCGCGAAGCACGAGTTCCCCGCGGCGCGCCAGGTGCTATCTTCCTCGGCGTGGAGCAGCCTTCGCAGCATCTGATCGTCGGACCCGACGACCACCGGCTCCGGCTGGACCGGTACTTGCACAAGGTCCGCCCCGACCTGAGCCGGCGGCGGATCGAAATGTTGCTGCGCACCGGGAATGTGCTGGTGAACGACCACCCCCGCGGCCTGGGGTACTTCGTCAAGCGCGGGGATCGCGTGGTGATTCTCGCGTCCGCCGCGCCACACGCCGCTCCACAGGCTGCTCCACAGGCCGGCCCGCAGATCTCAGCCACGCCGGCCGGACACGACCCGCGTTGGATCCTGCGCCTGCCCGAGCTGCTCGCCGTGGGCAAGCCGCCCGGGATGCCCACCGTGCCCGCCGCGCGGCGCACGGGCGCGCCGGGCACGCCGGACACGCCGGGCACGCCAGGGGCGCCGGCGGTCAGCCTGCTCGAGTGGCTGCATGACAGTCTGGCGCGCGAGCTCGCGGCGCCCCCGAGCGGACCGACCACGCCGGCCGCCGTCTCGTCCGGCCATCCCCCCGGGGTCGTCCATCGCCTCGACCAGGACACCTCCGGCGTCGTGCTCTTCTCGCTCTCCCCGCGGGCCCATCGGTTGCTTGTGCAAGCCTTCCGCCGCCGCGAGGTGCGCAAGACCTATCTCGCTCTGGCGGCCGGCCGCGTTCACCCCCGGGCCGGCGTGATCGACCTGGCGCTGGTGCGAGACGCCGGCGGCGCCATGCGGCCCGCGCCCGCCGCGGGAGGCGGCCGGCGGCCCGCGCCCGACCCGAGCGGCAGGGAACACCCCGCGCCGGGGGGCGGAGCGGCGAACGCCGCTGCCGCCGGGCTCCCCGCCCGCACGGCCTACGAGGTGCTGCACGCCCGCCGGAACTGGAGCCTGCTGCGCGTCGAGCCGCGGACGGGCCGGATGCACCAGATCCGCGCGCACCTGGCGGCCATCGGCCACCCGGTGCTCGGCGATCCGCTCTACGGGCGGCCGACCCCCCAGGTGCCCGCGCCGCCGCGGTTGTGGCTGCACGCCTGGCGGATCGATCTGCCGCGACCGCTGCGCGAGGCCTGGCACGTATCCGGGGCGCCAATGTGTCCTCTGTGGGAGGACCTGGCGCGCCACCTCGAGCTGCTCGATCCGGAGCTCATGGCCAGGCTCGGGCCGGGGCTGTTCGAAAACCCGCGGGTTGGGTAGTGTGTGATCCGGAGGGCCGCGGGCGGCGGCGCTCGCTCGAATTCAGGCCAACCACACCTCGACAGGGAGCGAACGATGAACTCCACGCCAGCCGTCGATCTCACCGAAGTCGGTTTCTGCGGGCTCTACTGCGGGCTGTGCGCCTCGCGGCGCAGGATTCCGGAGCAGGCCGCGCGGCTGCGCGCGTCGCTGCATGCCGAGGGCTACGACTTCTGGTATGCCGACGTGCCCCACCTGCGCGAGCCGTTTCCCTTCTTCTGGAAGCTGCTGACGAACCTCGCCACCCAGCCGTGTCCGGGCTGCCGCGCGGGGGGCGGCTACCCGCCCTGCCCCATCCGCTCCTGCGCGCGCGAGCGCGGCTGTGCGGTGTGCAGCGCCTGCGCCCAGTTCCCCTGCCGGAGCTTCGAGATGGTCGCGCGCTACCCGACCTGCATCGCCGACAATCGCCGCATGCAGCAGGTCGGCATGGCGGCCTGGGTCGTCGAGCAGGAAGCACGCGCGGCCAAGGGCGTCGTTTACGCGGACTTCCGCCACCCGGACCGCCCGGCCGATCAGCAGTAGCCGGACAAGGAAATCGCCACCGATACCCGATGCGTACGCCGATAACTGCCTTGAACCGCAGCCGGTTGGCGGGGGCGATACGACCATGGCCGGAAACACGCTCGGGGATCTCGTTGACCTCAGTCGACTGCAGAAGCTCGTGACCCTGTTTCACGGCGCCACGGGCATGCCGGTCCGCATCGAAGAACCGGAGGGCCGGGGCCTGGCGGCGGCTGGATTGCCGAGCCCCTGTGCCCGCTTCTGCGCCTCGAACCCGGCGACAGGCGACGACTGTGGGCTGGCAGAGGCCGACCGCCAGTCGCCCCCTGACGGCGGCGAACCCACCGAGCGCAGGTGCCCCCAGGGCCTGTGGGAAGTCGCCCTGCCGATCATGGTGGCGGGCCGACCCATCGCCACGCTCGCCGTGGGCCCGTTCTTCCTGGGCGAGGAGAAGCCCGCCCGCGACGCGTTTGCGCGGCAGGCGCGGGAGGGCGGCCGCGATGTCGCCGCCTGCCTGGCGGCCCTCGAGCGCATGCCGGTCTTCCCACGGCGGCGCCAGCGGGACATCCTGGCCTGTGCCGCCGCCCTCCTGGACCAGCTCTGCCGGATGGGCCTCACGACGCAGCAGCTTGCCCAGGAATTGGGAGAGAAACGCCGGGCGCACGAGGAGATGAGCAACAGCCTGGGTCTCCTCACGACGCTGATCAACACCATACCCAATCCGGTCTACTTCCAGGATCTGGCCGGCCGGATCCTGGGCTGCAATACCGCCTTCGCCGAGCAGATCGTCAATCTCCCGCCCACGGAGATCATCGGGCGCTCGCTCGCCGACCTGACCGCAAGCGCCATGCGCCTGCTGTCCGTGAGTCATAGCCGCCGCGATCCGCAACTCGCCGGGATGCCCGGACCGGCGGCCTACGAGGGACAGATCCTCTGCGGCGACGGCCAGCAACGGGACTTCCTCTTCAGCCAGGGCACCTACCTGGGCGGCGACGGAGATCCGGCCGGCATCGTGTGCATCCTGGCCGACATCACCGAGCGCCGGCGGATCGAAGCGAATCTCCGGCGCGCCAACGAGACGGCCGAGGCAGCCAATCGCGATCTGGCCAAGGCCATCGAGCACGCCGACGCCCTGGCCGCCGAGGCCGAGAGCGCCAACCGCGCCAAGGACGAATTCCTCGCCAACATGAGCCATGAGCTGCGCACGCCATTGAACGGCGTGATCGGCATGGCCAGCATGCTGGAGGAGTCGCGGCTTACAACCGAGCAGCAGTCCTTCGTCAAGGTCATCCAGAACTGCGGCCAGATGCTCCTCACGCTGGTGGACGAGCTGCTCGACTACTCGCGCATCGAGGCCAACCGGTTCGACCTGCAGGTCATCGACTTCGACCTGCGCGTGACGCTGAACGAACTGCGCGCCACCCTGACCAAGCGCGCGCAAGAGAAGCAGCTCGGCCTGCTCATGCTGGTCAGCTCCGAGGTGCCCTCGCTCGTGCGCGGCGACCCGGGGCGCCTGCGCCAGGTGCTCCTGCACCTGGTGGGTAACGCCCTGAAGTTCACCGAGCAGGGCCAGGTGGTGATCCGCGTGGGGCTCGAGATGGAGACGGATCTGGCCGCGCTGATCCGCTTCAGCGTGACCGACACGGGCATCGGCATCGCGCGCGGGCAGATGGATCAGATCTTCCAGGCCTTCACCCAGCTCGACGGCTCGACCACGCGGCGCCACGGCGGCCTGGGCATGGGGCTGGCGCTGTCGAAGCGACTGGTCGAAGCCCAGGGGGGGCGCATCGGGGCGGACAGCGAGCCCGGCCGCGGCACGACCTTCTGGTTCACGGTGCGGATGGAGAAGCAGTCGGTCGAGCGCCCGGTGGAGCCGGCCGCCGCCGCCGACATTCACGGCACGCGGGTCCTCATCGTCGACCGATCGACGCCCAGCCGCGAGATCCTGACGCTGCAGCTCCGGGGCGCCGGCTGCCGGACCGACCAGGCCGAGTCGGGCAGTCAGGCGCTCGCCGTGCTGCGGCAGGCGGCCGCCGAGCGCGACCCGGTCATGGTCGTCGTCGCGGAGAAGGCCCTGGGCGACCTGACCGCCGTCGACCTTGGACGGGCGATCAAGGGCGACCCCCGTCTGCGCGACACGGCGATGATCCTGCTCACCGCCACCGGGCGGCGCGGCGACGCGGCGGCCGCCCGGGCGGCGGGGTATGCCGCCTATCTGACCAAGCCCGCTCCTCGGGAGCTGCTGTTGCGCTGTCTGAGCGCGGCGGTCGTCCAGCGCGCGCGCGGCGGCGAGGCGCCCGCGGCGCTTATTACCAGATACACCGTGGAGGAAACGCGGCGGCGGCGACTGCGCGTGCTGGTCGCGGAATCGAGCGACGGCAATCAGCGCGCGCTCGTGCACGCCCTTCACCGCCTGGGCTTGAGCGCCGACTGCGCCTCCGACTGGAGTGAGGCGCTGGAGGCGCTGCGCTCACATCCCTATGACATCGTCTTCATGGACAGCCTGATGCCCCCCGCCCGCGTGCTGCGCTCGCCTGCCGATCTGCAGCGCCTGATGGACCACCCTGGCCCCGTGCACACAATCGCCATGATCGCCAGCGGCGCCGAGCAGGACCCCGAGAGCGGCGGGCGGATCGCGGCCCTGATGGATGGGCAGCTCAGTCGGCCGGTGGATGCCGCCCGCCTGGCCCAGCTCATCGAGCGGCTGCGGGCCACCGGAGGCGGTCCCGGGGACGAGGGGGCCGGAGAGCTGGACAGGGCGCGGGACGGAGAGCCGGACGAAGGGCTGCGCCCGGCGGCCTGATCGGCTCCGCTGACGGGGCGGCCGAGCGATCGCCCGCTCAGACCCGCCGGCGGCGCATGCGGATCAGCAGGCCCGCCATCAGCAGAGGCACCAGCGCCGCCGCCGTGTAGATCCGCTCCAGCGCCATGAGCCCGCGCAGCGGACCCAGGCCGAAGGAGCCGACCGCCAGGCCGATCAGCACCGCGGCCGAGAAGGCGGCGCTCACCTGCGGCTTGCGCTCCGGCAACTCGTCGGCCGCGAGGCTCAGCAACACGGGAAAGCAGGCCGAGCAGGCCAGCCCCGCGAAGGCGAACGCCGCCAGCGAGCCCGCCGCGCCGTGCGCCCGCGCGACGATCGGGAAGGCCGCCGCCATCGCCAGGGTGAGCGCGAAGGCGATGCGGGCGGGCGAGAATCGGCGCAGCACGAAGGTGGCCAGCACCCGCCCGCCGGTCAGCGCCAGCCAGAAGGCGGACAGCGCCCCGGCCGCGGCTCCCAGGGGCAGGGCGCGATCCTCGGTGAGGTAGATCACCGCCCAGGCGGTGAAGGTCGCTTCGACCACGCCGTAGAGCATGATCGTGGCCGCGCGCCAGCGCAGCCGGGCGGGCACATCCGTGCGGCCGTCAGCCGGCCGGCGCCGCGCCGCGAGACCCAGAATCTCCCGGCCGCCGGCCGCCGCCGTGATGGCGACGAAGACCGCCGCCAGCGCGAGCGGGGCGATGCGCCAGAATCCCAGCCCGGCCGCGGCCGCCACCGCCAGGGGCCAGATCGTGGCCCCCACCCCCAGCGCGGCATGCAGCATCGTGAGGGCCCCGCCCGGCGCGCGCGGGAAAATGCCCATCGCCGCCGTGTTGAGCGTGATGCCTCCCAGGCCGCCCGCCACGCCGAGCACGGCCAGCGCCACGAAGAGCGCCGCCAGCCCCGAACCGCGCCCGAGCCACTGGGCCAGCGACACCGCGAGCGCCATCAGCGCCAGGCTCGCGGCCGGCAGCCCCACCGCCCACAGATACAGCCGGCGCAGACTCCAGCGGCGGAGCAGCAATGGGCCCGCCAGCGCGATCAGGATTCCCAGCGCGCTGCCCGGCAGGAAGCAGGCGCCGTAGAGCGCGTCGCCCATCGCCAGCCGCGCCCGCAGGACCGTGCCCGAGGCGGGCAACGTGACGCCGGCCGCCCCGAAGGCGAGGCAGGCGAAGTAGACGCTGAAGACCGAGTGACCCAGACCGGCGTCGCCCGAAGGCAGGCAGGTCTGTCCAGGCGTGGCACGCGGCGTCGCTCCCATGGCCGCGGAGAGTAGGCGGGCGGACGCGCGGTGGCAATCGGCCAGCCGCACGAGCGACTGCGCGGAGGGCGGAGCCGACGGCGGAGCGTACGGCTGAGCGGACGGCGGAGCGTACGGTTGAGCCGACGGCGGAGCGCCCGGCCCAGTGGATGGCCCAACGCATGGTCCGGCGGAGGGTCGGATTGGTGGGCTTCCGCCCCGTCCAGCCGCCGGATATGATGCCGCCGCGGTGGGGGTGCGATTGGAGCGCCAGACGAAAGCCTACGTCTTCGGACTCGCGGCCGTCGCCCTGTGGTCGACGGTCGCCTCCGCGTTCAAGCTGGCGCTGCGCCACGTCACGCCGCCCGAGCTGCTTCTGTGGGCCACGTTGGTCTCGGCCCTCGCCCTCGGCGCGGCGCTGGCGCTCCGGGGCCGCTCCGGCGGGCTCGTCGCGCTGCGGCGCGCTTCGCGCGCGGAGCTGCTGCGCTCGGCCGCCGTCGCCGCGCTCAATCCCTTTCTCTACTACCTGATCCTCTTCAAGGCCTACTCGCTGCTGCCCGGCCAGGAGGCGCAACCGCTCAACTTCATCTGGGGCATCGTGCTGCCCCTGCTCTCGATCCCCCTGCTCGGCCAGCGCATTCGGTGGGTCAGCCTGCTCGCGCTCGTGGTGAGCTTCGCCGGGGTCTACGTGATCGCCACGCGCGGCCAGCTCGGGTCGCTGCGCTTCACGAATCCCCTGGGCGTCTCGCTGGCGGTCGGCAGCTCGATCCTGTGGGCGCTCTACTGGATCCTCAACGTCCGCGACCCCCGCGACGAGGTGACCAAGCTCTTCTGCAACTTCGGCTTCGGGTTCGTCTTCACGCTCGTCTACGTGATCGTCACCGGACAGCTCCGCCGGCCGCCCGCGCCCGCGCTGCTGGGCGGCGCCTACGTGGGGCTCTTCGAGATGGGCATCACGTTTCTGCTGTGGCTCAAGGCGCTCAAGCACTCGCGCACGACCGCGCAGGTCGCCAACCTGATCTTCCTGGCGCCCTTCGTCTCGCTCGTGCTGCTGCACTTCGTGGCGGGCGAGGCGATCCTCGCGTCGTCGGTCGCGGGGCTGGTTCTCATCGTCGCGGGGAATCTGCTGCAGCGGCGCGCGGGCTAGCCGCGTTGCGGCCAGCGGCGCCGCGCCGCCCCTACTTCCCTCCGCCTTGCATCTTCTTCTCGATCTTGGCCCAGGTGTCGCGCAGGGTGACGGTGCGATTGAAGACCAGCGCGCCCGGCCGCGAGTGGACGCTGTCGAGGCAGAAGTAGCCCTGGCGCTCGAACTGGCAGGTCACCCCCACGGGCAGCGCCGCCAGCGCCGGCTCGACCCGGCAGCCGTCCTGGATCTGCAGCGCATTGGGATTCAGGTAGTCGCGGACGTCCTTGCCCTCCTCGACATCGTCGGGCACGGGGACCGTGAAGAGGTTGTCGTAGAAGCGCACCTGCGCCGCGAGGGCGTGCTCGGCCGAGACCCAGTGCATGGTGCTCTTGACCGTGCGGCCGTCGGGCGCGTTGCCGCCCCGGGTGGCCGGATCGTACGTGCAGCGCAGCTCGACGACCTCGCCCCGGTCGTTCTTGACCGCTTCTTGACAGGTGATGAAATAGGCGTAGCGCAGCCGCACTTCGCGCCCCGGCGCGAGGCGGTAGAACTTGGGCGGCGGGTCCTCGCGGAAATCGTCCTGCTCGATGTAGAGCACGCGGGAGAAGGGCACCCGGCGCGTGCCGGCGGCGGGGTCCTCGGGGTTGTTGATCGCCGCGAGCTCCTCGACCTGACCTTCCGGGTAGTTCGTGATCACCACGCGCAGCGGCCGCAGCACCGCCATGTAGCGCGGCGCGTGCTTGTTCAAGTCCTCGCGCAGGAAGTGCTCGAGCATCGAGAGCTCGACCATCGAGTCGCGCTTGGCCACCCCCACCTCGTCCATGAAGGCCCGGATCGCGGCCGGCGTGTAGCCGCGGCGCCGCATGCCCCGCAGCGTCGGCATGCGCGGGTCGTCCCAGCCGTCGACGACGCCGTCCTCCACGAGCCGGCGCAGCTTGCGCTTGCTCATCATCGTGTAGCTGATGTTCAGGCGCGCGAACTCGATCTGCTGCGGGTGGCAGGGCGTTTCCAGCACGTCCAGGAACCAGTCGTAGAGCGGCCGGTGGTCCTCGAACTCGAGCGAGCACAGGGAGTGCGTGATCCCCTCGAGCATGTCCGACAGGCAGTGGGTGAAGTCGTACATCGGGTAGATGCACCACTTGTCGCCGGTGCGGTGGTGATGGGCCCGCAGGATGCGGTAGACGACCGGGTCGCGCATGTTGATGTTGGGCGAGGCCATATCGATCTTGGCTCGCAGCGTGCGCGAGCCGTCGGGGAACTCGCCGGCGCGCATGCGGCGGAAGAGGTCGAGGTTCTCCTCCACCGAGCGGTGGCGGTAGGGGCTCTCGCGGCCCGGCTCGGTCAGCGTGCCGCGATACTCGCGCATCTGCTCGCCCGTCAGCTCGCAGACGTAGGCCTTGCCGCGCCGGATCAGCTCCTCGGCGAACTCGTAGAGCCGCTCGAAGTAGTCCGAGGCGTAGTACTCGCGGTCGCCCCAGTCGAAGCCCATCCAGCGGATGTCTTCCTTGATGGCCTCGACGTACTCGACATCTTCCTTGACGGGATTGGTGTCATCGAAGCGCAGGTTGCAGGTACCGTTGTGCTCGAGCGCCACCCCGAAGTCGATGCACATCGCTTTGGTGTGGCCAATGTGCAGGTAGCCGTTGGGCTCGGGCGGAAAGCGCGTGGCGACCCTCCCGCCGTGCTTGCCGGAGGCGACGTCCTTGGCGACGATGGCGCGGATGAAATCGCCCGGCAGCTCGCTGCGGTCTACCTTGCCCGGCCTGTTGGGTTCGCTCATGTGGAGATCCTCTTCGTTGTCGTTGGGCGGTGGCCTGGCCCGTTCGCGACCCGCGGCGGTCAGTCCCGCGGTCCGAACAGCCTTGTATACTCTTTGTCCAGCTCCTTCTGCCTTTTCGTCGAGACCCCGCCCAGCACCTCGATCGCCCGGCGGATTCGCATGCGCACGAGGTCGGAGCCCAGGATCTCCATCGAATCGAAGAGCGGCGTCCAGGCCGTGCGCCCGCTCAGGGCCACGAAGAGCGGGGCCAAGAGCTGGCGCAGCTTCAGCTCGAGCTTCTCGGCCATCTCGCGCAGCAACGCGTCCAGCGCGGGCGCGGAGAAGTCGCGTTGCAGCTCGAGCCGCCAGACGACCATCTGCAGGATCTCCGCCGTTCGCGCCCCGTCCAGGCCCTTGACCGCCAGCTCCGCGACCGGCAACGGCACCTCGTCGGCGAAGAAGGGCGCGGTCAGATGGCCCCAGTCGGCGAGGCGCTCCAGGCGCGGCTGCACGAGCGGGATGATGCGCCGGTACATCTCGCGATTGAGCGCCCAGGCCTCGAGCAGGTCGCACAATCCCGCCGCGTCGTAGTTCTCGCGGATGTAGCGCGCGTTCAGCCAGCGCAGCTTGTCCTGATCGAAGACCGGCCCGCCGAGCGAGATGTCCTCGAGCTTCAGGTTGGCCACCACGTCGGCGACGGCGAACTTCTCCTCGCCGTTGGGCATCAGCCAGCCCATCATGCCCAGGAAGTTGAGCAGCGCCTCGGGCAGGTACCCGGCCCGCCGGTAGTAGCGAATCGAGGTCGGGTTCTTGCGCTTCGAGAGCTTGGTCTTGTTCGGGTCGTTGTTGCGCAAAAGGGGCAGGTGGCAGAAGACCGGCGGTTCCCACCCGAAGTGCTCATAGAGCTGGACGTGCTTGGGCACCGAATTGAGCCACTCCTCGCCGCGAATGACGTGCGTGATGCCCATCAGGTGGTCGTCGACCACGTTGGCGAGGTGGTAGGTCGGGAAGCCGTCCGACTTGAGCAGCACCTGATCGTCGACCGAGGCCCAGTCCTTGCGGATCTCGCCGCGCAGGAGGTCGGTGAAGAGGCACTCCCCGTCGAGCGGGATCTTCATGCGCACGACGAAGGGCTCGCCCGCATCGGCCCGGCCCTGCGAGTCCGCGGCCGCGATGCCCCGGCAGTGCCGGTCGTAGCCGGTGTCGGCGCCCTGGCGGCGGCGCAGCTCGTCCAGGCGCTCGCGGGCGCAGAAGCAGCGGTAGGCGTTGCCCGCCGCGAGCAGCCGCCGGACGTGCTCGCGGTAGATCTCGGTGCGCTCGCTCTGGCGGTAGGGCCCGTGGGGGCCGCCCACATCGGGACCCTCGTCCCACTGCAGGCCCAGCCAGTGGAGGCTCTCGAGGATCGCCTGCTCCGACTCGCGGGTCGAACGCGCCTGGTCGGTGTCCTCGATGCGCAGGATGAACCGGCCGCCGCGCCCCTTGGCGAAGGCGTAGTTGAAGAGGGCCTGATAGGCTGTCCCGACGTGGGGATCTCCCGTGGGCGAGGGCGCCACGCGTGTGCAGACCGGCTTCGCGCTCATCCGATCCTCTCCAGGTTCTCTCCGGGTGAAACGTGAATGGTCGAGAATCGGGCGGCGGGAGTCAAGGGCGCAGCGAGACGGGCTGGACGGGCCGGACCGCGGCGGCTGGAATCGGTCTCAGCGCCGGACGCCGTAGGCGTAGATGTCGACGCACCGGTCGTCCGGAGATGCGGCCGGCGGCTCTCGGCCGCCGGCGCCGCCCGGCCCCGTGTCCAGCGCCGGGACTCCGGGCAGCCCGATGCTGGCCGGCCCCGCGGGCAGCGCCAGCACCCGCTCGGCCACCAGGCTCCCGGCGGCCAGATCGATCAGGCGCGCGCGCACCCAGTTGGCCCGCGCCTGAGCCAGCCCTGTGTCGGTGCCGTAGGCGCCGCGGGCCGCCGCGCCCAGCGGCCGCGGATCGACGCGCCCCACGATGAGGAAGAATCCCTCCTGGGCGGGCACGACGAGACGCTCGAGCGCGGCCAGGGCGGTCTGCACCTGCGTGTCCGCGAGCGCGTGCCGGGCAACGGTCTCCTCCCGGGCTTCCTCCGGATGCGGCACGA
>CAZRWW010000116.1:0-13242 GCA_964603725.1 uncultured bacterium
CGCCTCGCCGCGGGCAGCCCGGCCGGAAGCCGGTGGGGCGCGGGACAGGACCGCGCCGACCGGCGGGCGCCCGCGAGCGCCCCGCGCGATCGCCGCGGCGCGCACCGCCGATCCGCCCCGGGGCGGGGCCGGCGAGCGCCGCGGCGCGCGTCGCTGTCCTGGAGCGTGAGGTGGCCGAGCTGCGCCGCACGCTCGCGGAGGTCGAACGATCCAGAGACGAAGCGCTGCGCCGCGCCGCGCTGGCCATGGATGAGGAACTGGCGGGCCCGGCACCGGGGGAACAGGCGCTCGAGGACGAGTTCGCCGGGGATGAAGCCGCCCAGGAGCTGGAGCGGCCCCACGCGCCAGCGGCCGCTGCGCTGACCGGCGAGGAGCCGGCCGAAGCTGACGACTTCGAGCCCGACCTCGATCAGGAAGACTTCAACGACGAGGAGAATTTCCTTGCCCCCGCGGCCGGCCTGGCCGAGCGGCGCCGCGAGCTCGACCGCGAGCGCTCCGACCGAGAGCTCGAGCTGGGCGACGAGCCGTGGTGGATGGTCTGCCCCCGCTGCGGCGAACGGCTGAGCGAGCACGAGTTCGACAGCATCAAGGTCGAGCGCTGCGAGACCTGCGGGGCGGCCTGCTTCGATCGCGGCGAGATCGACCTGCTGCTGTCGGCCGAGGAGGATGTGCTCCTGGCCTATCGCGCGAAGGGTCTGCTGCAATAGCGATGCGCCCGCCGGGGCGAACGCCCGGACGCGCGCCGGCCTCAGCGGCAGAGCGCCTTGATCGCGCCCCAGGTCGCCCGCTGCGCCGGCGTCTGGTCGGCCCACAGGATCCCGTCCAGCGAGCGCAGCAACGTGCCGTGATCCCCGCAGGCCAGGAAGTCGGCGCCGGTCCAGGCGACGGCGCGCAGCGTCCGCGTGACGCCCGACTCGACGGCCTGCCAGGTCTGCGCGGCGTTGCTCGAGGCGTAGATCGCCCCGCCGGCGCCAACCGCCACCACGAGCTGGCTGGCGCCGGGGCGGACCGCGACGCCGTAGAGCTCGCCCGTGCCCGCGGAGCCCATCGGCGACCAGGTCTGCCCGTCGGCCAGACCGCGCAGCACCGTTCCCCCACTGCCCACCGCGACGAATCGACCGTCGGTCAGCGTGGCCACGGCGTGCAGGGTGGCGCCCCCGGCCGGCACGTCGCTCACCGGAGTCCAGGTGGAACCGGCGGGGTCGCCGCGCAGCACCGTGCCGCCGTTGCCCACCGCCACGGCCGAGGTGGCGTGGCCGGCCACGCCGCGCAGGGTCGCCTCCGCCGGCGCGTCGCCCGCCGCCCAGGCGACCGGCGTCCAGCCGCCGCCGCTCAGCGCCGCGCTGCGCACGATCGTGCCGTTCGCGCCGACCGCCACCAGGCGCGTCGCCAACGGCGCCACCGCCAGCAGATCCTCAGCCACCCCCGAGACCTCGCTGATGAAGGCCGCGCCGGTCGCCCCGGTCGACTTCAGGATCGTCCCGGCGTCGCCGACAGCGAAGTAGACGCTGGCCTCGACGTACGCGCAGCCGCGCAGATCCGCGGCGATCGCGGGCGTCTGCGCGGCCAGGAAGGTCGCGTGTCCGGGGCCCGCGAAGAGCACCCGGCCGCTCGTGCCCACCGTGACGGCTCCCGCGGCGTCACCGGCCACGGCATACAGGTCGGCCGTTCCCGCCGCCGCCGGCGGCGATGCGCTGAGGCCGATCGCCAGCGCCAGCAGCGCGCTCCCGATGAACCATCCTGCGCTCCTCATGATCGGTCCTCCTTGGGCAGCGTCAGCTTGATCAGGCGGATGCCGTACGGATCCGCGTCCAGGATCTGGAAAACGACGTTGTGGATCGTGAAGCTCTCTCCCTCGCGCGGCACGCGCCCCGCGCGGTTGAGCACCAGCCCCCCCACGGTGTCGAACCGGCCTTTGGGCAGGCTGAGCTGCAGCTCCTGATTCAGATCGTCGATGTCGGTCAGCCCCTCCACGATGTAGCTGCCCGCCCCCACTCGCCGGATCTTGCGCACCGACCGCTCGTGCTCATCGGCCATCTCGCCGACGATCTCCTCCACGATGTCCTCGACCGTCACCACCCCCGCGCAGGCTCCGAACTCGTCGATCACCACCGCCATGGGATTGCGCGTCTTCTGGAGCTCGAGCAGCAGGTGATCGATGCGCTTCGTGTCGGGCACGATGTACGCTTCGCGCAGGTAAGCGTCGACCGTATCCTTGGGCTCGGCATCGTTGAGCAAATCGAAAATGTTCACGATCCCAATGACGCGGTCGGTGCGCTGCTTCTCGTATACCGGGATGCGCGTGTAACCGTGGCGGCGCACCGTGGCGCGCCACTGCTCGCCGGTGGTCCCCTGCTCCAGGGCAATCACCTGGTTCATCGGGATCATGATCTCGCGGGCCACCGTTTCGCGGAAGTCGAGGATCGACTCGAGCATGCGCTTCTCGCGGTGCCCCCGCTCGTCCTTGGCCTCGGATTCGCTCACCAGGACCTTGAGCTCTTCGCGCGTCACGAAAGGCGCCTCGCGGTGGCGGCCCTCCATCCGCGCCAGCAGCAGGATGTAGAGGTGGAGCAACTGGCTGAGCGGCAGCACCAAGTAGTGGGCGAACTCGAGCAGGCGCGAATGGCGCATCAGGAACCGCTCGCCCTCGCGCCGCCCGATCTCCTTCGGCACGATCTCGGCGGCGACGACCACCACGTAGGTCACGCCGGCGGTGGCGATCAGGGCCGCGAGCCAGCCGCGGCCGACGACGCGATCCACCAGCCCGGTGGTGATCGCGGCGATGAGCACGTTGAGTCCGGCCTGACCGATCAGGAAGAGGATCAGCAGGTGCTCGCGGCGCTTCATCAGGCGCAGGGCGCGCGTGGCGGCCCCCGCTCCCGCCTGGGCCCGTTGCCGCAGGCGGATGCGGCTGGCCGAGATCAGCGCCATCTCGGAGGCTGAGAAGAAGAAGCTCCCCGCGAACGCGGCGGTGACGACGACGAGCTGCGCCAGGAGGTCCCACGGACTCATGCGTCCTCCTCCCGGCGCTCGGGAACCTCGAGCAGCACCCGGCGCACCTGGTGGCGCGCGACCTCCAGGACGTGAAAGCGCAGCCCCTCCCACTCGACGACCGTACCGGGCCGGGGAATGCGGCCGTGCACCGCGCACAGGAACCCGTTCAATGTCACCGCCGATTCGTCGGGCAGCGCGAGATCCAGCTCCTCGTTGAGATCGACCAGCTCGGCGCGCCCGGGCAGGATGTACTTGCCCGCGCCCCGCTCGCGGATGGGCGCCTCCTCGAGGTCGAACTCGTCGTAGATGTCCCCCACGATCTCCTCGACCAGGTCCTCGCGCGTGACCAGTCCGGCCGTCTCGCCGTACTCGTTGACCACGATCACCAGCGGGGCGCGCGCCTCCTGCATCGCCGCGAAGAGGCGATCGACGCTGGCCGCCTCGGGAACGAAGAGCACCGGCCGGAGCAGGTCGCGCAGCGCGCGGCCGGGATCGAGCAGGCAGTCCTTGCCCTTGACGAAGCCGATGATGTGGTCCGGGTCGCCCTGGTAGACCGGGTAGCGCGAGTGCCGCGACTCGCGCATGACCGCCATGACCTCGGCGGGCGTCGCGGCGACGTCCAGGTCATCGATGTCGACCCGCGGGGTCATGATCTGACCCGCCTTGCGGCGCGAGAAGTCGAGGATGTTCTGAACCAGGCGGCTCTCGTGGCGCGTGATGACGCTGGCGTCCTCGTCCACCGCCTCGAGCACCGCGTGGAGCTCGGAGCGCGAGATCAGCGCGCCCGGGGCCGAGCGATCCTCCTCGATGCCCAGCAGCCGGAGCAGCGCCGCGGCGCTCGTCTGGAACAGGCGGGTGAGCGGCGTGAGCAGGCGAATCGCCACGCTGAGCGCCTCCGCTATCACCCGCGCGACGCGCAGCGAGGCGCCCACCGCCAGGATCTTGGGCATCGTCTCGCCGAAGAGCAGGATCGCGAGGGTCACGACGCCCGTCGAGATGCGCACCGCCCGGTCGCGGTCGACCTCCCCCAGGGCCTGGATGAAGAAGACGGTCGCGATCGACGAGAGGGCGATGTTGACCAGGTTGTTGCCCACCAGGAGGGTCGCCAGGGTCCGGTTCGATTCGCGCAAGAGGGCGCGGATGCGCCGCGAGGAACGGTCGCGCCGCTCGCGCAACGTCCGCCGCTGCAGGCGGGTGAGGGAAAAGAGCGCCGTCTCGGAGCCGGAGAAGAACGCCGAGAGCAGCAGCAACCCCACCATGACCAGGAACAACGAGGCAGCCACCGGATCCCCCCTGCGAGACTCCGCCCGGCGCGGCGGGCGGGTGCAGGTGCAGTCTAGGAACGCCCCGGAGGGCGGTCAAGCCGACGCGGCGAGCCAGATCTGTCGGGCGGGCGCGGGTCGGGAGCGGGGCGCGTCGGGCAGCACGAGCCGGGAGCGGGGCGCGTCGGGCGGGCAGCGGGCGCGGGCAGGGCGGCCTTCAGAAGTGTTGCGGCGACTCGATCGGGTACCCTAGAATGTTCCGACGTTGGTTTGTCCGCCGGCGAAGGGCGGGACCGGGTCCCGACCCTGGCTGACAGCGGGCCGCCACCCTTGGGTACCCTTGGCTGGGAGAGCGAAGCAATGGCCCTTTTCGAGACCATGCGCGAGAACACGAAGGTCATCCTGTGGATCACGGTGGTCGCCTTCGTGGGGCTCATCTTTCTGGCATGGGGAGCGGACTTCACCTCCCGGCGCACCGGCCGGGCGGCCGAGGCCGGCATCCTGGCCAAGATCAACGGCGAGCGCATCAACTACAACGAATACGTCGACCAGCTGACCCAGGCGCGCCTCGCCTACGAGGCCCAGACCGGCCAGCAGCCCGACGAAGCCATCGACCTGATGCTGCAGGCGAACACCTGGACCAACCTGGTCGACCGGATCCTGATTCGCCAGGAGGCGCGGCGGCTGGGGATCACCGTCACCGACCGCGAGGTGGCCGTGGCCCTGATGAACAACCCGCCGCAGGAGTTCCTGACAGCCGAGGCGTTCCAGACCGACGGGCAGTTCGACATCGACAAGTACCGCCAGTACCTGTACTCCAGCCCCGACACGCGCTTCCTCGAGGCCCAGCACCGTGAGCTGGTCGCCGCGGACAAGATCCGCATGCTCATGTTCGCGGGGATCAAGATCTCGGAGGGCGAGCTGCGCGAGCAGTGGCTGCTGGACAACGACAAGATCACCCTCGCCTATGCGGTGGTCCCCTACCACAAGCTCCTGACCGACGTCGAGGTCACCGACGATGAGCTGGCGGCCCACCTGCGCGAGCATGCCGCCGAGTACGCGCATCCGGCCCGCATCGCGCTCGACTACATCCGGGTCGACAAGGCCGTCTCGGCCGAAGACAGCGCCGACGCGCGCTCCGAGATCCAGGAGGCCTACGCCGATTACCAGCGCGGCGAGGACTTCAGCCTGCTCGTCAAGGAGTACACGCAGGCCCCGCCCGAGCGCTCGGGCGGCGAGAGCGCGGCCTGGCTGACGCGCGCGCAGCTCACCCAGCCCAACGTCGCGGAGGCGGCCTTCACCCTCCCGGTCGGAGAGGTCAGCCCGATCCTGCAGTCGGCCGAGGGCTTCCACGCACTGCGGGTCGAGGATCGCCGGACGGAGGATGGCGTCGAGCAGGTCAGGATCGCCGAGATCTTCATCCCGCTGAAGATGTCGATCGAGACGAACATGGCGATTCGCGACAAGCTGACCGACCTGGCCGATTCGCTGGATGAGTCCTTCTCCGCGGCGGTCACCGCTCTGGGCTACCAGCTGCGCAACACCGGCCTGTTCGACCGGACCGGGTTCATCCCCGGCCTGAGTCGCGTGGCCGCGGCCAAGGATTTCGCCCTGCGGGCGAAGCTGAACGAGACCAGCCGGCCGATCGAGGTCGGCGACGCCTGGTACCTGCTCCACGCGAGCGAGGTGCGCCCGCCCGAGCCGGCCGCGCTGGAGGAAGTCCGCCCGCGCCTGCGCAATGCGATGCTCCTCGAGAAGCGCAAGGCCGCGGCCCGCCCCGAGGCCGAGACCATCCTGGCCGCCTGCCGGCAGGGGCTCTCTCTGGAGGCGGCCGCCGCCGGCAATCCGCTGGCGACCTACGGCACCGCCGCCGACGTCACCCGCCTCGGCTTCATCCGCGGCATTGGCAGCGATCCCGCCTTGACCGGGGCCGCCTTCGCCCAGGGCGCCGGACTGGTGCCCTACGCGGTTCTGGGCGCTCAGGGGGCCTGCGTCCTCGAGGTCATCGGCCGCTCGGCCCCGGCCGACTCGCTCTTCGCGCAGCAGCGGGGAACCCTGATGCAGACGCTGATGCGCGAGAAGCGCAATCGCGTGCTGAACGACTGGATGGAAGAGTTGCGCCAGAGCGCCCGGATCGAAGACTACCGTCCGGCGGTGACGTCGATGTAGGCGGCCCGGCTCCCGGGGCCGGTTGTCGGGCCAAGCTCGGGGCGGGTCAGCGGGTCAGGCCCGGGCGGCGGAGGAGGTGTCCGGGCCCGAGCGGCGAGGCATGAGGCGCGGGTGTCGAGCTTCCTCCGAGAGAGTCTGCTCACCTTTGGATCGCGGATTCTGCTCGTCCTGGTCAATCTCCCCGTCTCGATCCTCGTCTTCCGCCACCTGGGGGCCGACGGCCAGTCGATCTACTCCTCCGTCACCAGCTACGCCACGTCCTTCGTCGTCATCGGCCTGCTGGGCATCGACGCCGCGCACACCTATTATCTGGCCGGCGGCCGCGCGCCGGGCACCCAGATCGCGGGCAACTCGCTCGCGGTGCTCGCGGGCCTCTCGCTGGTGCTGATCCCGCTGTTCCCGCCGCTGATCGCCTTCGCCACCCGCGGGCAGGGCGATGCCGTGCATGGCTATCTCGGCATCGGCATGGCCCTGATCCCGATCCTGGCGGCCCGCTACCTGCTCCTGTCGGTCTTCATGGCGCGCCGGCGCAATGAGGCCTTCAACCTGATCTACGCCGGGTGCGATCTGCTGCTCCTGGGCCTGCTGCTGGCCGGCTTCCTCGTCTTCCGCGGCGGGGCGGCCTGGGCCTTGTGGGCCTTCGCCATCAGTCAGGCCGTCATGGTGCTGCTGGCCGGTCGCTGGGCGTATGGCCGCGAGGTGCGCGGGCAGGGCGCGCCGCGCCCCTCCCGGCCCCTGTTCAAGGCGTCGCTCAACTACGGCCTGCGCGGGTTCCTGGCCACCGTGCTCACGACCTTCGTCTACCGTTTCGACACGGTGCTGGTGCTGCGCTGGCTCGGCACCGCCGCCCAGGGGCAGTACTTCGTCGCGGTCTTCCTGGCCGAAAAGCTCACCCACATCACCGCGAGCGTGCAGGCGGTGCTCTTCCCGCACGTCTCGGCCGCCACGCCCGCGCAGGCCGACCAGCTCACGCCGCGCGTCTGCCGCCACACGCTCTTCTGGGTGCTGGCCTGCGCGGCGACGCTCTTCGCCGTCGCCAGTCCGCTGCTGCGGACCTTCTACAGCGAGAAGGCGGCGGCCTGCATCGCGCCCATGCGAATCCTCCTGCCCGGCATCGTCGCTCTGACCTTGAGCAAGCTGCTCACCGCGGACCTCTCCGGGCGCGACCGGCGCTTCGTGCCGACGCTCTTCACGGGGTTGTCGCTGGCGCTGAACATCGCGCTCAACTACGCCTGGACCCGGCGGCTTGGCATCGCCGGCGCCGCCTGGGCGTCGACGGCGGCCTACGGACTGCAGGCGCTGCTGAGCGTCGTCTACTTCTGGCGGGTGACCGGCGTGAGCCCGGCGCGGCTGCTCGTCCCGCGCCGCGCGGATCTCGAGCCTTACCGTACCCTCATCCGCCGCTTGCGCGACCGGGCCGCGCGCGCCGATGATGGCGACCGCCGGGGCGCGCCGCCCGCGGGCCCGCCGGCCCCGCTGCCACCCGAGGTCTAGCCATGGCCGGATTGGATGAGACACGCTACGAGCGCTTGCTCGCGGGCGCCCCCGAGGCGACCTTCTTCCACACCCGCCGGTGGGCCCGGATCCTCGCCGCCGCGTTCCCTGGGATGGCCGACCAGTCGCGGATCCTGAGCGCGGCCGGCCGGGAGCACGCGCTGCCGATCTTCGGCTGGCGCCGGCTGGGGGGATTGCTCGTCACGCGCCACTGCAGCTTCCCGTTTCTCTACGGCGGCCCCGTCCCCAGCGCGCCGGCCGCCTGGCAAGCCACCGTCGCGCTGCTCGCCCGCGGCCCCGGCTCGGCCGTGCTGATCGGCAACCCCTTCGCCCCCGCGGGCACCGGGCCCGGCGACGATCCGCCGGCGCTGGGCGATGCGGCGGCCGGCTGGGACACGACCCACGTGCTCGCGCTGCCCGCGACGATCGAGCGCTATTGGGACGAGGTGCTCGACACGCGCAAGCGCAACGACATCCGGCGCCTGACGCGCAAGGGCGTGGTCGTCGCCACCTCGCGCGCCGGCGAGGATGTCCGGGGCGTCTACGCGCTCTACCTGAAGCGCATGGCCACCTGGCAGCAGCGCCCGGGGCTCATCTATCCGCTGGCGCTCTACCAGCACGAGCTCGCGCTGGGGGGCGACGCCGTCGAGCTGTACGTGGCCCGCTACGAGGGCCGCCTGATCGGGGGCACCTTCGTCTGCCGCTGGAACGGGATCTGGCACTACCAGGCGGGGTACTTCGATCACGACGCGGCCAGCCTGCGGCCGAACGTCCTCGTGCAGGAGCGGATCATCCGCGATGCGATCGCGGCGGGCGCACGCCTGTATGACATGCTGCCCAGCGCGGGCATCGCCAGCGTGGAGGAGTTCAAGGAGTCGTTCGGGGGCGTGCGCACCCGCTTCCCCCGCTGGGAGCGGCGCGGCCGCGCCCATCGCCTCGCGGCGCGCCTGAGCGCCGCGCGCATCCGGCATACCGGGAGATCGACATGACACCATCCGACCCGACCGGCCTGGCCATTCACGGCGGGCCGCCCGTGCGGTCCAGCTATCTCGTCTTCGGCAGCCCGGACGTGCGCGAGGCGGAGATCCGCGAGGTCGAGGCCACCCTGCGCTCCGGCTGGCTGGGCACCGGGCCGCGGGTGGCGGCCTTCGAGGAGGCCTTCCGCGCCTACACCGGGGCCGGCCACGCGATGGCCCTCAACTCGTGCACCGCCGCCCTGCACCTGTCGCTCATCGCCGTGGGGATCAGGCCCGGCGACGAGGTGATCACCTGCCCGATGACCTTCGCCTCGACGGCCAACGTCATCCTCCACCTGGGCGCCACGCCCGTCTTCGTGGACTGCGACCGCGCGACGCTGTGCATCGATCCAGAGCAGGTGGCGGCGCGGATCACGCCCCGCACGCGCGCGCTCCTGCCGATCCACTTCGCCGGTCGCAGCGCCGACCTGACGCGCCTGCTCGCGATCGCGCGCGAGCGCGGCTTGCGCGTGGTGGGCGACGCGGCGCACGCGATCGAGACCCGCCACCAAGGCCGCCCGGTGGGACGGCTGGGCGACTGCACCGCGTTCAGCTTCTATGTGACCAAGAACGTGATCACCGCCGAGGGGGGCATGGTCACCACCGACGACGCCGAGATGGCCGACTGGATCAAGATCGCGGGTCTGCACGGTCTGAGCCGCGACGCCTGGAAGCGTTTCTCCGACGAGGGCTACAAGCACTACGAGGTGGTCTTCCCCGGCTTCAAGTACAACATGACCGACATCCAGGCCGCGCTCGGCATCCACCAGCTGGCGCGGGTCGAGGAGAACCTCGCGCGCCGGGAAGAGCTCTGGCGGCGCTACGCCGAGGCCTTCGCCGATCTGCCGCTCGCCGTGCCGCCCGAGCCGCCGGCCGGCGACCGGCACGCCCGTCACCTGTTCGTGATCCTCCTCGATCTGCAGCGGCTGCGCCTGACGCGCGACGAGGTGATGGGCGCCCTGCACGCCGAGAACATCGGCACGGGTGTGCACTACCGCCCGGTGCACCTGCACCCGTACTATCGCGAGCGGTTCGGCTTTGCGCCGGGGGATTTCCCGGCCGCGGAGTGGGTCGGCGAGCGGACGCTGTCGCTGCCGTTCTCGACCAAGCTCGGCGACGACGATGCGCAGGACGTGATCCGCGCGGTGCGCAAGGTTCTGACGGTCGCGGCCCGCTAGAGCCCACCGGCCGCCGATCAGGAGCGGTTGTTCTTGTGGTTGGTCGGTTCGCCGCCGCCCGGCGGGGGCGACGGCGGCTGATCGGACGACGTGTCGTGCATGCCGCGCTTGAACTCGCTGACGCCGCGCCCCAGTCCCCTGGCCAGCTCGGGAATCTTGCGCCCGCCGAACAGGATGACGAGGATGAGCAGAATGAGGAGGATCTCCTGCAGCCCGATCCCGCCGATCAACATGGCCATCGTGTGCGACGTCATCTGAATCCTCCCCCAGGGGGAACGCTCCCCAGGCCCCGAGCGGCGCGCGTCACGCGACGACCGATCCTACCACGGCGATTCCGCGGGGTCCATTGGCAGTGCGCCGCCGGGCATCCCGGCCTCAGGGTTGCCCCGCGCCGACCTGGCCCGCCAGGTCGCTGCCCAGCACGACGAGCACGTCGGCCTCGGGGGCCGATCGCGCCTGGCGCAAAATGCGCCCGACGCCCCAGCGCTGCCGGAAGAAGGCGCACACCGCCTCGGCGGGCTGCCGATCGCCGCAGCGGTCGATGATCAGCGTCTCGGCGTAGTCGCGGCTGTCGGCGTCCGAGACTCCGCAGACGTCGAAGCCTCCCTCGCGCACGAGCGGCGTCAGCCGCGCGGCGAGCCGATTCACGCCAGTGCCGTTGGCCAGGAGAACCCGCGCGGCCGGGAGCTCGCCCTCGGCCTCCGGTTCGGCGCCGTCGCGATCATTGGCCCCCGGCTCGCCTTGCTCGGCGATCCGCCCCGCCTCGCGGACCCCCTCGGCGAGCTGCGAGACTCTGGCCGCCAGGCCGCCCGGCCGGCCCCCCTCCTGCGCCGCCACGCCGAGGCGCTGGCCGGGAATCGCCCAGACGTCGGCCGCCGCGGTGGGCTCGGGCTCCTCCGGCCGCTTTCCCATCAGCCCGGTGACGGAGGCCAGGAAGAGCAGGACGACCGCCATCAGCGCGACACAGAGCAGCCAGCGCCCCACGTCCCCCAGGCCGCCGCCCGAGCTCTTGCGCCGCCGGCGCCCGCCCGCCGCCCGTCGACTCATGCCAGCACCTCCCGCAAGCGCCGGTAGGCCGTCCGGTGACTTTCCGGCACCGCCTTGAAGCCGGAAACGAGGGGCAGGAAGTTCAGGTCCCCGATCCACCGGGGGATGAGCTGCACCGCCAGGTGCGAACCGGTCCCCGAGGCCAGCCCCACGTTGAGCGCATCGAAGTCGTAAACGCGGCGCAGCAGCCCCTCGCCCTCGCGCAGCAAGTCGGCCAGCTCTCGCCGCTCTTCAGGTTCGAGCGACAGCGCGCAGGTGACATGGCGGCGCGGATAGCAGGCCAGCTGGCCGCTGTTGAAGCCCAGCCGCTCGACCGCCAGGCAAGCGCGGGCCGTGACGATCAGCACGCCGCTCTCCTCGCTCGGGCGGGGTTGCTCCCGGCAGCGCGGGCAGGCGCCCGGCGTCTCAGGCGCCCGGTGGCTGCCCACGGCGGCGCCGGCGACGCGCAGCCAGCCCACGGCGGGGACCAACGTCCCCGGCGCGTCGGTCGCCCCGGCCGCCCGCGCGCGAGCCACCTCGAGCAGGGCGGGCCAGCGAAAGACCATCGTGCCCCCGCAAACCTCGCGCGCCCCCCCATCCTCGGGATCCGGCAGGCCGGCTTCGGCCAGCTCACTCACCCGGCCCAACGCGTCCCGGCGAACCACCAGGGCGCCCGCAGGACCCGCGCCCGCGGTCAGAAGCGTGGCGGCATTGCCCTCGACCCAGTGCAGTTCGCGCAGGGCCGCGAGCAGCGCCGCCGGGGGCATCCCGGCCCCGACCGGCAGCACGAGCAGATCCCCGCGAAATCCGGCCAGCATCCCGGGGTGGGCCAGGAGCGCCTGGAGCTGGCCGGCCGCGGCGGCCACGACCTCGGCGGCCGGCGCGGATCCCGGCCCAGTGGCCGGCCGCCACCCGGCCGCGCAAAGGGCTTCGCCCTCCGGGCCGAACCCGAAGAGGACCCGCGCGGCCCCCAGCGCCCGGGCCAGCGCGGGCAGGTCGGGCACGAGGTGCGGCACGGGCGTCGCCGCGCCTTGCCCCGGATGGGGCGCCGCGAACGGCCCCGCGGCGGTCGGGGTCCCGGACCGCCCGTCCGCCGCGCCCGCCGCGTCCGCCGCGACGATGAGCAGCGCCAGATCTCGCACGCCAGCTCCTGATGCGCGCCGATCCGCGCGCGCCGCTGCCGCTAGGCGCGGCCTCTCAGCTCCGGCCCGCCGCCGGGCCGGCCTTCCTCGCAGCCGGGGGTCTGGAACTTCATCGCCATGCGACCGCCGGGCACGTTGATGAGCAGGTTGTCGATCAGATGGGCCTCGCCCAGGCGCACGCGCACCGCGATGAGCGTGCGGCCCTCGAGCACCGCGCGCGGCTCCAGCGTCTCGGGATCGACCATCTGAATGTATTCGACGCGCAGCTCGGTGTCCCTCTCCATCACCTCGCGCATCAAGTCCTCCAGCGCGCGGGGATCTCGGGTGTGGCACACCAGGATCTCGCGCTGGGCGATGCGCAGCGCCTCGTGGATCTTGGGCGCCTGGGCCCGCTGGGCGGGCGTGAGATACCGGTTGCGCGAGCTCAGCGCGAGCCCGTCCTCCTCGCGCACCGTCGGACAGGCGACGATGCGCACGTCCAGATTGAGATCGCGGATCATGCGCTCCAGGATGATGAGCTGCTGGGCGTCCTTCTCGCCGAGATAGAGCCGGTGGGGCGAGACGATGCCGATCAGCTTGGCCACGACGGTGCACACGCCGTCGAAGTGCCCCGGCCGGAAGGCCCCGCACAATCGCTCGCCGATCGGCCCGACCGTGAGCTTGGTGGTGAAGCCCGGCGGATACATCTCGACGGTCTCGGGCTGGAAGACCGCGTCCACGCCCGCCGCGCGGCACAGGTCGATGTCGCGCGCCAGATCGCGCGGGTAGCGCTCGTAGTCCTCCTCGGGACCGAATTGCAGCGGGTTGACGAAAATGCTCACCACCACGACGTCGTTCTGCGCGCGCGCCTTGTCGATCAGCGAGACGTGGCCCCGGTGAAACGCGCCCATGGTCGGCACGAGGCCGATCCGCTGGCCCGCTTCGCGCACCTCGCGCGAGAAGCGCCGCTGCGACTCGGCCG
>CAZRWW010000117.1:0-13088 GCA_964603725.1 uncultured bacterium
CTCCGGTTGGGCCTATACACTCACACTTGTGTCCAAGAAGCCGGGGGCGGTACAACCGGGACCGCAACGTCAAGTAACTCAGTGCGAACGGCATCTGTGGGAAGGACAGCGGGTCAACGAAGTGCCACATTGAGAGAAGGGAGCAATCCGATGAGAAGGCTGCGGCACGAATCCTATGCGATCAGTGTTGTTCTTGTCGTTGTTTCACTTCTGCTCGGCTTTTCTCTAGATGTGGATCTTGCCCGCGCCGATCTCACGACAGGCCTGATGGGATCATGGAAATTCGACGAGGGTGTCGGCAGCATCGCCCATGACAGTTCACCGAATGGGTACAACGGAACGATTTCGGGCGCCACCTGGGTACCGCGTGGTTCCGGCCACGCTCTCTTCTTCGATGGCACAAACGATTACGTGAACATAGGCAACCGCCCGCTTCTCAACATCACGCATCCCATCTCCATTTCTGCCGTTGTGCAGCTCCAAGCGTTCGGCCGCCCGCGCGACATCGTGTCCCATGGCCACTCGGGGTATGTGTGTTTCTTCAACACAGGCAATTGCCTCCAGCTAGCCAGACAGGGTGGTGGCGGGTATGGGATTTCCGGCCGCCCACTCACGGATTCGCAGCTCCACCACGTGGTCGCAGTCTACGATGGTAGCAGGGAGTGGGTCTATCTGGATGGCCAGCTGGACAACACCGGTCCCGCCTCTTTGGGTTTCCAGAACACGCAGACACTCAGGATCGGTGCCTGCGTCAGTCATGGGGAGTACTTCAGCGGACTCATCGACGACGTACGAATCTACAACTGCGTGCTTGGTCCCACCGAGGTGACGGAGCTGTACCTCACCGACATCGACGCTGCGTTCCTGGGCGCGGCAACGGATCTCCAGAGCGGCGGGCCGCTCGAAGGCGTGCTCGTCGAGGCTCTGCTCGGCGGCAACGTCATGGGAAGTAGCGCGACCAACTCCAGCGGTCTTTACCAAGTCTCCGGTCTATCGAACGGAGACTACGTCCTGCGCGCCACAAGGGCCGACTACACCGCAGAAACCACCGATCTCTACCGCTATCGCGGGGTTCCCATCCGGGTAGCGTTCGAGATGGAACCTCTGGCCGGAGGCGACTATCCGGACGCGATGATTTCCGTACGGGATATCACGTGCACCGTGCTGCAGAGTGGAGCGATCGCGGTCACGGCCATGGTCCACAATCTCGGAGCCATGGTCGACCACCTTCAAGTTCGATTCGTGGCCGAGGATGTCTCGGGTGGTCACGGAGCGCAGATCCCCATGGCCAACGATCAATTCGTCGATCTGGACCAGGGCGGGGCCGAGGCGCTCACGGTCACTTGGACGCCGCAGTCCGGTTTCGACCGCTTCCATGTCTTGCTGGACCCCGGGAACAGCATTGTCGAGTTGAGCGAACTCAACAACGCCGCCCATCGGGACCTAGGTGCCGTGGGTCAGTCGCCGCCAGCCGTGACCTCGGTCACAGCGCAGTACGATGGCAACCCGTCACCGGACATCGTCGGCCGGTTCATGGCTGGCATCGACGAGACTATCAACTACTTCATCGCTCAAGTCACAGATCCGGATGGGGACGAGGATATTGCCCGTGTGGAATTCGCATTCGGCGATGCCGTGGTGATCGATAGCAGCCCGAACGGCGGCTGGCGAGTTGCTTTCGACCTAGGTGCACTCCCGCCCCACCCTGTTACCCTGACTGTGACCGCGGTGGACCGGGCCGGGCTGCGCTCGGAGCCCAAGGCCGTCACGATCGACATGTTCGCCATGCCAGCCTGGCTTGTGGGCAGCTTCACGGTGGCGACAGGGAATTGGGCTCCCAGCTTCGCCCTTGAGGAGGGCTACTTGACGGCGAAGCTCTGCTACAGCCCCGGGGGAGGGGGTGAGGACCTATTCGTCTACATGTACGAGATCCAGCAGGGCATCTTCCTGCTGGAGAGCACGCAGAATACCTCCGAGAGTTCCTTCTGCCTCGAGTTGGGGATCCCCCTCTCGCAGAGCGTTGGGCCGAAAGCCCGGGTCGCCTACTCGAACTCCCAAAGCTACTTCAGCAAGGAGACCCGCAGCTTCGAGGGCGCCTTCAACATTGTGCTCAACCCCGACTACAGCCTGGAGGGGTTCAGCTTTGAGCTTGAGAGTGAGATCCTCTTCTACTCGTTCGAGTACCTCGTCTCGATCCCGATCGTGCCGCCCATTTCCGCGATTGTCGGCATCGGTTTCGACCTTTATGCGCGCCTCGGCGACGAGATCGGGGTCGATCACGACTTCAGCAATGTCTTCTACCGCTTCTCGCCCGGCTGCTCAGCCCAGATCAATATCACCGCCGGGGTGGGCCTGGGGTTCCTCGGCTGGGGAGAGATGGTCATTTCACCCCGACTCAACCTGGACATGGATCTCGTCTTCCAGACCCAGCAGGGCTTTGACGCATCGGTCGAGGGGGCCATGGAGGTGCTCTGGCGTCTGCGGTTGTGCGTGCTGTGGGGTGCCTGGTGCCACGAGTTCGCCAGCGGGAGCTGGGGACCTTTCACGTTCTATGAATGGAACCCGGGGACGCGCGGTGCTTTCGACTACCGTCTGACGGTGCCGGATCCGCTCGCCTATCCGACCCTGCGCTCGGGTCCAGAGAACCGCCTGGGTGTCGTCTGGGTGCGCGACACCGATCCTAACCCGACGCGGGTGGATCCCGAAGTCATGTTCGCCTGGTCGGACTCGGCCGGGACGTGGTCGCAGCCGATCATGGTCACCGGCGGGGGTTCGGGAGATGTCTACTTCCAGACGAACCCGGTCTTCGACTTCGAGCCATCCGGCGCCGCCGTCGCCGTGTGGGTGCAGAACGCGATCACCGAAGAGGTCTACGAGCGGCAGGTCCCGACCCTCTCGGAAGTACTCGACAACCAGGACCTCTGCGCCGCGCGCTGGGAGGGCGCGAACTGGAGCGCGCCGTTCCCGGTGACCTATGACATCGCCGGTCCACTGCGGGCCGATGGGTTCCCCGCGTTCGACATCGCCGCAGGTGGCAATGGGCTGTTGGTTTGGACGCGCTGTCTGGGAGACAGCGCGATGACTCTCGGAACCCGCGAGATCTTCTATGCCACCTACAACCCAATTGACCTCTTCTCAGCCCCGGCGCGGCTAACATCGGACGGACTGGATGACTACAACGCCGCGGTGGCGGTGGGCTGCGACGGGCGGGCGGTGGCCGTATGGCTGCGCGATCTGCCCGGCCGCGATCTGGGCGCCTCAATGAACGAGGTCATGACCGCGACCTGGGACGGAGACCAGTGGTCCGCACCCGCGATTCTGGTGTCTGCTGATCACCTCCATCGGACCCCGGCAGTCACCTGCCTGCCCAATGGCGATGCCGCGGCGTGCTGGGTCACGGTCGAGATGCTCCCCGACTCGCAGGCGATCTACACGCTTCACTCCAGCCGATTGGACCACGCGAGCGGCTTGTGGGATGTAGCCTCCGCCGTGCACTCCTCGCCCTTCATGACCGACAGCCCGCGCCTGGACGCCGACGCGCGGGGCAACGCGGTCATCACCTGGCGCGGCCACGATGGCTTTGATTGCGATCTATTCGCGACGGTCAGGGACCTGAGCGTTCCGTCCTCGCACTGGACCGCGCCCGATACATTGAGCCGTGACGACCTTAATGACTGGATGCTGAGCGCGGCAGTGGACGAGCAGAATAATCTGCACTTTGTGGACCTGAAGAGCGACCTGTCGGACACGACGGGCGTGGTCAACAGGGGCAACTTCTTCGACGGCCTGGCGTTGGGCGCGCGTGGCATCGGGGCGGACGGCAGGCTGGAGGAGGATCTCAACTTCGGCTTCCGGCCGCTGTCGGCGGACCTGAAGGCGGTCGGCGCACCGGTCGCCAGCACGCTCTGGCCGCTAGCCGGCGCACCCGACACGCTGCGGCAGCGCGTCACCAATATCGGGGCCGTGGTGAGCACGGGAACGACAGTGCTGTTCACCAACGGGCATCCGGACTCCGGGGGCGTGGTGATCGCCACGGTGCCCTTGGCGGCGCTCTACCCAGGGGACTCCCTCACAGCCGAGGCGATCTGGACTGCGCAGGTGGGCAGGCACGAGCTGTGGGTCTGGATCGACCCCGGCGGGGCGGTGCCCGAGCAGACCGAGTCGAACAACCGAGCCATGACCTCGATCGCAGTCGATGCGGATCTCGTAGCCATCGGAACCTATGCGGTAAGCGACAATCCCGCACCCGGGGACTCGATCACGGTCTATGGAGTGGTGCGGAACCTGGGCGGGGCTGCGGCAAACAATGCGGGGATCCGGTTACTGGCCCTGGCCGAAGGCGCTCCGGGACCAGACACCCTCGTCACTCTGGTTCTTCCTTTGCTGGGCGTCGGCGAGGCGGACACCGTGTCAGGTCGGTGGATCGCCCCCGCTGGTATCAGCCACCTGATCACGACCGCGGATCCGGACAGTTCCATTACGGAGTGGCGGGAGGACAACAACACCAGGAGTGAGCCCATGAAGGTCCTGGCAGATATCGCCTTCGTTGGCGAATCGCTCGAGATGACAATCAGCCCTGATTCCACCCACAGCATCTCCGCCACGCTCGTCAACGACGGCGGGTTGGCCGTTGCTTCAGTGCCGGTGCGCTTCTATCGGGATGATCCCATGGCGCAGGGCGCGCTGCTGGGAGAAGTCACGCTGCCAGGCATCGAAGCCTTCAGCGAGGAACAGGTGCAGCTGATCGTGCCTTTCCAGGTCGGGGTTGTGAGTCTTCACGTGATCGCGGACGAACCCGACTCGATCCCGGAACGCGACGAGTACAACAACCGGGCCCAGAGGCAGTTCCTCTTCACGCTGCTACCGGATCTAGCCATCACGGCTGAGGATGTCCAAATCCATGGCTACGAAGGCCCTGGGATTCCCTTCAGGATTCTCACTTCGATCCACAACCGAGGCCTGGCTGATGTCGTGGCGCCGCGTGTTCAGTTCTTCGACGGGCATCCAGACTCGGGCGGCATCTTCATCGGCGGTCGAATCGTGCCGAGCATCCTGCGCGACTCGACGGCAGTGCTCGAGCTGGAGTGGGTGGTCGCAGACTCCGTGGATCACAGGATCTTCGCGTGGGCAGATCGGGAGCAGATCATTGCTGAGTTGCGCGAAGACAACAACCTAGCTGGAGGGCATCTGTGGCAGACCGCGGGGGTGAACGGCCACAACACGCGAGGCTTCACGGGGCTTCTGCCGGCATTCCCCAACCCTCTCTGCATGACGACAACAGTCCGCTTTGCCCTCGGGCGGGGGGCGGAAGTGGACCTTCGCATTCTCGACGTCACCGGACGTCTAGTACGAACGCTGCTGAAGCGGATCGAATCGGCTGGCGTTCACGGTCTCATCTGGGATGGTCGCGACGATCGCCGGAACGCCGTCGGCACGGGGATCTACTTCATCCGGATGGAGGCGGAGCGCACCGTCTACAAGCGCAAGATCGCGCTCTTGAGATGAGGTGTGCATCCCGAAAACCGCATCGGCCTGTTTCCGCTGCACTCGCCCGGCAGGCGCGCCAACCGCATCGGCCCGCCTGAGATCGGGCTTGCCATCTGACATCCCGTGGTCCGCGGGCATACATCGCTCTGCCCCCCACGCGGCGCTATCCGTACGCCCGCTCCATCCACCCCCTCCCAAACACCGCCTGGCTCCCGTCCCGCGCAAGCCGCAGTCTGTACTCCCCGGCCGCCTCGGACCGCAGCGCGGCCAGAAGGACGGCTTCCGCAACTCCTCCGGCCGCGCCGCAGGTCTCCGGTCCGAGCCGGCCGTCGACCGTGACCCGGATGCCGCAGGCCCGGAGGGCTCGCTGAAGACACAGAACCGCCGTCCGGTCCCCGAGGTTGACGGCCAGATCGAAGACCTTGATGGCGATCACCTCGGGCAGCCGCTCGTATCCGCGGCCTTGCCAGTAGCGCTCCCAGTAGATCTCGATCGCCTGCGCTCGGGTGAGCGTGCGGACGTCGAGGTCGGGATTCCAGCGCTGGGCGATCCCGAACTTGGTCGGCCCGCCGTGGTCCGCGGGGTGGTCGGTGAGGGTCTCGCCTTCGTGCTCGAGGACGACCTCGATCGCGCGGTCGAACAGCTTTCGGCTCTTCATCGCTCTACCTCCTCGGATGCCTCCTCCGTTCCATCCATCCGACACGCCATGGCCATTTCTCCAGCCGACACGCAATGGCCATTTCTCCATCCAACACGCCACGGCTTCTTCTACTTCTTCGCCGCATCCACCAGCACCGGCAGCACCTTCTCGGCCGAGCGGCCGATCACGTAGCCGCCGAGGCCGAGCTGGACGATGTCCCACAGCTTCAGCGCCTCGGCCTCGCCGAGGTTGGGGGCGCACCAGCCCAGCCAGCGGGACACGATGAGCGCCACGAAGACGAGCATGGTGATGGGGCGCCAGGCGCGCTGAAGCCAGCTCTGGCCCTGCGCTTCGGCCCGCACGACGTCGGCCGCCGCCTTCTCGATCTCGGCGGTGCGCTCGAGCACCGCGCTCTGGAGCGCCTGCTGCAGCTCGATCCGCTTCAGTTCATGCGCCGGGTCGGGGAACACGCGCTCGGCCACCGTACCGGCGATCTTGCCCAAGATTCCGAGGATTGCACCGAACATGGCTCATCCCTCCTCTCTGTCTTTGGGCCGTATTGCGTCGGCCCGCCTTTCTCGTGCATCATCGTGTGCGACATCGCGGCCCCGGCCGCTCCAGGGCGCCGCGGGGCGCCAGAAGAGACGGCCGATCCGCACCCACAAACCGGAGGACACATGTCCGAATCGTTTTCGTCCGAGCCGATGAATGAATCGCAGTACCCGCCCGACCTGCGCCTGCCGGATCGCGAGAGCACGGTGGATGTCGTCGCGGGGATGCAGCAACGCGATCCGGTCGCGGAGCAAGGATTCGTCGATCGGTTCGTACCCATCCTGAGGCGCAGAGCCCATCACAGGCTCTCGCAGCGGGCGCGCCGGGTGCATGACACCGAGGACATCGTGCAGAGCGCTCTCTATGACTTCCTGAGGTATCTTTCACAGCTGCGGCTGGAGCATTCGGGCGTTGTCGAGGGCTGTCTGCTCACCATTCTCAAGCGAGAACTGGTCCGGGCCGAAAGGGGCGCTTGGAATCGCGCGGAGTTGGCCGAACCGGAGATTCTGGATGAGATCCCCGACTTGGCCCCGCTACCCTCATCGTCCTACGCGCGCAAGATCGAAGAAGCGATGAGGAGGGCCGCGCTCAAGACCCTGGAGGGGCAAGAGCGACGAGTGGTCGAGCTGAAGCTCGAGGGCAAGAAGCCCCGGGAGATCGCTCTCGAACTGGGTATGGACGAGGGCGACACGTCCCGGGCCTTCATCCGCCGGGCCTTTCAGAAGTTTCAGGAGGCCTACGCTCGGATCGAGAATCCCAGCGGGAAGAATCCATAGAGCGGGCGGTCCCCATGGGCGCGGGACCGCCCGCCCGTGGTGCACTACGCCGCGAGTGCGGGTTCGACAACAGTGGTGGTGACCGTCTCAGGGACCGCGGGAGAGGCCCCGCTCGACTCGGGGACCTCCGGCAGCACCGACGACGGCTTCCGGTCATGGCGGAAGTAGGTCGACGCAAGTGCGGGATCGCCCACGATCTGGACGACTTGGCAGTAGAGCCCGTAGTAGCGGTGGCAGAAGGTGACCTTCGCGGCCTGGACGACCGACCAGGCCTCCTTGCGCGCACGCAGCGCGGCTTCGTAGTTCACCAGCGCCGCTTCCACGGCTGCGATCGCCGTCTGGAGCACCTCCATGGCCGGCGTGAGCATGGGCACCTGGTACTCGCCCATCTTGGTCAGGATGTCGCGTGCGATCTGGAGCTCCTTCTCTGCGTTGGTGGCAATGGCGCCGGTCAGGCCGTTGGGGAAGATCGCCCGGTAGTACTTGGACGACCGGCGGTTGTGCACCCAGCCCAGCACCGCGGTGCGGGCGTTGCGCAGCGCCGCGTCGAGCTGGTACTTCTGTGCGTCCCGCGCCGAGGCCGAGGACATGGTCGTCCGAGCCACGGACCGGAAGGTCAGATGCGCCTGATCGAGGTCGTTGTTCACTCTGCGCGCTTCCGCCGCGACCGGCGCTAGATCCGGGTTCCCATCGAGCCGCGTGACCGCGTACCAACCGTACGCGTCCACCAGGGTCTCGATGCTCGAGGTAGGATTGAGCTGGTTCATGACAATCTCCTCCTTTCCAGAAACAAAAGGGCCGGCAACGAGTCGGCCCCGGGAGGATCCCGGGGCCCTTCTGAGTCCCCTCTGGGGGGCCTCACCTTTAACGTGCCAAGCAACCCTCGAAACGCGACAAAGAATCTTCACGGCCGGGTAACTTTTTTTCGGCCGGCCACGGATGAGCGAGCCGAGGAGGGAGCGTGGGCACCGAGGGCGGGGCTCGTGGGAGGGAGGCCCGAGCCAGGGAGGGCTCGCATGCACGGTGCTCGTAGGGCGTCGCCAGGGCGAAAGTCGCCCCACGGAACATGAAGCCGAGGCCAGGTCTTCCACAGGCTCATTGCGAGAAGCGTGAGGGCGGTCCGAGTTTCCTCGGACGTCCTCGGCCGCGCTGGGCGCGGTGAGGACCTTCTCCGGCGCGACCCGAGCATCGTGGGGATGACCCGGGGATCTGCCATGGCCTCAGGACTGCGCGAGACGGAGCGCGAATCCACTGGGCCTCACCAGGGAATCCGGCAAGGATGCCGCAGACCTCCCGGCTCTCATGAAATCGTCTGAGAGCAGCGCGACTTTCGCGGGACGCCGCCAGGAAATCCCGAATGGCTGTGCAAGATCCGCCGCACTCACTGGGAACCGCGCAACGGCGGCCGGAATCCCCGGTGGTGTAGCCCGAAACGCTGGTGAACGGACGAAGCACACCGGGCCATTTGCGAAATCGCGAATGAGCCGGCGAATCCCGCCGGCGGCGCCAGCAAACCTGCAAGAGGGCATGGGTTTGCTGAACGCGGCTTGGTCGATCCTGAATAACCCTGGAGTGAAATGAAACCCGGCTCAGCCATCCATGAACCCCTTGCCGCCGCCACGGGCCGCTGGTACGGTCTGCAACGCGCGACTTGAGTGGCGCTTGAGGCGGTTCTGATCCTGGGGAAGCCATGGACCCCGACGAATCCTGCGACGTTCGAGACCCAACGGCGCCCCCAGGGGAGTCCAGTTCCCACGACGGAAACACTCGCCCGGACCTTGCCGGGGACAATGTCGCCGGCCCATCCACCGGCGGCACCCTGGAAACTCCCTGTGACTGGGGCGAGCTTCTGGTCGTGCAGTGGATGGCCTCCGGGGCCTTTGCGGATGTCTATCTGGCCCGCGAGAAGGCGCTCGACCGGCTGGTGGCGCTCAAGATCTATCGTACGCAACCCCGCGAGGGCAGGGGAGCTTCTGACGCGCGCTCCGGGAAACGTCCTGGACGAGGCGATCCTGATGGCCCGCGTGAACGACCCGAACGTCGTCCGCGTGTACGGAGCCCGAAGAGTTGGCGACCAGATCGGGATGTGGATGGAGCTTGTCCGGGGACGCACCTTGCAGGTGATGCTCCAGGCGCAAGGAACCTTTGCCGCCGACGAGGCGCGCTTGGTCGGCCGGAAGGTTTGCGGGGCGCTCGTGGCGGTGCACAAGGCCGGTCTGCTCCATCGCGACGTCAAGGCGAGCAACATCATGCGGGAGGAGGGCGGTCGCTACCTGCTGATGGACTTCGGCGTGGGTGCGGAGGTGCAGGCAGACGGCGACGTGCGGGGAATCTCGGGCACCCCGGCGTATATGGCTCCGGAGATCCTGCGCGATGGGGTCGCGACCGTCGCATCCGATCTCTACAGCCTGGGAGTGCTCCTCTTCCATCTCGTAACGTGATGCTTTCCCGGTGATCCTGTGCCGGCCGTGGGGAAAACGGGCGCCCGTGTGGCGGCGCCCCTGCCGGGGGCTTCTTTCCGCTTGCAGGACTATCGCGCGGATCTGCCGGCGGATTTCATTGCGGTCATCGAGAAGGCGATCGATCCCGACCCGCTGCAGCGGTTCAGGACCGCGGGCGCGATGCTGCATGAGCTGGACGGGCTATCGCCGTCGGCCAGGGTGCTGCGCGGGTTGGCGGCCGGCAAGCTGATGGGTCGCCCACCCGGCTCGCCCACGTCCCGGGTACTCGGCATCGTGATCAACCTGGTCCTGGTGCTCCTCGGAGTGTGGCTGGTCGTTTGGATCGGGCGGCAGATTGTGGGGCTGGTGGTTGGACAGTAGGCGGGGGGTACGGAGAGGCCCGCTCGGGGAGGTCGGCCGATTGCAGGGTTTGGGTTCGGCCAGTTGAAAGGATTGGGGGCGGTCCGGCCACGCTTCCTTCGGGGGGGTGCGGCAGCTCCACACTCGCTGACCGCAGTTCGCTGGGTGCAGCATCAACTACGAAGAGACTGCTCTCGTCTCGCCCGTTCGCGCGTCGATTTCGAGAAGCGTCGATCCTTCCAGAATGCGCACCGAGAAGTCGGAGGCCGCCTCGATCCACCGAGGCTTCGTTCCCCGAGCCGCGCTGCGGCCTTGCGTGCGAAGCCGAACCGCGCGTTCACTTCCCTCGATCACCAGGCCCAGCATCACCCGCAGGAGGCGTGCGTCGACGGCGGTCCCGTGGATCTCTTGGCCGCAAAGCCTGACTCGGTGGGTCTTCGTTCCGCACGTCCGGAGTTTGGGTCCTCGGACGACCTGGACGGGTTGAGTCTCAGCGACACCGGCGCTGACACCGGCACCCCCCGCACCAACCCCCGGGTCGATCAACCCCCGAAAGTGCACCACCAGACTCCCCGCCAGCCCACGATCCCTCAGCAGCAACCCCGCCTCGATGTTCCGATCCCACGCCGCTTCTGTCAGGTTCTTCCTCGTGCCATAGACGGGCGGTCGAGCAGGCACGATGGGCTACCGACAGGATGGGTCCCCCGCAGAGGGGGGGCGGAGAGAAGAAGCGGTTCGTTCAAAGCGTCGCCGAGTGGAAAGCCGTGCCACGAAACGCGAAGCGAAGGCGGAGACTTTCATTGATGTAGCACGGGACGCTGGCGAACGGACGAAGCCCACGGGACCATTGCGTCCTGAAGTGGTTGGTCTCCGGGGCCCTGGCGGACGTTCACCCGGCCCGCGAGAAGGCGCTCGATCGGCCGGTGGCATTCGAGCTCTATCACTCCGGTTCTCTCCCGGTGGGCGGGCCTTTGGCCAACGCACCGCGCAGTCTCCTGGACGAGGCTGTCCTGATGGCTAGCGTGAACGACCGATCCGCTGACTCACCTCGGCCCCACCCGCGCCGGATACGGCAGCACCGGCTAGGATCAGGCCGATCGATGGGGCGTCCTGCGCATGACGCATCTGATGGTCCACCGCGGTGAGGTAGAAGCCCATCTTGCCGACATACTCGGGCTTGAACTTGCCGGTCTTCAGGTCGATCAGGACGAAGCGGCGCAGCTCGAGATGGTAGAAGAGCAGGTCGATGTAGAAGTCTTCGCCACCAACCTCGAGGCGATACTGACTGCCAACGAAGGCGAAGCCGCGGCCGAGCTCGAGGAGCAGATGCTGGAGGCGCGAGATGAGGCTGGCCTCCAGCTTGCGCTCGGCCATGTGGTCGGCGACGCCGAGGAACTCGAAGGCGTAGGGATCCTTGAGAAGACGCTTGGCGAGGTCAGAGTCCGGGGGAGGAAGGGTAGCCTCGAAGTTGGTGATGGCCTGGCCCTGGCGGTGGTAGAGGTCGGAGTCGATCTGGTGGTTGAGAACGGCGCGGGACCATCCGTGTTCGTGGGCTTGACGGGCGTACCAGAGGCGCTCGGCGGGGTCCTTAAGGCGCTGGAGCAGGACGATGTTGTGACCCCAGGGGATCTGCGCCAGCTCGGCAGGGGGGCAACTGCACTGCAATTGGCGCACAGCCTGTGCGCCAATTGTCTTGTCAGACCCGAGGCCGGGCTCGGTATGTGGTGTAACACACTGTGAGTATGCATGATAGAAGGACCGCATCCTCTTGATGTTCGCGCATGAGAATCCTCGCAGGTTGGGGAAGCAGGTCCGCAAGTCCGCCGCCAACCGAGTGATTACCCTCGACCCCCACCCCTCGCGCCGTTGCCGCTCCACGATCGCCCCGCCGATCTCCCAGTAGAGCCGGATCAGCTCCGCGTTGACCGACAGCGCTGCCCGCGTGCGGGCCTGACGGATCCGGGTCTTGATGTCCGCCAAGAGCTGGGGGTACGTCGCCGGCAACAGAGACGCGTCCATGGCGCTCTCCTCCGGGCTGCCCAGGGCGTCATCGGTCATCGTCGTGATTCCTCGCGTGAGAGGACTGGCCAATGGCTGTAGGGATGTCGGGTACCGCACTCCCCTCCAGGGTCGACTTAGCGAATTGCGTGCCAAGCCCCTGACATAGGGTTCGACAGCCGGCGGCCACCATGGCGGCTGGGGAGCTGCGGTTCTATGTGGAGATGCTGGCGAGGGAATGTGATCGGTTTGAGTACTTCTTGACGGGGGGGATTTGGGGTGAGGTGAGGGGTCCGCGGGGGCTGTGGCACTTCACGCCAGGGTCCGCTGTCAACGGAGTCGCCCAACCGTTATCCAGGCAGCAAGTTGCCATCGCCGCACCGGGGCATTCAGGCGAGCTGACCTCGTTGGCTACCCAACCGGATCGAGTCCTTCGGCTGCCGATTCCAGGGCCCACTGCCTAGGAGCCGAGATCGTCAAGCGGAAGTTCTACACCCGTGCGCCTCGCCCCGTGGCGCGTTGCGCCACGTCCTCGCGGGGAAGCCTGCGGCCTTGGCGGCCATGCGCAGAGATGAAGGATCCGAATCAGCACCCGGGGGCCTCACGCTACTCCCCCGGCACCCCCCGCAACACCCCCCGGTCGATCAGCCCCCGAAAGTGCACCACCAGGCTCCCCGCCAGCCCACGATCCCTCAGCAGCAACCCCGCCTCGATGTTCCGATCCCACGCCGCCTCGGTCAGGTTCGCGGAGGTGACGAACACCGCCTCCTCATCCGCCACGACCGCCTTCGCGTGCAGCACCCCGCCCGGCCCGTCCGGCTCGAGCGCGCGCGG
>CAZRWW010000118.1:0-12357 GCA_964603725.1 uncultured bacterium
GGAGCTGGATGAGGAGGCGCCCGCGGGCATCCAGCCCGGCAACAGGTCGAGGTCGGCGGCGAGCAGCTCGCTGAGCTGAGTCTGCCAGAGGCTGGCGTAGATGTCGCCCTGGGCCCCGGCCGGGAAGAGGCCCGACTCGCGCAGACTCTCCTGAAGGGGCTTGAAGAGCTCGGAGAGCAGCAGGGCCTCGAAGGCGTTCTTGACCGCCTGCGGATCGGGGCGCCCGTCGGGGCCCACCAGGCCGCGCCGCAGGCCGGTCCGCGCGTGGGAGGCCACGCGTGGGGTCCCTGGGTTCAGACCTGGGGTCGCCGGACCATCCATGGCCGCCCTCCCTTGCCGGCAGGTCGGGGGGATCCCGCCACCAGACGGGATCCCCCGGGTACGGAAGCTTCAGCCGGAACAGGAGGTCATTCTCCTAACAACCTCGTCCCGCCGGGCCCTCCTTCCTTTGAGAGCCCGCGGGTGCTGTCTCAGAGCACCACCAATTCGGCCTGCAGGGCTCCCGCTTCCTTGATCGCCTGGAAGATGGCAATCATGTCACGCGAGCTGACGCCCATGGCGTTCAGCGCCGCGGCGATCTCGTTGAGCGTGGTGCCACCCTCGAGGACGTTGAACTGCCCGCCCCCCGAGTTGACACCGATCTGAGATTCCGGCACGACGGTCGTGACCCCTCCGGAGAAGGGCGCCGGCTGTGAGACACCGGTGGCGGTGTTCACCCGGATGTTAAGATTGCCGTGCGAAATGGCCACCGGCTGGATGACGATCTCGCCTCCCGCGACGATCGTGCCGGTGCGCTCGTTGATGACGACCTTGGCGCGCGCGGTAGGCTGCACTTCGATGCCCTCCACGTCGGCCAGAAACTTCAGCGTCCCCGACCGCGTCGTGTCGGGACTCGTCACCATGATCGTGCCGGCATCGAGGGGAACGGCGGCGTGGGGCCCCAGACGCGTCACGATGGCGTCCGCCACGCGCTTGGCGGTCATGAAGTCGGGCCTCAGCAGGGTGAGCTCGAACCGGTTGCTCTGCAGGAAGTCGAAGTCGACCTCCCGCTCGACGATCGCCCCATTGGGAATCCGCGCGACCGTCAGGTGGTTGGTCGTCTCGCTGGCGCCGCCGGGCCCCTCGGCCCCGAAGCCGCCGACCGACAGCGGGCCCTGCGCGACGGCATAGACGGCGCCGTCCGCCCCCCGCAGCGGCGTCTGGACGAGGACGCCCCCCTTGAGGCTCTTGGCGTCGCCCAGCGACGAGACGGTGACGTCGATGTGGGAGCCCTCGCGCGCAAAGGCGGGCAGCGTGGCCGTTAGCATCACGGCCGCGACGTTCTTGACGCTCATGTCGCCGGGCGCGATCGTCATGCCCATCGCCTCGAGCAGACTGCTCATCGAGCGCAGCGTGAATCCGGTGGCGCTCTTGTCGCCCGTGCCGTCGAGCCCCACCACCAGGCCGTAGCCGACCAGCTGGTTGTCGCGCACGCCCTGGATGCGGGCGATGTCCCGGACGCGCGCGCCCGCCGCCCCGGCGGCGTCGCCGCCGGCCAGCGCCAGCAGCGCCAGCAGCGCCAGCAGCAGCCCCGTGCTCATCTTCGTCGCTCTCATGGCCTCCGCCCCGCTCTGGCCCGGCGCCCGGCCACGGGCGCCCGCGGCCGGCTCTCGCCGACTCAGAAGGTTCAGAAGATCAAGTCCAGGATCCGCGTGATGATGCCCTGTCGGGTGGCGTTGTCGTTCGGGCCGTTGCCCGTGTAGGCGATCTGCGCCTCGGACAGGTAGGTGGAGAGGACCGTGTTGTCGGCGGCGATGTCCTCGGGCCGGAGCACGCCGCGCACGGTGATCTGGTCCTCGTCGTCGTTGATGAGCACGGTGCGGCTGCCCTCGATGACGAGATTGCCGTTGGGGCGGATCTCGATGACCTCGGCCGTCACGCGCGCCCTCATCCGGCCGTTGAGCGTCGTCTCGCCCTTGCCCTGGTGGTCCTTGGCGTAGTCGACGCCGCCGCTCAACAACGGGATGAAATCGAGCGAGCCCGTGCCGCTGGCGTCGAGCTTGTTCGAGGTCTGCTTGTTGAGCTTCAGCTCGCTCTTGTTCGAAGCCGAGGCCTCCTCGACGATGATGACCGTCACGATGTCGCCCAGGTGCATCGCCTTGTGGTTCGAGAAGAAGTGCACCGACTCGTCGCTCCACAGCGAGGCGGCCGCGGCCGGAGCCGCCGCCCCCAGAACCGGCCCGAGCATCAGCCCGAGCGCCAGCCCGGCCGCCGCCAGCGACGCGGTCCCGTCCGCCGGCCGCATCGCCGCTCCCGGCGTCCGGCCAACCGGCCGCGCTGCGGCGTTCGGCTCGCCAATCTGCCAGCGATTGCGCTTCATGGCACCATGACCTCCACTTCGCCCGGGCCGCCGACGCGCCCCCGGCACGTGCGCCGCCCGTCGAGCGGCCGCACGCTGATCTCCTCGCCGGGCGCTCCGCCCTGCAGGGCCTCCGCGCTCATGGCGACCGTGAGCGCGCCGCGCCGATAGACGAGCCGCACGACATCGCCGCGGGCCACCACCGGGGCGGCCCTGAGCCACGAGCGACCCACCACCTGGCCCGCCGTCACGGCGCGGCCCAGCGCCTGGCCCAGCGGCGCAGCGCCGAGATCCACCTCGGCCGGCGCCGCGGTGTGGCGCGCCCAGCGCCGCTCGAGGTCCCCGGGGGCGAGCACGCGGCCCGCGGGCAGCGGGCGCGCGGCCACCCACACGCTGTCCTCCCAGAACAGGTCCACCGGCAGCAGAAACGTCTTCACGTCGCTCGCGCCCATCGCCGGCGAGCGTTGACCCTGGAGCTGGAACCAGACGCGCCCGCCCTCCAGCGTCTCGGGGGCAATCAACGCGAAGGCGTAGTCTTCCAGCCGCTCGAACGGGTGCCGGCGCGCCATCTCCCAGGCGGGCGGATTCTCCGGGAACGCCGTTGCCAGCGCGCGGCTGACGGCCCGATCGAGATCCGCCTGGGTGCGCAGCGGCGGGGTGGTCTCGCCCGGGCCCGGCCAGGCGCGATCAGCCAGCAGACACAGCCCCGTCGCGATCAGCCACAGCGCGCCGGCCCGCAGCGCCACGCCGGTCAGAGCGCCGATGCGCCTTCTCGAGTCCTGGCCCCTCACCGCTGACTCCACGGCATGCCCCTCTCGGGCGCCTCCGGCGTCGCGGCGGGCGCTGCTCACGCTCGCCCGTCCGGGCCGGATTTGACGCCGCTAGCTCTTCAGATTGCTCACCACCCCCAGCATGTCGTCCGACGTGCGGACCGCCTTCGAGCTGATCTCGAAGGCGCGCTGGGCCACGATCATGTTGACCATCTCCTCGACCGCATCGACATTCGAGCGCTCGAGCGCTCCCTGACGCAGGGCGCCGATGCCCAGCTCGCCCGGGGCGCCGACGATCGGCGTGCCGCTCGCCGGCGTCTCACGCAGCAAGTTGCCGCCCGTCGCCTCGAGCCCGGCCGGGTTGACGAAGCGGGCCAGCAAGAGCTGTCCGAGCTCGGTCTCGGCCGTCTCCCCCGCCGAGCGCGCGATCACCCGGCCCTGGGCATTGATGAGGATCGAGACCGTGTCCTGCGGGAAGGTGATCGAGGGGGTCAGGGGCAGGCCGCGCGGCGTGACCAGCCGGCTCTCGCCGTCGATGCGCAGCGCGCCCTCGCGCGTGTAGCCGGTCGTGCCGTCGGGCAGTTCGACCTGGAAGAAGCCATCGCCCTCGATGGCCACGTCCAGCGATTGACCGGTCACCTCGCTATCCCCCTGCGAGAAGACCTTGGCGGTGCCGACCAGCCGCGAGCCGTGTCCCACCTGCAGGGGCGACGGCGGCTCGCCTCCGGCGCTGTTGGACACCGCCCCGCGCAACGTCTCGTAGAGCAGATCCTCGAAGTCGGCGCGGCCCTTCTTGAAGCCGGTCGTGTTCACGTTTGCCAGGTTGTGGGCGATGACGTCGACATAGATCTGCTGTGCGGTCATGCCCGACGCGGCCGTGCGCAGTGCTCGCAGCATGTGCCCTCTCCTTCTCCGAGCTCAAGGCTATTCCCGCGCCCAGTCGATCAGGCGACCGAGCGTCTCGTCCTGAGTGCGAATGGCCCGCTGGTTCATCTCGAAATGGCGCAGCAGCGCGATCATGTCGACCATCGACTGCACCGCGGTCACGTTGGGCGCCTCGAGCACGCCCTGCAGCACGCGCGCGCCCTCGACCGGCTCCGCCCCGCTGTCGGAGGCGAGCAAGCCCGCGCCGGCGTGGCGCAGCCCGGCGCCCCCGTCGGCGAACGTGACGATCTGCAGTCGCCCCAGCTCCTGGTCCCCGGCCCGCAGCGTTCCGTCGCCGGCGACCTGGAGCTTCTCCCCGGCCGGCACGAGCACCGGTCCGCCGTCGCCGAGCAGCGGGTCGCCCTGCGGCGTGATCAGCGTGCCGTCCTGGGCGAGCTGGAAGTGGCCGGAGCGCAGATAGCGCTCGCCGTCGGGGGTCTGGACCACGAAGTAGCCTTCGCCCTGCAGGGCGAGGTCCAGCGGGTCGTCGGTCACCTGATAGACGCCTGGCCCAAGGTCGATGCGGGTCACCGGGTCGGGCATGGGCATCGTGGGCGGCGCCCCGTCGACGGGCGGCGCGGCCTGCGTGGCCTGGCGGAAACCGACGCGGCTCTGGCGGAATCCGGGCGTGCTCGCGTTGGCGAGGTTGTTGGCGAGGATGTCCTGCGCCAGCAACGCCGCGCGCATCGCGCCGGCGTTGGTCTGAATCCCCTTGACCATCCTTGGCCTCCCGGGCGAGCGCGCCACGGGGCGCGCGCGGGCCCCGGCCGCCTCCTCCTGAGGCGGTCCGCGAACTGCTCCGCGCTGAGGCGTGCAAGCGCCATGCCAGCGCGGGCCGCGACCGCGCGGGGCGGGGCGCGGGGCCTTCGGCGAGGGCCGGCCCCGCGAGCGCAGGCCGTGTAAGAAACTGGAAGCCAAGCGCTTCAGGCGCGCGCCGCGGGCTCGCGCGCGGGCGGGGATCGCCCCCGGGCCGCACCGGGCGCGGGCGGCACGGGAAGTTCGTGCCGGGCGGTTTCTGCCCGGGCCCCGGAAGGTTTTTCCCGTCGCGGCGCCCTCGAACGGCACCCCCCCGGGAAGCGGGCAGGTCAGAGCATCTTCACCAACAGCAGGGTCGTGTCGTCGTCGAGCGGCGTGGGGGAGAAGTCGCGCACCGCCGAGAGGATCGCCTCCTGGAGCGCGCGGGCGCTGCTGCGCCGGTGGGCGCCCGCGATCTCGCGCAGGCGACCGGCCCCGAACATCTCCTCGCCCCGCTGGCGTTCGCTGATGCCGTCGGTGTAGGCCAGGAGCACGTCGCCGGCGCGCATGTACGTGCTGCCGCCGTCGTACTGCGCCTGGGCCCGGATGCCCAGCGGCAGCCCGCCGAGGCGCAGCTCCTCGGTGTCGCCCTCGGCCCGCACCAGGAGCGGACTCGGATGGCCGGCGTTGCTGTAGGCCAGCGTCCCTGTGAGCGGATCGATGCGCGCGAGACAGAACGTGACGTAGCGATCGGGCTTGCGCATCTCGCACAACCGCCGGTTGATCCGCGCCACGATCTCCTGGGGCGGATCGCGCCGCTGGGCCTCGCTCGTTACCAGGCCCTGCAGGTTGGCCATCAGGATCGCCCCGGAGACCGACTTGCCGGCCGCGTCGCCGATCGCCAGCACGATCTCGCCCCACTGCGTGCGGAAGCAGTCGTAGTAGTCGCCACCCACGCCCTGGGCCGGGATCGAGAACCCGCTGATCTCGAAGGAGTCCACCTGCGGGAGCTGCGCCGGCAGCAGGCGCCGCTGCAGGTCGCCGGCGCTGTCGACCTCGCTGCGCAGTTGCTCCTCGCGCCGCACGCGGTCGAGCAGCGTCGCGTTCTCCAGAGCGATCCCGCCTTCGTTCGCGATCGTCTCGGCCATGCGCCGATCCTCGGCGTCGAACGGCCCGCCCAGCGTCTGCCGGCCGATCAGGAAGACCCCGGCGATGCCATGGGTGGCGCGGATCGGGACGATCAGCTCCACGCCGAGCGCCGACAGCACCCGCTGGTCGCCGGGCGACAGGTACCCGAAGGGCAAGTCCATCTCGAGGTCGCCGCGATCGGTGGGCGCGGTCACCCCGGCCAGGGCTTGGGCCAGATTGCGGCTCGGCCGCAGGCTGTCGATCTGGTCGGAGCGCAGGCCCTCGACGTACACCACCTCCAGACCGCCGCCCTCGAGCCATTCGCAGAAGGCCACGCGCTCGGAGCGCAGCGCTTCTCGCAGCACCCCGGTCATGATGCGCACGACCTCGCCGCGGTCCTCGACGCCGCGCAACTCGCGACCCAAATCGTGGAGCAGCTGGTGCTGCTCGCGATGTTCCTCCCCGGCCACGCGCCGCAGCAAGGCCCGCAGCCGGCCCTGGATGAGCCAGAACAGAATCCCGGCCGCCAGCATGCTCAGGAAGGAGATCAGCAACGTGGAGACCTGCAGGGGCACGAGCAGGCCTTCGAGGAGCAGGTAGGCGCCGAAGTAGGCGAGCAGCAGCAACCCGCCCCCGCCGGCCAGAACCAAGCTGCGTCGCACGAGGTGCGTCGCATCGAAGATCCCGTGTCGCACGATGGCGTAGCCGAAGCTCAAGGGCACCAGGACCGTGGCGATCACGGCCAGCCGGTCGCCGGGGATCGCGAAGTCCGGTCGGATCTGGCGCAAGACGAGCACGAACACCGCCGGAAAGATGCCGAGCACCGTGCCCCAGACCACGACGCGCACCTGGGCCCGGGCCGTCTCCGTCTGCGCGCGCCGGTACGAGCGCACGAAGAGCCACAGCGCCGCGCCACAGCCGATCACCCAGATGATGACGGCCAGCGGCTGGCCGATCGCGTTGAGGACCCCGCGCGCGCCGTCCCCCGGAGCGAGAAGGCGGAAGGCCTGGAACAGCGCCAGCAGGAAGAAGCTGGGCGCGTAGAGCAGCACGGGCAGCCGCGGCCGGCGCTGCAGGATCGGCTGGCGAAAGGGGAAGAGCAGGAACAGGTGCACCAGCAGCGGTGGAATGAAGACCGTGACCGCGTCGAGCAGGATCTCCCGCAGCAGCGGCAGCGGATCGACGAGCGGGACGTACGGCGGGTGGAACAGGTATCCCAGGCCATAGCAGACGCCGGCGAAGATCAGGCTGATCTCGCGCGGCTTGCGGTGAAAGACGAGGAAGCCCACCAGGATGGTCGCCGTGCCCACGGCCGCCAGCGCGAGGCGCCAGAGCAGCTCGGCGCGCAGCGGGCGAGCCGGGACGAACCTGACCTCGCGCGGCTCCGCTGCGCCGCTGTGGCCTTCGCGCACCAGCGCGAGGCGCACCGTGTCGCCCGGCGCGCGATAGGAGAGCAGCCAGGCGACCGAGCGGCCGGTCGGCACCGGCTGGCCATCGACCCCGACGATCAGATCGCCCGGGCGGACGGTCGCCCGCGCGGCCGCGCCGCCCGGCGCCACCGACATCACCCGGTTGTCCCGCAGAGCCATCGCCAGGTCCGGGGCCTGGGGCGTGCGCTCGGCCTCGAGGATCTGTCCGGCCAGCGTGATCAGGACCACCAGACCCAACAGCCAGCGGGAGACCTGAAGGGAAGCCGACCGGTCCACGGTGCGCTCCTATGGCTGTAGAGGATCCGGCACTGGCGCCGGTCGCCGGCTGGTGCGCTCCCGGCAGCCCGGGACGTGCGTCTTGACGCTACGCCCGCTCCCCCGGCGGGTCAAGACGGACCGGTCTGCTGGGGGGAAGCTGGCCTTCGCCTCCCGGCCGCTCGGGAAGCGCGTCGTACCCCGACGTCGCGCCTTTTCCAGCCGGGTCCGGCCAGTTTCGGTCCGCCTCCCGCGCCGCTTCCCGCGCCCGGCCGAGATCGCCCCGTTGCGCGTGCGCGCCGCCGAGCGCACCCGACCGGCTCGGCCCGGGCCGCCGTGGCCCTGGTCGCCCCTTGGAATTTCTCAAACCCGGCAAGCAATTGCGCCGCAAGGCCGCCAGTGGGCGCGGCTCACCCGGCCTCATGAGGCGCCCGAGGTGTTGGGTTCAGCCAACGCCAGTGAGAATTCTCTACAGGGTGGCACATGACATGTCGATGCGGATAGCGACGGGTGGGATGGGTCATGTGAGGAGGGGCAGTAGGGCTCGTGGGCATCGGCCTTCAGGTCCAGGGAGGATCAAGGTCGAGGAAATGGAGGTTCTCACGATGTTCTGCTTCTTCGACATCTTCTGGTGGATCCGCAGGTAGCCGAGATGCGAAGAACCCCAACCTCCACAACGCCCGGGGGAGGAAACTCCTCCGACGCTGGGGATGAGTCATGAGGAACAGGTCGACGATCCGCTAACGTCGGACGGCAGCCAGACCGAGATCGCCGTCCGACGCGCGCAAGCCGGGGCAGGTGATCGAGCTGCGCGGATCCCCCATCCGCGGTCGAGGCAACCCTCGCGAAGGACACAGAGGATCACCCCCCAGGGGGCCACTCACCCCTTCCAGGCACCGGAAGGGCCGATGGGCTGGATCCCGGCTGCAAGGTCTAGCGCAGCGCAGTATCTGCCGGGAAGCGCATCGGCCCTTCTGCATCGGATCATCGGATCAGCAGCAGCCCCAGGATACCCGCGGCGATGCAGTAGTAGCCGAAGAGGTGCAGCCGCCCGCGCGCCACCACCCGCAGCAGCAGGCGAATCGCCAGCCAACCGGACGCCGCGGCCGCGGCGAAGCCGAGCACGTAGGTGATCCAGGCATCTCCGGAGAGCCCCGCGGCCAGCGCGCGACATTCGAAGACGGCGGCCCCCAGTATGGCCGGCACCTACAACGGCACCGAAAAGGGGCCCCCCCGGGCGGGTTTCCCCCGGATTAAAACCCGCCGGCCATGGTGGCCCCCGAGCGCGAGATGCCCGGCAGCAGACTGACGACCTGCATCAGTCCCATCGCGAGCGCCACGCGGACGCCCAGGGCCTGGGCCCGCGCGCGGGCGAGCCGCGTGAGCAAGAGAAGCGCTCCGGTCACCAGGAGCATGCCCGCCGCCAGCCGCGGGCTCTCGAAGGCCCCCTCGATCGCCCCGGCACCCGGGACCGCCACGACGATCACCGGCAGCGTGGCCAGCACGAGCAAGCCCGCGGCGCGCAGCCCCACCGGCTCGAGCAACCCGCCGCCCCCCTGAGGCCCGGGGCGCGCCGGCGGCGCCACCGCGCGCCGCCCCGCCAGGTGCGCCCAGGCGCCGGTGAGCATGGCCCCCAGATCCCGCCGGTAGGTCGCGAGCACCGCGCACAGCGTGCCCAGGTGCAGGATCACCTCGAGCGCGATGCCCGGCTGCGCCGCCTGCTCTCCGAGGCAGGCCTGCGCCAGGACGAGGTGGCCGGAGGATGAGATCGGCAGGAACTCGGTCAGCCCCTGCAGCACGCCCAGCAGAAGGGTTGCGAGCAGCGACGGCTCGCCGGTGTGCCCGAGTGCGCCCAGCACCGATCAGGGGCCCTCGCGGCGCGACCGGCGGCCGTGGGTGTCGGCCATGCGGTAGGCCTCACGCGCCGAACGCGAGTCGCCCTTCTTGTCGTACGAGAGCCCGAGGTAGAACCAGGCCTCCGCGTTGCGCTGGTCCTGGTCGAGCAACTGGCGCAAGACGCGGATGGCGTCATCGGGCCGGTCGGCCTTGCTGTAGCAGACCCCCATGGCGAACAGGCTGTCGAGCCGTTCCGGATCGGTCTCGATCACCTGACGGTAGAGGCTCACCGCGGTGTCCCACATGCCCTTGCGCTGGGCGATCGCCCCGAGCAGGTGGCAAGCGCCGACGTTCTTGGGATCGAGCTGAATCGCCCGCCGGAAGTGGTGCGCCGCGCGGTCGGGATCGCGATCCATGACCGCCATGCCCGCGTTGAACGCCGCCTGGCTCGAGCTCGGGTCGAGCGCCAGCGCGCGCTCGGAGTGCTGCAGGGCCTCTTCGAGCCGGCCCTGCTCGCCGTAGAGCGCGCCCAGGTTGAGGTGCGCCTCGGCCGACTCCGGATCGATCGCCAGCGCCCGCTCGAAGGACTCGATCGCCTCGCGCCAGTGCGCCAGGGCCTCGTGCGTCAGGCCGGCGTTGATCAGCGCCGGCACGAGGCGCGGCCGCAGCCGGAGCGTGGCGTTGAAGGCCGCGAGGGCTTCCTCGTAGCGCTCCAGGTGCATGAGCACGACGCCGCGCCGATAGACCGCCTCGGCCATGTGGGGGGCGATGCCGGTCGCCAGCTCGTACTCGCGCAGCGCCGCTTCCCAGTCGCCCATCTCCTCGAGCATGAGCCCGCGCAGCGTCCAGAAGTGCGCGCGGTCGCGATAGCGCGAGGCCCAGCGATTCAGGACGCGCACCGCGTCCTCCATGCGACCCGCCTCGCGATAGCTCTCGACGCACAAGCGACAGGCGTCCCAGTCAGGACCGACGCCGTGGAGATACTCGTCGAGCATCTCGCCGGCCCGCGCGGGCTGGTTGCTCTGCCGGTAGGCATTGGCCAGGTCGAGGACTTCGTCACGGTTGGCCGTGCCCTGCGCAACCTTCTGCTCGAGGTCGGTGATTGCTCCGTCCATGCTGTGCTCCGTGATGGCTCCGGTCCTTCCACCGGCTGGATGCAGCCACCCCCCGCGCGCTCACGCGCACCCTCGACGGCGCTGTCGGCTCCCGGCGACGGGCGCGGTGACGCTCGCCGCCTGTCGGACTCTAGGAACGCCGCCGGGGCGCAGTCAAGGTCAAGCTTCGCGGAAACGCCGCCAAACGGCGACTGGCGCGGGCCGCATCAGCGCCGCGGCGGGCTCGAGCGGGAGCGCACGCGGGGGTCCGCGGCTCAGGCGCTGGCCGCCAGGGTGTCCGGGCCCTCGCGGGAATCGGATCGCTGTTCCGGCGCGTCCAGCTCTTGCACGACCCGCAGGACCAGGCGGATCTCGACCCGGTCGCGGATCGAGGTGCGCGGGATGATCACCGGCACCACGATCTCTTCGACGCCCGACGGACCAGCCACGAACGGGCGCAGCATCTCGCGGCTCGCGCCCCTCGGCATCGCGTCCTGGCGAACCGCGTTGCGGACCGCCTCGCTGCGAGCGGTCGCGCCCTGGGCCGGCGCGTCCTGGGCAGCCGGGCTTTGGGCAGCAACGCCCTGGGCAGCCGGGATCTGGGCAGCCGGGCCCTGGTCGGCGGGGAGCTCGACCGGGGCCGGCGGGGTCCCCGGGGACTCCTCCGCCGCCTTCGGCTCCGGCGGGAGCTGAAGCGCGGGCGGGGGATCCGGCAGCCTGCGCAGAGCGGGCCGCGGGGCGCCGGTCTGGTCTGCGGCGGGCTTCTCGGAACGCGGTCGCCATTGGGCCATGGCTGCAAAGGGACTGCGCTCGAGTCCGGGGATGCCCGTCGCGGCGTTCTCGGCGGTCTCGTCCGCGGGCGGCGGCGCGGGCGTCGCCTCCATCCGGGCGGGCACGTCCTCTTGCTCCCTCGGGCCGGACTGCCAGGAGTCTTCTTCCGCGTGGCGGTCGTCTTGGTCGCGAGTGTCGATCTCGATCGTCTCGGGCGGCACTTCCACGGGCCTTGGCGCTGGCGCCGGCGGACTGGGCGGCTGCGGGGCTGCCGTCGTTGGCCTGGGCGCCGGTTGCGAGGCTGCCGGCGGCCTGGGCGCCGGCTGCGAGACTGCCACCGCTGGCCTGGGCGCCGGTTGCGAGGCTGCCGGCGGCCTGGGCGCCGGCTGCCAGGTGATCTCCGGCTCGGGCGCGGGCGCTGACGCCGGGCTCTCGTTGCTCTCGCCCGATTCATCCTTGCGAAGCCAGCGCCATAGACCCCGCGCCTTGCGCTGTTCGGCCACGTGTTCCGTCACCGGATGCGCTTCCGCGGCCGAGGCGGGGGCGGGCGCCGGGCGCTCGATCCGCGGGCGCGCATCGCCCATCGCCGGCTCCACCGCCGGAACCGCCTGGGCGCCGGGCAGCTCGTCCAGGGAGAACGCGACCCGCTTTTCACCCGCTTCCGCGCTTGCGGCCGCGCGCGCCTCCGCCACAGCCGATGGAGCCGGACCGCCCGACTTCACCACCGCGGCCCCGATCTCCTTCGACAGCCTGGCCAGCAGCAGCTTCGAACACGCCTTGAAGGTCTCGAAGACGCCATCGCCGGTCGTCGCCACGGCCTCGAAGCTCGGCACACCCGCCTTGTTGAGCACATGCTCCAGCTCATCGACCGTGTAGACGTCGGGCAAGTCGCGCTTGTTGTACTGGAGCACATAGGGAATGTCGCCCAGGGACAGCCCGTGCTCGGCCAGATTCTGCTCGAGGTTCTGGAAGCTCTCGACGTTCTCGTCCATCTTGCCGCGCTGGGAGTCGGCCACGAAGATCACCGCGTCGACGCCCTTGAGCACGAGCTTGCGCGTCGCGTTGTAGTAGACCTG
>CAZRWW010000119.1:0-12226 GCA_964603725.1 uncultured bacterium
CTCCGGCCGTCGCCGATCTCCCCGAGCTGGCCTGGGCGATCTTCCTGCCCACGGACCCCGAAGGATGGAACAGCGCGCTCTCTCCCGCGGGTCGCGCCCACCGCGCGGCGCCACCCGCGCCCGCGCCGGTCGATGTGACCGGCCTGGCGGGAACGCTCGATGCGTCCAGCGGACGCGTCTCGCTGGGCGGCCGCCTGGCGGTGCCCGGGTCGCGCGAGCGCTTCGTCCGCGCCTGGCTCGATGGGAGTGGCGCCGCCCTGGGCGCGCGCGGCGCCGCGATCGCCCGCCGCGATGTGCGCCGCGCCGGTCATCTCACGCACGAGTTCTACGAGCAGACGCACACGGGGCTGCCCGTGATCGGATCGCGCCTGGCCCTCACCTTCGGCCCGGACGGAACGCTCCGGCACCTGGGCGCGCGCCTGGCGGGCGAGCTCGCGCCGGCCGGCGAGCCGCGGCTCTCGCGGGCCCAGGCCCAGGAGCGCGCGTTTGCCGGCCTCGCGCCGCCGGATGCCATCGCGTGGACCGCTGGCGAGCTGGCCGTGCTCCCGGCGCGCTTCTCCGGGCTGCCGGACGATCGGGTGGTGTGGCGCCTAAGCGCCGTCAGCGGCCCCCGCCCCCTGGGCTGGCGCATTCTCGTCGATGCGCGCAGCGGCGAGGTCCTCGAGCGGCGCCCCCTGGTGCGCTCGGCGGCCGGCGCCCTGCCCGCCTCCGCTCCGGGCCGCGCGGCGGCGGGCCCCATGGAGGGATTCGGCGGCAGGGCGGTCGGCTGGCTGCACACGCCCACGCCGTGGGGCGAGTACCGGCGCTTGCCACTGGCCGATGAGATCGTCTCCCTCCTGGCGGGACCGCTGGCCCTGGAGGAGCGCTACACGAATGCCCGCGGGGAGTTCACTTTCCTGGCCGACCCCGCGCCCGGCCGAACGCTTCGGCTCCAGCTCGCCGGGCGCTTCGCGCGCGTGCACATCGGCGAGCCCGGCGGGAGCGTGCCCGCGCTCGAAGTCGCCTCCCCGCAAGACGGCCTGACCGTCGCCTGGGACTCGCTGGCCGCTTCCCCGGCCGCCCTGGCCGCCTACGTGCACGTCCAGACGGCGCACGATTGGCTGGTCCGCATCGACCCCGACTTCACCTGGCTCGATCAGCCGGTGCCGGTCGTGGTCGACGACGAGACCGCGAGCTGCAACGCCTACGCCTACATCTACCCGCAGGAACCGTGGCTGCGCTTCTTCGCCGGCAGCTCGCGGTGCGCCAACACGGCCCGTCTCGCCGACGTCGTCTACCACGAGTACGGGCACCTCGCCACGCTCTACGCCTACTATCCCGATGACGCGGGCGGTCCGCTGCACGAGGCCTTCTCCGATTACTTCGCCGCCACGATCGCGGACACCAGCGCGGTCGGGCTGCACCTCTTCGGCCCCGGCGAGCCGGCCCTGCGCGATCTTTCCAATGACCTCACCTGGCCGGTCAGTGCGCAGTGCGCCGCGAGCCCGCACTGCCTGGGGTTGCTGCTGTCGAGCGCGCTGTGGGACCTGCGCGCGGGGCTCATCGCCGCGCTGGGCGACACGGCGCGGGCGGTCGGGCGGGCCGACAGCCTGTTTCACTTCATGCGCGCCGGCAAGCCCCAGGACTTCGACGAGTGCCTCGTGCAGCTCGTGCTGCAGGATGACGACGATCTGGACCTGAGCAACGGCACGCCCCATCTGGAGACGATCGCCGCGGCCTTCGCGCGCCACAACATCGGGGACTTCTCGGTGCACGCCCTGCACGTGGTGCCGCCCGACACCGAGGACACGACGGCGACCACGCCCATCGACGTGGCCGTCCGCTCGATCTACCCGCCGGCCCCGGCCGGGGTGCGAATCCACTACGTGCTGGGCGACCTGGAGAGCACCGCCGCGATGGACCTCGTGCCGGGATCGGACCGCCTCTACCGCTGGGAGCTGCCGCCCCAGCCCGCGGGCACGACCGTGCGCTACTACATCACCGCGGAGGACGTGCGCGGGGGGCTGGCCACGGCGCCCCCCGGCGCGCCCGGCGAGCAGTTCGCGGTCACGATCGGTCCCGACCGCGCCGCGCCCCGCATCGCCCACGCGCAGCCGAGCCCGCCCGCCGCGGGGCAGGCGGGGCTGTGGATCGCCGCCGGCGTCAGCGACAACACGGGCCCCATCGGCGCGGTCGCCGCGCGGGGCATCGTCGGCAGGCCCGCCGGGGCGCATCCGGTCGCCGCGCCCCTCTTCCCGCGGACTCCCGGGGACAGCTTGTACACGGGTTTCCTGGACACCGGGCCGCTCGCCGCGGGCGATACGCTGCGCTACCACCTCGAGGCGGTCGATCAGGCCCGCGAGCCCAACACGGCCCGATTCCCGGCCCACCAGGAGATCGTGCTGCGCGCCCTGCCCGGCCGGTTCTGGGATCTTGAGGCCGCGCCGCCGGACTTCGAGCTCGGCGGAGACTGGGCGTGGGGCGAGCCGGCCGGGAATCCCGCGCACGCCGTCTCGGGCGGCGGCTTGCTGGCCACGCAGCCGGGCGGGCTCTACACGGCCGATCTGCGCTCCCATGCGGAGCTGCCCGAGATCGACGCCAGCGGCTGGTCGCACGGCTTGCTGGAGTTCTGGAGCTGGTATCGCACCGAGGAAGGTTATGACGGCGGGTGGATCGAGGCGAGCGTCGACGGCGGCCTCGAGTGGCGCCCGCTCACGCCCGCCGGCGGCTACCCGGGCGTCATCCCCTACGACGCCGACGGCGTGGGGGGCGATGAGGCGGAAATGGCCGCCTTCACCGGCGACTCGGACGGCTGGCAGCGCGTACTGGTGCCCCTCGACGCGCTGGTGGGCGGCGGCCTGCGCCTGCGCCTGGTCTTCGACAGCGACGAGCTCTACGAGGCCGCGGGCTGGTACGTCGACGATCTGAAGGTGCTCGCCTCCCAGGCGCTGATTCCGCCCACCGAGCTCACCGCAACCAGGGGCGAGGACCGGCGCGTCGCCCTGCGCTGGGCGGCTCCGGCCGGCATTGATGAGACGGCCCCGAGCTTCGCCGGCTACAAGATCTACCGCGGCACAAGCTCGGGAGACTACGGCGCCACGCCGCTCAACGCGTCGCCGCATCGCGCGCACTGGTGGTACGATTCCCACCTCGAGAACGGCGCGCGCTACTACTACGCCGTGACGTCGGTGTTCGACGCCGGGGAAAGCGCCCCGTCGCGCGAGGCCGTGGGGTACCCCTTCCGCGCGGTGCTGGGCGGCGATGCCGCCGGCGCGGGGTTGACGGCTCGCCTCGCGGGGAGCGCGACGGGCGGCGACACGCTGTGGGTCGCCAACGCGGGCACCGGGGAGCTCGAGGTCGAGCTCTTCCCGGCCGGGGCGGCTCAAGCGTGGGAAGAGGTTCGCCCGCGGTTCTCGCTCACCCCATCGAGCGCCTTCCAAACCGTGGCGCGCGACCCGGCCGGAGACGGCGACGGTCCCGATCTGCGCCATCTCGCCTGTCGGACGACGGGAACTCACCTCCAGCTGCGGATCGGGTTCTGGGACGCCCTGCCCGACCCGCGCTCGTCGTTCACCCTGGCCGTCTTCCTCGACACGGACCTGAAGCGCGCGACCGGCATCCCGGGACCCAACAGCGGCGCCGAGTATGTCATCGTGCTGGGTGAGGACGCCTACCGGCGGCTCGGACGCCTGGACGCGATCATCGACGCCCGCGGGCGCCCGCTCGGATGGCCGAGCCACCTCATCCTGCAGGCGGGCCTCGATTCGCTCGAGGTGGCCGTGCCCGTCGCGATGATCGGCTCCCCCGACCGGGTGGGGCTGGGCGTCGCGCTGGGCAGCGAGGGTCTCCTTCCCGACCCCACCTGGCTGCGGGAGCCCGAAGCCCAGGCGGCCGGCCGGGCCCGATCCGGTCCGGCGCGCCCCGACGTGCTTCCGGGGCCCCTGGCCCCCGACTGGCTGACGTGCGAGGCGACGAGCGCGCTCGTCGGCGCCGGCGCCCCGTGGGGTCTCCCGCTCGCCTTCGACTTCACGGGCAGGACCGAGGACCGCTACCAGGCGCGGATCTGGATCGCCAGCAACGACTCCGCCGTCCCGCATCGCGCGGTACCCCTGGAGGTCGAGGTGATCGATCTGGCCGCCGAGGGCCTCGCGGCCTGGTCGGCCGCCTCGCTGCCGGGCGGCCTGCGCCTGGCCTGGACTCCCGCTGCCCCAGACTCGTTTGCGGGCTTCCTGCTTGCGCGCTGGGAAGGGACGCTCGACGAGGAAGACCGGGCACAGCCCGTGCGCGCCGGCCTGATCACGGCGCCGGACGGGGTTCACTATGAGCTGCTCGATCGCGGCGTCGCGAGCGGGCGCCGCTACTACTACCGTCTCTCGGGCGTGCGCGCGGGCGGCGAGACGCTCGCCTTCGCGCCGCCCGCGCATCCGCTCTACGATCCGCCCGCCGAGACGAGCATCGTCCTCGAGGTCCCTCGCCCCAACCCGTTCCGCGGCGCGACCCTCTTGCGCGTACGCGCGCCCGAGGGCCGCGCCTGGGAGCTGGCGATCCTCGACGTCGGCGGCCGCCTCGTACGCCGGCTGGTCGCAGAGCGCGACTCCGGGCCGGGGACGCACGTCATCTTCTGGGATGGCCGCACCCGGTCCGGCGCCCCCGCGGCCGCGGGAGTCTACTACGCCGTCGCCCGTGCCTCGGATGACGAAGCTTCACGGAGCCTGCTGCTCATCCGGTAGCTCGTCGGCGCGGCCCGCTGAGCCCCGGGCCGCATGAACGCCGCCACGCCGCGGCGCTCGACGCGACCGGCGGGGAACAAAGCCCCTTGCGGCGCTTTATAACCTGCTGGAAGGTGGGGGGCGCGATGACTCCCCGCGGAGGCGATCGCCCGGCCGCGGACGGATCTCGGGTGGCAGCACGAGGAGGTCGGAGCCGTGAGAACGAGGAAACCCATGAGAGGCAAGCTTCGCCTGGCGGCGATCGCGGGGATCGGGCTCCTGTTCGCCCTCGGGCTGGGGAGCCTGGCACCGATCCTGACCGACGAAACGGGCGGCGGCGCGGCCCAGGCCCAATCGCCGGGCGACGCGCGCGGTCCGGTGCTCTTGACCTTCAGCCTGGGCGGCGTGCTGACGGCCGACGGCACGCTGTGGCAGTACCGCCCGGACATGGATCGCTGGCTGACGATCGACGAGGCCTTTCGCGAGGAGGGCCGCGTGACGCACATCCTGCCCCTGCCCGTCCCGGCCGGCGAGATCCAGGACATGAAGACCTTCGGGTTCATCCTGACGCGCTCGGGACAGGTCTGGTTCTACGAGATGGAAAGGGACAAGTGGAAGCTCCTCGCGCCGCCGCCCCGGTAGCCCGTTCGGCCCAGGGCCTGGGTTTGCGGGAACCGGCGGCCGATATCTGGTATAGTAAGCCTTGAGAGTCCGGCTCTCGCTGGCGATTGCCCCGGGCGAGCCGGGGTCGCCGTGGGTCGCCGTCCTGCCCGGCCGGGGCCGATCCCCAGGGAGGCGGCCCCAGGCCAGAAAGGCGGTAAGCGCCATGAAGCGTCACCCTGCGTCCAGGCTTCTGTTGCTGTCGGTTTCCCTGCTGGGCATCCTCCTGGTCGCCCCCGTGGCGACGGCCCTGGAGCTCGACGATGTCCTGCGGCTCAAGCAGGCGGGCGTCACCGAGGAAACGATCCTGCGCGTGGTCGAGGACGCGCGCGCCGTGTTCCGTCTGAGCGTCGACGATATCCTCGATCTCAAGGCGGCCGGGTGCAGCGATGACCTCATCCACGCCCTGCTCGACACGCCCGAGCGCTTCGGCGCGGGCGCGGAGGTCGACGCCGCCGCGGAGGTCGACGCCGCCGCGGAGGTCGACGCCGCCGCGCGGGGCGACTATCGCTCGGACTCGTACGAGGTCTACGACTACTCCGTCTACGACGACGACTACGACACGGTCTTCCTGCATCACTACTACGATCCCTTCGCCTACTACTGGTATCCATGGCCGCGGGCGTACTTCTACTGGTCGCCCTTCTGGTGGTCCTACTCGGGCTTCTACTACGGCGGGCACTGGTGCCGGGACTGGTGGGACCCCTGGGGACGCTGCACCTGGTATTGCGACTGGAACTGGGGCTATCACCGTCACTGCGGGCCCAGCCGGACGCGGGTGGTCGCGCGGCGCGCGTACGAGCCGGAAGGCCGGGGCGCCGCCACGCACCGGATGAACCGCCAGGACCAGGTGCACCGCCGGGCCGGACTCGCGCTGGCGCCGGAGATGCGGGTGCGCTCCACGGCCGCCGTCACCCGCTCGGTCCCGCCCACCCGCGCGGCGGTCAGCGCGCGCAGCGCGCGCGGGACCGCCGATGCGCCGCCGCGGGGCGCCGACGCCACGATCTCCCGGCGGGGGCCGACCGCGGGACGGACCGGGTCGCCCCGCCTGAGCCCCGCGCCGCCGGTGCGCTCGGGCGCCAATAGGTCCGTCTACCGAGCGCCCGAGCGCGGGACCAGCCGCCCGCCGGCGACGCCCCCCCGTGGTACCGATGTTGGCCGCAGGTCGCGCGCCACCTCCCCCGCGCCGGCGCCGCCCAGGCCCACGCCGAGCCCCGAGGTCGCCCCCGAGCGCGGGCCGCGCAGCGCGCCGCCCGCCCCGGCTCCGCCGGAACGCTCGCGCTCGCCGCAACCGGCGCCTCAGAGCAGCGGATCTCGTTCGCGCACCCGCACTTGACGGCCGGCTGCCTTGAGCCAGGAGCCTCAGACCGGCCGGGCGCCCGTGGCGCCCGGCCGGAGCAACATTTACGCGTCCGCTCCAAGCCCCCAACCTCCTGTCAGACGGTGAGTTGCCTACCCTGAAAAGGCTTGACACCAGCCCCCCGGATCTGGGATCATCTCCTTGGGCCGGTTGATTCCGGTCCAACTGAGGATTACCGGAAAGGGGTGAATGCCTAAAACTGATTCTTGGGGTTGTCGGGTGGGGCGAGTGGCAACATGTCGTCCATCCAGAGATGGATGACGGGGAGTAGCTGAGAAGAAAAGGAAAGGAACCAGAAGATGAAGAAGTTGGCAACTTTGCTCGCGGTTCTCTTGCTCGTCGCCGGCGCCAGTGCTGCCAATATCGGCAACATGGCCGGTGGGGTTGAGACGACCGTCGTCGAGCCCGGCACGGACACGTGCGTTCAGACCCTGTATCAGAACCACGACGGCAGTTTCGAGAACGGCTTCTGCTGGCAGTACGGCGGTATCGCTCCGCCTTACTACGGCGCCTTCGCTGAGGGCTTCACCGGTCTCGGAACGGGCTACGTCGAGTGCATGGCGATCTGGGCGACCCAGGTCGGCAACTACTTCGGCCAGACCTGCGACATCTACATCTGGCAAGGTGGCGTCTCGGGCGCGCCCAGCACTGTCCTCTGGCAGGGGACCGGCGCGTTCACCAGCATCCCCTACTGGCCCACGGTTGGTCGCAACGACTTCAACGTGGGCTTCTGCCTCGAGGGCGACTTCGCGGTGGGTTACTGGGTGGATGCTTCCGCCAGTGTTTGCCCCTGGTACGTTGGCGCTGACCTGGACGGCTTCGGTGGCTATCCGTGGACGAACGTCGCCGCGGGCACTGGCTATCCGACCGGCTGGCAGCACCCGGGCGTCGTCTGGACGTCCTACTATCCCCAGAGCCTCGGTTTCGGTGTCTTCTTCCAGGCGGGCATGACGCCCGTGGAAGCGGCCACGTGGGGTCAGATCAAGAACCTGTTCTAAGACGGCCACTGGACCTCGCGGTCCACGACTGCAATCTCGCAAAAAGCAAAGGCTGGGGGCTCTCCCCCAGCCTTTGTTCTTCTCTGCGCAGTTCGACCTCTACGGCTTGTACTTGCCGCGCCCGACGTACTTCTTGATCTTGTGCTGGCCGGCCCAAACCTTGAGGTTCGTCTCGATGCTGCTCAGATTGAGATCCACCTGGTAGAAGATCACCTTCTCGCCGCCCTCCTGGTCCGTGATAGTCTCGATCGCACCCGTCACCATGTAGTCGGCTCCGAGCTCCTGGCCGAGCTGCTTGACCGTTTCGGGGCTGGCGTTCTCCCATTGGTCGGCCCGTTCGAGCCGCAGCTCGCCCCGCTCGGTCGGATCGGCCACGACCTGCACCTGGCCCGAGTTGATCAGCGCCCGTTCGAGGTCCTTCAGGAACGTGCCCACCGGAATGTGCTCGGTGCTCCGGTTGCGCACGCCGCCCACGATCGCGATCGGCAGCTTCCCCCCGCTCCGCTGGAGATGCTGGGTGATCCACGGCCGCGCGAGGCAGTCGGTGATCATCTCCTCCGCGACCAGCCGCGAATCGGTGTCGTTCCAGCGGCCGGATAGGTCGATCGTGGTGTCCGTGCCCACCCGCGAAACCTGCTTGCCCCCGCAGCCCGCCAGCGCCGCGGCCGCGAGCGCCATCCCGAGGGCGCCGCCAGCGCACCACCAGGCCACGTGCCGGCCTCTCTTCGTGCTCACCATGATCCTTCCTCCTCCACGGCTCTGTGCCCGCAGCGCACGCCACGAGTCGGACAACGCCGCTCACGATACGAGCGACCCCGCGCAGTGTCAACCGCGCCCGCCGCGCGGAAGCTGCGCGCGCGATCACGTTCGCCGAGGGTGTCGCACGCCGGCGCCGACGCGACGCCCGGCGCGACACGCGCCTCGATGCGAGAAAACCGCTGTTCATGCGGGTTTTTGCTTGACGAGCCCAAGCCCCTCGCGTAAGATGGCGACCAGTTGAAACGGCATGTGCAGCGTGGTGAAGCAGCGAAGTCAGCATGCCGGCCCGAGCCGTCACCATCGCCAGCCACCAGAGCCGGACAGGCGGGCCCTAGGTCACAGCCGCAGACTCGTGGCGGCCCTGTAAGGGATGCGCAGGGGAGTTCTGGTCCTTCAAGGAGGGAGGATTGGTCATGGCCCGCGTGAGCGTCATCGTCCCGACGCACAATCGCCGCGAAAGCGTCACCGAAGCGCTCGACTCGATCATGGCCCAGACCTTTCGAGAATTCGAAATCGTCGTCACCGACGACGGCTCCACCGACGGCACCCCCGCGTTGATCTTCGAGGCGCTCGGCGCCGAGCGCGAGGTCGTCGAATACCTGAACCGCCTCGGTCCCGCCAACCTGAAGCCCTTCAGCCATCGGTTCTCGAGCGGCAGCGTTCCCATCCAGTACCACTACGGCATCAGTCGCGGCCTGAGCACGGCGCGCAACCGGGGCATCCGCATGGCGCGGGGCGAGCTCGTGGCCTTCCTCGAGGCCGACGACTTGTGGGAGCCCAGGCACCTCGAGACGCTGGCGGCCTTCCTGGGCGAGAACCCGGAAGCCCAGGTGTGCCGGGCGGCCGAGCGCACGGTTCGCGACGGCAAGACCCGCGCGCCGCGCCGGCCGGCGGCCGCCTCGGGCTGGATCTTCGAGTCGGCCCTGGAGGCGAGCCCCATGTCGCCGTCCGCCGTCATGGTGCGCCGGTGCTGCTTCAACGAGTGCGGCGCGTTCGATGAGAATCTGCCGGCCTGCGACGAGTACGACTTGTGGGTCCGGATGACCTCGCGCTATCCGATCCACTTCGTCGACGGCCCCGTCGTCACCCGGCGCTCCACGCGGCCCGACGGCTCGTCCCGCGCCTGGGGCTGGGATCGCTTCCGCGTCTATGCGCTGGAGAAGGCCTTCCAGAGCGGTCACCTCTCGTCGGACCAGCGCTTCCAGGTCGCCCAGGAGATCGTGCGCAAGTGCGAGCGCCTGGTCGACGGATTCCGGCGCCAGAAGAGCGAGGAGCGGGCCAACTTCTACGAGCGCAAGCGCCGGCGCTTCGCCCACGAGGTGCGCAAGCTGCGGGCCTCGCGCGTGGCCAAGGCTTCCTAGCCACTGATGGATGAAGAACGCCCGCCGCGGTCGCTCGCGACCCGGCGGGCGTTTCGTTTCCCGGCCGGCGTCCGGCTGTCACTTCACCTTCGAGATGATGCCCTTCGAGATGATCAGGCGCTGGATCTGGCTCGTGCCCTCGTAGATCTGGAAGATCTTGGCGTCGCGCATGAGCTTCTCGACCGGATACTCGCGGTTGAAGCCGTAGCCGCCAAAGACCTGAACCGCGTCGACGCAGACTCGCATGGCGGTGTCGGCCGCGAAGGCCTTGGCGCACGCCGCCTCGTAGCTGTTCTTCTGGCCCCGGTCATACAGGTCCGCGGCGCGCCAGACCAGCAGCCGGGCCGCGTCGAGATCCTTGGCCATGTCGGCGATCATGAACGCCACAGCCTGGTGGCGACTGATGGCGACGCCGAAGGCGTGGCGCTCCTTGGCGTAGCGAATGGCGTGCTCCATCGCCGCGCGACCGACGCCCACGGCGCCGGAGGCCACCGGCGGGCGCGTGTGGTCGAACGCGGCCATGGCCAGCAGCCAGCCCTTGCCCTCGTCGCCCAGGCGGTTCGCCGCGGGCACGACCACATCCTCGAAGGTGATCGCGCGGGTGTCGGAGGCCCGCTGGCCCATGTTGTCTTCCTTCTTCCCCACCGTGACGCCCGGCAGACCGGCGGGCACGATAAACCCGGTCATGCCGCGGATGCCGGCGTCTTTGTTGGTGTAGGCCAGGACGAAGAACCAGTCGGCCACGCCCGCCCCGCTGATCCACATCTTCTGGCCGTTGATGACGTAGTCGTCGCCCTTCTTGACCGCCGTCGTCTTGATGCCCTGGACGTCGCTGCCGGCGCCCGGCTCGGTCACGCCGTAGGCGGCGAACGTGAGCTCGCGGGTCATCGGGACGATCCACTTCTTCTTCTGCTCGTCTGTGGCCCCCACCAGAACGGGCGCCGTCGCCAGCGTGTTGACCATCATGGCCGTGCTGATGCCGCTGCAGGCGGCGGCCAGCTCCTCGGCGATGACGCACTCCATCAGACAGGACATCCCCCCGCCGCCGAGCTCTTCAGGAATGCCGGGATTGAGCAGGCCGATGTCGAAGGCCTTCTGGCAGATCTCCCGCGGGAACTCGCCGGTCTCGTCGTGATGCTTCGCCTTGGGGGCGATCTCGTTCTGGGCGAATTCCCTGGCCAGGTCGCGGATCATCCGCTGTTCTTCCTCGAGCTCGAAGCCGACCATCCTGTCCTCCTCTCCCCAAGCTTCTCGCCACCCTGCCGGCCTGGCCGGGGGCGAGCGCCGCGGCTGCCGGCCGGGCGCTCCGGAAACGACCGAAAAGTGGGTGGATTATAGGGAGCGCCGCCGCGCCTCTCAAGGGGCTCCCGGCAAAGGCGCCGTGCGCCGTTCCCCCTGCGCCGGGCATGGCCGGGCTCCGCCATCCGCGGAACGGGAGCGGGCCCGGGCCGCCCGCCGGCCCGGGACCCGGCGCCGATTAATCGAGTTATCTAATTGTTCTGTTTGATCTTATGGGCGTGCCGCCGCTTTGGAGAGCGTCTGGCCGGTCGGCCGTGGTATACTTAACCTTCACATGAATCGCCAGTGGCCCCTGGGCGGGCGGGTTCGGTGCGGGCGCGGCGGGGCCCTCGGGACCTTCGGAGGGCGCCAATGAGATCAGACGGGCGACAGATCACCCGACCGGGCAGCGGACTGCGCCCGCGTCCGGCGGCCGGGCGGCCCGGCCCGGGCCCGATCTTCGCCCTCCTGACGGCGCTGGCCCTGCTCCTCCTGACCGCGGTCCCCTTGAAGGACTTCGACCCGACCCTCCAGCCCGGGATCGTGGCCCCCGACGAGGTCGCTCTGGCCCGGATCGAGTCCATCCGCCAGCGCATAGACGCCGCCGGCCTGCGCTGGCGCGCCGGGCTCACGGGCATCTCCCATCTCCCGCCCGCCGAGTTCGCCGCGCTACTGGGCGCCGTCCCGCCTTCCCGCGAAGATTGGGATCCCGCTACCCCCGGCGCCGAGGCCGCACCCGGCGCCCCGACCGGGGCGACCCTGGGGGCCTCCGTGCCGCTGGCGGCGGGCGACGGCAGCGAGCATCTGCCCAACCGCTGGGACTGGCGCGAGCTGGGCGGCGTGACCCCCGCCCGCCATCAGGGGAGCTGCGGAGGATGCTGGGCCTTCGCGGCGTCGGGCGCCTTCGAGGGCCTCCTGCGCATCTACGACGATCGCGCCGCCGACCTCTCCGAGCAACAGGTCCTCGACTGCAACACGGCGGGCTACGGCTGCGCGGGCGGCTGGATGACGGCGGCCTATCGGCTGTGGCGGGACGTCGGAGCGATCGAGGAAGGCGATCTGCCCTATCGGGCCGCCGGCGGTGGCCCCCGCCCCCCGCCGCCTGCCCCCCCGCGCGCGACC
>CAZRWW010000120.1:0-11504 GCA_964603725.1 uncultured bacterium
CCCAGGACCCGCGGCCGGAGCTTCGGCAGCGCCCGGCGCAGCGGAGCGCCGCCGCCGCCGGGCCGGGCGGGGGCGCCGCCCGCGGCCGGCGCGCCGCGCTCCGCAATGGCCGCGCCGGCATAGGCCGCCGCCAGGAGGCAGGCCAAAGCGATCTCGACGCGCTGCCCCGGGGAAACCTCGCTCAGCGCCGCCGCCGGATCCCAGAAGCGCCGCAACGTCGCGCCCAAGCTCGAGAGATAGGCGAGGTCGTAGCCGCGCCCGCCCGTGACGACGGCGTCGATCACCGGGGCCGCCAGCAGCAGCGCGAACCCGCTGGACACCACCGCCGCCACAGCCGGCAGGGCGCGCCGCGTTACCACGTGCAGCCAGAGCGCCGCGATCAGGAAGGCGCCGAGGTAGAACAGCGGGAAGTGGAGAAAGACCATGGGCGCCGAGATCTCGCTGCGCCAGTCGAATCCCAGCACGTGCGGCTGCTCGAGCACGCCCTCGACGAGATTGCGCGCGAGGATCCAGACCGCCAGGAGAATCAGCCAGCGCCACCCGTGGGCGGCCGCACGCTCCAGCGCGGCGAAGAGGCGCAGCAAGCCTCGCGGCGAGCCCTCGGGCGTGCTCGACGGTTCGTCCAAGGCGCCTCCCGTTCCACTCCGGCGGTGGGCAAGACAAGACGGAATGACCGGCCCGCGGGCGTGAGCTCGTGCCCGCCCATGCGGGCAAGACCAGGCCCTGGCGGCCCCCCCGAGTCGCGGGCCTTCTCCTGCGGCGACAGAGCCGCATACGAGAGGAGCCACTCATGGATCATCGTATCACCCTCGTCGGTCTCGATGTCCACAAGAACTCGGTTGGGGGTCGCCGTCCTGGGGCCAGGGCGTTGCCAGGTCGTCCCCTTCGGCGAGCCTAACACCGCTGAGACCTGAGCTCCCGAACCCGCGATGGTCCAGAGCCCAGTCTCCCGGCGGATCACAGTCATGCGGCTCTGACCGGCACGCCGGTGCGACCCGCGCACATCGGCGTGATTCGCCGAAGCGCCCGCGTCGCCGTCTCTTCGAATCATCATCGAAAGACGGAGGCCACCCCCTCAAGAGAAACGAGTGGCCTCAGTGCTCACTTGACAGGGTCGCCCCATATCATCACCTGAGCATGATCAGCCGCCGTGAGCAACTCAACCCCCCGCTCTCGATCCGCATGTAGTACACCCCCGTGGGCGCGGCTCGCCCGTCCCGGGCCACGCCGTCCCACACCAGTCGCTGCAGGGCACCCGACCCTTCGAGCGTCAGCACGCGCACCAGGGTGCCATCAACGCCAATGACGTGAGCGTTGATCGGCAAGTCGGGGACACCCCTGAACAACACCTCGACTGCCCCGGTCGCGGGGTTCGGCCGCGGGCTGGACACCCACAGCCCCAGGCGGCCGCTCGCACGACCTGCCTCCACCTCCAGTGGCACGTCGCAGTAGCCAAACCGTGCACCGACGTCCTCACCGCCCTCCCCAGCACCGATGCAGGGGCTACCCCACTCCAGGCGGAAGTCGCCGTGCTGCTTGTCACAGAAGAGCGGGTCGGCACTGAAGCAGTTCACCAGCGTACCGCAGTTCGGATATGGGTCTGGCGGCCAGTAGAAGTCGCAGTACCGCCACTCCAGTGTGTCGGGCACCCCGCCACCCCAACACCTCGAGTAGGCGTCAATGCAGTTGATGAAGCGCATGCTGAACGCGGTTTGCCCCGGGTCCGGTGCCACGACGATGCAGCAGTTGAACGTGTTGTTCTTGAAGACAAAGCGAGTCCCCATGGGCACGTCCATCCCCCACGCGATGCTCTCGCCTCCCCAAGTGCAATCTTCGGCCAGGATACTGACTGGACCTCCGGGGTGAATGGGATTGAGCTGCAGCCAACTGGATGGCGGGACGCCGATCAAGCAGTACCTCACAACGATATCAGTGAATGTCCAGATCACTGCCTGGGCATCGATTCCAAAGCCGTCCAGGTAGCAGCCACGGACCTCGAGATGGTCATTGTGGTTCTCGAGTGCGCACATCCCGAACTCATCGCGAACATGAAGCCCCAAGTTCTCCACCAACACTCCATGAGGGCCACCGACCACCCTGAAGGCCCAGTTCCCCACGGCCGTCACCAGCACGGACCATGGATGGGCTCCCGTTCCGATGACACAGATCCCATCGGGGACCGTCACCGACTCGTTGTACGAACCTGCTGCCACCGACACGGTGTCTCCCACCCCCGCTGCCGCGCACGCCGACGCGATCGTTGGATAGAGTTCTGTCGGGACCGGCAGCACGGCGGCCTGAGCGTCCCACACGGCCAGCCACGCCGACGCGATCCCCGCCAGCCACATCCTGCGGGCCATATCCATCACCTCCTCGCGATCGGGGCCCTAGGAACGACTCCCGATTGCCGAATACCCGGGTTCACCTATCTCACCAAAGAGATCTTGCGAACCTCGGATTGATCACCCCGTGCGGTCTTGAGAAAGTAGACTCCCGCTCCGACCGGGGCTCCGGCGTCTGTTCTTCAGTCCGACGGGAGACGTTCTGGCGTTTCTTGATCATCTCGCTGCCTCCTTTCCGTTCAGGAGTTCATCACGTTCTCCTGCAGCAGTACCGAAGCACATTGGCGGAGTGCGTAACCGGTACCCGAGCCTACGGGACGCCTGCTCCGTCCGAGGAGGATGCATGCCGAACACTGAGCGCACGTACGGCCACTGGTAGCCGCGCGAGGACCCCATGGCGTGCTCCAGAGTCTCAATCCGCTGGAAAAGAACTCGCAGTCTTACGTTTCATTGTCGGTACGGACCCGGGCGCATGTCAACAGGCAATCGCCTGACGGGTGCGAGTCCGTGTGTCTCCTCGGCCGGGCACGTCCCTCCGTGGGAAGCGAGCTTCGTTCAAGGCCATCGCTTACATGCGCAGCCGGCCGATAGGCTTGAACGGGTCGCGAGTGCACTGGCAATCAACTGCGGGAGCGCCGTACAGGCAGCACGGCCCTCCCGTACGTGGAAGGCTGCGGCAGGAGGTGAAGACACTGGACAAGATAGAACGACCGGCTCGGGAGCGGGAGTTCGTGCCGACCCAAGCGACCGAGACCAGGTTCTCGCGGGCCCCCGAATCGCGGGTTATCGACAGCAGCGACGAAGCCGCACACGAAAGGAGCCGCTGGCCTGGTTCGGCCGCTTCCACGGGATCGACACGCTGACGGCTATCTGCCTCCCTGCCGAGCCGCACCAGTTCCACCGCTGCGGCTCGCCCCCCGCAAACTGGGGGGCTGGTGCCCGAGCTCCCGAACCTGCGATGGTCCAGAGCCCAGTCTCCCGACAGATCACAGTCATCCGGCTCTGACCGGCACGCCGGTGCGACCCGCGCACATCGGCGTGATTCGCCGAAGCGCCCGCCTCGCCGTCTCTTCGAATCATCATCGAAAGACGGAGGCCACCCCCCTCAAGAGAAGAGAGTGGCCTCAGTGCTCACTTGACAAGATTGCTCCATACTAACGCATCACGACCAGCCGCGCGCCGGCGGTCTCGGCCCCCATTCGCAGCCGCGCGAAGTAGACCCCATCGGCCGCCGGCAGTCGGCGCTCGTCGAGCCCGTCCCACGTCACGCGGTAGACGCCCCCCCGCTGGCCCTTGTCGACGAGCTGGCGGACGACCCGGCCGGCGGCATCGACCACGTCCAGGGTCACCGGACCCACGTAGGCGCTCGGCACAGCGTACTCGAGCTCGATCAGGCCGGCGCTGGGATTGGGAGACGCCTCCACCCAGGCGGCGCGCGGCAGAGCCGGCTGCTCGCCGGCCGCCGAGAAGCCGCCCGGCGGCCAGTCGCCGAAGGCGCCGTTGATCACGACCGCGAAGGGTTGCGGGCCCTGAGGCACATTGTAGCCGCGCACCTCGAGCGTATAAGTGCCCAGGGGGGTCGAGCTCAAGCGCACGCACTCCTCGACGTTCAGCCGGTCGTGCGAGCCGCCTGTCGCGGAGAACCCGCCGCTGAAGACGTTGCCCTTGTACTGCGCGCCGCCCGGTGCGGTCAGGACGACGTCGAGGTCGTTGACCAGCTTGACGCCGCCGCCCGAGGTTCCCGGGTAATCGGTCCAGACGACGGTGACGGTGAGCGGCTCGCCGGCGGCGTCGACCTCGAAGGTCCGCGACCAGGTCTGCCCCGTGCCGAGCCCCGGCGCGACCTGCTCGACGATCAGCTCGCGCGTGTCGCCGTCGAAGTACATCGAATTGTCCAAGAGCACGCGCCCCCAGCCCTCGTTGTTGTTGGGAACGTCGCTGGTGGCCATGTCCGCCGTGCTTGCCACGATCATCGCCTTGACCGTGGCCGCCCAGGGAAAGAACCCGTCGCCGCCCGCCTCGCCGTCGGGATAGAAGCCCGCGCTGAAGTACTGCTGGAGATTGAGGGCCATGCCCGAGATGCACGGGGTCGCCATCGACGTGCCCTGGAAGGGGCTGCTCGCCGTCTGGCAGGTAGGGCTCGGCGGATTGCCCGCGTTGTTGTCGACCGAGGTGATGAAGGTCGGCGACTCGCCGCCGGGGGCGGTCACGGTCGGCTTGGTGCGCCCGTCGCTGGCCGGCCCGCGGCTCGAGTAGCCGGCCATGGTGTTCTGCTCGGGCGCCTGGCGGCACGCTCCCACGGTGACGCAGTTCTTGGCCGTGCCCGGCGAGCCCACCGTGCTGGCGCTGGGGCCCGAGTTGCCGGCCGCGAAGCAGACGAGATACTCGGGGTAGTTCCACATCGCGTTGTCGACGTCGACGCAGTAGCCGTCGTAGGCGTTGGAACTGCTGCCCCAGCTATTCTGGTGCACCCGCGCGCCCAGGTTATGGCTGGCCGTGAAGGCCGCCGAGAGGCTGCTCGGCACCGAGATCGTGCCCAGGTTGCAGGCGGTCCAGTCGTCGGCGCCCACGTCTTGCACGGTGAGCTTGGCCTTGTACGCCATGCCGTTGTAGTTGTAGTTGCCCGGGTTGATGTAGGACTGATCGCCGCACATCGTCCCGGCCACGTGCGAGCCGTGGCCGTTGTCGCAGCCATCGTAGGCCACGCCACCGCCGAAGAGCGAGTAGTTGATCACCTTGCGATGGTCTGGCCCCGGCTGGGCGTTGCCCGTCTCGCGGAACCAGCAGCTATTGTAGTCGACGCCGCTGTCCATGATCGTGGCGATCATGCCCTCGCCGTTGATGCCCTGGTCCCACAGCGGGGTCCAACCGCTCACGTTGGACTGGGCGACCCACTTGGTGATGTTGTTCATCGTCAAGAACTCGGGCTGCTCCTCGATCCACCACGTGTCGTGCAGGCGCGCGATGGCCGGCACCAGCGCCGGGGCGGCGCGCACCAGCAGCCGCTGCGAGAAGCCGTCGTCGGTGCGATCCAGGACCTCGCCGCCGAGCGCCGCGATCTGGGCGGCCACGCCGTCGAGGTCCCCGAAGACGCGCACCATCAGCGTCAGGCGGCCATCGGCCCGACGCTCGGGCGACACGAACGTCTGCGTGCCGACTTGGGGGCTGATCTTGAAGGCCGGATGGAAGGGGCCGATCCACGCCACGTCGGTCAGCGCGGCCACGCGCTCGCGGGCGGGCGCGTCCAACCCGACCAGGTAGGCCGACTCGGGCAAGTAGCCGTACAACCGCGCTCCGGCCGACTCGAGCGCGGCGCGCCAGGAGTCGGTGACGGGCCCGGTGGCTTGCACGATGAAGTACCCGTGCTCCGCCTCGGGGCCCTCAGCGGCAGACAGGCCCGCCGGCAGCGACGGTGCGCCCACCTGAGGATCGAAGCGATAGGCTTCCAGGTCGATGACGGCCGTTCTGGCTGTCCAGGGCGACAGCAACAGCAGAAATGCAGCGGCAGCTCCCAGCAGATGCGAGGTCCTCACGACCCACCTCCTTCGGCAACCCCTCCGGCGAGCCCGATCGACGCTCGATCCCGCCCGCATCATCGCTGTTGAGTCCTGGATGCCGCGCGCGGGAATGGGCCGACTGTCCTTGCGCCGCCGCCCCAGGCAGCAGCCAACCGCAGGCTGCCCTCGGCAGCATGCGCGGCCCAATGGTAAGATTGTATCCGTGCCAGAAGCTCGGGGTCAACGCGTGCGTGCTCCCGCTGGACGACCGACAGGCCGCGGAAGTCATCGAGCCAACCCCGATGCGGACGGCCATCCAATCAGACAGGGGCAGACCAGACTGGGCAAACCTAACGGAGGAGGGCTGTCACCATGAGAAGAACCGCATTCGCCGCACTGGCGGCACTTCTCACGCCGCTGTCCGTGAGCGCCGATCTCTGGATCGTCGATCCGGGCGGGGGCGGTCACTTCACCACCATCCAGGAAGCGCTCGGTGCCGCCGCGACCGGAGATGAGATCGCCGTCAACCCGGGGCATTACAGCGAGAACCTGGACTTCCTGGGCAAGAACTTGTGGCTCCACAGCGCGGCGGGGCCCGCGGGCACCGTCATCGATGGAAGTCAGGGCGGCCCCCAGAACCGGACCTGCGTGACGTTCCAACTCGGGGAAACGCGGGCCGCGATCCTGGAAGGATTCACCATCACCGGCGGGCAGGGGACCCCCGATTACCTGCGCGGCGGCGGCGTGCGCTGCGTGGGCTCGGCACCGACCCTCCGGGGCTGCTGGATCGTCGGCAACCACGCCGACCACGGCGCGGGGCTCTACCTCGACAATGCCGGCCCGCTCGTCGAAGCCTGCGTGTTCCGCAACAACGTCGCCACGCGCTACGGCGGGGCCATCAACGGGTCGGGCTGCGCGACCATCGCCGACTGCCTGTTCCAGTCCAATTTCGCTGGGGAAAAGGGCGGGGCGATCGCCTCGGGAGCGATGCAGGGCGTGATCGCGGACTGCCGCTTCGTGAGCAATCTGGCCCTCCTCGACGGAGGCGCGATCGAGCTGGCCTACAGCGCCAGTCCCCACATCCTGAACTGCACGTTCATCGGCAACAAGGCGATGACCGTTCACGGCGGCGCCATCCGCACCTACATCCCCAATCCGCTCATCGAGGGCTGTCTGTTCGCGGGCAACTGGGCCGCCGCGGACGGCGGCGCGGTCATGACCCACGGGGGCTGGGGGGCCAACATCCTGGGCTGCACCTTCTTCGCCAACGGCGCCGGCCGCTACGGCGGCCACGTGGCCATCTACGACGGAGGGCAGGTCTCGCACAGCATCCTCGCCGAGGCCACTGAGGGCGGCGGCCTCTTCTGCGACGGCGGCGGCGTGTTCTTCGAATGCCTGGACGCCTGGGGCAACGCGGGCGGCAACTACGTGGGCATCCCCGACCCCACCGGCACGAACGGAAACATCGCGGCGGACCCGCTCTTCTGTGACGTGGCCGCGCAGGACTTCACCATCCGGGAGGACTCCCCCTGCGCACCGCCGCAGAACCCGACCTGCGGCCTGATCGGAGCTCTGGGCGTGGGCTGCTCGGCGCCGACCCCGACGGTCTCGGTGACCTGGGGCCAGATCAAGAGCCTGTACGCGCGCTAGGCAACGAGATGGTGACGGCGTGATCGGCGAGGCTCGCCCCCGCGCGGCCGGCTCGGGCAGCCGGCGCGCGCGGGCTCGCCGCGGGCGGCTTGATCGCCCGGCGTTCAGGCGCTAGGCTTCGCCTCCTTCCCGCCCCACGGCGGGAGGTCACGTCGCGACTCCGGAATCCGGGGAGATGCATGGCCGGGCGAAGATCAGCCGCGGGCGATCCAGGGGCACCGGCAGCGCCGGCACGCCCGGGCGAGCCGGTCAGCGGCGCATGTCCCCTGTGCGGCCCCGCGGCGCTGACGCGCCTGCCCTTCCGCTACGACTTCCGGCAGCGCTACCTGTACGGCGTGCGGTGCTCGACCTGCCGGCTGGTCTTTCTCCATCCGCCCCTCGACGACGCCGAGATCGCTGCTCTCTACACTGAGGAGTACTTCACGGAGTGCAGCGACACGCTCGGCGCGCACGGCCGCCGCGCCTACATGGAGGATGCCCAACGCGCCGCGGGCCGGCACAGGCGCAAGGCGATGCAGCTCGACCGGCTTCTGCGCCCGCGTGGGCCGCATCGCGGTCGACTGCTGGAAGTCGGATGCGGCCCGGGGTTCCTGCTCGCGCAGCTTCGAGACCTCGGATGGCAGGCGAGCGGCCTGGAGATCTCCGAGTTCGCCGCGCGCCACGCCCGCGAGGAGCTCGGGCTGGACGTCTCCGTGGGATCGCCGGAGGACGCAGCTCCCCCGGCCGGCGCCCTGGAGGCGGTGTACATGGGCGACGTGCTCGAGCACCTGCCGCGTCCCCTCCAGTCGCTCCGGGCCATCCGCGCGTGGCTGGCGCCGGGAGGCCTGCTGGCGGTGGAAGTCCCCTCCACGATGAACGCTCCCTCGGCGCGGCTGGGCATGTGGGTCTATCGCCGCCGCGGCGCCTTCAAGACGCTGCGCATCCCGCCCTATCACCTCTGCGAATATGCGCCGGCGACGCTCCGCGCGATGCTGACCGCGGCCGGCTTCGAGGTCGTCGCCCTGCGGCAGTCCGCGGTGCCGCTGCGCCGGATGGCCTTGCGGGGGTCGGCCGTGGAGAAGGCCGGGAAGGCCGTGCTGCAGGTCGTCGCGCACGCAAGCACAGGCCTGCTCAACCGCGGCGGCGACCGGCTGCTGGCGCTGGCCGTCAATCCTGGGAGCTGAACCGCGGCCGGTGGCCCGGCCGTGTCGGCCACAGCCGGCCGTGGCCGCCAGACCCGGCGCCTGAACCGCGGCCGCGACGCCCGGCGTTAGCCGAAGAGCTCTCGCTCCACGAGCTCGCAGATGACGTGCCCGGCCAGGATGTGCCCCTCCTGGATGCGCGGCGTCAGATCGGAGTCGATCCTCAGAGCGAAGTCGGCCATCCGCGCCAGCTCGCTGTCCCGGCGGCCCGTGAACCCGATCGTGATCATGCCGATCTGCTTGGCCAGGCGCGCGGCTTCCAGGACATTCCCCGAGGTGCCGCTGGTCGAGATGGCGAAGGCCACGTCTCCGCGCGCGCCGACCCCGGGGAGCTGCCGGGCAAAAACCTGCTCGAAGCCGTAGTCATTGCCGATCGCCGTCAGGGCGCTCGAGTTGGTGGACAGCGACAGCGCGGGCAACGCGGGCCGGTCCAGGTAGAACCGGCCCGACAGCTCCGCGGCCATGTGTTGGGCGTCGGCGGCCGACCCGCCGTTGCCGAAGAAGATCACCTTGCCCCCGCCGCGGAAGCAATCGATCACGACGCGGGCCATTCCGGCCAGAAGATCGGCCTGGGTGAGGAGGCTCTCTTTGACCCGGATGCTGTCGCGGATCCGGTCCTGCACGAGTTCCCGCATGGCGTTTCCTTCCCTGGGTTAGTGGGTCTCCTCGCCGGCCGACCTACCCAATTCCGTCACGGCCCGCTCGAGCGGCTCCCAGGAGTACCTGACCTTCTCCCGGCGCACGCCCTCCCTCAGCTTCTCCTCGAGCCCCTGCTGATAGAAGCGCAAGACCGCGGCGGCCAGCGCTTCGGGATCGCCCGGCGGCACGACGAGGCCCGTCTCGCCGTCCAGCACCGCCGCGGCCAGGCCGCCGACGTCCGTGCAGATCACCGGCGAATCCACCTGGTAGGCGATCTGCACGATCCCGCTCTGGGTGGCGCTGTGGTACGGCAGCACGGCCGCGTCGCACGCGGAGAAGTAGAGCGCCACGCGGTCCTCGGGAATGTAGTCGGCATCGAAGCGCACGGCGTCCGCCAGTCCCAGCTCCGCGACCATGGCGCGATACTCGCGCTCCCGGGCATAAAACTCCCCGGCCACCAGCAGCCTGACGGGCAAGTGCCGCCGAATCGCGGGCAGCGCGCGCAGGATCAGGTCGAGCCCCTTGTACTCCCGGATGTAGCCGAAGAAGAGGAGCCAGGGCCCGTCGCTCAACCCCAGGCGTCCGCGCGCCTCGGCCTTCTCGACGCGCGCGCCGAAGATATCGTAGATCGGATGCTCCACCAGGCGCCAGTTCGCGCGCGGCTTCAATTTCAGCAGATCGTCCCGCACCTGCTCCGACATCGTCACGAAGCCGTCCACCGGCCCGATGGCATAGCGCGTCAGGGCCACATCGAGGGGCCGGCGCTCATGGGGGATGATGTTGTCGCAGATGAAGACGATCCTGGCGCGGGTCCAGCGCTTGATGAGGCGCGACACCGTGCCGAAGGCGGGCGCGAAGAAGGGCATCCAATACTTGTAGATCACCAGGTCCGGATCGATGGCCGCCACGCGCCGGGCCGTGCGCCACCAGGACAGCGGACCGATCGAATCGAGCACCGGCTCGGCCGGATAGCGCACCGCCGCGGAGGACTCCTCGTCGGTCACGTACTGCGTCTTGCCGGGAAAGAGGAGGTCCGGGTATTGCCGCGTGAACGAGAGGAAGACCACCTGGTGATCTCGCTCGAGGGCGCGCGACAAAATGGCGTTGAAGTGCGCCAGGCCCCCGCGCATCGGATAGCAGGTGCCGATGTAGACGATCTTCATCTCAGCGGGCCCGCCACACCTGCAGGCCGAGGTTCTCGAAGGCGAAGCGCACCGGGCGCCCTCCCCGGCGGGCCATCTCCGTTGCGATCCGGTGGCGCTGCTCGGCCGGGCAGTAGATCAGCAGGTGACCCCCACCGCCCGCCCCCAGGATCTTGCCCCCCAGCGCGCCCGCTTCCAGGGCCGCGGCGTAGAGCTCGTCGATCGCGCTGTTCGTGATCGCCGACGCGAGCAGCTTCTTCGTCTCCCACGCCTCGTGCAGCATCCGGCCGAACTCCTCCAGCCGACTCTGCAGCAGCAGGTTCTTCAGGCTCGTCGTCAGTCGTTTCAGCTCGTCCAGCCCCCTGACCGCATCGGTTTCGCCGCGCCGATAGCGATCCATCTGCGTATCGACGATCCCGGCCGACGTGCGCGTGCTGCCGGTGAAGACCAGCAGGAGGTGATACTCCAGCTCGTTCACCGTGTCGCGGGGAATTCTCAGCGGGTTGACCACCGTGTGATCGGCGAAGAACTCGATGAAGTTGAAGCCCCCGAAGGTCGCCGCGTACTGGTCCTGGCGGCCGCCGCTGAGGCGCACATCCAGTCGCTCGATCTTGTAGGTCGTCTCGGCCAGCTCGTAGCTGGTCATGGGAATCCCCAGCCACTCCGCCATGGCCCCCACCAGGGTCGCCACCATCGTGGAGGAGGACCCCAGCCCGCTGCCCGGCGGGGCGTCGCTGTGGGTCAGCACCTCCAACCCCGAGGGCAGCCCTCCGGTCACGCGGTGGAAGTGATTGACGACGCCCTTGACCAGATCCATCTCGCCGTCGAAGGCCAGGGCGCCCAGGGCGTAGGCGCGCTGCAGCCCGTAGTCCAGCGACGTCAACACGATCCGGGGCTGATCGCACGGCTTGACGCTGGCCCAGGCGTACTGGTCGATCGTCGCCGAGAGCACGCAGCCGCCCTTCTCCTCCGGATAGGGCGACACATCGGTCCCGCCCCCGCAGAAGCTCACCCTGAGGGGGGCCTTGGCGCGATAGATCATCTCACCTCCCA
>CAZRWW010000121.1:0-11278 GCA_964603725.1 uncultured bacterium
ATTGGCCAGTTCCCAATAGCAAACTCCACGCTCGGGCTCCGCCGCCTATGTCGGCGCCAAGCCGATGCTGGAGATCGCGCAAACCACAACGCTGGTGCTCGGTATCCGCGAGATCTTCCCAGACCGTCACTAAACGAAGGGCAAAGCCCTGCCGCACAACGTCCGTCTTGCCAAGTTCGAAATGGACACCCCCGCGCGCGAACCGATGGTACTGTACCACGTCCCGCGTGATATTCGCACCCGAGACAGCGCAGGTCAACCGTGCCCCCTGCCGATCAACAAATCGCCCGGTCACGGACGTGATGCCACCGAACACCCCGGCCGTGCGGTTCAGCCCTTCGCGCCCGCAGTCCTGCGGAAGCGCCACTGCGAGGGAAAGCGCAGGAAGACACCAGGTCTGCGGGTATCCGACCCCGCCCGCAGCCGCCCGATCGAGTGCAGACCACCCATCTTGAGCGGAAACGCTTCCCGCCGATCCCGACTCCGCGCAAGCCGGCATCCGAGCGAGTAGCCCCCCTCATGCGACTTGTGCGAATGCGAGCCTCTCGACGCCTCTCCGGCGTGCCAGTCAACGACGCAGTTGCGCATCGACATTCCCGGAAAACCGTGCAATGCTCAAGTCATACAGACCTTGGCATCCACCCGCCCGAAGGCCCGCAAGCTCCGGCAGCGCCGCTGCCCCTGCACCGGCCCAGGCGAGTTGAACGCTCCCTGGAAGGAGCCTCCGGCGCCCAACCGCGATAGGACCCACCCGTGACCCCACCCCAACCGGACCCGCCCCTCCCCTCCGCCACCTCGCGCGGAGTCCGCGACCGCCTCGTCGCCGCCCTCCGCCTCTCCCTCGTCGGCCCCGGCACAGGCCACCCCCTCGCGATCGAGGCGTTACCCGGCTGGGAACGCCCCCTCAACTGGTACCTCACCGGCTTCCTCATCCCCTCCGGCACGCCGCCCGAGAAGCGCGCCGATCAGGACGAGGACGACGACCTCAGCAACGAAGTCCCGGAAACCTCCGGCCTCGCCGAGGAGTCCACCGAAGAGCGCAAGGCCGCCAAGAAGGGCTTCTTCCCCTCGTCCATGGGCCTGAGCTTCCTCATCCCGAAGGAGAGCCGCTCGCTGGCGGTGACCGTCCGTTGGGGTGACTACCAGCCGGGCGAAGTCGAAGGCTCAGGCGGCACACCGGTGCCCGTCTGGCAGCGCACGGCGCGTGAGGAGACGATCGCGCTCGAGCTCACCGGCGCGACCGAGGGTGCGCGCCACGCGGTTCCCGCATCCGGCGGCCTCGAGCTGCATGTCGTCGAGCGGCCGATCGTCGCCGCCGAGCTGGCCGGGCACCTTGCGGAGGGCACGCGCTCGGTCTCGGTGTTCCTCGTCAACCACCGGGCGCCGAACCCCGACCATCCCGACCTCGGCTGCATCTTCCAGGCCGAGATCGAGGTGCGGAGCGAGCAGCCTCTGGTGCCGCGTCCGGATCTGCGGGGAACGCAGGCGGGCGAGTGGGACGAGCTGGTGACCGACTTGCACTACGCCGACACGCCCGAGTACGCGACGGGCCACGGAGTCTCGGCCGACTGGGAGATCGTGGACGGCGCCTGCCGTGTGATCCGCACCGCCTGGATCCCCCAGGCCGAGGTCGAGAAGACCGCGACGGTGGACATGCCCGGCGTCGAGCTTTCGATGGACGCACTCGGCGCGTTGGAGGACGGGTGGCGCTCGTAGGTGTGGGCGGGCAGCGGAGGACCAGCGGCCCCCGCGCTCGATCCGGCTGTGGCCGCCTCTGGAGATGATCGCGCGCGCTGCGCCATGCCTCAGGGCGGTAGCCAGATCGCAGCCAGCTCGAGCGCCCGCCTCGCTGGAGCTTGTGGCAGCGGGCCTCCCTTTGCGCACGCAGGCGTTCGGTCACCCACAATCACCGCCACGGCAGCACAACGGACGAGCGCGCCAACCCCCGCTGCGCCCGCCTGGATGTCCGCGTCGTCGCGTGGCTGCGGCTGGTGCAGATGCTGATGCATGGAGCGGTGCCTCGGCCGCAGCGCGGAAGCCTACGAGATCCACGTCCTCACGGCCCTCACCACCGACATCTTGCTCAAGCTCCTCGTCGGACTGCCACCTTTGGCACGTCACATCCCTGTCCATGTCCTGCGCCTCATCAGTGAACACCTCTTCGCTCATGTCAGCCGGCAACTGACGCCAACAATCCGCTTCGCGGCAGACACACAGCAGTGTTGAAAAGGGTGGACACCACTGATCTCGAGCGATGACCCCTCCTCGGGCACGCTGGCGGCGCTGTGCGGCGGCGTCACCACGATCATCGACTTCACGCTCCAGCGACGCGGCGAGCGGCTGGTCGAGAGCGTCGAGCGCCGTCAGCGCGCTTTCGCCGACTGCACCCACTTCGAATACGCGCTCCACGCCAATGTGACCTGGTTTCCGGAGGACTTCGCGGACCGGCTGCCCGCGGAGCTGGACGAGCTCGTGGAGCGCGGGGTGACCACGCTCAAGGTCTTCACCTGCTACTCGCGCGAAGGCTACACCATCCACCCCGACGAGTTGCACGCCCTGCTGCGCTCGGCGGCCGCGCGCGGCCTGCTCGTGCTCGTGCACGCCGAGGACGACGCGCTGGTCAACGAGGCCACCGCCCGCCTCGAAGCTGCCGGGCGCACGACGCCGGCCGACGGGCAACACTGGCGCGCTGGCAGCCTTCAGGCGCGGGTTGGCCCGGTGATCTCAGCCCGGTCTCGATCGAGACCTGTCCCCAGTACCTCACGCTCGACAATTCGCGCTTCACAGGCCCGGACGGCGCGCAGTATCTGCTCGCTCCTCCGCTGCGCACCGCGCGCGATCGTGAGGCGCTTCTGGCCGCGCTCGCCGCCGGCGACATCGACGTGGTCGCAACCGATCATTGCCCGTTCCGCCGCGCGCAAAAGGACCTGCCCCGCGCACCCTTCACGCGCATCCCCAACGGACTGCCCGGCGTCGAAACTCGCCTGCCGCTCCTGCACACGCTGGGCGTCGTGCCGGGTGTGATATCGTTCGAGCGCCTGGTCGAGCTCACCGCGACCCAGCCTGCCCGCATCCACGGGCTCGCCCCGCGCAAGGGCGCACTGCGGCCGGGCGCCGATGCGGACCTGGTCATCTTTGATCCGAACGCCGAGTGGCGCCTGGCGGCCGGCGCGTTGCACATGAACACCGACTTCTCGCCCTACGAAGGCACAGTCGTTCGCGGGCGCGTGCGCAAGGTGATCCTGCGCGGCCGGGTGGTCGTCGAGGACCTGGAGCTTCGCGGTCGGCCGGAAGGGCGGTTCCTGGAGCGACGGCCCCGGCACCCCGCCGCGCCCCTCGAAGCCAGCCAGTAGCAAGGCACTTGACACCTCCCGTCCATCTTCGTACATTGCTTGCATACGAGCCATCATGCGAGTTCTGGGTATCTAGTGGTTACACACCCAAGTGGGAGGGCTTGTTTATGCGCACGCCGACGTCTACCTGTTCTGTTCTGTTCTGTTCTGTTCTGTTCGTGCTGGCATCGGCGCCTGCCGAGGCTCAGTCGGACTACCTGGGTGACGGGGTGCTGATCGCTCACCATCCCCAGGGCATTGAGTTCTCCGCCTCCGAGGATTGGTGCGCTCGCTACGAGCGGGAGTTCAGGTTGTCCGAATGCACCGATCAGAATCCGCGGATCGACCTCGACGGCAACACGGGGCATTCCTCAATCTGGTATGTCTTGGCCGCTTGGCCCGAGGAGAAGACCTTCGCTGGATGTGAGTTCGGCTTCGGCCAGTACAACCCCGACAGCTACGTCTTCTTGGACCATGGTCCCTGCTTCCAGGGAAACGGACTCGAGCTGCCGACCTCGGGATGGCCCGGCCCCACCGAGGGAGTGGCCCTGGCCGCAGCGGGCACACCCTGGTCCGGCAACTACGTGGCCGTCTACTGGTTCGCTGGCTACGCCTACGAGGAAGAGCTGATCCCGCTGGGGACCGACCCGGTAACCGGCTTCGCCGGGACGGCCAACTGCGCGATGCCGCCCATGACGTGGGCCGCAGAGGAACTGGGGGCCCTGGGGCTCTTCCGGCCCGGCCAATCAGCCTGCCCCGGCTCACCCATCCAAGGAGGTGAGATCTCCGGCGGGGGAGGGGAAGAGCCGGGCACTTCCGGGCTTGCGGAGCGGGGCGCACAGATCGTGCTCGCCAAGTTCGTTCCCGGGGCGGTCACCTTGCCGGAGGGAATAACGGAGACGACGCTCCGAGAGGCGCTGCAGACACCAGGCGTCTTCGCCCCCCCGGAGCTCGGCGAAGTACTTGAGGCTCAGGAAGTCGTGAGCATCAGACAGATCGTGCCCGACTTTGACCCCACGATCATCGACCGTTACGGCGAGCGCGTGACGAACGCTGCCGGTGAGCCCCTTACGGTACCGCATGACCTGAGCCTCTGGTATGCCCTGGGGCTGGCACACGACAGGGTGGAAGAGACGTGCTCTGAGCTGAGCGCGAGTCCGGACGTCGTGGTAGCCGAGCCCGATTGGCGTGTGACGGCGTGCAGGACTCCGAACGACCAGTACTTCGTCCGCCAGTGGGGTTTGAAGAACTACGGTCAGTACGGCGGAGTGCCCGGCTATGACCTGAATGCTCCCGACGCGTGGGACCACGGCACGGGGCTCCATCCGGCCCGGGTCGCCGTCCTGGACACCGGCATCGACTTCGACCACCCGGACTTCCATGAGATCGAAGCTGGAGCCAACTTCGTCACCGCGGGACCGCCAGCGGACGACAATTGGCTCGATGACGTATGGCACGGGACCGCCGCGTCCGGCATCATCGGCATGATGGGCAACAACCAGGTCGGCGGCACGGGCGTAGGGTGGCAACTGTCGATCGTTCCCGTGAAAGTGCTGAATTGGCAGGGTGGCGGATACCATTCGACCACGGCGTCCGCGCTGAACTGGACTCGGAGCCAAGGGATCAAGGTCGTCAACATGAGTCTCGGCGGTTACGGGACCTCGGAGCTGCTGCGAGAGTCGCTGCGCAATAATCGCGCGGCGGGCATGGCGAACATCGCCGCAGCGGGAAACGAGAACACGAACGAGCCGCACTATCCTGCCGCGTACGGTCGGCATTGCGTATCGGTGAATGCGTTCATGATGAACGGGGATCGGTGGGAAGACGCCCGTGGAGCGCAGATCAACCTGCTCTGCGGACTCGGGTACTCCCCCAAGGGTTCCAACTTCGGCATAACCCTCGACTTCACCGCGCCGGGTGGTCGCGCCATCTTCACAACGAAGCACTCGATTCAGAGCGATGGTTACTATGAACTCACTGACCCCTGGCGCTCTTGTGAGAACGGGGGCATCCCCGATTGGAACCTGATCGACCACTTCGGGGGCACGTCGGCAGCGGCCCCGCACGTCAGCGGCGCCGCGGCCCTGGTCATGGCCATGAATCCCGACCTCGACGGGGAGGATGCAGAGCAGGTGCTGCTTCTGACGGTAACGGATCACCCGCAGTACGGTACCGGCTGGGATCCCGAGTCCGGCTGGGGACGTCCTAACCTCGACGCGGCGCTGGAGCGCGCGTGCTTGCCGAATGTCGCTGAGCGGGCGACGGGCGTGAGCGGCGGGACGGCCACCTTCGACGGCAGCGGCGCGGCCGTGTTCTGGAATGTCGCGCCGTTGCCCAATGGTGAGTACGCTTTCAGGCGCTACCGGGTCGACAAGACGATGGCCCTGCAGACGCCGTACATCGCACTGCCGGTAGCCTGGGGACGCGTGCAGGGCGCGATCGGCTGGCCGCGCATCAACGACAACCAGCTATTCAATCTCCTCAACGAGGATGTGGGGACCACGACCGTTGTGTCGGTTTCGTCTTCCAGCATCACCGTGCGAACCTACTACTACGACCTCTACGAGATGGGCGGCACACCCATCGGTCGCTTCCCGAACGGCGGGGATGTCCGGTTCTCGTACACGGTGCTTGGCCCGACCACGAGCACGTCCGTGGGCGAACTCACGTTGGCGGATCGCCCCTGGACCCTGCATGTCACGCCGAATCCGGCCTCAGCCTGGACGGCGATCCGCTTGGCTGGGTTGGGCCCGGATCTGCCGACCGGGGCTCGGATCGGGATCTATGACGCCTCTGGCAGAGAGGTTCGCGGCCTCGCTGTCGGTGGCAACGCAAGCCTGGTCTGGGACCTCAAGAACGACGGTGGCGCGCCCGTGGCGGCCGGCATCTACTTCCTCAAGCTGGAGGAGAGGGGCTGCGGCCAAAGTGCCCAACGCGTTCTGGTAGTGCGCTAGAAGCGATGACTGGCGGCGGCCTGGCGCCGGGCCAGGCCGCCCGGGGAGTGATGCCGATGCGACGAGCACTGGTTCTCCTTGCTATTCTTGCGCCCATCCTGCTCATCCTCGCCTCCTGTGAGGATCATCCGACCTTCCCCTTCGTGCTGAAGCCGCCGTGCGATGCCCCTGCGGAGGACATGCCGTCATTCATCGTGGATGGCATCGCTGCCTGGTCCCCGACCGGGGACTTCATAGTCTACCGCACGTGGGCGACAACCGGTGGGCAGGTGACGGGGTTCTATCGAGTCTTCGTGGACAAGGACGGGCAGCGAATGGGTGATCCCGACCTGCTACTGGACTTGACCGAATGGGGCCCGGCAACGGAGCAGCGCATCTCTCCCGATGGAACCAAGCTGGCCTTCTGGCTCTGGGGCGACATTTGGATGCTCGATCTCGGGACCCGAGACACCACTAGGATTACGCGCGTGGGCGATGCCCGCTGGCCCGACTGGCACCCGGGTGGGGAATGGCTGGTCTATGCTCAGGTCCTGGGAGGATCCCCGCTCGAGCCGGACTCGAGCGGAGGCATGCACATCGTCAATGTCAACACCCTGGAGGATCGGCAGCTCACGCGAAAGGGGGGACGCATCATCGCCGGTGGTCACCCGCGGTGGGACGCGGCGGGTAGGAGCATCATCTTCTCCTGCGGTGACGCGGAGACCAGGAATCGAAGCATGGAGATCTTCCGCGTGTTTCCCGATTCAACCGACTACATCCGCCTGACCCGCACGGGGTGGCTCAATGAGTGGCCCTGCTGGTGGTACCTGCACGGCGAGGAGATCGTGTTCACCCCGGCCGGAAGGGAGTATCGGAACATGGAGTACGTGGTGAATCTCCATGACGGACAGATTCGCTGCTTTGCCTCGGCCGGCCACCCTCTGAACATAGGCGTCTTCGACTTCAGCCCCGATCAGACCAAGCTCGTGACGACGCGCGCCGACACGACCGGCACGATTGGCGTGCTCTGGGTGCTGGACATCCCGACGGGCCGCTGGACGCAGTTGACCGATCCGCCGCTGTAGCACCACCGTGCCCCACACGTCGATAGGAGGGCCAGCGCACATGCGCAAGCGCACGAATTCGATCCTCCGCAAGTCGTCTGGTCTCGGACGGACAGACGGCGAGTTCCGGATGATCGTTCGCCTCCGATCAGGTTTCCGGCCACTGCCTGCGTGGCTCCTGACGACCGGGCTGGCGATCGCGGGCCTCACGGGTTGCGGTGACGAAGCCAAGGAAACGAAGCCCGACACCACACCCCCGGCGGCGGTCGCGGACTTGGCCGTGGCAGCGGTGACCGACACGTCGGCGACGCTGGACTGGTCGGCACCAGGTGACGATGGCGCCAGAGGGACCGCCTCGGCGTACGACCTGCGCTGGTCGACCGATAGCATCGACGAGGACAACTGGAGCGCGGCAACCAGCGTCGCGGACACGCCCGCGCCGCGCAGGGCCGGATCCGCCGAGATCCTCACGGTCGAAGGACTCTCCCCCGGCACAGACTACTGCTTCGCGCTCAAGTCCGTGGACGATGCCGGCAACTGGTCCCCGATTTCCAATCCGGCCGGCGGCACCACAACCCGGATACTGACGAGTTTCGTCCTCATCCAGCCGGGCACCTTCCTCATGGGCAGCCCCACGAGCGAGCCCTGCCGGTGGCCCGGCGAAACCCAGCACGAGGTGACGCTCACGCAGGCCTTCCATGTCTCGGCCGTCGAGGTTACCCAGGCGCAGTGGCAGGCAACGATGGGCTGGAACGATTCCTACTTCCGAGGAGCCACCCTTCCGGTGGAGCGCATCTCCTGGTTTGACGCACTCAACTACTGCAACCTGCGGTCCGCAGCGGAGGGACTACCCCCCGCGTACACGCTCACCGACCTGGCCTACTGGGGTGTCCACATCGTCGGCGCCACGGTGACGTGGGACGAGAACGCCACTGGGTACAGGCTCCTCACGGAGGCCGAGTGGGAATACGCCTGCCGGGCCGGGAGCACGGGCGCCTTCTGCAACGGCGAGATCAGCCAGTGCGCGTGCGGACATGAGCCTTTCTTGAGTCAGGTCGGCTGGTATTGCGGGAATGCCGGCGAGCAGACACAGCCTGTCGGACAGAAGACCCCCAACGCCTGGGGGCTCTACGACATGCACGGCAACGTCTGGGAATGGTGCTGGGACTGGTTCGAAACCTACGGTGGGGCGTCGATCGATCCGAGCGGTCCCGACTCCGGAATCCGGCGGGTGATGCGGGGCGGTTGCTATGCCCTCAATGTGCGGATCTGCCGCTCGGCGAGCCGGAGCTGCTCCTGGCCCGAGGCCCGCGGCTCACGCGTCGGCGTGCGGCTTGCAAGAACCGTCCGGTAGTGCGTCTGCGGCTGCTGCCCGTCCCGAGGACCTCATCGGGACCGGCTGGCGACTGAGGTGTGAATCTGAGCTGGAAGTCGCGCAACAGGTCAGAGGTTGCGTGAGGCCTATCCTGCTCTCTGTGTGCCTCACCGCAGAGCACTGGGGCCTGACGGACATCGTGCTCGCCCAACGGTCCGGCGTGCTGGCGGCGGCCTACGCACTCCATCCTGAGCGCTTCCCGCGAGGGTGCCCCCGACCGCAGAGTCCGCCGAAGGAGGTGTGGATCAACAAGCCGAAAGGAACGACAGCCGCACTGCACGCAGGTCAGGTTCCCGGGAACGCCATCGTCAGGCAGACTGTCGAAACGATTCGCTAAACTCTTGAACACGGTGTCTCGAAGTTGTTGACAGGTTCCGGAGCCTCCGGCGCCCAAACGCGAAAGGACCCACCCGTGACTCCACCCCAAGCGGACCCGCAGCCGAGCCCGCATACCTCCCGCGAAGTCCGCGACCGCCTCGTCGCCGCCCTCCGCCTCTCTCTCGTCGGCCCCGGCGCCGGCCACCCCCTCGCCGCGGAGGCGCTGCCCGGCTGGGAGCGCCCGCTCAACTGGTATCTCACCGGTTTCCTCATCCCCTCCGACACGCGGCCCGAGAAGCGCGCCGACCAGGACGAGGACGACGACCTCAGCAACGAGATCCCCGAAACCTCCGGCCTCGCCGAGGAATCCACCGAGGAGCGCAAGGCCGCCAAGAAGGGCTTCTTCCCCTCCTCCATGGGCCTGAGCTTCCTCGTCCCGAAGGAGAGCCGCTCGCTGGCGGTGACCGTCCGTTGGGGCGACTACCAGCCGGGCGAAGTCGAAGGCTCAGGCGGCAAGCCGGTGCCCGTCTGGCAACGCACGGCGCGCGAAGAAACGATCCCGCTCGAGCTCACCGGCGCGACCGAGGGTGCGCGCCACGCGGTTCCCGAGTCCGGCGGCCTCGAGCTGCATGTCGTCGAGCGGCCGATCGTCGCCGCCGAGCTGGCCGGGCACCTTGCGGAGGGCACGCGCTCGGTCTCGGTGTTCCTCGTCAACCACCGGGCGCCGAACCCCGACCATCCCGACCTCGGCTGCATCTTCCAGGCCGAGATCGAGGTGCGGAGCGAGCAGCCTCTGGTGCCGCGTCCGGATCTGCGGGGAACGCAGGCGGGCGAGTGGGACGAGCTGGTGACCGACCTTCACTACGCCGACACGCCCGAGTACGCGACGGGCCACGGCGTCTCGGCCGATTGGGTGATCGTGGACGGCGCCTGCCATGTGATCCGCACCGCTTGGATCCCCCAGGCCGAGGTCGAGAAGACCGCGACGGTGGACATGCCCGGGGTCGAGCTTTCGATGGACGCGCTCGGCGCGTTGGATGACGGCGAGGCCGTCTCGACGGCCCTGTCGCCTCTGGTCGCCGCGTATCGTGCGTGGATCGAAGCCCGGCGCGTGGAGACAACCGCCCTGCCGGAGCAACGCCGCGATACCGCCGAGGAGCTTCTCCGGCTGGCGGGCGTGGCGGCCGGGCGGATCGAAGACGGCATCGCGACGCTCTCCGCCGACGCGGATGCGCTGGATGCTCTCCGCATCGCCAATCGCGCCGTCGCCCGCGCGCTGAAGAAGCGGCTCGATATCGAGACGCCCCGCTAAGACCGAGGCCTACCTGGGTCTCGCGGCGTTCGCGATGGTGCTCCGGCGGCTGCAACATCCCGGCGACGAGGGCCGCGCGGGCGCCGGCGGGGAAGAAACGCGGCCGGAAGGCCGGCGGGAAGCGCGCGTCGAAGGGCCAGGGGACGGGGGACCTCTTCGACTGAGGACCGGACTGCCGTCCCAGAAGAGGAAGTGACCTTGGCTCCGTGGATCTGGCACGGTTCTGGCTATTCTTGGACCTTGGGAGCCAGTAGGATTCTCCATCGTTAAGGTGGATGGAGCGGTCTGGGTGCAGATCCTGGATCCGCAGAGGAGAGCTCGCCATGTCGTTGGTGCCTTTCGGGTGGAGTACGGTGGTCGTGGGACGCTGGAATCCGGCGATCTTGACCCCGGCGGGCATTAGCGCACGCCTGTATGGCCTGCCCGAAGGTGCGCCCGTCGAGGTAATGGTTCCTCTGGATGGCCTGGCGCCCTACCTGGTCAAGCATCCGCAGAAGCCAATCCAGGCAAGCACCGATGGCAAGCGCCTCTACATCACAGTGATGCAAGACTTCACGGTCGCTCATCTTGAGGATACGTTCGGATTCGCCCGCAATGCGCTCTGCTCGCTTCCGGAGACCCCTGTGACTGCAGCCGGATACAATATCAAGTTCCGTGTAACGGAATCGGATCCAAGTGCGGCCGAGTTGCTGGACGCCGGGCCTGTCGACGCGGCTGTGTCTAATGCCGGCCATTCCATTGTCTCCCGGGCAGTCCAAAGGTCCCTTGCCTATCCTCCCGGTCGACTGAACGTCGCGTTGACGGGTAATGGGGAGATGGAGATCGAGGTGTCATTCAACTTTCACTGCGAGGCGACCGACCCACACATCCTGCGAGAGTGGTTGCAGCCGTCTGTACCGCCCCCGGCTTCTTGGACACAAGTGTGAGTGTATAGGCCCAACCGG
>CAZRWW010000122.1:0-10761 GCA_964603725.1 uncultured bacterium
CAGACCCGCCGCGAGTTTCCGCAGCTCGCGCGCGCACTGCCGGGCGCGCGCGAGCGAGGACTGTCTGAGCGCCGGGTCTGGGGCAATCCCCTCCGACCCGCCCTCCCCGCAGCAGTGTCCGCCCCCCGATCGCTCCCGCTCGCGCCTCGCGCAGAAGAATCCGCGCGGACTAGAAGAGCACGATCCGCCGCGTGACCGTCTCGGCGCCCGCCTGCAGGCGGTAGAAGTAGACGCCGGGGCCTGCCCGCAAGCCGGCGCTGGTCGTGTGATCCCAATCGACCGCGTAGGCGCCGGGCGCCAGCGGCCGGTCGAGCAGGGTGCGGACCAGCCGCCCCTGGGCGTCGAAGAGCTGCAGGCTGGCGGCGGCCTCGGCGCCGAGCGTGAAGGTCAACGTGGCGGCGCCGCGCGCGAGGCTGGCGCCGGCGGCCGCGAGGATCACGCGGGTCGCGGGCTCGCCTTCGGCCACGCTCGTCCAGTTGATGAAGAACCCGTCCACCGAGACGTCGTCCACGTACCAGCCCTCCAGACCCGTGGTGCTGTCGGAGCCGAAGCGGAAGCGCACCTGCGCGGTCGCGCCCTCGTAGGCCCCCAGATCGAACGTCACCTGATGCCAGGTCTGGCTGCCGGAGAAGACGCGCGTCTCGGTCGGGAAGGGGCCGGTGCCGCTCGTGTTGCGAATGCGGTAGGGGTATCCGCCCGCGGGCGTGATCTGCTGCCAGCCGCCGCCGGCGTTGATCTCGACCAGCCCGCCGTCGTAGGCGTAGCCCGGATACGAGCCGCTCGTCTCCGCCGCAATCCACTGCCAGTAGGTCAGCTCGGTGTCGATGCCCAGCTCGAAGCTCTCGGTCACGAGCCCCGCGTCGAGCCGAGCGGCGTAGCTGCCGGCACCGGTCGCGCCGCACTTCCAGCTCTGCGCGCCGCCCGGGGTGTGATTGCGCTGCGTGCTCAGGTGCCACTGGTCCGAGAACCCGCCCGTCACGGGCCCGTGGGTCCAGCTCGAGCCCGACTCCATGGTGGCCAGCAGGATGTTCACCTCGGGGGCGACCATGAAGACGTAGAGCATGGCGGGGGCCCCCGGCGGGTCGACGGTCTGGTTCGAGGCGATGTCCGTGGCCCGCACGTAGTACTCGACCACCGTCTGGTGCGGCTGGCCCGGAATGCCGGCGGCGTACAGGCCGCGGCCGCCCCGGGCCATCGGCAGCGCGGTGAAGGGGCCGCCGTTGAGGCGGTAGAGCAGCTCGACCTGGCTGATCGACGTGTTGTCGGTGACGGTGGTCTGCACGACGTAGGGCCCGACCGTGTCATCCGTGCTGCGCAGATCGGTCGTGCCCGTGATGACCGGGGGCGTGTTGTCCGGCTCGACGTGGAACGTGAAGGGACCGGCCGCGCCCACCAGGGGATAGGTCTCGACCCGGCCCGAGTTGTCGGCGGCCTGCACGTAGTACTGCACCGTCGTGCCCAGGGACTGGGCCGGAATGTAGGTGTAGAAGGAGTCGCTGCCGGCGATGGAGGTCATCACCTGGGAACTGAAGGCGCCCGAGGTGCCGGGACGCCAGTAGACGCGGAGCTGATTGGCGATGAGGCCCGTCTCGCTGTGGTCGATGATCTCCGCTGCCACGCGGTAAGGCTGGGTCGTCACGGGCGTGTCGCGCAGCGGGATCGAGTAGACGTAGAGCAGCTCCAGGTCGGCCACGCCCTTGGCCCGGCAGTGAAGCGCGTCGGTCGATTCCCACGACCCGGTGAAGCCGAGGACCTCGTAGCCGGGCAGGGCCGCCTGGTAGCTGGCCAGGGCCGCGCTGTCCCACGAGCCGCCCATGATGGGCACGAGCACCTTGTTGTTCAGGATCAGCGAGTTCGTGTAGGGCTCGTTGTTCGGCGTGTACACGCGGTAGACCTGGAAGGGCCAACCGTAGGAGCTGACCTGTGCCGCATAGTAGGCGGCCGTTTCCTCGATCTCGTCGTACTGCGGGTGCGAGATCGGGACGCTGCGGATGAGGACCTTGTCGACAGCCAGGAACTTCCCCCAGCAGTCGATATGGTCGATGTAGGTGTTGTTGGGGTCGGGCACCACGTGATAGGTGTGGATGCCCTTGTAGTCGTGAACGATCTGGTTGATCTGGGCCGGAGTCTTGGTCGGATTCTCCTCCCAAACCAGGGTTGTCGAGGACGCAATGCCGTGGCCGTCGCTCATCCAGTTGCCGCCGGTGTGGATCAGATCGGGCCCGTACGCGGGAATGCCCAGGAAGTTGGCGAAGAGAGTCGGGATCGCGTCGTCGTTGGGCCGCGGGCGATTGTAGATCGTGTCGATGATGCCGCAGTCGTGGTCGTTCTCGTAGATGAACCAGGGGCCGTAGTCGCGGGTCCAGTAGGAGTCGCTGTTGGCGTTGAAGAAGACGACGTGGCTCATGTTGACGCCGGCGGCCTGGAAGGTGTTGTAGGCCTGCTGCTGCTGGCTGGCGGTGACGATGCAGTAGACGGTCACGTCCTCGGCCATCTCGCGCACGATGGCCGTGCTGATCCCCAGCGGGTAGCGGATGAGGACCCCCTGCATGCGATCGAACTCGGCCGCGCCGCGCACGGGCTGCGAGGTGGGCGGCGGTGTCGTGCGGTGGCCCGCGCCGATCTCATCGAGGATGAGCAGCTCCTCGGGCGTCAGCTCGTGGGGCAGGGAGATCACCCCGTCGGGCGCGTGGGCGGCGTCCCGGTAGGTCTGGGCGCGGGCCGGCCCGGCGCTGCCGAGCGCAACCAGCATCGCGCAGATGGCCCAGATCGCGAAGGCGGCGGCGGGCTCGAGAGGCCCGCGGAGGTGGGCGAAGACATCCCTGGCGTGGCCGTCGGTGTGGCGCATGCTGCTCTCCCCAGTTGGGTGCTCCAAGACTCCCCCCACCCATAGGACTGGGCCGGGGAGAAGTTTACTGCCGTCCGTGAACCGGGCCGGCGAGCCCGGGACGCGAGCGCCACTGCCGGCGCAACCGGCAGCGTGACAGGCGGTTCGCAGACCCTACTATTTTACCACGCCGGCCGCTCCGGGCGGAAAGGGAAGGTTGGGGCTCACGGCGGCCTGGCCAGGCGGTCCCGGCGCCCGGGCTCCGGCCCACCCTCAGCGCAGGGCGTAGCGCGAGGTCCAGGAGACCCCCGTGCGGATCACCCTGACCCGGCCGTTGGCGGCCAGGCGCTCGAGCAGCCGGTAGAGCGTCGCCGCTTCGCCCGGCGCGCCCAGGCGCTCGGCCAGCTCGGCGGCCGTGTGCGCCTCCACGTCCAGCTCGCGCAGGAGGGCCATCAGGCGGGTCTGCAGCGCCAGAATGCGGCCGGCGGCCTTCTTGCCGGCCTCGACGCCGGGTTGATGGTAGGCGTTGATATGGATGAGCGAGGCATAGAGCCCGACCGTGCGCTCGAAGAGCGCGATCAGCGCCCCGAGGCTCATCTCGGTCACCTCGGGAATCGTGATCGTGATCGAGCCGCGGCCCGCCTCGGCCAGGGCCTCCTGCGTGCCCAGCAGGAAGCCGTGCAGATAATCGCCGGTCGTGATGCCCGGCTCCACCTCGATGGATGGGCCCACCCGGTCGCGCAGCACCTCGATGAAAGTGGCGAAGAAGTTGTCCGGCCCTTCCCGGAGTTGCTGCACGAAGGCGTGCTGATCGGTCGAGCCCTTGTTGCCGTAGACGACGAGGCCCTGATGGACCTCGCGGCCCTCCAGGTCGCGGGCCTTGCCGAGCGATTCCATGACAAGTTGCTGGAGGTAGCGGCTCAGGAGCAGCAAGCTGTCCTTGTAGGGCAGAATCACCATGTCGCGCTCGCCGCAGCCGCGACCGGCCAGGTGCCACATCATCGCAAGCATCGCGGCCGGGTTCGCGTGAGGGTCGTCCCGGCGCGTGATCTCGTCCATCCGGCGCGCGCCCTCCAGGAAAGCCTCGATGTCGAGGCCCTGCAGCGCCGCCGGCAGCAGGCCGACCGCCGACATGACCGAGGTGCGTCCTCCCACCCAATCCCACATGGGGAAGACCTTCAAGAACCCGGTTTCGATCGCGAGCGCCTCGAGGGCGCTGCCGGCCTGCGTGATCGCGACGCAGCGCGGCCCGAACGCGCACCCGCGCTGCTCGAGGGCCTGGCGCGTCTCGATCATCCCGTTGCGAGTTTCCTTGGTCGTGCCCGACTTCGAGACGATGACGACCAGCGTCTCGGCGAGCCCGGGCCCCAGCTCGGCCAGAATCCGATCGATGCCGGCCGGGTCGCAGTTGTCCATGATCCAGGTCGGCATGGGGCAGTCGGGCGCCGCGAGGGCGTCGTAGACGAGCTGCGGCCCGAGCGCGGAACCGCCGATCCCGATCAGCAGGAGCCGGCGGAAGCGGGCAGGCGGCGGCCCCGCGCCATTCGCCGGCGGTCGGACCTCGCCGGTGTGGACCTTCTTGGCGAAGTCGTGGATGGCCTCGCGCATGCCGCGAATCGCCGCGCGGATGCTCGGCTCGGGGGCGAGATCATAGGCGCGCAGCCAGTAGTGTCCCACGCGGCGGTTCTCGTCCGGGTTGGCGATGGCCCCCGCCTCGAGCGCGCGCATCTCGGTCAGGGCCCGGCGCGCCAGGCCGGCGCACCGGTCGAGATCCTCGCCGGTGAACGGCATGCGGCTCACGTCCAGGCGAAAGCCCAGCACCGGCTCCTCGATCGCGTGGCGCCGTAGCCGATCCCACAGGTCGGTCCGTGGCCGTTCGGCATCGGCGGGATGCAGATCGTTCGCCATGGCGGCACCCTCCCTTCGGCCCGGCGGTTCGAATGGCCGCCAGCATAGACCCGCCCGGGGCGCCAGAAAAGCGTCCGATGGGCGCCGCGCCGGGCGGCGCGGCAAGGTTTCGGTCGGGCGAAGCAGACAGGCCATGAAGGCGGGCGATGCAGGCGGGCGATGCAGGCGGGCGATGCAGGCGGGCAATGCAGGCGGGCGATGCAGGCGGGCGATGCAGGCGGGCAATGCAGGCGGGCAATGCAGACGGGCAATGAAGAGAGGCCCCCTCTTGCGGAGGAGGCCTCTCGTGGCAGTCAGGCGCTTGGGAGACTGCTCAAGCAGCTCCCCGATCAGACGAAACTAACGATACAGACTCTTGATGTAGCCCCAGCTCGCGTTGTCCGTGGGCGTGTAGCCTTCGCACGGATTCGGGTCGCACGAGCCCTCCAACGGATGCCAGAAGCCGCCTGCCGCCAGGCAGTCGTCCTCAAGCATGATCTCGCAGCCGTGAGGCGAGGTCTGCATCTGGAAGCAGCACACCGCCGGGCAGGGATTCGGCATACAGACCGTGTCCGGGCCCAGGAAGACGCCGCCGACCAGCGTGCAGTTCTCTTCGAACATGATCGAGCAGTTGCCGATCACGCAGCACGCACCGGGGTGCGGGCAGGGATCGACCGGCTCGCAGGTCCACTCCGGACCCAACCAGACACCACCCTGCAGGGTGCAGGGCAGCTCTTCGAGCATCCGGCAGTAGGGCGCTGTCGTGAAGCAGCACGCCCAAGGCTCGGGCACCTCGAACATCGGGGTGACGCCGGGCGTGTTGATGCCCATCGCGCCGCGTCCCATCGGGCCGACGCTGAAGACCAGCGGCGGGTTCTCGCAGTTGCTGAAACCGCAGAAGCCCGTCGGCGGGTCGACGCTAATGGGGATCACCGTCGAGCCGTACGAGTAGTCATAGGAGTAGCCGCCGAAGAAGTAGACCGGAAGCCAGTTGCCGTTCCAGGGATCGCCGGTCGTGACGAACGCCGTTCCCTCGTTCGGGCCGGGCCAGCCGGGCGTCGGGATCTCGAGACCGGCCACCGGGAAGCAGGGGCCGTAGCCCTGCAGGTCCATCAGCGAAGGATCGTACGCACCGAAACCGAACTCGGTGCCGCACCACACCTTCGCCTCGCCGTCCCATGCTGCCAAGACGTGCCAGGTGTCAAGCCCTCCCGACAGCTGGTTCACGACCTGTGCCAGGTCGTTGATGGCGAACGGAGCATAGGCCCCGCACCATCCTGCCGCCGGCACGTCTGAGGACCACGGCAACGCCTCGACGTGGTGAGCTACAAGCACACCACCCGAGAGGATAGCCGGGTCTGCCCAGGCGCCAGACGCCAGGCCCAGCAGCGCTAGAGTAAGAAGCACCTTTCTCATTTGAGTTGACCTCCTTAGCGCTAACCTTAACCAATGATGCAGAATTAGATCTGGGAAGTTACCCACTCCCTATCGGGAGACTTCCCCCTCTTCACCACCACCCGAAACTGAGGACTCCGGAAATAGGTGCCTCTCCATAGGCCCGCCGGCAGGCTATCCCACCGGTGAGCCCTTATGAACCCTCATGGCACCTGTTGGGGCTCACGGGAAGTATAGCACGGCGGGGGGGCAATTCAAACGATTTCTTGCGCTTCCATGGGGCGGCGCGTCGCTCCGGGAGCGCGGTGTAAACCTTTGCAGATTGCTGGATTGTGCCGGAAGTTGGTCCCGGGTAACCACCGGCGGGGGTGGCCCATGGCGGCCAGTCGCCGGCGCCGCCGGGCCTCCCAGGGCCGCGCCCCGGGGCGGCTATCCGGCGGCACCCCGGGCATACCCGCGGGCGGCGTGGAACAGCGCCCGATCGAAGAAGAGCACCAGCCGCCGGTCGAGCTCGAGCACGCGATAGACGTCGATCGGGCGCTCCCAGACTCCCTGGTCGCGGGCGAAGGTCCAGATCGTCTTGCGCAAGAGCATGAGCGCGCTCAGGAACTCGTGCAGGTCCACCCCTCCGGTCCGCCGCTCCGCCGCCCGGCGGCGGAAGAACTCCCGCACCTCGGCGCGGACATCGGCTCCCGACCACCAGCGGGCGAACTGCGAGAGCACGGCTGCGGCCTCCTCGGCCAGATCGGCCGCGCCCAGTCGGGCGTAGGCGCGGGTCGTGGCGTTGCTCTGCACGTCGGCGATCCACAGGTGCGCGACCTCGGGGGAGCGGTCGCGGATGAGCGTGATGAGCGCGTCTGAGAGCAACGGGTGCGGCTGCTCCTTCTGCAGCTCCTTGAAGGAGTCCCCGATCGCCCACTCGTCGGCATGGACCTGCCGGCAGGCCTCGATCGCCTTCTCGTTGGCCGGGAAGGCCAGCGGCGGGAGCCGGTCGAGCGCGTAGTAACCCACCGCCTCGGCGTCATCGCCGGCCCGCTCGTGGCCGCCCGTCTTCTCGATCTCGAAGGTCACGATCAGCAGGTCGCCGTAATGGTCGCTGATGAAGGAGTCGGCATCGAGCAGGCGCAGCACGCGCCCCGTGATGCCGGCCTCCTCGCGCAGCTCGCGCAGCGCGGCATCGGCGATCGTCTCTCGCATCTCGGCGAACCCGATCGGGAGGCACCACATGCCCGCCCGAGGCTCGTTGCGGCGCTTGACGAGCAGCACCTCGCGCCGGGAATTCAGGACCACCGCGGCGGCTACCGGGAGCGGGTTGCGGTAGGCGATGAAGCCGCAGGCCGGGCACACCTCACGGTCAATGCCCTCCACGCGCCGGCGCCCCAGGGCCGTCGCGCATTGCGGGCAGTAGCGGGCGGTGCCCGTCATGAGGCCCTCCGCTGGCCGCCGGCGGGTCGGCGGCGTGGCTGCCGGCACCAGTGGCAGCTATCGTCCTTCTCGACGGTGACGGCGCCGTCGCGCGCCAACCGGCGCTCGATCGCCGCGCGCATTGCGCCGAGCGCCGCCGATTCGTCCACCACATCGGGCGCCAGCCAGGGCAGCTTGAACGCCACGTAGGCCATCAGGTCTTCCAGATCGGCGGCTTCGAAACGCAGCGTGTTGGGGTAGTCGCGCCGCTCGACACTGCCGAACCAACGGCGCAGCCCGGGCTCGGCGTTCTCGGTGCAGAACCGGGCGACCAGGTCGCGCAGCGCCGAGGTCGAGGGAGCGACGCCGGCGGCCAGGAGCAGGCCCGTGAAGGAGCGCTCATCGTGGGTCAGCACCAGCAGCCGCCCCTCGGGGGCCAGCACGCGGGCCACCTCGGGCAGCGCTTCGACGAAGAAGTAGAGCGCGTAGGTGCAGAGGATCAGGTCGAAATGCGCGCTGGGCCAGGGCAGGGTGGCGCCGATCACCAGCGTCTCGTAGGAGCCACGGTAGCCGGCGGCCGCCACCTGCTCGAGGAAGGGGGCCTCGTTGGCGGCGCACGCGTCGACGCCGGTGATCTGCGCGTGGGCGCTCAGACGTCCGGCCAGCGCGCTCGCCATGAATCCGAAGCCGCAGGCCAGATCGAGCGCCGTCTGGACCCCAGTGAGATCCACGCCCTCCAGGGCGAACTCTCGTGGATCGCGCCGATTCGAGGAGTGCCGGCGGATGATGTCCGATATCGCCCGATGAGACTCGGGATCCTCGAAGGGATGGAGGGCCAGCTCAGGCTTCATGGCGCCCCATTATCCGCCCGGGCCATGGGGCGGGCAAGCCGAGCTCGGGCCGGCCCCGGGCAGCCGCCTACTTGCCGGGCTGGTAGGGGCCCTCGCCGTGGATGGAGCAGGCCTTCACGTAGTCGAGCTTGGGGAATCCCTCGACGAGGTAGGCGTTGCCTTGCAGCATCAACTGCATCTGGTCGGGCCCCGAGCCCCGCGGCGCGGCCTCGCCATAGCCCGCGTAGAGGGCGTCCACCACGTCCATGCCCTTGACGACCTTGCCGAAGGGCGCGAAGCCCTGCCGGTCGAGATTTGCGTTGTCGCCAAAGTTGAAGAAGATCTGCGTCGTGCGGGAATTGGGCGCCGCGCTCTTGGCGTACGTCACGAAACCGCGCGTGTTGCTCTGCTTCACGGGGTCATCGAGCAGATTGGCCCTCATCCAGGCTTTGGTCACGGCCGGATCGCCGTGGATTCCGATCTGGGCCATGAAGTCCGCCACTACCCGGAAGAAGCGGCACTCGGCGTAGAAGCCGTGCAGGACGAGATTGTAGAAACGGTCGGCGCCCCGCGGGGCCCACTCCCGGTGAACCTCGATGAGGATGTCGCCCTTGGTCGTTTCGAATTTGGCCGTGAAGACGGGGGGCGCCTGTTGGTTGATCTCGGCGCCAGCCGGATTCAGCAGCGAATTGCCCGGATCCTGGGCCCGCGCGACCGTAAGCGAGACCGCCGCGACGAGCACGGCCAAGGCCAATGCCGCCAGAGACGCACCGCAGGGTCGCGGCTTCATCCTCGTTGTCCTCCCGTGGAAACCCCTGTTCGGCAACCCAGGTGGAGACAGCATACCAGAAGGCTGCCCGCGTAGGCGACCGTTGAACCCGGGGTTCGTCGCCCGGTTCCCTCGGCCGGCCGGCGCGGCTCACGCGTCGCCCGCCGGCTCGCGCGTCGCCCGCCGGCTCGTGCGTCGCCCGCCGGCTCGCGCGTCGCCCGCCGAAGGTGCCGGACTCAGGTCTCCTCTCGGCCCGCGGACTCATCCGGCCTGCCGCCGTAGAGGTCGTGGGCGCGGCAGAGCAGGGCGAGGAAGCTGGGCAGCTCGAGCTTGCGGCGGGCGTTGCACAGGTAGACCTCGATCGTCTTGACGCTCAACTGCAAGTGAGTCGCGATCTCGTCGTGGTCATGGCCGCGACCGAGGAGCTCGAGCACCTGGAGCTCCCGGCGCGTCAGGATCCGGCCGACGCGCGAAGGGTCGAGCGCGGCCGGCGGACCGCCGAGGAGCGCCTCCTGCTGAGCCTGCCCCGGGGTCGCCGGCGCCGCTGCTCCGGTCGACCGGGTGGCGACCTGGATCCCGCCCGCCAGCGCCGAGCGGACCGCGGCCGCCACGGTCTGGGCAGAGGCCCACTTGCTCACGATGCCGCGCGCGCCCGCTCGCAGGGCCCGCTCGGTCTGCCGTTCATCGTCGCGGCGGGTCAGCAACAGCACCGGGAACCGCGGGCGGCGCCGGCGCATGTCCCGCACCAGGTCGAGGCTGTCGCCGCTCTTCAGGCCGAAGTCGACCATGGCCAGGTCGGGTTCCAGGCGGGCCATCATGGCCAGCGCCTCGGAGCGAGAGCCGGCCTCGCCGGCCACGATGAGGTCCGGTTCGCGCAGGAGCATCTGCGCGAGGCCCCGGCGCAGGACGTCGTTGTCATCGACAAGCAGGATTCGGGCCGGCGTCTTGGCCGGCTCGCCGGAGGAGACGAACGGTGCCTTCATCTCTGATTCCCCAACGTGCGAAAATCACAGTAGTTTAGCCCCGGCAATCGCCAGCCGGGGCTTCCGATCTCGGGGAACGATTGCCTTATCGGCGCCATGATGCCACACCTGTGTACGCGTGTGAAGCGCATTCCGCCGGCGCGCAATCCGCAGTGGCAAGCGCCAGGGAATCGGTGTAGAATAGCGGTGAGCCTGTATCGGGAGGGGAATTCCATAGACGGCGGTCACGAGTTGTAACCAAGAAGGCTTCCGGGGAACTCCATACGTGTGAGACTGCGTAAGGGGTGGTCGTGACCGGCGCACGTCAGTGCACCTCCCACATGGGCGTTCGATGGTCGGACGCGGCCGGTGTTCGGCGCTGACAGCAATGCTTCATCCGGAGCGAAATCCGGGAAACCTGGCGGCTGGTCGCGGGGTGCCAGGGATTCACACCGACCAAAGTCCGCCTCCGGCCGCGAGGAGCGAGACCGGACCGGGGGCTCCGCTCCATCGACCGCACGTAGCGCGCACAAGCCCGACTGATCGGGTTGGCATATGGAGGTGTAGGATGAGCAACACGTTCGAGTCATGTCTGGCCAAAGGACGGCTCAAGCAGATCGAGCCCGACGTAGTGCGGGTCGCGAAAGAGCTTGAGACGGCCAAGGAGGAGCTCGAGCGGGCCCGCAC
>CAZRWW010000123.1:0-10613 GCA_964603725.1 uncultured bacterium
GGTGAGCGCGGCCCGCGCCGGCAGGTCGACCACCGTGATGCGGCCGACCACGGCGGGCCAGGGCGAGCAGCGAGCGATAGCCGCCGCGCGTGGTCGAGCCGCGCACGGCGCGGAAGCCCAGGCGGGAGATGACCTGCGTGATGTACTCGCCGTCGCGGTGCTCGCTCACCATCACGGTCGCGTCCATGTCGCGCATGAGGTAAGCGAGCGGCAGGAGCTCACCGTGCCAGAAGGCGTAGAGGATCGGCCGGCGCGCGACGCGCAGGGCGAGCTCCTCGTCGCGGCCGATGACGCGCACGCGCCACGTGGCCCCCAGAACGCGCAGGAGGCCGGCCCCCAGCAGGCCGGCCGCGCGCGCGCCGGGCGGCAGCGGCACTCCATCACGCCCCACGCTCCTACCTCGCTTCCAGGTGAGCGGCCACCCGCTGCGCCGCGCGCTCGTAGGCTCCCGGCGGGCCGAAGGTGCCGCGCATCCGGCCAAGCGCGCTCCGCATGGCCGCGCGGCGCGCGGGATCCGCCAGCAGACCGGCCATCGCGCCCGCCAGATGCGCGGGCGTCAGGTCGCCCTGGAGCAGCTCGGGCAGGATCGCCTCGCCCGCCGCCAGGTTCGCCATCGCCACGTGCGGAACCCGCACGAGCCTGCGCGCCAGCCACCAGGTCATCGGGCTGACACGATAGACGACGATCGTGGGGGCTTCCATCAGGGATGCCTCGAACGAAGCGGTGCCCGACGCCGCCACGACCAGGTCCGCGGCGCGGGCGAGGTCGAAGACCGGCGCCCGGCACAGCTCGACGCCCGCCTGGCGCGCCCAGGGCTGGTAGTGCGCTTCGATCAACGCGTCGGCCATCCGCAGGCGACACCGCAGGCGGCCGCCCAGCCCGACCGGCGCGAGCCCTTCCGGGCCGCGCAGTGCGCCGCGGGCGCCCGAGCGCAGCGCCGCGATCGCCGCCGCCATCACCGGCCAATGTCGCCGCACCTCGCCGGGCCGGCTGCCGGGCAACAGCAGCACCTCCACCCCGGGCGGCTCAGGCGGGGCCGCGCGCTCCGCGGCCAGCGCCGCCCCGGTCACGGCCGCGGGCTCACCGTCGTCGGCCAGGCGCGCGGCGGCCGCTTCCACCAGGGGATGGCCCACGTAGGTCGCGCGCACGGCGCGGTCGGCGAACCACTGGAGCTCGAAGGGGAAGAGCACCAGGAGCTCGCGCACGTCGCGCCGGATCTGCCGCACGCGCCCGGCCCGCCAGGCCCAGACTTGCGGGGCCACGAAGTAGACCACCGGCACGCCGCGGTGCGCGGCGGCGTGGGCCAGGCGCAGGTTGATCTCCGGCGAATCGACCGGCAGGAAGAGGTCGGGCGGGTCGCGCCGGATCGAGCGCTTCAGCTCGTTCATCAGGCGCAGGGCCCGCGGCAGCACCGCCAGCGCCTCGAAGAGCCCGACGACGGCCAGCTCGTCGTAGCGCGCCAGCAGCCGGACGCCCTCGGCGGCCAGCGCCGGACCGCCGACCCCGTAGAAGCGCGCCGCGATCCCGCGGGCCCGCAGCGCGCGCACCAGGCCGGCGCCGTGGGCGTCGCTGCTGGCCTCGCCGGCCACGATGAGCACGCGCCGCTCGCCCATCGTGACGCTCAGGCTTCCGGATCGGGGACGGCCGCGGCGCCGCGCGCGCCGCCGGCGGCGGGCGATCCCGGCCCGCCTCCCCGCCGTCCGAACTCTTCCAGACTGCGGTGCACCTCCTGCTGGATTCGTCCGGCGATGCGCAGCACGCGCACCGCATCCTCGCCGCTGACCGCGGGCGGCGTGTTCTCCAGGATCGCGATCTGGAAGGCGCGCATCTGCTCGGTCAGCGCGTCGCCGTCGGACGGCGTCACGCTTTCCTCGCCCACCCGGAAGCGCCCCACCCCGGGCACCTCCACCTCGCCGTTCCGATCGGCGACGATCAGCGCCCGCCGGCCGCGACGCTGCGCGAGGTCGAGCGAGAGGTAGCCCGCGGGGCCGAAGAAGCGCAGCTTGCGAACCTTCTCGCGCGACACGCGGCTGGCGGTCAGATTGGCCACCGTCCCGTTGGTGAAGCGCAGCCGCGCGTTGGCGATGTCCTCGCGCTGCGTGAGCACGGCGACGCCCACCGCATCGAGCGAGGCCACGCGATCGGGCACCAGGCTCAGCAGGATGTCGAGATCGTGGATCATCAGGTCCAGGATCACGTCGATGTCGACGCTGCGTGGGACGAACGGCGCCAGCCGCTCGGCCTCGACGAAGGCGGGCGTACCGATCTGATCGCGGACCGCCAGGAAGATCGGGTTGAAGCGCTCGACGTGCCCGACCTGCAACTTGCTGCCCGCGTCCCGGGCGAGCCGGACGAGCTTCTCGCCTTCCTCGACCGTGCTCGTCATAGGCTTCTCGACCAGGACGTGGCGGCCCGCCGCGACGGCCCGCGCCGCCAGGTCGAAATGCGTCTCGGTGGGCGTGGCGATGACGACGGCCGCGACCTCGGTCAACGCGGCGGCCAGATCGGTGCTCGCCCGGGCGCCGACCTGAGCCGCCAGGCGGGCGGCGCGCTCGTGGTCACGGTCGATGATCCAGCGCGGCTCGGCGGGGTCGAGCTCGTGGAGCCGCTGGGCGTGGAAAGTGCCGAGGTGGCCCGCCCCCACCACCGCCGTGGGAACGGCTGCCCGGGGCAGCGTTGCGGACATGCTGGCGCTCCTCGTCATGCACCCGGCCACCGGTGGTCATGCAGCCGGTCGGCCGCCCCCGCCCGGCGGGATCCGCCGGCTCAGCGGGTCAGGCCGCGCTCGGACCGCTCGACGAAGATGCAGAACTGCTCGATCTCGGGCAGCGGCCGGCACTCGGCGCGAATCCTGGCCAGGGCCTCCTCCTTGATGAGCTGCGCGCGGAAGAAGATCCGGTAAAGCTTGCGCAGCTCGGTCATCGTCTCCGCGCTGAAGCCGCGGCGCTCGAGCCCGATCGAGTTGAGCCCGCTCACCTTCAACGGCATGCCGCCCGCCCGCACGAAGGGCGGCACGTCCTTCGGGACGCGCAGGCCGCCGCCGATGATCACGTGCGCGCCGATGCGGACGAATTGGTGAATCGGCGTCAGGCCGCTCACGATCGCGAAGTCGTGGATCTCGACGTGTCCGGCGGCCGCCGAGCAGTTGCCGATGATGACGTGGTGGCCGAGGGTGCAGTTATGGGCCACGTGCGAGTAAGCCATCAGCAGGCAATCGTCGCCGATCACCGTGGCCTCGCCCTCGCCCGTCGCCCGATTGACCGTGCAGAACTCGCGCAGGGTGCAGCGGGCTCCGATGCGCGCCGCGCTGCGGGCGCCGCGGTACTTCAAGTCCTGGGGGGCCCCGCCGATGGCGGCCCCGTGGAAGATGCGGGACTCGGGCCCGATCTGGGTCCAGCCGTCGATCCGGACGTGCGAATCGAGTCGGCAGCGATCGGCCAGGCGCACCTCGGGCCCGATGACGCAATACGGGCCGATCTGAACGTCGGCGCCCAGCTCGGCGCCGGGCGCCACGATCGCGGTCGGATGGACTTGGGTCATGAGCGCGGAGCCTCCCTGTCGACGATGCTGGAGAGCAGGTCCGCCTCGGCCACCAGGTTGCCGCGCACGTAGGCCTTGCCGGCCATCTGGCAGGTGCGGCTCTTCAGGCGCAGGAGCTGCAGATCGAAGATGAGCTGATCGCCCGGGAGCACCGGCCGGCGGAACTTGGCGTTGTCGATGCCCATGAAGTAGACCAGCTTCGTTTCGGGATTCTCGACGGTGTTGAGCAGCAGGACCCCGCCCACCTGGGCCATCGCCTCGATGATCAGCACGGCGGGCATGATCGGATGGCCCGGGAAGTGACCGACGAAGAATGGCTCGTTGACCGTGACGTTCTTCAGCCCCACCACCCGCTCGCGCTCGGCGAGGTACAGGATCCGGTCGACGAGCAGGAACGGGTAGCGGTGCGGCATGATGCGCTCGATATCGCTGATGTCGAAGTGGACCTGTTCGAGGAGCTGGGCGTATTCGGCCGCCCCGCTGTGGCCGCGCACCAGCTCGCGCACGAAGCGCACGTTGTGGGAGTGCCCGCTGCGGACGGCGTAGACGTGGCCGCGCAAGGGACGCCCGATCAGCGTGAGATCGCCCAGGAGATCGAGCAGCTTGTGGCGCACGAACTCGTCGGGAAAGCGCAGCGGCTCCTTGTTCATGATGCCGTCGTCTTGCACGACGACGGCGTTGCGCAGGCTGCCGCCCTTGATCATGCCTTGCGAGCGCAGGGCCTCGACATCCCGGTAGAGCACGAAGGTGCGCGCCGGCGCGATCAGGTCGCGGAACGACTCCGGGGTCACGTCCACGCTCAGGTGCTGCGTGCCCAGCACGGGGTTGTCGAACTGGATCGTAAAGGAGAGCTTCAGCCCCTCGTAGGGCGTGCCCACGACCTGGACCCCGTCGGCATCGTAGGAAACCGGGTTCTGGATCACGAAGGGGCAGCGCTCGGCCTCCAACTCGCGGATGCCGGCCTGCTCGATCATCGCGACCAGCGGCGCCGCGCTGCCGTCGGGCGGCTCGGGCACCTCCAATCCGGACACCTCCAGGATGATGCTGTCGATGCCCAGGCCGGTAACGGCCGCCAGGACGTGCTCGACGGTGTGCACCTCGGCCCCGGCCTGGCGCAGGATCGTGCGGCGGCGCCCCTCGCGGTCCTCCACGGAGTTCTCGGGACAGACCCGGATGCGCGGCGCTCCGGGCAGATCGGCGCGGACGAAGCAGATGCCCTCATTGGGCCCCGCGGGCCGGAAGGTGACGGTCGCCTCCTCGCCGGTGTGCAGTCCCACGCCGCTGAAGGACACCGCGGTGGCAATGGTCCGCTGCTTCACGGCCGCTGCTCTCCTTTCGCCTCCAGTTCCGCAATGCGGTGCTCGAGGCGCCGCACCGTCTTGAGCAGCTCGGGCAGATGGCGCATCGCGGCGTAGACGCGCTTGGCCAGATGGTGCGGGGCGGCCGGGTAGCCCGAGACCTCCGCGCCGGAGGGCACCGACTTGGTCACGCCGCCCTGGGCGCCGACCTTGGCGCCGTCGCCGATGCGGATGTGGCCGACGACCCCGACCTGGCCGGCGAGGGTCACCTCGTCGCCCACGGTGGTGCTGCCCGCAATGCCGACTTGGGCACAGAGGATCGAGTTGCGCCCGATCGTGACATTGTGGGCCACCTGAACCAGGTTGTCGATGCGACTGCCCTGGCGGATGACGGTGGCGCCCGCCGTGGCGCGGTCGATGCAGGTATTGGCGCCGATCTCGACATCGTCCTCGATCACCACCCGCCCGAGCTGCGGCACCTTCTCGTGCTGCCCGTCGCGCGTGCGGAACCCGAAGCCGTCGTCCCCGACGACGGCGCCGGCATGGAGAATCACGCGATCGCCGATCAGGGTCTCCTCGCGGATCACGACGTTGGGGTAGATCAGACACCGCGCCCCGATGGTCACCTCCGAGCCGATGACCGCGCCGGGCAGGATGATCGTGCGGTCGCCAATGCGGCTGCGCTCCCCGATCACCACCTGCGGCCCGATCGCCACGTCGGCGCCCAGCACGGTGCCCGCCCCGACCAGGGCCGAGGGGTGCACGCCGGGCGCGAGCGGAGGGCGCTGGTCGTGGAACAGGGTCATCACGACCTGAAACGCGGCGTAAGGGTCGGCCACGCGAATGCTGGCGCGGCCGTTGAAGGCGTGCGCCAGGGGCAGGATGACGGCCGAGGCCTGGGTCTTCGCGAGCCACTCCTCGTAGCGCGGGTTGCCGAGGAAGGTGATCTCCCCCGGTCGGGCCTCTTTGATGCCGGCGACCCCGTGGATCCGCAGGTCCGGATCGCCGTGCAGCTCGCCCCCGAGGCGCGTCGCCAGCTCCGCCAGTCGGAATTCCATCACAGCACCTCCGAGCGCCCCGCCAGACCTGTCGGCTCAGTTGGCACCCTCTTCCGCGTTCAGCTCGGTCAACACCCGCTGCGTCAGATCATGATCGGGGTCCGCGTAGAGGATGTTGTTGTCGGCGGCATCCAGGATAAAGTCATAGTCGTCCTCGGTCGCGATCTTGGTCAGCAGCGCCTGGACCTTCGTGATGATCGGGCGCATCAGCTCCTCATTGCGCTGCTCGGCCAACCCGTCCGGACCGAAGACGCTCTGCACGAACTGGTCGTACTCGTTGAGCCGGCGTTGATGCTCCATTTCCTTCTCTTGACGCCGCTCGTCGCTGAGCATCAGCCCCTGGCTCTCGAGCTCGCGCTGGAGGCTCTCCAGCTCCTGCTTGCGACGCAGGGCCTCCTGGTTCCAGCCCTCGACGTCCCGATTGAAAGTCTCGATGACGCTCTCGACCGCCTTGTAGTCGCGCATGATGACTTCGCTGTTGACGAAGGCGATGCGCATCTCGGCCCGCGCCGGTCCGGCCAGCGCCAGCGCGGCCAGCGTCAGCCCGGCCAGCCGGAGGGCGGCCGCCCCGTTCGATCTGCAACGCATAGGTTTCCTCCCTGTCGGGACTTAAGGCGGCAGCGATCGTAGTCAATGCCTGCGGCCGCGCGCCAGCGCTTTCTTGCCGGGCCCCGTTGCCGGGCGCCTCAGAACTGCGGCCCGAAGGCGAAGTGAGTCTTCCAGCGCCCCGTCTCGGTGCCGTAGCCGTAATAGAACCCGATGGGGCCCACCATGGGGATCTCCATGGTGATGCCGGCTCCGATCCCTAAGTTGAGCCCGTTCAATGAAATATCATACATGGAGTTCCACGTGTCGCCCGCGTCGAGGAAGAAGGCGCCCCACACCGGATCGACCAGCGGGAACTGCAGCTCGCCCGTCAAGGCGAGCATGGTCGTGCCGCCGGGGAAGCGGTACTCGCCGGCGATGTTTTCCTCGGGCACGATGTAGTAGTCGTCGTAGCCGCGCATCAGGTCGAAGCCGGTGATGCCCCCCAGCCGAAACCGCTCGGCCGAGGGGACGCCGCCGCGCCCCCCGCTGGATCCCAGCAGCCCGAAGCGCCCGCGCAGCATGAGCACGGGTCGCCAGAAGGGCGAGAAATACTGGCGGTGATCGGCGCTGAAGTAATGGTAGTTAAGGTCGCCCCCCAGGACGCCGCCGTTGAACTCCTGGCGCAGCGTGGTCCGCGTGCCCAGCGTCGGGTGGAAGGGGTTGTCGGTCGAGTTGCGTGTCAGGGAGACGAAGACCCGCGAGCGCGTCCCGGCGCTCTCCAGGAGCTGGCCGATCGTCGTCTCGGGCAGGCCGCTGTATTCACGGTACTTCGTCTGGCTCAGCGAATAGCCCACTGCCAGGCGGGAGTAGTCCGGGAAGCGCAGGGGCCACGGGAAGCCGAACCGCACCCCCGCGCCGCGCACCGTGCTCCAGTAGGAGGCGTCGTACCGCTGGCCGGCGTAGACCTCGCGGTAGTTCTCGGTGTTGTACAGGTCGATCCCGGCCGAGATCGGCCGGCCAAAGACCCACGGCTCCGTGAAAGACAGGTCGTAGTACTCGCGCCGCTTCCCGCGCTCGAGCTCGAGGGTCAAGGCCTGCCCATTGCCGAACAGGTTGTTGTGTCCCACCTTGACGAAACCCGTCAGGCCGAGCTGGCTGGAGTAGCCGACGCCGCCGTTCATCGTGGCCGAGCTGTGCTCCTCGACCTTGAAGCTCACGTCGACCTCGCCGGCGACCTTGGACGGCTCGAAGTCGACCTGCACATCCTTGAAGAACCCGGTGGCGAAGATGTCGCGCTGGGAGCGCGCCAGGCGGCTGCGGCGGAGCAGGTCCCCGGGGAACAGGGAGATCTCCCGGCGAATCACGTGCTCCTTCGTGCGCGTGTTGCCCACGATGCGCACCTCGCCCACGTGCGAGGGCTCGCCCTCGCGAATCCGAAACGTGACGGCCACGGTATCCGCCTGCACCGTGGTCACGGGGTCGACGCGCAGGTCGATCAGATAGCCGCGCTCCGTGTACATGTTGTAGATGGCCGCCAGACTCTCGTCGATCTTGCCGGCCGCGTAGGCGTCGCCGCTCGTGAACAGCAGGGCCGCGCGCAGGGCCGGTTCGGACAGGACCGTGGCGCCCTCGAACCCGGTGGCGCCGAAGTAGTAGCGCGGCCCCTCGACGACCGCGAAGCCGACCTCGATGCCCTCGTCGTGGGGCAGGTAGCGCGGTTCCTCCAGGGTCACCCGGGCGTCCTTGTACCCGTGATTGCGGTAGTAGCGCTCCACGCGCGCGGCGTCCTCCTCCAGCTTCTCGCGCTGGAAGCGCCCGCGGCGCAGGAAGCCGGCCGGCTTGGTCTTCATCTGGCCGCGCAGCCGGTCGGCCGGCAGGTTGTCATTGCCGACGAAGAAGACGTGGCGGACCTTCAGGCGGGCGCCTTCCTCGATCTCGACCCGCACGATCAGCCCCGGATCGCCCTGGGGATCGGGGCCGGCCAAGGGGGTGACGATCGCGTGGGCATAGCCCTTCTCGCGATAGGCGGCCGCGATGTTGCTCGCCATCCGGAACAGGTCGCTGCGGCGCAGCACGCCGCCCACCTGCGGGCCGCCGTGGGCTTTCAGATCCTCGGCACTGAATTCCCTGTTGCCCTCGTAGACGACTTCCTTGACGCGGCTACGCTCGGTGAAGTGCAGGGTCACCACGGTCCGGCCGCTGTCGTTCAGGCTGGTGGCGGCCTCGACCTGGTCGAAGACGCCCAGCGCGTAGAGGGCGCGAACGGTCTGGGTGATGCGGGACGGGTAGGCCGGCTCGCCCGGCTTCAGGCGCACCGCCTCCTCGACCAGGACGCGGTCGACGGTGGCGAGGCCGGCGTATTCGATGGCCGCGACGGCCGCCGGCGGGGCCGCTTGAGCCCGAACCGCCGACGGGGTGCCCAGCGAAAGGACCGCCGCGGCCAGCGCCGCCGCGGCCCACCCCTGGGCCGGATCGTTGTGGGTGGACATCCTGCCCCTTCCGCGGACGGGCTCCGCCCGTCCGGCGCCATGCCTGCGACGTGCCCGGGCTACGCGCCCTCTTCCGGCCCGCCGGCCGAGACGGCGCTGTTGGCGCCGCGCTGCTCCAGATCCTGCTCGGAGCGGGCCGGAGGATCATCGGCGGCGCGCGCGAGCGCGCCGCGGCTGGCCACCTCGAACCCGAGCTCCTCGCCCTTCTTCGTCACCCGGACGGTGCTGCCCGCCTTGCAGCGACCTTTCAGCACCAGCTCCGAGAGCGGATCCTCGATGTACTTCTGAATCGCCCGCCGCAGCGGGCGGGCGCCCAGGTCGGGATCGAACCCCTTCTCCAGCAGGAGCTCCACGGCCCCGCGCGTCAGCGAGAGATCCAGGTCCGACTGGCGCAGCCGGCCGCGGACCTGATCGATCAGGATGGTGATGATCTTCTCCATGTCCTCGTGATTGAGCGACCGGAAGACGATCAACTCGTCGATACGGTTCAGGAACTCGGGGTTGAAGACCTTGCGCACTTCCTCCATGACGGTGTTCTTCATCGATTCGTAGGTGGCGCCCTCGTCCTGCCGCGAGAAGCCCATCGCCCCGCGCCCCCGCAGGCGGCGGGCGCCGATGTTGCTGGTCATGATGAGCACGCAGTTCTTGAAGCTCACCTTGCGCTTGAGGCTGTCGGTCAACAGGCCGTCCTCGAGCACCTGCAGCAGGATGTTGAAGACGTCCGGGTGCGCCTTCTCGATCTCATCGAGCAGCACGACCGAGTAGGGCTTGCGCCGCACCTTCTCGGTGAGCTGGCCGCCCTCCTCGTAGCCGACGTAGCCGGGCGGCGCGCCCACCAGCCGGCTGACGGCGAACTTCTCCATGTACTCGCTCATGTCGATGCGGATGAGCGCGTCGGGGTCATCGAAGAGGTAGCGCGCCAGCACGCGCGCCAGCTCCGTCTTGCCCACGCCCGTGGGGCCCAGGAAGACGAAGGTGCCGATCGGGCGGCGCGGGTCGCGCAGGCCGGCGCGATTGCGGCGGATCGCCTTGGCGATCGCCTCGACCGCCGGGCGCTGGCCGATGATCTCGGTCTCGAGCTGCTCCTCCATCCTGAGCAGCTTGGCGCTCTCGGCCTCGCCGATCTTGGCCACCGGGATCTTGGTCATCCGCGAGATGACATAGGCGATGTCGCTCTCGGTCACCCAGGTCTTCTGGACGCTCTTCTCCTCGTTCCACTCCTTCTTGATCCGGTAATACTCCTGCCGGAGGTCCTTCTCCTGGTCGCGCATCGCGGCGGCCTTCTCGAACTCCTGGCCGCGGATGGCGGCCTCCTTCTCCATGGCGATCTGCTCGATCTTCTTGTCCAGGTCGCGCAGCTCCAGGGGGAAGGTGCTCTGCGACAGGCGCGCCCGCGCGCCGGACTCGTCGACGACGTCGATCGCCTTGTCGGGCAGGTAGCGGTCGGTGATATAGCGATCGGAGAGCTGTGCGGCGGCCAGCAAGGCCTCGTCGGCGTAGTGCACGCGGTGGTGCGCCTCGTACTTGTCCTTCAGGCCGCGCAGGATGCGGATCGTCTCCTCGACCGAGGGCGGATCGACCAGGATGGGCTGAAAACGCCGATCGAGCGCGCCGTCCTTCTCGATGTGCTTGCGGTACTCGTCGAGGGTGGTGGCGCCGATGCACTGCAGCTCGCCGCGGGCCAGGGCCGGCTTGAGCAT
>CAZRWW010000124.1:0-10514 GCA_964603725.1 uncultured bacterium
TTGTTGGGGAATCTCCTACGACGAAAGTGTCAACTCAGGCAAGGGGAACAGGGTAGGACCAACTCCGGTCCCGCGCCTCCATGCAGGCCGAGATCCTCGCTCTTCGGCATCAGCTGGGTATCTATCAACGAACCAACAAACGACTTCGCATTCGACCCGCCGATGACATTCTCTGGGCTTGGCTGTCCGGGGGCTGGTCCGGCTGGCGCGAGTCACTCGTGATCGACCAGCCGGAGACGGTCATCGCTTGGAGGCGCCGGAGGTTCCGCGAGTACTGGGTGAGGCTCAGCCGAACAGGGAAACCGGGCAGGCCGGCTGTGCCTCGCGAGATCCACGACCTTATCCGTCGAATGTGCTCAGCCAATCCGCTCTGGGGCGCTCCCAGAATCGTCGGCGGGCTCGCCAAGGTCGGCATCGACCTCCCCAAGTCCACCGTCGCCAAGTACATGGTCCGCCAGCGTAAGCCCCCATCGGCGACCTGGCGCGCGTTCCTCAAGAACCAAGTCAAGGAGATCATTGCCGTCGACTTCTTCGTCGTCCCGACCGTGAGGAACCAAATCCTCTTTGTCTTCCTCGTCCTTGCCCACCATCGACGCCGTGCCCTTCACTTCAACGTAACCGCCAACCCAACTGCCGAGTGGACCGCCCAGCAGATCGTCGAAGCATTCCCGTGGAATGAGGTGCCACGTTTCCTGCTCCGGGATCGCGACCACATCTACGCCGAGTACTTCTGCCGTCGGGTGAAGAACATGGGCATCGAGCAAGTCGTCATCGCCGCTCGGTCGCCGTGGCAGACGCCGTTCGTGGAACGCCTGATCGGCTCGATCCGGCGCGAGTGCCTCGATCACGTGATCGTGCTCAGCGAGCGACACTTGCGGCGCATCCTCACCTGCTATTCTGACTAGCACCATCGGTGGCGCTGCCATCAGTCGCTCGAGATGGACTGCCCCCGCCCGCGTGAAGTCCACCCCTGGCCTGGGGTCGTGTCGTCGAGACCGCGCACCTGGGCGGTCTGCACCATCACTACGAGCGCGCGGCGTGACCCCGAGGCGCTGAGCCTCGCATCCTGTCGTCGTGGCCCGGCCACCGTGGCCGCGGCGTGCCCACCCCTTTTCACCCAAGCTCTTTACTCCCGTGAGTATGCCACCGGCAAGGCGACAATAGAGGCGTGGGCAGTGCTCGGTGCGGCTGTGATGCAGTCGAGATGCAATCCGATGACTGCGCGCACTCCAGACGAGGTTTTTGGAACGGACAGGCAAAGCCCCCCGGCTCCCCGATTCCAGAACACAGAAACCAGAAAGCCAGAAGCCAGTAGAAATCAATGACTACGGGCACACCGAAACCCGACGTCTTGGTGTCCGTTCGACGGGGATTCGAAGCTGAACCGGTCGGCGCACCGCAGGCCGTCGGCGATGCGGCTCCACGCGCCGCCGCGAAGCACACGGTAAGTCCCACTCCCCGGACCCGTGGGATTCGTGAGCGGAGCCGTCCCCAGCTCGCACACATGCCAATCATTGCACCACTCCCATGCGTTGCCCGCCATGTCCGACAGACCCAGCGCCACCGGGGCGTCCGGGTAGCTACCCACTGGCAAGGTCCAGCCGACGCACTCGAAGTAATTCGCCCGGCTGCAGTCGGGCGCCTCGTTACCCCACGGGTAGATCCGCTCGTCATCCCACTGCGCCGCGTACTCCCACTCCGCGTCCGTCGGCAGGCGGTACCCTTGGGCACCGTACGGGTTGCCTCCGTTGCACGTCCAGTTGCCGGTGTGCTGATACGCCCGCGGCAGGCCAGCCAACAGGCTCAGCCAGTCGCAGTAGCGCGCCGACCCGTACCAGGTCACCCTTTTCATCGGATGGTCGGGGTTGATTCCATGCCCCGCGTCGCGGAGGGTGAATGTCCCGCCGCTGAAGGCGATCTCACACCCGGATCCGTTCAGGTCCACAAGCTCCTGGGTGCTCCCGTCCAGGTGGTCCCGCACCGAGGTCGCTGTCGCAGTCACGTACCCGTGGTCGAACGCCCACTGGACTGCCTCCAGATACTCCAAGTTCGTTACCTCGTGCTGTCCAAGGTAGAAGTTCCGTGTCAGGGTCACCTGGTGCTGCTGCCATCCGCAGCCGGCCGCCCCATCGCCCATCGTGAAGACGCCCGCCGGGACCTCGACCATCGACGCGGGGCCAGTCCCATCGTCGGCAACTACTTTGACTACGTAGTTGTCGCCGACGTGGCCAGGGTAGTCGACCCCTGCGTCCCAGACGATGTGGCGACCGGTGCCGCTCATGATCCCCGCGCCAACATGACCGGATACCGTCACGCACGGGACCGAGAAGCTCTGGCCTCCGTCCGGTGATAGATGCAGCGAGACGGTCATGGGATCACCGTCGGGGTCGTCGACGTCGTAGGTGACGTCCACGAGTCGCGTGCCCGCCCGCTGGATGGCATGGACATTGGTGACGGCGGGAGCCTGGTTCGCCACGGCCTCCCGGGGGCCGCAGCACGCGAGCACTGCCGAAGCTACCAGGGCCCGTGTGAGGATTGCGTGCAACCGCTTCCTGGACACATTGCCTCCTACTCATAGCCCGAGTTGCCCAGTCGTCGCAGCAGGGACATCGGGCTCGTGTTGCCTCACTGAATCATGATCACTCGGTCCGTGCGGAGCCCGGAACTTGTCTGCAGGCGCGCGAAGTAGGCCCCGGCCGGCACGCGACGTCCGGAAGCATCTCGCCCGTCCCAGACCACCAGGTGGACTCCACCGTCGAGATCGCCTGATCGCAATTCTCGAATCTGTCGCCCACCGACATCGAAAACCGTCAGCTCCACGCGCTCCTTCGTCGCCAACACGAACCGCAGTGTTGTCATGGATTGGAAGGGATTGGGGAAGACCTCCAGCCGCGGCGGCAGGGTCGCCATGTCGTCCCCATTTGGCAGAGGATTTCCGACTGGCGGGTCCTCGGCAACGCCTGCAACCTCGAACGTGCGGTAGGCCTCGTTGTTCAGGATGTCCCCTTCGAGCGCAGAGCCCGTCACGGTGACGCGTCCTCCCAGGTGGTACTCCGGCAACTCATGCAACGCGACCCAGTCGGCCGTCAGGAAGGCATCCTCGCCCGATTCGAATGCGACCAAGGTGGTCTCCGCAAAGGCCAACCCGGACTCCTGGACCAGGAACTGGACTCGCACGCTGTCAGCGGCCTCCAGCCCCAGATTCCGGACGGTTATAGCGACATTCACCACCAACTCGCTGTCGACCCAGGCGTGAGATAACTCGATGTCCTCCGGGCGGAGAACGAGATCCGGCCGGGCCGCTACGAAGTACGGTCGACCACCGCGCCGGTTCAGGACCAATCCGCCGCCGTACGTTCCGGAAGCATGGATTGCTATGTCGTACTGCCCGGTCAGCAGGTTGTCGCCAAAGAGACAGGTATACGTTCCATCGTCGGCCACTTCATCTCCGCCCGTGCCATCATCTACAAAGGTAACTGGATGGCTGACGCTGTCGGGTCCGGTGACGGTCCCCACGACCGATTGCCCTGGCAACACACCCTCTCCGTGGAGCAAGGTCGCCTCGACTCTCTGATCGACGCCTGGAACAACCTCGCCATTGTCGACCTCGATGACCAGCGCCACCTGGCCGTACTCTGTGCCGGTGAGAAAGACGGTCGCGGAGTCCACCGATGCCCCTGCGTCCGCCATGACCTCCCAATCACCAGGGAGGCCATCTCGAATCGTGTACCAAAGCATGTCGTCCGTTTCATCGTAGTCGATCTGAGGATCGACCGCGGCGGTGTCCGGCGTGATGTAGCGGCCGGCAGGGTCGCGCAGGGTCAGCGTCGCTTCACCTGCAAGCAGGCCGGCTCGGAACTTCAGGCTGTCGGCAGCTCCGCAGGCGAAGCTGACAGAGGCATTGGCTCCGGGGGCCATGTGGACCAGATCGAAGCCGATGAGTTGCCCGGTCGCCTGCTCCTCGCGGCCAGTCGGCTCAGGACGCGCCCCGCTCGGCAACCTGCTCGGGTCACCAAGCATCCTGGCCACTGCGTCGACCACGCATGGACTCTGAGTCATCGGCGGGCAGTCATCGCGTAGATGCTGGCTATCGCAGTTCCAGTTCACATCCCGCCAGTTGTGGACATTCTCGGGGGGTGAGGGCGAACCCTTGCCCAGAGGAACGCTGCTAACCGGCACGATGAAGTCGTTGGTGCACACGTAGACGGGCCAAGTCGGCCAGGACGTCAAGGCCGCCAAGATGTCTCCTGCGAGCCAGCGAAACCAGTCACCGCACGATTCAGGAGAGCTCCGGCTGTAGACCGTTCCCGCATAGGTATGAAAGGTCGTGTGGGAATCCAGGGTCGTCTCGTTCGGATGATCCGGACAGCGCCAATTCGTGCGGCCGTTCCCCCCGCCGTAGTTCAGATCTCGCAGTCGTGGACAATTCGGGACCAGGTCCTGACCCGCCGGGGGTACGTAGAAGAGCGGCAAGCCTGTGTGGTAGTACACAGCCCCCTCGATCATCAGAACGAACAGCTTCGCTACGGTCGCCAGTTCCGACCCGTGATTCGGCGTCCCCAGCATCACTAGGTTCTTCACCTTGCCAGGGTGAGACCGGATGTACTGCCGCGTGACGAGCCCTCCCATGGAGTGGCCCACAACATGGACGGAGCGAATACCCTGCTCATCAAGCGTCTGCAGGTAGTCACCTAGGCGATGGGTCTGCGGGTTGACTCCTCCGGCAGGGCTCAGCCAGCCCAGAGTTCCGCCAGAGACCAGCGAGACCGGTGGGGGCACATAGAAGCCGTCGCCGGCCACGGCGAGCTCCGCGCGGAAGTTGCAGGCTGACTGCTCCCAAGTCCCGCCATTGCTGAAGAGTCCATGCACAAGAACCACCGTCTTGGTCTCCAGCTTGCTGTCGGCTCTTGGCATGGCGTACTCCGTCCCGGCCTCGATGTGGGGAGTTGTGATTGTCTTCGTTCTGTAGCCGACGTGCGACAAGCTGCATGCGTACGCGGCACCGCCGGACACCGGGACCAAGAAGCTACCCGCCGGACCTGACGACGCCGAGGTTGTTTCGCCGGTGCTCAGGTTCTTGGCGACTATCCGGGCGTCGCGAATCCCCCACTCCCTGCCGAAGTCATCGTAGTTGAAGGCGTCCACCACGGTGCCCGTGATGCCGCCCCGGGTATCCAGATGAAACGGCGGGCTCACACCCCAGCCGGTCGCGGCGGATGCGGACGAAGACTGGAGCACCAGAAGGCCGATCAGGAAGCCCGCCGGAGCGACTGCCTTTCGCAAGCCACATCGGATCTGCATGATCTCATCCTCCCACGGAGCGTTGACGATCTTTCTATCGCCGATCACCCAGCAGACACTTCTGGTCCCGACGGAGCTTCGCGAGCAACGGCAGGATCCAGACCAGTGAATCATAGGTTTTGGGGAATCACCGTCATCACCTCGGCCATCTTGGAAGCTCCTTCCGTCTTGGGTCCATGGTCAAAGGGGTAAAGGATCCGGGGTCCCTCAATCGGTTCCCGCGCAACGAAAGCCGTCGGCGCTGCCGCGGGCGTTCGGGTAGTTGATGCTGCGGAACGCGCGACGCAGGATGTCCGTGTCTTGGTACCATGAGCCCCCCGCAATACACCCGGCAGCATTCGTCCTCGGTGGCCGGCGGGTTCTCCCGAGCGTGATACGGACTGGTGGCATAGTTCGCGAACTTGGTGCTGCACCATTCGCAAAGGGGTTCCCCGCCACATGGTAGAGACTGTGCGGACTCGGGCCGTCCTGGGTCTGATATCCACCGTGGTGCATGCCGTCGTAATAGCCCAGCGGCGTCGTCCAGCCGTTGTTCTCGTAGGGATCGCCGCTGCCATAGTAGTTCGCGCGCGGGCCGCTGATCCCCCCGTCCCATGGCTAGGTCGCCCCACCAACCACTACCGCCAATACCACCTGCCCTGCGGGCAAAGAGCAAGACCGCAAAACCGCACACCGCTAGAAGGCCGCCCTCGCAAGACGCAGACCGACGTTGGCGTAAAACCAGTCCGGTGCGCTGCCGTTCCGGACCGCCGAGCGGCAGCCCGACGCGCCGTCGTACCAACTACCGCCCCGTCGCACGCGGAGGGAGCCGGAGCCGGGGCCGGTCGGGTCGGTCACCGGGCCACCGTAGCTCCCGTACCAGTCCCAGCACCACTCGTTCACGTTCCCGTGCATGTCGTAAAGACCCCAGTAGTTGGGGACCTTCTGCGCCACATCGTGCGTCTGGCCGCCAGCGTTTCCGCAGTACCAGCCCACCGCGCTCAAGTAGGGCTCGTAGCCGCAATCACACTGGCTGATCCCGCCGTTGCAGAAGGCGCCCGAGCTCGTGGCCCGGCAGGCGTACTCCCACTCGGCCTCCGTCAGCAGCCTGTAGCCGTCCGCGCTCTGGTTCCACGTCACCGTGGCACCCCTGAGGTGGGGCCAACTGTAGAACGGGTCCGTGATCGTGTAGGCGGGCGTGAACCCCTCCGCCACTGACTTCTGATTGCAGTAGCTCACCGCATCGAACCAGGTGATCATCTCCACCGGGCGATTCGGTCCCGCGAAGAGGGACGCGTTCCACCCCATCGTCGCCAGCCACTGCGCCTGCGTCACCTCCGTCAGCCCGACGTAGAAGCCCCACGTCAGCGTCACCTGGTGCTGGGTTTCGTTTGAAAAGCGGCAGAGCTCGCTCGTCGGGCTGCCCATGGTGAAGATTCCTGCGGAAACAAGGACCATGCCATGCCCGTCATCGGCGATCACCTTGACCACGTAGTTGTCGCCGACATGGCCCGGATAGTCGACGCCTGCATCCCAAACGATGTGACGACCGGCGCCGCTCATGATGCCCGCGCCGACATGACCGGATACCGCCACGCATGGGACCGGGAAGCTCTGGCCACCGTCCGGCGATAGACGCAGCGAGACGGTCATGGCGTCACCGTCGGGGTCGTCGAGATCGTAGGTGACGTCCACGAACCGGGTGCCGGGGCGCTGGACGGCCAGGACATTGGTGACCGCGGGAGCCTCGGCCAGGGCGACCACCGGCATCAGGACCGCGAACAACCCCAGCAGGGTGCCGGCGGCAATGCTGACGGGCAGGGTGGAACAGGGAAGACACAACCTCATGGCAGAGCCTCCTGGATAGCCATTGCGCGCCGGTCCGAGTGCCGGTTCCCGCAGCCAACGGCTCAGGCACTCCACCATTCGGGTAGGCTCACGGGAACCGGGGGGAGTATAGCATGGGTTGTGGATCGGAGATGGCGGAACGAAGTTCCAGCCACCTTCCGCACCCAGTGCCCCGGAAGGGGGCGTGTATTGCGGGGTCCATCTGACCCGCGCTGCGCCGGCATCGTGTCGCGCAAGGCCTGTTGCGATGCTCATCCTGCCTGACTCCCTCTCCCCTTCCTCCCCACCACGCACAGCTCCGTCCTGCCCCCCCGGGCGCGGGCTCGCCGGGGCGCCTCTCGCCAGGCTGGCCGACGGGGGCGGCCGTAGACGGTCCTGAGGTCGCGGTGCGCCGCCGCCGCCCAGGTTTCCGCGACCGGGGACGTGAGGCTGTGGACGGGCCCGGCGGCGATGGGCAGGTTTCGGAGGATCGGGCGGGCCCTGGTGCGCGGCCTGAGCTGTCGGGCGCACGGGCGGCGGGGGCAGCAGCGCGCGGGAGCGCGCGCGGTTGGCGAAACAGCCATCTCTGAAGCGGCGTCCCCCGTCAAGCGCGGTCCTCAGGGCCAGGGCGGCGACGTCCTCACCTGTCGCGCTCCCGGAGGCGATGCTGGCCGCCTGCGCCGGCGATCTTCCCCGGCGATGCTGAGAACTGCCCCAACCCCGGCCCCCTGCCGTCACGCGTACGCCCGCTCCATCCACCCACCCCCGAACACCGCCTGGCTCCCGTCGCGCGCAAGCCGCAGTCTGTACTCCCCGGCCGCCTCGGACCGCAGCGCGGCCAGGAGGACGGCCTGTGCAACTCCTCCGGCCGCGCCGCAGGTCTCACGTCCGAGCCGGCCGTCGACCGTGACCCGGACACCGCAGGCCCGCAGGGCTCGCTGAAGACAGAGAACCGCCGTCCGGTCCTCGAGGTTGACGCCGACGGACGCGGAGCGGGAGTACGCTGCGCAGTGGGACGACGAGCGGATCTACCCGTGGGCGAACGAGGCCGCTCTGCCTGCAGGAGACCAAGGTCGTCGACGCCGATTTCCCCGCGGAGCCCTTTCGCAGCCGCGGCTATCAGGTCGAGTGCTTCGGCCAGAAAACCTACAACGGTGTAGCCCTCATCGCTCGCACTCATCGCTCGCACGGCGCTCGGGGAGCTTGGCGATGCGGTGCGCGGGCTGCCCGACGATCCCCCCGAGGTCGACCGCGCCTGATCGGGGCGACCTGGGGCGGCGTGCGGGTCATCAACGTCTACGTGCCAAACGGTACGGAGCTGGGCAGCGAACACTATGCCTACAAGCTGGGCTGGTTCGGCCGCCTGCGCGCGCTGCTGGAACGTACTTGTCGGCCCACGGACCCCGTGCTCATCTGCGGCGACTTCAACGTAGCCCCGGAGGATCGGGATGTTCATGACCCCGAGCTGTGGCGCGGCCAGTTGCTCTTTCATCCCGACGAATACGCCGCGTTGCGCCATTTGGTGACCTGGGGCCTCAACGATGCCTTTCGCCTGCACGAACAGGCGGGGGGACACTACAGCTGGTGGGACTATCGGGGCGGCGCATTCCACAAGGGCGAGGGCTTGGGCATCGATCTCACCCTGGTGACCAAACCGCTGGTGCGCCGCTGCCGCCGGGTGGTGATCGATCGTAACGCGCGCAAGGAGCCACAACCCTCTGACGATGCGCCGGTGGTGATCGATCTGGAGTGACGAGGGCCTGAGGCGGGGCGCTGCGTGTCTGGCGCCTGCCCCTTACAGGCGTATCCGTTCCGGCGCGCTGCAGCCGCGCTGGCGGCGCGTTGACGCTGCACAGAGCGGCTGGTAACCTGAGGAGCGCCAGTCAGTTCCCTCGGGTACTCGTGCTTCAGGAGGTGGCCGATGAGGGAACGGCGCAGCATGGAAGTCGAGCGGGAACAGCGTCGCGAGCCGGAGGCGATGGTGTTCCGGCTCTCGGGCAAGATGACCGGTACCCAGGAGTGCTATGAGTTCCTGGACGACGTGCGCGATGCGGTCCACGGTGGCAACCGCAACATCGTGCTCAGCCTCGCGAACGGGGAGAAGATCTCGAGCCCCGGGATCGGCATCCTGGCTGCCTGCTACACATCGGTCACGCGGGCGGGCAGACGACTGTGCATTGTCGCGGTTCCGGACCACGTCACCGCGCTGCTCAAGATCGTCTGCCTGTGGGAGGTCCTCCCGCGCTTCGCCAGCGAGCCGGAGGCGCTGGCCGCGCTGGCCGCGGCGGGCTAGCCCTCGATCAGCTCCGCCCTTGACCGCAGGTCCAACCGTAGCGCGCCAGCCCGAGCGTGGTGATCGATCGTGCTGCCGTGGGAGTAGCGCGACAGGACGTGTCCTGTTTGTTCAGTCGCATCCTCGATCCCCCCGCCGCCCACGGCCCGGTCTGTCTGGCGACCGCTCCGCGGGACATGGCAGAGGGAAGGTAACTCACAGCGACCGCGCTCTCGCGACCCCAGCCAGCAGGCGCGGCTGCCGTCGGGCAATCTCCCCCGGACTTCGCCGCGGTCCAAGGGGCGGGGCCGAATCATCCCCTGCGAGGGATACGGTAGGGGGAATTCGGATGGGGTGCACGTCGAACGAAGTGCAGCCAGTCGCACGCCCGAGCAACACTGACCGGACCGACCCCGAACGGCCCGCTTGGGCCCGCCAGCATCTCGCCGTTCCTGCACTTCAGAGGCGCATCGCAGTTGGAAGCCTCTGTGCGCCGGCGCTCGGGCCCGGATACTGCGGGCACCTACTCAGACTGCCGGGCACTGGCGTCGGCCTCGTGGCTGTCCCATGTGGCTCGCAGAAGCGAGGGATCTCAGCAGAGGTTGAGAGCGACATCGGCAGCGGACGAGTATTGTCCCCGATTGTGCCCGGCGATCCCAATGCCTATCGTAAAGACATCCGACAAGCTCGCTGCTCCCGGGTCTCAAACCTAGCCAGCGAGGTACTGAAGGGGCGCTACTTCTTGAGGGCGGCAGTGCACCGGCTGCCGCGACTGGCGACCGGGGTGCGGGGCAGACGGACGAGGAGCGTATGATGACCGGCGGCTTGGACGGAGGCGCCATCTTGGGCCGGGTCCTGGGTCACTACCGCATCCTTGAGGCAGTGGGTGCTGGCGGCATGGGCCAGGTCTATCGCGCCAGAGACGAGCGCCTCGAACGCGACGTTGCCCTCAAGATCCTGCTTTCCGGCACGGTAACCGACGAAGCAGCCCGGAAGCGCTTCCGCAAGGAAGCTCTCGCCCTCTCAAGGCTGAACCACCCCGGCATCGCCACTATCTTCGACTTCAACACTCAACAGGGCATTGTACCGCCCCCGGCTTCTTGGACACAAGTGTGAGTGTATAGGCCCAACCGGA
>CAZRWW010000125.1:0-5733 GCA_964603725.1 uncultured bacterium
CGGGCTGCAGGCCCCCGGCACCACCGTGGCCCAGCGGGCGCGGACGCGCGCCGCTCCCGCGCGAGGAGCCTGATCTGCTCGCGGGTCAGCGGCCCGCGCAGATACGACATCACCCAGCGGGTCTCGAAGACCACCGGAGCATCGTCATGCACGTTGTGCATCAGGAAGATCCGCTGGCCCAGCCCCGCCAGCAGCTCGCTCATCCGCCGCCGGTCGAACCGCCCCCCCGCGCTCGCGGCGGCCCCCGCGAGCCCGTCGAGCACGCGCTCGATGTCGCGCTCGGTCTGGAGGCGACCGATGAACCAGGTGCCCGTGTTGGCCAGGGCCTTGTAGTCGAGATCGACCGGGTTCTGGGTCGCGAGCACGATCCCCAGGCCGTAGGCCCGGGCCTGCTTGAGCAACGTCAGCAAGGGCGCCTTCGCGGGCGGATTCGCCACGGGCGGGATGTAGCCGAAGATCTCATCCATGTAGAAGACCGCGCGCAGGCTCGTCGTGCCCGGCTGATCGCGCATCCAGCCCACGAGCTGCGTCAGCAAGAGCGAGACGACGAACATGCGCTCGGCGTCGGCCAGGTGCGCGATCGAGACGATGGCCACGCGCGGACGCCCCGACGCGGTGTAGAGCAGGCGCCCCACGTCGAGCGGCTCGCCCTCGAGCCAGGCGGCGAAACCGGGGGCGGCCAGCAGGCCGTTGACCTTCATCGCCAGGGCGAATCGCTCCCTGGCCGGGTAGAACGCCTCGAGCTCGAAGACCCCGATCCGATCGACCGGCGGCGACTGGATCATCTGGATCAGGCCGGCCAGGGTGAGATCCCGGCCCGCCCGCCACTCGTGCTGGAGGATTGAGGCGAGCAGGATGTGCTCGCGGCTCTGCAGCGGGTCGGCCTCGATGCCCAGGAGCGCCAGCAGGCCGGTCGCGGTCGCGGCCGCGCGCTCGGCCAGCAGCTCGGGATCGCCCGCGACGGCTGGCCCGGGCGCCGCGAACGAGCTCAGGATCGAGAGCGGCAGGCCGGCCGTGCTGCCCGGCGTGTAGATGGCGAAGTCGGCCGCCGATCGCAGGCGCGCGATGCGATCGCCATCCTGGCCCCAGCGCGCGAGCCCGTCCTTCCAGAGCGCCGCCTGCGCCTGCGCGTGCTCTTGCGCCGCCAGTCCCTTGCGCCGCGCCTCTTCCTCGTTGATCCAGGGCAGGAAATCCTCGCCGCGCAGCTCCGGAAAGGTCAGCAGCAGATTGCCCAGATCCCCCTTGGGATCGATGATCAGGGCGGGGATGCCGTCGATCGCCGCTTCCTCCAGGAGGGCGATACACAAACCCGTCTTGCCGCTGCCGGTCATGCCGACGCAGACCGCGTGGGTGACCAGGTCCTTGGCGTCGTAGAGCAGCAGCTCCGCGCCGGGCTGCCGGGCGGCCAGGTCGTACTCGCGACCCAGGTAGAAGACGCCGAGCTTCTCGAAGTCGGTCATGGCCGTGCTCATGAGTGACATCCCTTCTCTGTCCGGCCGCGGCGCGGCCCGCGCCCGCCGGCAGTAGAAGGTTTCAGGCGGGCGGTCGATGGCCGGGGTCGGCGGTGTCACTGTAGGACCCTGCTCCCGCGCCGGCAACCGGGCGCTCTGCGGGCGCGCCGGGGGCAGCCTCGTTGACACCCCCCCGCAGGGTTCCTAGAATCGCCCTGTTTCCAGTGTCTTGCAGGAGGATTCGCTTGGGGATCACCGCGTTCATCCGGCGCCCGGAAGGGAAGATCCTCCTCTGCCTGCTCCTGGCCGCGCCCTTTCTGCTCATCGCCTGGGTTCACGGCGATGGGATCGGGCACTTCGTCTTCCTGCACTCGGCGATCATCGACGGCGACCTGGATCTCACCAACGAGTATGAGTACGTCCCCGATCACATCACCGCCGACGCCGTCGGCCTGCCCGCCCTGCTGCTCAAGTACAGCTCGCACACCCCCGGATACCACCCCGGCTACCACCGCCCGCGGCCCGATCCGGTGACCGGGCGCCTCCCGTCGAACTGGAGCATCGGTCCCGCACTGGTGTGGGCGCCGGCCTACGCGCTGGCGCACCTGGTTTCGCTGGCCGCGCACGCCGCGGGCCTGCCCGTCCGCACGGACGGCTACGGCGGGCTCTACTACGTCGCGCTGGCGCTCACCACCTGGGCCTGCGGCGTCGCCGGGCTGCTGCTCGCCTTCCGGCTCGCCGCGCGGGCGGCCGGCGAGCGCGAGGCCTTCTGGGCCACCCTCACGATCGCGGTCGCCTCGCCGCTGCTCTACTACCTCCACATGGCGCCCAGCCACAGTCACAGCATCACCGTGCTCACCGGGGCGCTCTTCCTGGGCGCCTGGTGGCGTCACCGCGACGGCGCCACCGGCCGCACGCACTTTGTCTGGGGCCTCCTGGCGGGGCTGATGTTCCTCGTGCGCTGGAACGACGCCCTGCTCCTCGTCCCGGTGCTCGTCGCGGAGTCGCGCCGGCTGCTGCGCGCCCCGGCGGTGGGCGGGCCGGGGGCGCCGGCGGAGGGCGGGGCGCCGGCATCGGCGGCGGACGGATCGCGAGCGGCGGCAGCGGTCGACCGGCGCGCGCGAATCGTCGCCTGGGCGCGCGCCATGGCCATCATCGCCGCCGGATTCGCGCTGGTGGCCTGGCCGCAGATCGCCGTCTGGCAGCATCTCCACGGGCGGCCCTTGGTCCGCCACTCGGTCGACACGTTTCAGATCACGCCGGCCGGCTTGTGGGGCACGCTCTTCTCCTGGAACCACGGCCTCTTCACCTGGACCCCGGTGGTGTTCCTGGCCGTGCTGGGGTTGCTGCCGCTCTGGCGCCGCGACCGCGGGCTGGCGGGCATGGCGCTGGCCCTCTTCGCCGCGCTCCTCGTTTCCAACTGCACGGTCTACGACTGGTGGGCCGGGACCGCGTTCGGCCAGCGCCGGATGATCAGCGCGACGGTGGTCTACGTGCTGGGGCTGGCGACCTTCCTCGCCTGGGCGCGAGCAGCCTGGCAGCGGCACTTCGCACAGCTCGGCCGCCTGGCGCGCGGCGCTCAGCTCCTGGCCCCGGCGGCGCTCGCGATCTTCGGCATCTGGAACGTGCTGCTGCTGGCGCAGTTCTCGCTGGGCATGATCAGCCACACGCAGAGTGTGCCCTTCGCATTGATGGCGGCCAATCAGCCGAAGGTGATCGCGCGGCTCGTCGAGCTGGCGAGGCAGATCGTGCGGTGATGGGAATCGCGGCGCGCGGCGCCGCCGTCCGGGTCCCTGAGGCTATCGCGCCAGGCAGACTCTCATCGTCCGGCTGCCTGGGCCCGCTTCGATGCGGCCGAAGTAGATGCCGCCCGGGAGCGCCCGGCCGTGATCGTCCCGGCCGTCCCAGACCGCCATGACGGGACCCGCCGCGTGTTGGCCGTGCAGCAGCGTGCGCACCCGGCGCCCGAGCAGATCGCAGATGACGAGCTGCACCGCGCCGGGCTGCGCCAGATCGCAGCGCAGGGTCGTCGAGGACGCGAACGGGTTCGGCCACGCTTGCCCGCCAGCCCAGGCGACCGGCGCATCGCCCGCGGCCGCCGGATCGATCAGGCGCAGCATCGTGTCGTGATAGCCGCAGGCCCAAGGCTGCGTGCCCTCACGCAAGGCGAGGTCGCTGATCGAGGAGCGCGCCCAGGGCCCCGACCACTCCAGCGTCCAGGTCGCGCCCCCGTTGATGGTGCGGTAGATGAACCCGCGCCCGTCCTCGCCCGCCCCGCCGCCGGCCGGATTGCGGGCGGCCAACCATCCCTCCGAGAGGTCCTGCATGACGAGATCATCGATGTAGGTGTGGCCCACCTGTCCGGCAATCTCCCAGGTCTGGCCGCCGTTGGCCGTGCGGTGGACGCGCCCTCCCACGGCGCCCAGCCAGCCGTGCAGCTTGTCGGTGAAGCACGCGGCCTGGAAGTGATCGGCCACCGCCGGCGTCTGAGCCACCCAGGTCACGCCGCCGTTGACGGTGTGCCGAATGAACCCGTTGCCGCCGCCGTAGCCTCCGACCGCCCAGCCTTCCTCGGGATCGACAAAGGCGACCCTTTGGACGTAGGCGGTGGTGCCGAGCGACTGCGGGCTCCAGGTTGCGCCCCCGTCCTGCGTCACGCGCAGCGTGCCGCTGGCGCCGCACGCCCAGCCGCGGGTGGCGCTGGCGAACCAGATCCAGCCGATCCAGCTGCTCGTGCCGACGAAGCTGCGACTCCAGTGCAGGCCGGCGTCCGTCGTTCTCCACACCGAGGCCGAGTTGCCCTCCCAGAGCATCCAGCCCGTGTCGGCATCGAGGAACTGGACCTGGGCCCCGCCCGGCGCCGAGGCGTCCCGCCACCAGGTGTGGCCGCCGTCCTCGCTGCGCAGGCAGTAGCCGTCGGTGCCGACCTGGCTGCCGGCGGTGAGCCAGGCGCTGGCCGGCGAGCTCCAGGCCAGCGAGCGCCAGAGCGGCGCGCGGTACTCCCAGTCCCACGTCACGCCGTCATCGAGACTGCCCAGAATCTGTCCGAAGTCGGCCCCCACCCACAGGTGCGTCCCGACGTACTGGATGGCATAGGTGTAGTTCACGATCGGCGGCGCCTGCGGCGTCCAGGTGAGGCCGCCATTGCCCGTTAGGAACACCTTCTCCTGGACGGGCGAGAGTATCTGGACCGCCGCGATCGCGGCGCGCTGGGTGTCCTGCGCATCGATGCAGTAGTTGTAATGCAGGCCGGTGTAGCCCTGGATGGTCCAGGTGAACCCGCCGTCCACCGTGCTCAGGATCGCGCCCGCGGGGGTCTGATACAGGCTCGAGATCGTGGCCCAGCCCACCTTGTTCGAAGCGAAGTCAATCGAGGAAACCACCGCGGTGCCGCTGACCGGCACGGGTTGGCGCACCCAGTTCAGGCCGCCGTCATTGGAGTGGTGGACGTGCGCGTTGAGCGCACTGTCGTAGCCGCCGATCCAGCCGTTGAGCCCATCGGCAAAGACGATGTCGTCACAGGAGTAGCAGGACGTGCCGAAGCTGCGATTCTCCCAGGTGGTCCCGCCGTTGATCGTGCGCAGCACCAGGTAGCTGCTGCCGTCCTGCCAGCCGCCGGTGATCCAGCCGCGATCGGCGTCGACGAAGCAGACCTTGCTCAGTCGGCGGCTCGTGCCGCTCGCCTGCTGCGTCCAGGTGTCGCCGCCGTTGGTCGTCTTGTAGATGAGGCCACTGGCGCCGACGAGCCACCCGGTCGTCTCGTTCACGAAGCAGACGCCGTAGAGGCTCACCCCGGTCGGATTCGGCAGACTCAGCGGGACCCAATGCGCGCCTCCATCCGTGGTGCGCAGCGCATAGCTCAAGAGCAGGCCGCCCGATCCTCCGCTGCCCACGGCCCAGCCATGCGTGCCGCCGGGCAGCATGCAGATGTCCTGGATGGCCATGCCCGGGGCCATGCGGACCGCCTCCCACGTCTGGGCGTGGGCGGCGATCGGGGCGAGCCGCGGCGCGCCGGCAAGCGATACAACTGCCAGAACGAAAAGCACGGATGAGCGAGCTGTGCGGACAACGGGGCGAGTTTCCATGGTCAACCTCCCTGGTGGGCAACCCATGGATGGCGGCGGTGATCGCTCTCAGCATGCGGCCACCGCCGGCCGGATTCAAGCGGCGACGCTCCCGGTGCGCGATCCCGGGCCGTGCGCTCCCCCCCAAGGGGCCCCCCCCGGGAAACCCCGGGTAACCCCCCCTTGGGATACAAACCCCCCCCGGCCCCTGTGGTGCA
>CAZRWW010000125.1:5743-10406 GCA_964603725.1 uncultured bacterium
CCGGCCGTATTCAAGCGGCGACGCTACCGGTTCTCTATCCAGGGCCGTGAGTTTTCACGCCATCGGGCGCCGACAGGGAGACGCCTTTGAAACGCCGCACTGGAGAGCTACACCCCGCGCGGCCGGAGTGGTACGCTTCTTCCGGCCGAGGGTAGCACCCGCACGGCCGTTTGCCGCACGAGACGCCCCCACCGGCCGCTGGCCCGATCGTGAAAGCCGCTCCCATGACATTCGCTGCTCTCGCGCCCGAGCCGGCGTGGTGCGTGGCGGCGGCACTTCGGAAAGGGGGACGCCCATGGAATCGAGGAAGCGTTCATCGCGGTGGCTCTCGTGGATTGCGCTCCTGGGCACCGCGGCGCTGATCCTGCCCGCCGCGACCGCGCGCGCCGAGGGCCTGCTCTACTTCGCCGAGGTCTTCTACCCGACCTTCTCCGACGGCCACATCTGGAAGGTGGACACGCACGGCGCGGGACTGCAGATGATCGACAACGCCGCCGGCGGCCTGCGGGGCATCGCGCTCAACCCGGAGGCCGAATACCTCTACTGGACCGATGTCGAGTGGGACGCGATCATGCGGATCCACCTGCCCACCAGTCACGTCGACGTGCTGCCCATCACGGGCTTGAGCTTCCCGAACGGGGTCGCGGTGCTCCCCTCCGCCAATCTGCTCTGCTGGGGAGACGCAACCACCGGGGTCATCGGCGCGGCCCAGCTCGACGGAACCGGCGCCCACACCCTGATCACCACGCCCTTCCACTGCGGGATTGCCTTCGACCGCCTGCACGGGAAGATCTACTGGTCCACGTCGCTCACCGCCAGCACGGGTGAGATCCGCCGCGCGAATCTGAATGGATCCAACGTCGAGGTTGTGGTGGTGGGCTATGGCAAGCCCGCGCGGATCGCCCTGGATCCGGCCGGGGGCCAGATCTATTGGACCGACTACTATCTCGACGCCGTCGCCCGGGCCAACCTGGACGGCACATCGGTGCAGTACCTCTACGTGGTCGGCTCGAATCTGAACCCCGACGGAATCGCCCTGGACCTCGAGGGCGGCAAGGTCTACTGGGGGCAGTCCTACGCGACCAACCGCGAGAAGATCATGCGGATGAACCTCAATGGCACGAGCCCCGAGGATGTGATCGTCGGCAGCTTCGGGATCATCACCGACTTCGTCTTCGCAGTCGCGCCCGCCGGCGTGGAGGTGACCGGGCTGGCGCCCGCGCCCATGCTGCTGCGGGGAGCCTGGCCCAATCCCTTCTCGGGGCAGACGGTCATCAGGCTCGATCTCCCGGAGGGCCGGGAGGTCCACCTGACAGTGCACGCGGCCGACGGCCGGCAGGTGGCGACACTCCTTCAGGGGATGCTGCCGGCGGGCTGCCGCGAGGTTCGCTGGGACGGGCGCGACCCAGCGGGGCGCCGCGTGCCCGGCGGCGCGTACTACTGCCGGATCGAGGCCGGCGGCGTCAGCCAAGCGCAGAAAGTGCTCCTGATACGGTGAGCGGGCGCCACGGAGGCGCCGCGCGTCTAGACCGCCTCGATCGTGGTCAGCGCCGCGCGTCTAGACCGCCTCGATTGTGGAGGGTGGCTTGGTCGCGATGTTGTAGGTGACGCTGACGACCCCCGGCACGTGGCGCAGGATGTCACCCGCCATCTGCTCGAGTGCCTCGTACGGCAGACGCGTCGGCGTGGCCTGGCGCGCGTCGACGCTGTCCCAGCAGCGGATCTCGATCTGCTGGCCGAACTCGCGCCGCCCCGCGCGCATGCCGGTCACGCGGTCGGCGTGCAAGATCGCCAGGTACTGGAACGCCGGCACGCCCTGGAGATGTCGCTCCACGATGGCGGTCGCCCGGCGGACGGTCTCGACCCGCTCGCGCGTCACCTCGCCCAGCACCCGCGCGGCCAGGGCGGGACCGGGGAACGGGATGCGCGCGAAGAGCCGGGCCGGCAGTCCGAGCGCCTGGCCCACCTTGCGAACGCCGTCCTTGCGCAATTGGATGAGCGGCTCGAGGATCCGGTAGCCGAACGCTTGCTGGGGATCGATGCCGAGCTGCTCGAAGACGTTGTGCTGCCGCTTGATCCCCGCCACGGTCTCGTCGACATCCGTGAGGATCGTGCCCTGGAGCAGGAACTTCGCCCCGCTCTCCTTGACAATGCGGCCGAAGACCTGGCGGTAGAAGGTCTGCGTGATCGCCTCGCGCTTCTCCTCGGGATCGGTGAGGCCCTTGAGCGCGGCGAAGAACTCCTCGCGCGCGTCGACGATCTCGACCTTCACGCCCAGCCCGCGGAAGAGGTCGGCGACCTGCTCGGCCTCTTCCTGGCGCATCAGCCCGTTCTGCACGAAGATCGTTCGCAGGCGTTCGCCCAGGGCGCGATGTCCGAGCATCGTCACCACCGACGAGTCGACGCCGCCCGAGAGGGCATTGATCGCCGTCCCGCTCCCGACGGCTGCCCGGATCTCGCCCACCTTCTCCTCGATGAACAGGTCGGGCGTCAGATCCTGCAGGGTGATTTCCGTGATCATGCGGCCACCTCCTCAGCGCTGAGCGCGCCAGCATGCCTTCGCGCGACTCTCGCCCGGCCCGCGCCACGGCGGAGTGGGAATCCCGCCGGAGCCTACCGGTCCGCCGACCGGGACGGCAAGCCCTCGCAGCTGCCCAAGCCAACCCTTGGCGGACGCCCTGGCCAGCGCCCCTGGCGGGCACCCTCGCGCCGGTCTCTCGTTACTCAATCGAAAAGAGCCTTCACCGCGCCCCAGGTCGACGACTCGATCGGGCTGAAACCGGTCACATAGACCCCGCTGCCCACGCTGAGTTGGGGCGCCTGCCAAACGATGCCGGGGTGCTGCCAGCCCTCCGGATAGCCGATGCCGGGAGCCACGCAGGTCCAGGGGCGGCCGCCGGTGTTCAGATCCACGCCGACGAAGACGACTGCAGTGAGACCGTGGTTGGGTCGCAGGCCAATCGTAAAGGCCCCGTCAATCGAGTAATCGATCTCGACATTCTGCTGGCTGAGGTCTGGCCAGACCGCCGGAGACTCCAGCAGGTACTCGGGCAGCATCCAGAGGACGTTGCCCGGCTCGGCCGTGACGCCCCCGGACCAGATGTAGAGGTCGGCTGTTTCGGCCACGAAGTTCCCGATCTGCGTCAGCCAGAAGGCAGCGCACACCACGTTGACCGGGCCCAGGTCATAGCTCTCGGCGAACGCCCCGTAGTAGGGCGGCTGAACTCCGGCTCCCGACCAGGCATAGGCGTTCTCGAAGGAACCGTCATGGCTGTGGATGAGAAGGCCGGCGCAATCCTCGCCAGCGTGGGAGAGGACATGCGTCTGCGTGCTGTGCCCGACGCTGTGAACCTGGGCCCAAGCTGGTGAACCGAAGCCATGGCCAGATAAGGCCAGCAGCAGAATCACGGCCGCACTCCTCATGGCTCCTCCCGCCCAACGGATCTCAGTACCAGCCGCAACATTCGCGTGGGTTCCGACACCAGTCTACCGCTGCGCCCGGGCAACCCCAAGCGCAGTTGCCCCGCGATGCGACCGGCCGGTTTGGAGCGAGCGCCAGGGACCTGGGCCCCGTTTGCTGGGACCGAAGGTCCAGCGGCCGCCAAAGGCGGCGTCCCGGCAGGCGGGCGCCACGGCGGGCGCCACGGTGGGCGCCACGGTGGGCGCCACCGCAGGGCTGTCGAGGCATGGACCCGCAACTGATTACATCGTATTAGCTTATGGAGTTGCCCCGGGGCAACACGGGTCGCGGTGCCGCAGCCGTCCGAGGTGCAGAAACGACGGCCGGAGGCGCAGAGGCCTCGCCTGGAGGTGCGGAAGCCTCCCCGGAGGCGCAGAAGCCTCCCCGTAGGTGCAGATGCCTTGCCGTAGGCCCGCATTCGGGCAGTGCTCTCCCGTCCCTGGCCGGTGGAGATCGCTTGCCAAGGCACCGAAGAGGATAGAACCCGGCCCACGCTGGGGGTGGTGGACACACATTACCTGGAGAGGGAAAGGCCATGACCGACACGAAGATCACCCTGCCCGAGTCGGCGATCCCGACGCACTTCTACAACATCGCGCCCGATCTGCCGACGCCGCTCTCTCCCCCGCTGCATCCCGGCACGAAGCAGCCCATCGACCCCGCGGCTCTGGCCCCGATCTTCCCCATGGGACTCATCAAGCAGGAGGTCTCCGCCGAGCCGATGATCGAGATCCCGAGCGAGGTGCGGGACATCTATCGCCTCTACCGGCCCAGCCCGGTCTTCCGGGCGCGCGCGTTGGAGGAGTTCCTGGATACGCCGGCGCACATCTACTACAAGTCCGAGCACGTGAGCCCGGTGGGCAGCCACAAGCTCAACACCGCCCTCATGCAGGCCTACATGAACAAGCAAGAGGGGGTCAAAAGGCTCGCCACCGAGACCGGCGCGGGTCAGTGGGGCAGCGCCCTGGGCTGCGCCTGCAAGCTGATGGGTCTCGAGTGCATGGTCTACATGGTGCGCGCCAGCTACGATCAGAAGCCCTACCGCCGCATCATGATGCGCACCTATGGCGCCCAGGTCGTCGCCAGCCCGTCCGACCTCACCGAGGCGGGGCGCGCCATTCTCGCCCAGGATCCTGACTCGCCGGGCAGCCTCGGCGTCGCCATCTCGGAGGCGGTCGAGGACGCGGCCAAGCGCGAGGACAC
>CAZRWW010000126.1:0-441 GCA_964603725.1 uncultured bacterium
TCCACCCCCCCTGCCCGCGCCACCCGCGCGGTCCGTGCGGGGGCCGCCAGCGCATGAAGAGAAGATTATGCCGGCTGGTCGTGCCGTCATCGGCCCGGTCCCAGAGGAACACGTCGCGCACCGTCACACTCCGTCCGGGCCCGCGACGCGGCGCGGCCTGGAGCTCGGCCGCCAGGTCGGCGCGCCGCGCGCCGATCCGGGACTGGAAGCTGAGCGAAGCGTCCAGACCCGCAGCCTCGCGGGTGCGCGCTTGAAGCCCCACCACGCCCATCCAGGCGGTGGTGCGCTCGGCAAAGCGAATGACCGGCACCTCCAGCGTGTCACCGCTCGGCGCCGCCGTTTCCGCCTGGGTGGATCCGGTCGCGGACAGGGGCACCAGCGAGTCGTAACCGAAGGACTCGTCCAGGCCTTCCAGCGCCCAGCCCGCCGTCAGGATGACGT
>CAZRWW010000126.1:451-10296 GCA_964603725.1 uncultured bacterium
CAATGAACGAGTCGGAGTAGGCCACGATGAGCGAGTCGGAGTAGGCCGCGCGCAGTGAGTCGGCGTTGGCGATCCCCAGCGAGTCGGACCAGGCGCTCAGGTACAGGTCGGACCAGGCGCGCAGCAGCCCGTCCACTCGCCCGGATGCCCGCGGATGGGCCGCCGCTCCGCCGGGGGGTGATCCCGCCTCCTGCGGGCGGGCGGCGGCGCCCAGAGCGAAAGAGACGGCGATCAGGGCCAGCAGAGCGCGGCCCCCCGGCCCGGCCGGCGGGCCGGTGGCCGATCGACGATTGCAGCGGACGGCCTCGTTCAAGCGGTCTGCCCCCACGGCGCCCCCGGCATGCCGCTCCCCTAGAGTCCGACCGAATGCGCCGCCTTCTTCAGCAGGCCCTCGGCCACCAGCAGATGCTGCAGCGCCGCGCGTGGCTTGTCCCGCCCCAGCAGCTCGCGCGCCCGCGCCAGCGCGCGGCGTCCCTCGGCCAGCATGCTCTTCTCCGCCCGCCCGCCGGCGGCCTCGATCTCCGGCCCCAACTCGCCGTACAGCGCCGCAAGCTCATCGATCGCCTCGGACAGCCGCGGCCGCCCGGGATCCTGCGCCAGCTCCGCCAGCAGCCGGAGGGCCTGCTGGCGGGCGGCCAGACTGCGCTGCAGCGCCACCCGCATCTCGCCGCCCCGGAAGGAGGCCCGCGCCTGGGCCAGCAGGCGGCGGGCTTCCTGAAGCAGGGGAACATCCTCCGCCCGGCGCCCCTGCTCGGCGAGGCCGCTCTCCACCTCGGCCAGGAGCGAGGCGGTGCGATCGAGCGAGGCCTCGACCCCGGCGGGGGCGGCCGCGCCCCGCGGCACCAGGTCCGCGGCGCGGTCGAGCAGGTTCGTGGCCAGCATCGCCAGTCGGGCGGCCTGAACGTAGTCGCGCTCGCGCTCCGCTCGCCTGGCTCGATTGAGGTGATCGATCGCCTGAGCGTAGACCTGGCGGGCTTGCGCGTCGCCCGCGGCGCGCACCAGGCCGCCGACCTCGGCCGCGCGCTCGGCCGCCTGGTCGATCGCCTGGACGACGCTGTCCTGGGTCCGCACCTCGACCCGCGCCAGGTCCATGGAGCGCAGGGCCTCCTGGCGCGCCTTGAGCGTGAGCTCGATGGCCCGGGCGAAGAAGCGATCGGGCTTGACGGCGCCGCGCCCCGCTTCGAACTGCCGCCGCGCGGCGTCCTGCACCTCCATCGCGCCCTTCAGGTGCTGATGCGCCGCGGTCACGCCCGACTCGCGCACCACCTCGAAGGCGCGCGCGATGACCTCGTCGGTCTTCTGCAGCTCTTGCTGGACGCGCTCGGCGCCGGTGAGCTGCGTCGCGCCGGCCGCCCCGGCGATCCCCAGCGCGAGCAACCCGCCGAGCACGCCGGCGAGCAGCCGGGACGATTGAACCATGGCGGACACCTCTTGCCCCGGCCGGTACACTCACCGGGGGATGCCGTAACGTTCCATCCGCGAGTAGAGCGTGCGGCGGGTGAGTCCCAGCAGGGCCGCCGCCTTGCTCTTGTTGCCCTGCGCCTTGGCGAGCGCCTTGAGAATCAGCTCCTTCTCCAGGTCCTCCAGGACCAGGCCCTCATCGGGGATCTCCATGCCCCCGCTCGAGTTCGGACGCCCTGCGGCGGCGGCCGGCTGGATTGCGCCAGCGGTCACCCTGCCCGTTCCCGCCATGATCAGGGCCCGCTCGAGGATGTTCTCGATCTCACGCACATTGCCCGGCAGCGGGTGGGTCATCAGCGCCTGGATGGCCTCGGGCTCGATCCGCTCGGGCGCCACGTCTCTTTGTTTCAAGAAACGTTCCACCAGGGCGGGGATGTCCTCGCGCCGGTCGCGGAGGGCAGGAATGATGATGGGGAATACATTGAGCCGGTAGAAGAGGTCGGCCCGAAACGTGCCCTGGGCGATGGCCTCCTCCAGGGCGCGATTCGTGGCGGTGATGATCCGGACGTCGACCCGGGTCGGGCGCGTGCCGCCCACAGTGAGGAAGGTTTTCTCCTCCAGCACCTGCAGCAGCTTGAGCTGGAGCGCCGGGGTCACGTCGCCGATCTCGTCCAGGAACAGCGTGCCGCCCTCGGCGACCGCGAAGAGCCCTTCCTTGCGGCGCACTGCGCCGGTGAACGCGCCGCGCTCGTGGCCGAAGAGCTCGCTCTCCAGCAACGACTCGGGCAGGGCCCCGCAGTTGACCTTCAGAAACGGCCGGCCGCGGCGCGGGCTCGCCAGGTGGATGGCGCGGGCCAGGGCAGTCTTGCCCGTGCCGCTCTCGCCGCGAATGAGGACAGTCGCATCGGTGGCCGCCACGCGCCGGGCCAGGTAGAAGACCTCCTTCATGGCGGCGCTGCGAGCGATCAGGTTCTCGAAGCTGGCCTCCTGCGCGAAGGTTTCCTCGAGCGTCTCGACCCGGCGCGAGAGCACCTCCCGCTGGCTCTCCAGGGCGGCCCGGTCGTCTTCGAGCTCCCGGCTGCGGCGCGCGAGCTTCCAGCGCTCGTGGACGCGCCCGACGCGCAGCAGCATCTCGAACTCCTTGTACGGCTTCTCGACGTACTCGAGCGCGCCCGCGCGCAGGGCCTCGCGGGCGGTCTCGCGCGTCGCGAAGGCAGTCAGCAGGATCACCTCGGTGTGCGGCCAGCGCTCGCGAACAGCGCGCAGCAGCGCCAGCCCATCGGGCGGGGGCATGCGCAGGTCGGTGATGACGAGCGCGTAGGGCCGGGCGGCCAGGGCGGCCAGGGCGGCGGTGCCCGAGTCGGCCACATCGACGTCATAGCCTTCCTCGCTGAACAGGTCCTCGAGGCTGCGCCTGATCTCGGGCTCGTCGTCGACCACGAGCACGCGGAACGACGCCGCAGCGTTCCGGACGGCGTCGCCCGGGGGGCCCCCGATTGCGTCCGATCGCTCGTTCGCCGTCATCTCACCTGCTCCTTCCTCGCTCGCCGCGGGCCCGCGGCAGGCGTAGCGTGAACACCGTGCCCCGCCCCTCGGCCGTGTCGACGGCGACGCCGCCGCCATAGAGGTCCAGCATCGAGCGCACCACCGCCAGCCCGAGGCCCGATCCGCCCGGTTTCGTGGTGTAGAAGCTCTCGAAGGCCCGCCGCCTCTGCTCGCTCGTCATGCCGGCCCCGGTGTCCCCCACGCTCACCTTCACCACCGCCGGCTCGGCGGCGACCGCGATCGTCAGGCGCCCGCCGGCCGCCATCGCGTCGCGGGCGTTGAGCATGAGGTTGAGCAGCACCTGATGCAGGGCGGCCGGCGCCATCGCCACGCGCGCGGCCTCGCTCTGCGCCGGGCCACGGGCGACCGTGATCCCCTTGCGGGAGAAGTCGCTCTCCAGCAGCGCGAGGGCGGCGCCGATCGTGGGCCCCACCTCGGCCGCTTCCCCACTCGGGTCGCTCGGGCGCGCGAACGACAGGTACCGGGCGAGGACCTGGTCGAGCCGGTCGACCTCGCGCGGAATCGCGTCGAACCACTCGAGCGTCTCCTCCGGGGGCCGGCCGCGCTCGATCTTGGTGCGCACCCGTTCGGCGCGCGCCGAGATGATCGCCAGCGGGTTGCGGATCTCATGGGCCAGAATGGCCGCCAGCTCGCCCGCCGCGGCCAGCGCCGACGTCTCGCGCAGGGTGCGTTCGGCCCGGGCCTGCGCCCGCAGCAGGCGCCCGAAAAGCAACCCCACGGCCAGGACGGCGGCCATGCCGATCGCCCCGCTCACCAGGAGCTGCCGGCGCAGATCCCAAAAGCCGCGGAAGAAGTCGCTGCCCCCTTCGACCCCCACCGCGCCGATCACGTCGCCGTGCTCGTCCAGGACGGGCGCGAAGGCCGTCACCAGGTAGACCGAGCCAATGCGGTAGAGCTCGCTCGTCGCCGCCACGCCGGCCAGCGCCGCGGTGGCCGCCCCGTAGTGCAGCTCGAGGGCGGGATTGGCGTAGCCGGCCGCGAAGCGCCGGCTGGCGTCGAGCAGATGCCGGCCGGCGCGATCGAAGAGGTAGACATCGCCAGCCCCGGTTTCGGCGCGCACGCGGGCCAGCTGGGCGGCCAGCTCTTCGGCGGCCGGCCCCTGCGGATCGGCGAGCAGGGCGCGCACGCGCTCGGGCGGGATGCCCGTCGCGGTGGTCGCCGCGATCGCCACCAGGCGCTCGCCCAGCTCGACGGCGATCGTGCCGCGCACCTGCCGGTAGATGAGGAGCAGGCTCGCGTTGAGAACGACGAGCAGCAGGATCAGGAACAGGCCCAGCAGCCACCACGCGGAAGACGGCCGCACGAGGCGGCGCGTGCGATCCGCGCCACCCGGAACGCGATTCCCCGCCGGCCGGTTCACCCGTTCTCCCTTCCCGAGCGGCCGGGCGAGACGTGGCGGCCCCGCCTCGCCGATGCTAAGGTTGCGAATCGGCTGCCCGCGCAGCATAGGGTCCCCGCGAACGGGAGGCAATGCGTGAGCCAGGACGTCATCCCCGCCTTGCGCGCCGTGGACGCGGTGCGCGTTGAGCACCAGGGCCGCGACTACCTGCTGCTGCGCGACCCGCAAGGCCTGGCCCCCGAGCCGCTCCTGCTGCCAGCGGCGCTGGCCACCCTCCTGCGCCTCTTCGACGGACGGCACACCCTGCGGGATGTCCAGCTCGCCCTGACGCGATCGACCGGACACATCGCCACAGTGGATGAGGTGCGCTCCTTCGTGGAGACGCTCGATCGCAACCTCATGCTCGCCAGCGACGGCTTTCGGCAGCGCCGCCGGGAGCTGGCCGACGAGTACCGCGCGCTGCCCAGCCGCCCCGCCCGCTTTGCCGGCCAGGCCTATGCCGCGGATGCCGCCGAGCTGCTCCGTGAGCTCGCGGGGGCCTACGCCGCGGCCGGCGGCCCGGGCGCGGCGGATCTGCCAGGCGCCTCAGGCGACCGGGGCGGGCCGGACGCCGGGGGGCTGCCCGCGGCCATCGCCGCGCCGCACATCGATCCGCAGCGCGGGGCGTCGAGCTATGCTCGCGCCTACGCCACGGTCTGGGCCGCGCGCCCCCGGCGCGTGATCCTGCTGGGCGTGAACCACGCGGGCAGCCGCGCGCCTTTCGTGCTCACGACCAAGGACTATGCCACCCCCCTGGGTACCCTGCCCACCGACGCGCAGTTCGTGCGGGATCTGGCCGACGGCTGGGCCTGGGATCCCCTGGCGGAGGAGGACCTCCACCGCTGGGAGCACTCGCTCGAGTTCCAGGCGCTCTTTCTCCAGCACGCGCTGGCCCGGGGCGCCGGCGCGCCGCCGGACCCGCTCCCGCGCGTTGTGCCGATGCTGTGCAGCTTCCCCTGGCAGATCTTCGCGGAGCGCGAAGGCCTGAATGTGCTGAGGGCCCAGATCGACCGATTCCTCGAGCGGCTGCAGGAGCTGGCCGCCGGGGACCCGGAGGGGCTGTTGGTCATCGCCGGGGTGGATCTCGCGCACGTGGGGCGCCGCTTCGGCGATCCGCGCGCGCCCATGGAGGGCGAGCTTGCCGAGCTGCGCCGCCGCGACCTGGCCACGCTCGCCACGATCGCGCGGGGGGATCGCGACGGCTTCGTCGCCGAGACGGTGCGCGAGCGCGACGGGCGGCGCATCTGCGGATTCGCGGCGCTCTACTGCCTGCTGGCGCTCGTCCCCGGCGCCCGCGGACAGGTCCTCGACTATGGCCAGAGCGTCGAGGCGGCCACCGGCAGTGTGGTTTCGTTCGCGGCGATGCGGTTCGACCGCGATTGAGCGCGACCGCGCGCCGCTACGACGGCCGATCGAACGCGCCGACGGCCGATCGAACGCTACGACGGCCGATCGAACCGGAAGCCCACCGACTCCAGGTGCTCGATCGACGGCACGAGATCGTTCGGAGCCACGTCCAGGGTGATGTGCACCGGCTCGGTCAGCTCCTGGTGCGCGGTCTCGGCCACCAGATCGTAGCCCACGACGCCCTGGCCGCAAGCCAGGTGCAGGTCGCTCATGCCGTCGTTGTCGTGGAAGCGCATGTGGGCGATGCGGTCGCGGAACTGCACGACCCAATCCTCGGGCGCGAACTGCGAGAAGCAGGCCGCCATCCCCAGATCGGCGCAGAAGCGGAACCAGGGCGAGTCGACCGCGTCGAAGAGCCGCACGATGACCTGCTCGTCCGACTCCCAGGTGTTCTGCAGGGCGACGATGACCTCTTCTTCCTGCGCGCGGCCGACGAGGTCCTCGAGCCCTTCAATGCACTTCTCGACCCAGCCGTCGACGTCCTGGGGCCGCACGTGGTTGCTGAACCCGCTGCGGAAGATCGCGATGCGGGCGCCCAGGATCTTGCCGATCTCGAGGCCCTCCTGGAGCGCGTCCATGCTGTGCTGCAGGATCATCCGATCGCGGCTGGCAAGCTTCAGATCGTAGTGCGGCAGGCCGGCGATCACCTTGATCTTGCTGCGCCGCAGCTCGATCGCCAGCCGCTCGAGGTCGCGGATCTGGACTTCGCCGTTGTAGCTCGTGTCCGAGAGATCCACTTCGACGTTCAGCCCGTGGTCGAGCAGGAAGGGGATCCGCTCGCGCAGGTCGGCCAGCGGCACGGGATAGCACAAGGGGAAGACGAGCTCGCGCCGCGGGCGCGGCTGCTCGGCCTCGGCGGCGTCTTCATCGGCGGGCACGCTCCCGTCCTCGAGCGCGCCGGATGCGCCCGCATCCTCGGCCCCCGGGGCGGCCTGATCGCCGCCCGCCTCGGTGTCGGGCTCCATCTCGCGCGGGGCTGCCGCTTCACGGGGCAGCATCTGCTCGAACGCCTGATCCCTATCCAAGGCTACCACTCCTTTCTCCGGGCGGTGCCGCGCCTCCCGCGCGTCCCCGCCAGCGGGGTGTTGCCGCCGCGCCCTAGGCCTCGCGCGCCTTCCTGATCTCCTCGGTCAACAGAGGCACGACTTTGAAAAGGTCTCCCACGATCCCGTAATCCGCCATGGTGAAGATCGGAGCCTCAGGGTCTTTGTTGATCGCCAGGATGCACTTCGACGTGCGCATGCCCGCCAGGTGCTGGATCGCGCCGGAGATCCCCACCGCCACGTAGAGCTTCGGGGAGACTGCCTTGCCGGTCTGGCCCACCTGGTGCGCGTGATCGATCCAGCCCGCGTCGACCGCGGCGCGCGACGCGCCGACGGCGCCGCCGAGCGCTTTGGCCAGCGCCTCGATGAGGGCGAAATTGGCCGGCTCCTTCAAGCCCCGGCCGCCGGAGGCGATGATGTCGGCCTCCTGGACGTCGAGGACTCCCGCCTCGGTCTGGCGGACCTCGATCACGCGGGCCCCGCCGTCGCCGGGCAGCTCGACGGCGAGCGTCTGCACGGCCGCCGCCGCGGACGCCGGCGCGGGCGCGGGATAGGCCGCGGGCCGCAGGGTGGCGATCACGGGCTTGCGCGTCGAGCGAACCTTGGCGAAGACCTTGCCGCCGTACATCGACTTGGTGGCCTCGAAGACACCGTCGACCTCGTCGAGCGAGATGCAGTCGCTCAAGAAGGCCATGTTCCGGCGGGCCGCGACGCGCGGCGCGAGGTCCTTGCCCATGGCGGTCGCGACGAGCAGCACGAGCTCGGGCGCGAGGGCCTCGACGGCCGCCGCCAGGGCCGCGGCGTAGGCGTCGCTCCAGTAGAGCGCGCAGCGGGCATCCTCGACGACGTGGACCGTCGCCGCCCCGTAGCTGCCCAGCGAAGGTGCGATGGAGGCCACCGACGATCCCACCAGCAGCGCGTGGACCTCGCCGCCCAGCTCCCTGGCCCGACCGAGGGCTTCGTAGGTGCTCTTGCGGAAGCTGCCGCCCCGCTGCTCTGCGAAAACAAGAACTCGACCCGCCATGGCCCTGGGCCCTCCCCTACAACACCTTGGCCTCGGTCTTCAGCAACGCCACCACCTTGGGCACGATCTCTGCCGGCTCGCCGTCGAAGATCTGTCCGCCGCCGCGCGCCGGCGGCGGGGCCATGGCGACCACGCGCACGCCGGCCGCCTGCGCGCCCACCTGCGCCGCCGGGATCGACGGCGTCACCTCGTCGATCGGCTTGCGCTTGGCGGCCATGATGCCCTTCAGCGAGGCGTAGCGCGGCTCGTTGAGCCCCTTCTCGGCGGTCACCACGGCCGGGAGGCCCACCGCCACGATCTCCTTGCCGCCCTCGATCGCCCGATGGGCTTGCAGCTCGCGCTCCCCGACCCACTCGATCTTCTCGACCAGCGAGACGTGCGGCCAGCCGAGGTACTCCGCCAGGCCGATGCCCACGCAGTTGCTCTCGACGTCGATCGACAGCTTGCCGCAGAGGACGAGATCGGGCGCCAGGCCCCGCACCAGGTCGGCGAGGATTTGCGCCTGGGCCAGCCCATCGCCCCCGTGATAGGCGGCATCCTTCACGATCAGGCCGCGGTCGGCCCCCATGGCGAGGCACGAGCGGATGGCCTCCTTGGCCTTCTCCGGCCCGATCGCGACGACGATGACCTCGCCCGCGCCCTTGGCCTCCTTGATGCGCAGCGCTTCTTCGACGGCGTATTCGTCGTAGGGGTTGACGACCATCTCGACCTCGCTCGGGTCGATCGTCGTGCCGCCGGGCGCCACGACGATGCGCGCCTCCGAGCTCGGAACCTGCTTCATGCAGACCACGATCTTCACGATTCTCGGCTCCTCCGTGCCTTGCCTGGCCCGCCGCGAGATGCCCGGGCGCGCGCCAGCGCGCGACGGGCCGCCCGCCGGCCTCCCGTCATCAGCCGTCAATCCGCCCAGAAGGCAGCCTAAAAGGCAAAACAAACGAGCTCACGCGGGGCCTGGCGAAGCCTCGAGCGGAGCTCGTCGAAGCACTGCGACTCGCTGTCCGGAGCCGGCCCCTCGAGTGCCCAGACACGGGGTCACCTAGCTCGCCCGGGTAAGGCTGCGGCTCCGGACCTAACAAACAACGGGCGTAGGCTACCAAAGGCTCCGATGCACGTCAATTCCAATTCCCACCGGGGCATCGGGGATTGCGGCCGCGCAGGGCCTATCGCTCGGGCGCCAGGCTCTCGCGCAGGCGTCCCAGCGCCGGGCCAAGCTCTCCGCCGGGGTAGCGCGCCCATCCCTCAGGCAGGGGGGGCCGCTCCCGGAGATCCGGCAGATCAGCCCGGATGAACTCCAGCCTCACCGTCCCGGACGTTTCGAGGGGGGGCAGCTCGAAGTGGATGCGCTGCCCAGCCCGCCCGACGCCCGCTGTGCGCGGCGGCCTGTATTCGACTTGAATCAAATGGGTTGAGTCCCCTGACTTCAAGCTCCATCGAGACACGGCCCCCTCCTGGGAGGTCAGGTGCGCTTCGGCCACCAGACCCCGCGCGCCCAGCTGCGCCGGGGAGCCGGTCACGACCCAGACGCGGCCCTCCTGCCGCAGGGAAACATGGCGGAGATCCTCGAGCAGCGCTTGGGGGACCAGGATCCACGAGCAGATCCGGCCGATAGCCGGTCCCGTCGGGGTACGCCCGGCCTCCGGCGGGGCATCGGGCCCGGGGTCGAGCAGTCCGGCCAGACCCGGCTCATGCTCCAGATCGAAGGCGGTCTTCTCACGCGGCAAACGCACGGCCCAGCCGTCGGCTCCGGTCCACAGGCTGAGGACGGGCGTGAGGGCGCCGGGACGCAGCACGGCGCCCACCTGGGAGGCTTCGCGCAGCGAGAAGGAGAGCGCCAAGGCCGGCAGGTCGCGCTCGCCCACGCGCAGCCGCACGCCGGCTCGCCCGCGGGCGGAGCGCGGCGCCTCCCGGCCAGGAGCGCCGTTCAGCAGCGCCTCCACGCTGGCCGCATCGGGCAGGCGGGGGACGGTGCGCCCGGGCCGGCAGGCGGCGGCCGTGAGCGTCAGCCCGAGGAGCGCCGACAGGCCCG
>CAZRWW010000127.1:0-10237 GCA_964603725.1 uncultured bacterium
GATCGGGCGCGGACCCGCAGCCAGCGGCGTGGGCGCGCGGCGCCGCGCGGGTCCGCGCAGGGCGACGGGCAGCAGATCGATCTCGTGGTCTCGGCCGAGCCGGCGCAAGAGTGCCAGATGAATGCGCGGCCCCACCTGGGCGAAGAGGATGCCGACCACCAGTCCGACCAGCGCATCCACGCCGTAGTGGAACCCGCCGTACACGGTGCCGAGGAAGATGCCCACCGTGATGACCAGAACGAGGGGCGCCAGTCTCGGCAGCGTGCGCCGGCACATCGCCCAGATCACGACCGCGACCGCGACATGCGACGAGGGAAAGGCCGTCCCCGCCGCTGAGGCGCGGTGCAGCATCCGATCGGCCAGCAGCGCGAAGAAGGAGCGCTTGGCCGCCGGATCGATAGGACCGAAATGGTGGAAGGGCCCCTGCACGGGAAAGGTGATGAACACCAGATAGCAGGCGGCGAAGGTCGCAGCTACGGTGGTGGCGAACAACCGGAACTCCGCGCGCCGATTCGCGAGGTAGAGCGACAAGCCGACCAGCGGGATCAGGAGCGTGTAGAGCAAGTAGGACAGATGAACGTACTCGGACACCATCCGCACGGGGATCCACTGATACAGCACCTGGCTGAGGTGGCAGCCAAACAGCGCCTGATCCCAGCGCAAGACCCAGGCGTCGAAGTAGCGCTCGGTGAGCAGGCGATTGAGGGCCCCGAGGTCGCGATAGGCCAGGGGCAGGAGCGCCAGTGGGTACATGTCGCGCAGGAGCCGCACGATTCGCGGGCCTTCGCGCGGGACCCACCGCAGGGCGGCCACGGCCGCCAGGAGGCCCACGTGCGCGGCCACGAGCACCCCCCGATCGGGCACTTCCCGCGGTGATCCGACCAGGAGCGCCGAGGTCAGCGCCAGGTAGCCGAGCACCAGCAGGTCGGCCGGGTGGTAGCCCGTGCCGGGTCGCGTGCGGAACAGCCCGTGCGGGGCCATTCTGGTTCGCCCTCCCATGCGGGTGTTTATTCGGAGACCTGCGGGCTCCCTGTCCGCGCTGCAGTCCCCACGACGCGCCCACATACGTTGCGCGGACCGGGACCGTTCACTCTCTCACAGCCAGCCCGCGGCCCGATACCATCGAATCGTCTGATCGAAGCCGTCCTCCAGCCCGAATCTCGGCTGGAAGCCCGCCGCCTGGAGGCGGGCGGGCTCGCAGGTCCAGAACGGGGCCAGCAGGTCGCGGACCTTCTCGCGGTTCACGGCCGGCATCCGGCCCGCCGCGCGCCCCGCCGCCTCCGACAGGGCCCCCGCCGCCCGGACGGCCCACGGCGGGAATCGTATTGGGCGCAATCGGTTACCCAGAGCTTTCGCCGCGGCCGCGCCCACGTCGTCCCAGCCGTAGTACCCTCCGTCGCTCACGTGATAAACACCCGTCCCGCCCGATTCTGTCAAGAACAAGCAGGCGGCCGCCAGGTCCTCGCCATGGATCACGCTCAGCCGACTGGCGGGCAGCGCCGGCATCGGCAGCCACCCCCGGCGGGCCCAGCGGAAGAAGACCAGCACCGCCTCGTCCCGCGGCCCGTAGACCGTCGGCGGCCGCACGCTGATGAAGCGGATCCGGGGCGGCAGGTGCTCCGCCAGCCAGTGCTCCGCCGCGAGCTTGCTCTCGCCGTAGGCGCTGATGGGGGCCGGCGGATCGTCCTCGCGCCGCGGCCGGTCGGCCGCCGGCGCGGGCCCGCTCGCCGCCAGGCTGCTGCAGAAGAGGAAGCCCCCGCCGTCGGGCGCGACGTCCCCGAAGGCCGCCGCCAGCGCCCGCGTCCCGGCCGTGTTCACCCGGAAGAAATCCTCGCGCCGGCGCGCCCGGGTGATCCCCCCGAAATGGAACACCCACGCCACGCCATCCACCAGGCGCCGCAACCCGTCCGCGTCCCGCACGTCGGCCGTCACGGCCTCGACGCGCCCGGCCGGCAGCCAGCGCCGGTTGCTGGTCCTGCGCACCAGCACCCGCACGCGGTATCCCGCCGCGAGCAGGCGATCCATCATGTGCGACCCGGCAAAGCCGGTCGCGCCCGTGACCAATGCCAGGGTGTCTTTCACAGGATTGGCTTCTCGTAAATGCGGTAGGTCTTGTACACCCGGCAGCCGAACTTCTCGAGCCCTTGCCGCATCGCGAGGTTGTCCTCCAGAATCCACGAGAACTCGCCCTGATCGATCCCCAGCTTGCGGCCGCCCTCGAACAGGCGCAGAAAGAACAACTGCTCGATGCCCGTGCGGCGCATCTCGGGGATCAGGCCCAGGGTGAGGACCCGCAGCTTGCGGATCTTGCGCATGTGCCACAAGATCTTGAGCAGGCCGAGAGGGAAGAGCCGCCCATTGGCGTGCCGGGTGGCGGCGTTGTAGTCGGGTAGCGCCAGCGCGAACCCGACCGGCTCGCCGTCGCGCTCGGCCAACAGCGCCAGCTCCGACTTGAGTCCCACCTTGAGCTCATCGCCCATGTGCTCGAGCTCTGCGTCCGTCATGGGAACGAAGCCCCAGTTCTTCTCCCAGGCCTTGTTGTACACGTACTTGACCTTGCCCACCTCCTCGGCGAGGCGGCGCTTGTCGATTCCACGGACCACGACCCCCTTGCGCGCGGCCATCTTCTCTGCCGCCTGCACGATGCGCTCGGGCGGCTCGGGATTGTCCAGGTAGTACGCCAGCACATCCTTGGCCTTGTGAAAGCCGCAGCGCTCCAGCGTCGCGACGTAGCGGGGAGGGTTGTAGGTCATCATGATGGCGGGAGGCGAATCGAACCCGTCGACGAGCAGGGCCCATTCCTCGTTGCTGCTGAAGTTGGCCGGCCCGCGCAGCGCCTCCAGGCCCGCGCGGCGCGCGCGCTCCTGGACGTGCAGGAAGAGCGCCTCCTCGGCCGCGGGATCGTCCAGCGCCTCGAAGAACCCGAAGAAGGCGACCTTCTCCGCGTGGGTCTCGTTGTGGAGGTGGTTGAGGATGAAGGCGATGCGCCCCACCGGCCGGCCGTCGCGGCGCGCCAGGTAGTACTCGACCTCGGCGTGCTGGAGGAACGGGTGATGCGTGAGCATCTTCTTCACGTCCCGAATCAGGGGCGGCACCCAGTTCGGGTCCCCGCGGTAGACCTGCCACGGCAGCACGACGAACTCGTGCAAGGCCCGGCCGCCGGAGACTGTCTCGATCGCGATTCCCACCCGGAGAGACCCTCAGATCAAGCCCTGCCGCTTGCCCACCTTCTTGAAGATCTCCAGCGCGCGCGACAGGAGATCCTCCGTGTGGGTGGCCATGACGCTCGTGCGGATCAGGGCGCTGTTTTCGGGAACGGCCGGCGCCACCACGGGGTTGGTGAAGACGCCCTCGCTGAACAGCTCCTTCCAGAACATGAAGGTCCGGGTATCCTCGCCGATGATGACCGGGATGACGGGCGTCTCGCAGGTCCCGGTGTTGAAGCCCAGCGCCTGGATGCCCTTGCGCAGGAAGGTCGCGTTCTTCCAGAGCCGCGAGCGGCGCTCGGGCTCCGACTTCATGATGTCGAGACAGGCCTGGACGGTGGCGACCGCATAGGGCGGCAGAGCCGCCGAGAAGATGAAGGCGCGCGCGTTGACCTTGATGTACTGGACGACCCTATCCTCCGTCGCGATGAAGCCGCCGATCGAGGCGAACGACTTGCTGAACGTGCCCATGATGAGATCGACCTGGTCGAGCAGGCCGAAGTGCTCGGCCGCGCCGGCGCCGGTGGGCCCCATCACCCCGATCGAGTGGGCCTCGTCCACCATGACCCGCGCGCCGTAGCGCTTCGCCAAGGGCACGATCTCGGGCAGATTGGAGACGTCGCCCTCCATGCTGAAGATGCCGTCGACGACCACGAGCTTCCCGCCCGGTCGCTCGCCGGCCTTGACCAGAGCTCGCTCGAGGTCGGCCATGTCGTTGTGCCGGAAGCGCAGCACCTCGCCCAGCGCCAGCCGGCAGCCGTCCACGATGCTGGCATGGTCCAGTCGATCGATGATGACCGTGTCCTGGCGCCCCACCAGGGTCGAGATCGTGCCGAGATTCACGAACATGCCGGTCGAGAAGACCAGCGCCGACTCCTTGCCGACCAGCGCCGCCAGGTCGGCCTCGAGCTTCTCGTGCAGGTCCAGCGTGCCGTTCAGCAGGCGGCTCCCGGTGCAGCCGGTCCCGTAGCGGCGGGCGATCGCCTCCGCCCGCTCCATCACGCGGGGATCATGGGTGAGACCGAGGTAGTTGTTCGACCCCAACATGATCTTGGGCTCGCCCTCGATCGTGACGACCGTGCCCTCGGAACCGTCGATCGGAATGAAGTAGGGGTAGAGCCCGGCCTCACGCACCTCGTCCGCCCGCGTGAAGGAGTAGCATTTCTGGAAGAGGTCCGCCTTCTTGGCCTGGGCATGGGTCATGGTGGTCATTGCCCCCCCTGTCGAAGCCTGGGTCTTCCGCAGCCGCGGTCGCGATGGACAGACGTAAAGCGCTTGAATGGCTGAGATTTCGGCCAATGCTAGGTCGCGGGAGCCTGGGTGTCAACAGCGGGAATGGGCGCGAGAAGCGGATGAGGTCCGGGCGCCGGCGCGCCCGAACGCCGTCAGCGCGGCTCCGTCCCCTCGACGATGATGACCGAGATCCGTCGGTTGCGGGGGCTGGTCGGATCGTCGGGGAACAGCAGCCGGCGGTCCGCGTAGCCGACCACGCTGGCGATCCGGCGCGGATCGACGCCCTGGGCTTCCAGCACCCGGCGGGCGGCATTGGCGCGCTCGCCGGAGAGCTCCCAGTTGGTATAGTCGCCCTGACCCGCGTACGGCCTGGCGTCCGTGTGGCCTTCGACGAGAATCGCGTTGGGCAGGGGCGCCAGAACGCGGGCGATCGCCGTGAGGATTTCCTGGGCATTGCCGGTCGGCGCCGGCGACCCGAGCTGGAAGAGGGGCACCTCCTCGGCATCGGCAACTTGGATGCGCAGCCCCTCGGGAACGAACGCGATGGAGACTTGCTGGGCCAGGGCGCGCAGCTGCGGCGTGGCCCGCAGAGCGCGCTCGAGCTGCCTGGCCGAGTCGCCGAGCTGGTCGCCGCCGTGCGGTCCGGCCGCGCCGCGCGCGCCGGCGCCCTCGGGCGTCCCGGGCGCATCGCCCGCGCCGGATCGTTCGAGCTCGCCGGGCTCCGCGGGCGGCCCCGGCGGCGCGTCGGGCTCTGCCTCGGGTTCGCCCCGCTCGGCGCCCTGCGCCGCCTCCCGAATGCGTTCGACCGAGCTCCGGTACTCGACCATCCCCTCCTCGGTCAGGAACCCTGTGCCGCCGGACTTGAAGATGCGCGGGTGGCGGAAGTAGGAAGCCACGGCCGCCTGCGTCTCCTGGCTGCTGCTCAGGATCCACAGGACGATGAAGAGCGCCATCATCGCGGTCACGAAGTCGGCGTAGGCCACCTTCCAAGCCCCACCGTGGTGTCCGTGCTCGGGCTTGCGTCGCGCCATCAGGCGGCCCTCAGGGCTTTGACAGCCCCCTCGATCTCCTCGCGCTCGGGACGGTTGTATTCGTAGAGCGTGCGCCGGGCCATCTCCATCACCACGGCCGGAGCCTTGGCCTGGGCCAGGGCCTGGATGCCGGTCGCGCACGCCTCCAGGAAGTTCTCTTCATCCCGCAGGTTCTGCTCCATGGCCGAGACGATCGGCTGCACGAAGCCGTAGGACAGCAGCACGCCCAGAAACGTGCCCACCAGCGCCGCGGCGACGTGGTGGCCCACGACCTCGGGGCCGCCGTCGATGTGTCCCATGGTGATGATGATTCCCAGGACCGCCGCGACGATCCCCAGACCGGGCAGCGAGTCGCCCATCTTCTGCAGGGTGCTCCCGGGCACCGACTCTTCCTCGTGCATCGTCGCCAGCGCGCGGTCGAGGATCTCGGCCAGGTCGTCGGCGTTGGCCGTGCCGTCGACGTGCAAGGTGAGCCCCTCGGTCAGGAACCTGAACAGCCGCGGGTTGCCCACGACGGCGGGGCACTTCGTCAGGATCGCGCTCGCCCCGGGGTCCTGCAGGTGCTTCTCGAGACCCACGGCGCCGTCGCTGCGGGCCACGACCGCCAGCTGATGGAGCACCTGCAGCAGCTCGCGGGCCGCGGCCTTGTTGTAGGGGCTGCGCCCGAAGGCCCCGGAGACCCGGCGTCCGAGCCGGCGCAGCATCGTGGGCGTGAGCGACACGAGCAGCGCGCCCAGCGCCGCGCCCGCGATGACGACGAACTCCGACGGTTGGATGAGCGTGGGAAGTTTGCCGCCGGCCATGAGGAAGCCGCCGAGCACGCAGGCCAGGACCATGATGATGCCAAGGTGCCGGTTCACGCAGCTTCCCTCCCGGACGGGTCTGATCTGCCGACCCAACGGTCGGGCTGCCCGCTGATCTGCTGACGCTGGTTTCGGTTATCGGCCGAGCGCTTGACCTACTTGACGGAGGGTGGGGATGGGCGCCCGAGCTGCTCCTCGAGCTGCGCGGCCGTGCGGGGCCAGTCGCCCTTGAGCAACCGCGAGAGGGCCCGATCGGCCAGCAGCCGGCCCTCGGTCTGACAGACGGGGCAGTAGTTGCATTCGTTCTCGGCGTACACCACGCGCTGGATGGGCGTCGTGCAGGCCGGGCAAGGCTGGCGGTAGCGCCCGTGCACGGCCATCTCGGGGCGGAAAGCGGTGACCTTCTCCGGGAATCCATCCCCCGCTTCGGCGCGGAGCCTCTCGATCCACTCCAGCAGCACCGCGCGCGCGCTCCGGAAGAGCCGCTCGGCTTCCTCGGCCGACACGGACCGCGACAGCTTGAACGGCGACAGGCGGGCGCGATGAAGGATCTCGTCCGAGTAGGCGTTGCCGATGCCGCTGAAGAGGCGGGGGTCGGTGAGCGCCCGCTTGAGGGTGTGATTCTCGCGCAGGAGGGCCGCGCTGAACCCGGCCTCGTCCGTCTCGAGCGGCTCGACGCCGCCGCGCTCGAACTGCTCCAGGCTCGACCGTCCGGCCACGCAGTGCAGAGCGGCGCGCTTCTTCCGGGAGACCTCGGTGAGAAGCAGCGTCCCGGTCGAGAAGTCGCACGCGACGAGCCCCACCCGCTTCGGGACCGCGATCCCGGCCGGCTTCCAGTGAAAGCGCCCGGCGATCATCAGGTGGAACACGAGAAACAGGTCGCGCTCCAGGCCGAGGACGATGCGCTTGCCGATGCGCCGCAGCTCCGTCACCCGCCGCCCCTCGGCCCCGGCCAGGGGCGGGTCGACGGTGCGTAAGACGAAGGGGCTCCCGAGCCTGACCCGCTCCAGGATCTGCCCCTGCACGCGCGGCGTCAGGCTCTCGATGTAGACGAGGATGTCGGGCAGCTCGGGCATCGGTGCTCCGCCGCGCTCTTCTCAGCCCCGCAGGCCGCGCAACGCTGCCCGACCCCCGGCGCGCGGAGCCCGCCGGAGGGCGCGGGCCCTACTCGAGATCGTAGTCCAGGTGCGGGGCCAGCCAGCGCTCGACCTCCGCGACCGCCATCCCCTTGCGCGCCGCGTAGGCGCTCACCTGATCCCGCCCGACGCGCCCGACCGTGAAGTAGCGCGCCGCGGGGTGGGCGAGGTACAGGCCGCTCACGCTGGCGGCCGGCGCCATCGCCGCGCGCTCGGTCAGGGTGATCCCGACCGCCGGCGCCTCGAGCAGCTCGAAGAGCTTGAACTTCTCGCTGTGGTCCGGACAGGCGGGATAGCCGAAGGCCGGGCGGATGCCGCGGTACCGCACGGCCCACAGGTCCTCTTTGGTCAGACGCTCCTGGCGCCCGTACTGCCAGTCGCGGCGCGCGCGTTCGTGCAGGTACTCGGCCAGCGCCTCCGCCAGCCGGTCGGCGAGCGCCTTGACCATGATGGCGCGGTAGTCATCGCGGTCCCGCTCGTAGCGCGCGGCGAGCTCGCGCGCCCCGATGCCGCCCGTCACCGCGAACGCCCCGAGGTAGTCCGCGCGCCCCACGCCCGCCGGCGCGACGAAGTCCGCCAGCGACAGGTGCTCGCCGCCGGAGGTCCGGCGCTCCTGCTGCCGCAGCAGGTTGAACCGCACGAGCTCCCCGGAGCGACGCTCGTCGGTGTACAAGACGATGTCCTCGCCGTCGCCGGCGGCCGGCCAGAAGCCGTAGACGCCGCGCGCCGCGATCGCGCCGCTCCTCTCGATCGTCTCCAGCAGACGCTGCGCATCCTTGTACAACGCCCGCGCTGCCTGGCCCTGTTCGGGGTGATCCATGATCTGCGGATAGCGGCCCTTGAGATCCCAGGCCAGGAAGAAGAAGGTCCAGTCTATGTACTGGACCAGCGAGGCGATCGAAACATCCGCCACGACGCGCCGGCCGGTGAACTCGGGCGCGGGCAGGTCCGCCGCGGCCCAGTCGAGCCGCAGCCGTTTGTCGCAGGCCTCCGCGAAGGGCACCAGCGGCCGCTCGCGCGCGGCGGCGTGCCGGCGGCGGAGCTCGTCCTGCGCCGCGCTGTTCTCGGCGATGAAGGCCGCGCGGCGCCGGGGGTCGAGCAGGGCCGCCAGGACGCCGTTGGCGAGCGACGCGTCGCGCACGTGCACGACCGGCCCGCTGTACTGGGGCGCGATCCTGACCGCCGTGTGCCGGCGGCTGGTCGTCGCCCCGCCGATCAGCAGCGGGCACGCCAGGCCGCGGCGCTCCATCTCGCTGGCGACGTTGGCCATCTCCTCCAGCGAGGGCGTGATCAGGCCGCTGAGGCCGATCGCGTCGGCGCCGGTCGCGGCCGCCTCGGCAAGGATGCGATCGGCCGGCGTCATGACGCCCAGGTCCACGACCTCGTAGCCGCCGCAGCCCAGGATGACGCCGGCGATGTTCTTGCCGATGTCGTGGACGTCGCCCCGGACCGTGGCCAGCACAACCCGGCCGCGCGCGCGGCCCGCCGGCACCGCCCTGCCCGCGGCCTCGGCGCCCGCGCCGGCGCGTTCGGCGAGCAACGGGGCCTCGAGCATCGCGACCGCCTGGCGCATCGCCCGCGCGCTCTTGACGACCTGCGGGAGGAACATCATGCCGGCGCCGAAGAGGTCGCCGACGCGCTTCATCGCGTCCAGCAACGGTCCTTCGATGACCGCGACGGCGCCGGGATAGATCGTGAGCGCCTCGGCCAGATCCTCCTGCAGATGATCCAACGCCCCGTGCACGAGCGCGTGCTGGAGCCGCTCCGCGACCGTGCCCGCCCGCCAGGCGAGATCCGCCTCCCGGCGCGCGGCCGGCCCGCGCGCGCCGGAGGCGAGCTCGATCAGGCGCTCGGCGGCGTCGGCGCGGCGGTTAAAGACAACGTCCTCCACCCGCTCGCGCAGCTCGGGTGGGATCTCCTCATAGACCGGGAGCTGGCCCGCGTTGACGATCGCCAGGTCGAGGCCCGCCGCGACGGCGTGATAAAGAAACACCGCGTGCATCGTCTCGCGGACGGCGTCGTGGCCGCGGAACGCGAAGGAGAGGTTGCTGATGCCCCCGCTGATCAGGGCCCCCGGGCAGGCGCTCTTGAGCAGGCGCACTGCCTGGATGAAGGCGGCGGCGTAGTCCCGGTGTTCCTCGAGCCCGGTCGCCACGGCCAGGACGGCGGGATCGAGGATGATCTCCTCCGGAGCGAAGCCGGCCTGCTCGGTGAGCAGCCGGTAGGCCCGGCGCAGCATCGCCACCTTCCGCGCGGCGGTCTCGGCCTGGCCGGTCTCGTCGCAGGCCATGACCACCACGCCCGCCCCGTAGCGGCGCACGAGGCGCGCCTTCCTGAGGAACTCCTCCTCGCCGTCCTTCAGGCTGAGGGAGTTCACCACCCCCTTGCCCGGCAGGCAGCGCAGCCCGGCCTCGATCACCTCCCAGCGCGAGCTGTCGATCATGATCGGCAGGCGGGCGATCTCGGGCTCGCCGGCCGCGAGCCGGAGAAACCGCTCCATCGCCCGCGGGGCGTCGATCAGCGCGTCGTCCATGTTCACATCGAGCATGTTCGCGCCGCCGCGCACCTGGTCCAGCGCGACCGCGAGCGCGCCGGCGTAGTCCTCGGCGCGGATGAGCTGGGCAAAGCGGCGCGAGCCGGCGACGTTCGTGCGCTCGCCGATCATCTGCAGGGTGCTGTCCGGGCGAATCACGAGCGGCTCGAGGCCGCTGAAGCGCGCGAGCGGCCGCCCGCTGTGCGGGTCGCGGTGCGCCGGCCCGGCCGGGCGGGGTTCCGGGGTGGGCGCCGGCCCGGCCGGACGGGGTCCCGGGGTGGGCGCCGGCGCCGCC
>CAZRWW010000128.1:0-10215 GCA_964603725.1 uncultured bacterium
GATCCCCCCCTCCGCGCCCGCCCGCGCGCCCCGGTCGCCCTCCGCGCCGGTGCCCAGGCCCGCGCCCGAACCGGCGCGCCCCGGCGCCGACCGCCCGGCCGCGCAGGCCGATGTCGGCGAGGGCTCGCGGGCGCGGCAAGCGGCTGGGGCCGAGCGTTAGCAAGCCCGCGCCTTCAGCCCGGCGGGCGCGCCGCCTCGGGAAGCAGAGATCGAAGCGGGCAAGTTTCACAGCGCGGCGTCGTCCGGCAATGGTGCTTCCCGACCCACACGAGATGAGCGTGAAAGTCATTGTACAAGCTGGTATCCGGCGGGCAGCAACGCACGAAGAGATCTTGCAGCTGATCGTACGTGGCCCGCGGATGAACCCATCCGTGCCGGGCGGCGATGCGCCGCGTGTAGGCGTCGACGACGAAAACACGGTGGCCGCAGGCGTAGAGCAGGATGCTGTCGGCGGTCTCGGGCCCGATGCCCCACACGCCGAGTAATTCCTCGCGCAGGCGATCGGTCGGCGCGGCTGCCATGGCGCGCAGGCTGCCCGCGTAGCCTTCATCCAGGAAGCGGACGAAGCTCTTGAGCTTGCGCGTCTTCTGGCGGAAGTAGCCCGACGGGCGGATGAGCGCCGCGATCCGACTTGCTGGCGCGCTGCGGATGCCGCCGGCGCTCAGCAACCCCGCCTCGCGCAGGGCCGCGATGGCCTTCTCCACGTTCGTCCAGGCCGTGTTCTGGGTGAGGATCGCCCCGGCGGCGATCTCGAAGGGCGTCTTCCCCGGCCACCAGCCCAGCGGGCCGTTGTGGCGGCGCAAGCGCCGGTAGGCAGCCCGAATCTGCCGTCTCACGGCGGCATCGTCGGCCGGCCGGGGCGCCGGGGGTCGCCTCATCGAGCGGCCCTCCCTCGCCGGGGGCGTACACGCCAGGTCGATCAGGCTCACGGCGATGTATCTTGACGCTCGGCCGGCCGGGGCGCAAGATCCATCGCAAGTCTCTAGCCTCCAAATGCAAACGGACTTGAGACGCCGCGCCGATTTGTCGAAAGCCAGGGAAGAGGACGCGGCGGGCCTCCGGGGGGAGGCCACGGACCAACCACGGAGCGAAAGCGTGCCGACCACCGCCCTGAAGCGCAGCATCCGGCTGTCGGCGCTCAGGGATCTGCGCCTGAGCGAGATCCTGCTCCACCCCATCACGTGGGCGGCGGTCGCCGTCGCGACCGGATGGGGCCTCGGCGCGATGACCAAGCGCTTCCAGCTCCGCTACTTCAAGCTGGTCATCGGGGTGCTCTTCGCCCTCGCGGCCCTCCGGTTGCCGACCCACATCGGCGTGGGGTTGTTCCTGATCATCTTCTCCTACCCGACCATGTTGTGGATCGGCGACACCAACATGATCCTGGTCCTCTTCTTGCTCGCCCTGTGGCTCGGTCGGGTGACCTTGAGGTACGATCCCGCCCCGCGGCGCACCCATCTCGATTGGGCCATCCTCTTCTACTTGTCCACCTTGGTGCTCGCGCTCGTGCACGTGCAGAACGCGACCCAGTTGTCCCGCTCCTGGATCGTGCTGCGGCACCTCGCCGCGCCGATCGGGATGTACTTCCTCCTCGTCAATTCGCTCCGCGACGAACGGCGCTTGCTGGTGGTCACCGAGATGTTCCTGCTCGGCGTGACGTCGGTCTTCTTCAGCGTCTTCATGCAGAGGCACTTCCCGGGATTGAGCTGGTTGCCCAGCGGGTATCTGAGCACGGTCAGCGGCGCCCGCCTCTTCGAGGTGGGGCCGGGCGCCATTCGCCTGGGCGGCGTGTACACCCACGCATTGCTCGCCGATGCGACGGCCATCGCGTTCGTGCTGCGGATCTACCTGGCGTCGTACTACCGCCACAAGCGGATCATGCAGGTCTATCACTGGGTCTTCGCGTTGCTCTCGGCCTATGTCTTGTCGCTGACCGGCAACCGCGGCGGACTGCTGCTCCTCGTCGGCGGCGTGATCTACTACCTGTGGCTGTTCCGGCGCCAGTATTCACCCGCGCGCGTGTTCGCCGGCACGGCGCTATTCTTCCTGCTGCTCGTCGGATCGGAGTATCTGCTCTTCCGGTTCGAGACCGAGGGATCGCTCCTGGGGCGCATGGTGCGCACGCAGATCGTGCGCGGAATCCCGGAGACGCGCGTGGTCTCATGGGGCGACATCTGGGCCAAGATCATGGAGAGTCCGCTGATCGGTCACGGGCTCATCTATCGGCTCGGGGAAGTTCTCCAGGGAAGCATGCGCCTCTGGCCGCACAATGCATTCCTGTTCTACCTCTATATCGGCGGCGTGATCGGCCTGCTGGCCTATCTCATCGTCTGCGGGCGGGTGATCTCGCGCACCTGGGTCGGGCATGGAATGTCCGTTCGCGGCGTTCCCCTCGCGCGCGGCCTGGCAGCGGTGTATCACGTGGGCGCCCTGCAGTTCCTGGCGGGCCAGATGCGGACCGACCACCAGCGTGGCGACGTCTATGTCTATCTGATGTGGGCGGTCTTCGCCCTCGGCATGGCGGCGCGCGCGATCTGGGAGGACGAGCGCCGGGCGCTGCCCGGGGCGGCCGGGGGCCCGCCGCTCCCGGGCGCGCGAGACCTACCCCCGCGGCGACCAGGGATCGGCGCTGCGTGAGGTCGCCAGGAAGCAGAGAAACGTCTCGGACTCCGGCGGCGCCGGCCAGAGCGCCGCGTGCGCTCCGGGCGGCAGCGCCAGGACGCCGGCGTCGCTGATCAACCGAGCGATGCGCTCGGACAGACTCTCCGGGCTGGCTTCTCGCCCTGCGGGCACCGCCGTCAGGACAGGCCGCGGGGAGGAGAGCGCGATCGGGACGCTGCTCGAGGCATCGTGGGCGCGGGCTGTCTTCACCGTGATCACCTCCTCTCGAATCGGGTTCCGCATCAACCTCGCTCGAACCGGCCCGGCTTTTCACGCCCCGGCGCGTCGCGCCGGGCCGCGGAAGCGGCTGTCCCGTGCGCGGCGTGTCCCGTGCGCGGCGTGTCCCACGCGGCGTGTCCTGTGCGCGGCGTGTCCCGTGCGCGGCTTGCGGCAGGCCGTCTTCATCTCTATGCTGACCAGGGCGGATCGTCGTGGGCGAGGGACGCGAGCCAGGGATGAAATCGGACGCGCTGATCATCATACCGGCCTACAACGAGGAGCGGGACATCGCCCGGGTCTTGCGGGCGATCCGTGAGTGCGCGCCGCAGCTTCCCGTCGTGGTCATCGATGACGCGTCTCGCGACGGAACGCCGGCCGCCGCGGCGGGCGCCGGGGTCCGCGTGATCTCACACCCGATCAACATGAACTACGGCGCCGCGCTGCACACCGGATACTGCTTTGCGCGGGAGCACGGATACGAGCGCGTCATCCAGATGGATGCTGACGGACAGCATGATCCGGCGTCGATCGCCGCGATCCTTCAGGCCCTGAACGACGGCGCCGACCTCGTTCTGGGAAGCCGGTTTCGCGATCGTGGCAGCTACGTTCCACCGCTGAGCCGCCGCATCGGCATCAAGCTCATGAGCCGGGTAGCGACCCTCGCCATCGGCCAGCGGATCACCGACGCCACGACCGGTTTCCAAGGCCTGTCCCGCGGCCTCGTGAACTTCTATGCAACGCAGGGTCACTTCCCGCACGACTATCCCGATGCGAACATGATCATCCGCGCGGCGCGGGCGGGCTTTCGCATTGTGGAGATTCCCGTGCGCATGCACGCCGCGCGGTGCTCCGGCGGCCTGCACGCCGGACTGAAGCCGTTCTGGTACGCGTTCAAGATGCTGGTCGCCGTCACGGTGGAGGCGTCGCGACGCCTCCCCGGGGGAGGGGCTTGATGGATCCCATCGGGATCGGCCTGGCTGCTTGCGGCGTGATCTTCGGAGCGGCGGGCTGGGGATTGACGCGCGGCGACCGATTGACGTTCGGCCAGGGCGCGCTGTGCGTGCTGGCGGGACTGGGGCTCGTGCTGGTGGGCGCGCTGCTCGGCCCCCTGGCCGCGGCGCTGGCCGCTCTCGGCGTGCCGGCCGCCGAGGGCGTGGTCCTGGTGCTCATCGTCGCGGTCGGGCTGGCGCTCCTCCTGCGCCAGGCCTTGGCGGTGTCGCGCATCAGCAAGGAGCTGCGGCGTGTCGCGACGGCGTGCGCCCTGGCCGCCGAGCGGCAGCCGCCCGTGGATGGCTCGTGATCGCCGTGGAGATCGACCGGCAGCCGGTCAATTCCCCCAGACGATGACCGTCTCGCGGGCCACCTGTTGTGCGGCTCGCACCTCTAGGTAGTACACGCCGCGCGCCGGGCGGCCGCCGCGCCCGGCCTCGAAGGGCACATCGACCTCGGCCGAGCCGTTCGTCAGGTGACCGGTCCCGCCGGCGATTACCCGGCCCAGGGGGTCGTGCAGGCGCCAGCGCAGCGGCAGCGTGCCGGATGCGGCGGGACCGGGCGCCGCCGCGGGCCCCAGTGCCATTGCGGGCCCCGGCGCCGCCGCGGGCCCCGGTGCCATTGCGGGACCCGGCGCCGCCGCGGTCAGCCCGACGCGGAAGCTCAGGCGGTCACGCACCGGATTGGCGTGCAGCGCCACCCGCAGGAGACCGGGCGCGCGGGCTCCATCCGGAGCGTCCGGCGCGCTCGCGGCGGCCAGGGTGTACAACGTGTGTGTCTCGCGGGATAGACGGGGGAATCCGGTGGCCGTTGCGGCCGTCACGTCCCACCAGTAGGCGGTCTCCGGGGCGAGCGGGAACGGCAGCACCACGGTCGTGTCGCTCCCGACCGGGATCTCCCACGTGCGCGCCGGAGGGCCGGCCTCCGCAATGCGCAGCGTGTACTCCAGCGGCTCGCGCCCTCGAGGATCCGCACTGGCCCGCCAAGCAAACGCGGGCTGCGCGGCCGACACGCCGGCGCTGTCGGCCGGGAGGATGAGCGAGAACGGGTAGGGGTGGAGCAGCGGGGTGTGATGCAGAGCGGCCCCCGCGTCGATGCGTCCCCAGCCGTAGGCGTTGTCGGGCGCCTCGACGCGATCGGCGGTCGCCAGCAGCGCGGAGCGGACGTCCATGGGACTCCACTCGGGATGCGCCTCGAGGAGCAGCGCGGCGGCGCCGGCCACGAGCGGCGTGGAGAGCGACGTGCCGCTGGCAGGACCGTAGGCGTCGGGGGCATTGGCGCTGGCCCCCCAGGTGCGCCACCCGCGCGCGACGACCTCGGGTTTGATGCGGCCGTCATAGGTAGGGCCGCAGGCGGAGAACGACGTGATCACGTTCAGGCTGTCGACCGCCCCCACGGCGAGCATGCTATCGGCGTCGGCGGGCGTGCCCAGGCTCCCGAGGTCGCAGCCGTAGTTGCCCTGCGAATTGACGCACAGGATGCCGCGGGCGGCCGCGATGTCGATCGCCACGGTGATGACCGCCGTGTCGCCGTCCTTGTCCTCGAACTCGTAGCAGAAGCCGCTGTCGAAGCACAGGTAGTTCAGGCTGGCGCTCGTCACGGCGACGCCCAGGCTGTCGGCCCGCTCGAGCGCCGCCACGTAGTGGTCCTCTTCCACCTCGGTCTCGCTGCGGATGTCCTCGGTCTTCGCGAGCGCGAACGAGGCGCCGTAAGCCGGGCCGATCAGGATGCCGGGCGCCAGACCCCCCGCGACGCTCCACGTGAGCGTGCCGTGGACGTGCTGGCCGGGGTCGTCGACGGGCTCGTTCTGCGTCTGTCCGTCACCGAAGACGAAGTCCCATTCGTCGATGCGGTCAATGTGGGCGAGGGACTCGTGGTCCTTGCGAAAGCCGGTGTCAATCATCATGAGACGGACGCGGTTGCCTGTATAACCCAGCGCGTGGAGCGCCGGGACGTTGATCTCGAGAAGCTGGCCTGCGGAGGGGCCGTAGCCGAGAGTCTCGCGCTCGAGCAGCGCCGGGCGTTCGCGGGCGGGGATGCGCTCGGGCTGCCACACGACGCCGAGGGGCGACCCGTGCTCGTCGTGGCCGGGACCGATCGAGGCCGCGCGCGCGAGCGCCACCGGGCGCACCGCGGCGACGCAGGGCAAGTGCCGCACGGATGAGACCGCCTGGTCGGTGAGATCGACGCTGACGGCGTTCAGCCAGCGGCTCTCGTGGCGAAGCCGGCCCGCGGCGGCGATCTGCGCGACGTAGGGCGCCCACAGAGGCAGGTCGCGCGCGTCGGGGATGGCCGCGCCGGCGCGAGCGCGGCGGGCCCAGGTTTCCGGGGGCAGCGCGCGGGCGCGCTCGAGGAGCGCGGCGTCGTCCAGGGCCGCGGCGCCGCGATCGCGGAAGAAGACCCAGTAGGCGCGGATGGTTTCGCTCGCCCCGGCGGGCTCCGGCGCCCCAGCGAAGAAGAGCGCCACGGCCATGATCAACGCGCCCGGCGCGCCCGGCCAGGCGGCGAGCGGGGGATGACGCCTCAGGAACCTCTCAGCGGAAATCATGTTCATGCTGCCCATCCTGTCATGCTGCCCATCCTGTCATGCTGCCCATCCTGCCATCCTGAGCGTCTGCCCTTCTCGCCCGCGCGGGCCCGCCTGGCCGTCACTCTCACCCAGCCCGTATCCCGCCGGCCGACCTCATGGGGTCGATCTGCGCCCGGCCGGTACCCGCCGGCCGACCCTGATCAAGCCTCCCTACATTATGCCACGCCTGATGTTCCCACGGGGCGCGCTGGACGGCGGCGGGGTGGGGGGGCTATGGTCGGGAAGGTCGGGATGCCCGGGGTGCGGCAAGCGGGGTGCTCCATGGATGCCAGGGTGGGGACGAGCGCGCGGGGGCGCCTGCTGCGCGTCATCGGGGGGGCCTGCCTGCTGGCGGCCATGGCCGCGAGCGCCTGCGCGGACCCGCCGCCGCGGCGCGGCCCGGTCGCCGGCGGTCTGCCCCTGCAGTTCGACTCCGAGCTGATTCGACTCTACGTCGCCGCCGATTCGCTCGAGGTCGACGGCATCTACCGGTTCCTCTGCAACGCGCCCGGCATCCCGGAGATGACGCTCTTCTATCCCTACCCCCAGGACAGCCTGCTCGGCGGCGCCCGCATGGTGAGCCTGGAGGCGCGCGCGCCGGGGAAGGCCTGGCGGGCCGCGCGCTTCGAGGAGACACCGCTGGCGCACGGCGGCCGCTGGTGGGTTCCCCTGGACCTGGGCGACAGCCTCGAGGTCCGCTGCATCTATCGGCAGGCTCTGCGCACCCAGTACGCGCGCTACATCGTCACCACGACCCGCCACTGGCAGCGGCCGCTCTCCCGCGCGCGCTTCGAGATCTACCTGCCCGAGAGCGCGAGCCCCACGCGCTTCAGCTACCCATTCCGGCCAGAGCGCGAGGGCGACGTGCTCTACTACGTCTACGAGGCCGAGAACTTCATGCCGAGCGAGGACATCATCGTCGCCTGGCGCACCGCAGCGATTTCACCAGAGCCACCAGCTCGGGAAACGTTTCGACCTCGTGGTCGGTGACCCGCGCCCGTTGGGCGGCGGCCTCGGGCGATGTTTCGCGCAAGAGCCCCAGAATCAGCACGGTGCGCATGCCCACCGCCCGGGCGCCTTCGTGCTCGTGGCTGCCTCCGTCCCCCACGTACAGACACGCCTCCGGGGCGACGCCCAGGCGCCGCGCGGCGCGCAGGTAGATCTCGGCGTCGGGTTTCATGACGCCCTCGTGGCAGGAGAAGAGGGCGGCGCTGAACAGGGACGCCAGCGGCGATTCGCTCCACGCGGCAACCTCGTCCAGCCCGGCGTTGCTGATCAGCCCGAGCTCGAGGCTCATCCCCCGCAGCTCCTCGAGGGCCTGCAAGACGGCCGGGCTGACGTTCAGCAGCCCTTCGCGGAATCTTCCCGGCCGGCCGGCGGCGGCGGCGCGAATGCGATCCTCGGGGATGGTGGGGTCGATCGCGTGCGCGATGATCCGGATCGACTCGCATGGGTCGGCGACCGTGCCGAGGGCGTGATGGGGCGCGTGGTGGAAGACCTGGTGCGCCCAGCGATCCGGATCGATGCCCAGGATCTCGGTGGTGCTCGTGCCCGGCGCGCCGGCGCGCAGATTGACGAGCGTGTGGAAAAGGTCGAAGATCACGGCCCGCGGCGAGTGCATCGCAACTTCCCTCCCGGTGGCGCCGGCTGCGAAAGCGAGGCCGGACGCGTGGCGCCGCGTCCGGCGAGAACAGAGTCCCAGGCAGCCGTGTCCACGGCAGGACACCATACCACGCCTCGGACGGCGCCCGCGCCCCACGTGGCGCTGCCGAGGAGCCTCAGGCGTAATCGCCTGGCCCCGAGCGAGTTACTCGACGAGCGGCAGGATCGGGCGGCCCGCGGCCGGCGGGCGATGCGCCCCGCTGCGGCTCTCGGCGATCCGGGGCGGGCCGCATCGCCGGCCGCCCCGCGAGCCGTGGCGCCCCCCGCCGGTCCGGCCAGGCACTTGAGTGCTGCGGCGGGCTCGGGGGGAGCGGTATCCTCCGGCCCGGGAGGAGCACCATGGACAAGCTCGAGCAGATCTTCGCGAAGCAGCACGAACTCAATCGCTATACCTTCCAGCAGAATCGGCTGGTCGGCTTCGATGAGATCCCCCGCAGCCGCGAGCTGCAGAACGCGTGGGTGCGCAACTACGCCCTGGCCATGACGCAGGAGATCGCCGAGCTGGTCGATTCCACGAACTGGAAGTGGTGGCGCACCAGGGTCGATCTGTTCGATGAGCAGAACCTCAAGGTCGAGCTGGTCGACATCCTGCACTTCTGGGTGAGCGCCTGTCAGGTGATGGGGCTCACGGCCGAGGACGTCTTCCGCATGTACATGCAGAAGAACGCCATCAACGCCCAGCGCCAGGAGCAGGGTTACCTGGCCAAGAACGAGAACGACAATCGCACGATCGGTTGATTCAGGCCCGCCGCGGCCGGGCCGGGCGCGGCGCTGAACCGCGCTGCAGGGCGACGACCGTCTCCAGGTGGGGCGTGTGCGGGAACAGGTCCACCGGCTGCGCCTGCGCCACGCGATAGCCGCGGGCCGCGAACTGCTCGAGATCGAGCGCCAGCGCGCGCGGCGAGCAGGACACGTACACCACCCGCTCCGGTCCCATCTGCGAGCAGATCCGATGGATCAGCGATCGCGGCAGGCCGCCGCGCGTCGGATCGACGATGACCGCGTCGGGATGCGCGCCGCGCACCCTGGCCACCGCGGCGTCGCCGGCGCGCACGGCGATGTTGGTGAGGCCGTTCAAGCGCGCGCCCGCCGCCAGGTCGCGGGTCGCGCGGGCGTCAGCCTCCACGGCGGTCACGTGCGTGGCGTGGCGCGCGAAGGCCAGCGAGAACATCCCCACGCCGGCGTACAAGTCCACCAGGTGCTCCATGCGTTCCGGCAGGGCTCGGCCGACGGCGTCGACGAGCAGGGGTAAGGCCGGCGTGTTGGTCTGAAAGAAGGCCGTCGGCGTCAGGACGTAGCGCGTCTCGCGCACGACGGCGGCCAGACGGTGGTGTCCCGCCAGCGGCGTGCTCTTCGGTCCCAGGGCGATGGAATCGGGGTTGGGGCTGTGGTTGGCCCACACTGAGACGACATTCGGAACCTGGAGCAACGCCTCGCCCAGCTCGCGGCCGCGCGGGCACGGCCAGGTTCGAATCGCCAGCGTGATGCCGATCTGCCCGCTGCCGGGCGCCACGCGCAGGAGCAAGTGGCGCAGCAGGCCGCCCGGGGCAGACTCGGTCACCGGGGCGATGCCGAAGTCATCGAGAACGCGGCGGACGGCGGCCATGGCCGCGTTGCCCGCGTCCGACTGCACGGGGCAGGCATCGGCGGGAACGAGGTGATGGCTGCGCGGCGCGTACAACCCAAAGCGCAGCGCCCCGGGCCGTCCCCCCACCGCGACCAGGTGCTTGTTGCGGTAGCCGTAGTCGGCCCCGGCGCTGAGGACCTCGCGCACCCGCGCCTTCGTGTGCGGCGCGAGGAGGGCCGCCAGGCGCCGGCGCTTCTCGCCACGCTGGGCCTCGGGGTCCCACGCCTGCCAGGGGCAGCCCCCGCAGGCGAGGATCAGCGGGCAGCGGTGGGCCACGCGCTGGGGGGAAGGCTCGAGAACCTCTTCCAGCGCGCCCCAGGTGGCGTTGCGTCCCCGGTGGACCACGCGCAGGCGAATGCGATCGCCCGGGACAGCGCCGCGCACCCGCACCGGGCCCGCCTCGGTGGCCACCACGGCCTCGAGGCTTCCGGCGTCGATCACGGCGCCCGTCAGGATCGCGTTGGCGGGCGCGCGCTGCGGCCGCCGGCCG
>CAZRWW010000129.1:0-10176 GCA_964603725.1 uncultured bacterium
CCCAGCGCGGGCAGCGGCACGCCCGCGGGCGGGCGCAGCGCGTAGAACAACCCGGGCGCCTCGGCCAGGGCGGGCAACTCGGCGATGTCGATCACGGCCTGGGCCAGACGCCCGGCGTCGTACTCCCACTGGAGCGAGGGCAAGGCCGCCTCCCACGCTGGGCGCAGCGCGGCGGCCGGCGGGCCCTGCGGGCCGGTGTCGAGCTGCACGCGCACGCGCCCCTGCGACAAGAGCGCTCGATCGATGTGCAGCAACTCGGGCTGCTGCTCGGCGGGGGCCGTTACCGAAGCGTCCGGAGCGCCCGCGTCCGGAGCGCCCCCGAGGGCGGGGCAGGCCCCGGCGGCCGCCGACAGCCGCGCCAGCCATGGGTCCAGCCGCGTCTCGAGCGCTGGCGGGTTCGGCTCGGCGGCCAGCGCGCTCGGCGGCGTCCCAGCACCGGCGCAGAGAGCCCCCGCCGCCAGCAGGGCGACGGCGGCGCTGCGCCGGGCCGCGCGGGGCCGGGGTGCGGTGCGAACCATGAAGCGCACCTTGCTCAGAAGGCTAGCCATGGCGGCTCCCATGACAGGCTGACGGCCGACCAGCCGCCGTCCATCGAATCCGCTTGCTCGCTGTTGCCCGGCGAGGCCTCACGCTCGGCGGCGCACCACACGTACTCGAACGCGCCGCGCAGGCGCCCGGCCCGCCCGAGACCCAGCGCGAGCCCGGCGCCGCCGCCGAGTCCGAACCAGGATCCGCTGTCGCTCCGGCGCGCGGCCACCCCGGCACTGGGCACGTCGGCCTCCCAGGTCTCGCGAAACCAGGCCCACACGACCTGCGGCCCGGCCCAGGCTTCCAGGGCGACTCCCAGCCGCTGGCGCACCCTTCCCTGGAGGCGAATGGGCAGCATGCGCATCTGGGTGCGGGCGTCGTCGATGAAGGCCAGATGAGGCGGGTCGTTGGTGCCGGACAGATAGGAGCAGCACAGGGTCAGGTCCCAGCGTGACCGCGAGAGCAGATCGCCCGCGGCCGTCAGGCCCAGCCGACTGCCGTAGGTATCGGAGAGACGCTGATCGCGGAATGTCAGGCGCTCGATGCCCAGGGCCAGGTGCCCGGCGGCCTGAGCCGTTCCGGGCGCGCCGACGGTTGCGGGCCAGATCGCGATGGCCACCGGGATTGCCAGGCCGAGGCCAGTGCGCCTGCGATCCGATCGGCCGGAGCCGTCGCTCATGGGGTGAGCCTCCTGCGTGACAAACCAGGCCGGCACCCGCGACCGGCCTGGGCGCACGATACGGCAGGGCCCGAAGGGGCGCAACCGCGCCGCACGCCTGCGGCAAGCCTTGCGGTTGAGCTCCTCGTGGAGCAGGGCGGCGCCGGCTCCTCGGGGGGCCGATGGCGCTCCACGGCCCGCGGGCGTTCAGGAATCCGAGGAGGGTCGCGGATTTCGGAGGCCCGCGGGGGCCGGGCCCGCGTGGAGGTCCCCTGCGCGTCAGAACGTACTTATTTGATCTCCATACAGTTAGACGATCTGGATCGTCTCCGGCGGTCGGCGCGCCGACGGGGATGGCGCTGGCACGCGCGATGCATGATGGTTGGCGGGTTGTCTGCTCTCTCTCTCAGAACAACCATCACACCGCCAGGGGGGCGGTCGCAGTACGCGAATGCCTGCTGGCGCGACGGCTCGCCGGGATCTCTCGGCGGACCGCCGTGCGGGTGAGGACGGACGGACCGAGGCCGTCCCCTCCCAGGCGGATCCTCTGGGTCGTGACATGCCGCCACTGGCGGACCCATGCCCACGCCCGGCCGGCCATCGCGTCCGGCTGAGGGGGCGACTGGCGCGCACTTGCCCAGTTGACAGCCGCTCGGCTGGGGAGTAAACTGCGTCACTGTCTTTTCTTTGGGTGGTGCCGCCTCGTCCGATAACACCTTCGGGCTGCGCCTGCCACCGGCTGGGGAAACCCAGCCAGAGCACAGCCGTACAGAGAACGGCGGTCGACAGAAGGGGGGCGATCCGTACATGCCCGGCATTCGGGTGAAGGATGGAGAATCCTTCGAAAGCGCGCTGCGTCGATTCAAGAAGAAGTGCGAGAAAGCGGGGATTCTGTCCGATTTCCGCAAGCACCAGCACTTCGAGAAACCCAGCGAGCGGCGCAAGCGCAAGGAGAACGCCGCGCGGCGTAAGGCCCTGGCCAAGCAACGGTCTCGCTGATCGCACGTAGAGCCGACCGGATTGCATCCGCATCCCACCCGCCCCTGACACCTGCCTCCGGTGTTCTGACCGGACGCGTGCCGGGCGGGGTCTGCTTTCTTGGCTGGGGAGGCGCCAAGTGAACGCACACGCCCTCCAGACTCTAGAGTTCGACCGCCTCGCCGAGCTGCTGGCCCGGCGGGCCGCATCGGAGCCCGGCCGCGATCGCGCGCGCCGGCTGAGCCCTTGCGCGGATCGCGAGGCGGCCACGGACCTGCTCGCCCTGCTCGGCGAGAGCCTGGCCCTGCGACTGGCCGAACCGGCCTGGCCGGAGCTGACCTTTCCGGACCTTTCGCCCGCCCTCGCGCGCGTGCGCACCGCGGGGGCGGTGCTCGAGCCCATCGAGCTTGTCGACGTCGGCGTCATTCTGCGCATCGCCGCGCGCGCGCGCGGCTTCTTCCGCACGCCGGAGCAGCGCCAGCGCTACCCGCGCTTGACCGAGCTGGCCGATCTGCTCGCCGATGAGCGCGAGTTTCCACGCCGTCTCGACCGAACCTTCGAGCCCTCGGGCGAGGTGCGCGACGAGGCAAGCGCGACGCTGGGTTCTCTGCGCGCGCAGCTCCGCCGCCGCCGCCAGGAGGTGAGTGCGCGGCTCGAGGGTCTGGGGCGCGAGGTGAGAGGCGCCGGCGACGAGTCCTTCGTCACGCTGCGCGGCGGGCGCTACGTGCTCAGCCTGTCGAGCGCGGAACGCCGCCGCGTGCAGGGCATCATTCACGATCGCTCGGCCACCGGCAAGACGCTCTTCCTCGAGCCGCTCGAGGTCGTCGAGCTCAACAATCAGCTCGCGGAGCTGGACGCCGAAGAGCGCGCGGAAGTGCACCGGATCCTGCGCGAGCTGACGGAGTGGGTGCGCCTCAACGTCGAGCGCCTGGAGCTCTCCCAGCACGGGCTGGCGCACCTCGACGAGCTCAACGCGCGCGCCCGCCTGGCGCTCGACCTCGCGGCCACGGCGCCCGTCCTGGAGCCGGACAGCGCCAGGCTGCGGATCGTGCGGGGGCGCCATCCGCTCCTGCAGCTCGCGGTCGGTCGAGAGGTCGTGCCGCTCGACCTGTCGCTGGAGGGCGAAGGGCGCGGCCTGGTGATCAGCGGGCCGAACATGGGCGGCAAGACGGTCGTCTTGAAGACCGTCGGCCTGCTCACGCTGATGGCGCTGGCCGGGCTCTACGTGCCGGCGGCCGACGGGACGACCATCCCCTGGGTGGACGACATCTTCGTCGACATCGGCGACGAGCAATCGTTGGATTCGGACCTCTCGACCTACGGCGGGCACCTGCGCAACATGCAGGCGATCCTGGCGCAGGCCACCGCGTCGAGCCTGGTGTTGATCGACGAGCTGGGCGCCGGCACGGACCCGGACGAGGGGGCGGCCCTGGGCATCACGCTCCTGCGCGAGATCGGCCGGCGGCGCGCGCTGTGCGTGGCGACGACGCATCTGGGGGCGTTCAAGGTCTTCGCGGCGGAGACGCCGGGCTTCGCCAACGCCGCGATGGAGCACGACCGCGAGACGCTGGCGCCCACCTACCAGCTCAGGATCGGCCTGCCGGGGCGGTCGCACGCCTTCGAGCTGGCCCGCCGCGAGGGTTGGTCGCCCGCGCTGCTGGACGAGGCGCGCGGCTTGATCTCGCCCGACCAGACCCGCACCGAGCTGTTGCTGGGCCAGGTGCAGGATCAGCTCCAGCGCGCGCGCGAGGAGTTCGAGCGCGCGCACCACGACCGCGAGCGGCTGGCTGAAGAGCACGCGGCGGCCGAGCGGCTGTCGCGGGAGCTCAAGGAGAAGATGCACGCGCTGCGTGTACAAAAGGTCCTGGAGGAAGATCGCCGCTTGCGCGAGTTGCAGCGCTTGCTGCGCGAGGTGAAGGGTCGCCTCGAGGAGCTCGAGAGCGCCCGGACTCCGGCTCCGGCGCCCGAGGTGCGCCGCTGGGTGCACGAGCGCGAGCGCGAGGCGGCCGACCTGCGCAAGACCCAGGAGCGCCCGGCGCGTCCGCCGCAGGGGCCCCGGCGCGCGCGGCTGGCGCCGCAGGAGCTCCGGCCCGGGCGGGCGGCCTACTCGCGGAGCCTGGGAACCGACGTCACGGTGCAGGCGCTGGCGGCCGATCGCGGCGCCGTGTGGGTCGTCCACGGCGGCTTGCGCGTGCGCCTGTCGCCGGATGACCTGTTCGAAGCTGACGGGACGCGCCGGCCGGCCGCCGCCGAGCGCGAGGTGGCCGCCGAGGCCACGCGGGCGGCGGTGGCCGAGACGGTCTCGGGGGAGCTCGATCTGCGCGGCCTGGACCGGGACGGCGGCCGGCAGCGACTGGAAGCGCATCTGGACCGGGCGCTGCTGGCGGGCGTCACGCGGATCCGCATCATCCACGGCAAGGGCACCGGGGCCCTGCGCGACGAGGTGCGCCGGGTCCTCGCGGGCCACCCGCAGGTCGAGAGCAGCCGGGACGGCGAGCCGGCCGAGGGCGGTTGGGGCGTGACGATCGCCTTTCTGAAAGGGCACGGGCGCCTGCCGCGCGATTCGCGTGAGCTCGCCCCGGGCCCTGGCCCGGGCCAGGGGGAGGGCAGCTAGCGGTGCGCGAGGAGGGGCCCGGTCCGATGGGCGCCAAGGGTCGCGGCGGCGCGGGCGGCGCGCTCGGCGAGGACATCGTCGAGCAGGTCCGGCAGGCGACCGACATCGTCGATCTGATCGGCGCCTATGTCGATCTGCGCCCGGCCGGCCGCAGCCACAAGGCGCGCTGCCCCTTCCACCGGGAGAAGACGCCCTCATTCCACGTCAGCCACGAGCGCCAGCTCTTCCACTGCTTCGGCTGCGGCGCGGGCGGCGACGTGTTCACCTTCTTGATGAAGCACGAGGGGCTGAGCTTTCCCGAGGCGCTCGAGCTGCTCGCTCGCCGGGCGGGCATCGCGTTGCCCGAGCGCGGCGGCGCCGGCGCCCCCGACCGCGGGCGCATCATCGCGGCCCTGCGCCTGGCCGTGCGCTTCTACCGGGGCAAGCTGAAGGGCCGCGCCGGGGCGGGCGCGCGCGAGTATCTCGCGGGCCGGGGCGTTCCCGTCGAGTTGCTGGACGCCTACTACGTGGGCTACGCCCCGGCGGGCGGCCAGGCGTTTCTCGACTATGCTCGGAAGGAGTTCACCGTCGAGGTGCTCGTCCAGGCGGGGCTGCTCGGGCAGAGCGAAGGACGCCTCTACGACCGCTTCCGCGACCGCATCGCCATCCCGATCCTGTCGGTGGCGGGCGAGCCGATCGGGTTCGGCGCGCGGGCGATGCGCCCCGCGGTGGAGCCCAAGTACCTCAACTCGCCCGAAACGGCGGTCTATCACAAGAGCCGGGTGCTCTTCGGCCTGCCGCAGGCGCGCGAGGCGATTCGGGAGCAGGGGCGGGCGCTCGTGGTGGAAGGCTACTTCGACGTTCTGGGCCTGGCCCGGGCGGGGGTTCGGCACGCGGTCGCGCCCTGCGGCACCGCCTGGACCCCGGAGCACGTCCGCCTGCTCCTGCGCTACACGCGCAGCCCGGTGTTCGTCTTCGACGGCGACGCGGCCGGCGAGCAGGCGGCCTGGCGGGCGCTGGAGGTGACGCTGCCGCTCCATCCGGACCTTGGCGTCGTGGCGCTCCCCGCGGGTCAGGACCCGGACGACCTCGTGCGGCAGGGTGAGATCGATCGCCTGCGGGAGCTCCTGAGCGCCCCATTGTCGCCCGTGGCCTTCGCTTATGACTCGCTGGCCCGCCAGGGCCTGGACGGCCATCCGCGCATCGCCCGACTGGCCGAGCTGCTGGCGCGAGTCGAGAACGCCGTGGCCCGGGAGATGATGGTCGATGAGGCGGCCGGCCGGGCGCGCATCCCCGCCCGGATCTTGCGCCAGGAGGTCGAGCGGCTGGGTCGCGAGCGTCCGGCCGCCGGGCGCGGCCGGGAGGAGGGCGGCGCGCCGAGCGGCCCCCCTATTCGACTGCTGCCCCTCGAGGAGGCGATCCTTAAGCTCGTGCAGGCCGAGCCCTCGGCCGCCGGTGTGTTGCGCGAGGCCTCGCTGGGGGCGCCGGCGGTGCGAGCCGCGATCCGCGAGGTCCTCTTCTGGGTGGACGAGCGGGCGCGCAGCGGCCTGCCGCCGCAGACGCCCGAGCTCCTGCGGCGCATTCAGGTGGAACTCGGAGAGGGCATCGACGTTGGATTCTTGGTGGATCAGACCGGCCCCGTCCCCGACGAGGCGTTTCGCGATGATTTGTTGCGTCGCCTGCGCGATCAGGCGCTGGAGAACGAGATCGAAGCCGTGGGCCGCGAAATCCGGGCCCTGGAGAGCCGCGGAGAGGACGGCGACCGCCTGTCCGGGCTCCTGCGGCGCAAACAGGATCTGGCCCGGGATCTGGCCCGGCTGCGGGGCCCGGGCAGAGGTGTAAGGTCCTAGAAAAGGCTGGACTTCCCGGGCGAACCCCATTAGACTCTTGCATTCGTGTCTGGAGGAAATCCACGCATGGCTCAGCCCACCAAGCCGAATCCGTTGGCGGAGCTTCGCGCTCTGGCCTTGCGCCAGGGCTTCCTGACCGAAGATCAGATGCTGGATCAGGTCGGGGTGGTCCCCGACATCGCCGAACAGGTCGACCTGATGGACGATGCCTTCGGGCTGATGCGCGAGCTGAACCTGGAGGTGTTCGAGTCCGAGGAGGAAGCCCGCCGGCGGGTCAAGCAGGTGCGCGCGGCGGAAGAGCAGCGCACCGCGGCCAAGACGCTGCCCGCGACGCAGGCGGTCCGCTACGACGATCCCGTCCGGATGTACCTGCGCGAAATGGGCAAGGTGCCGCTGCTCAATCGCGAGGGCGAGGTCCGGATCGCCAAGCGCATCGAGGCCGGGGAGGAGCGCATCCAATCGACGATGTTCTTGCTGCCCTGGGCGGCGCGCGACCTGCAGGTCACGGCCGAGAAGCTCAAGGAGGGCAAGGCCAAGCTGGAGGATCTGATCCAGATCGACGCCGGCGCCTGGGCGGCGGACTTCTCCTCGAAGAAGGAGCGGCGGCGGGCCATCCAGAGCGTGCGGCGGATCCTGAAGTGCCACGGCGACTGCCTGAAGGGCGAGCAGCAGCTCGGCCGCCGCATCTCGGAGCGCAAGCGCCAGGCCCTCGAGCGCCAGGGCGCGCGCGCCGGGGCCAAGCTGGCCGAGGAGGTCCGCAAGCTGGGCGCCAGCCCGCGGCTGATCGAGCGCATCAGCCTGCGGCTGAAGCGCGAGGAGCGCCGTCTCATCGAGGCCGAGCGCGAGGTGGCCCAGATCGAGCAGGAGCTGGCCCAGGTGCAGGAGCGGCTCCGGCGGGTGGCAGAGGCGGCCGGGGCCGGCCGGGCCGGCCGCAAGTCGCGCGCCGCCAGGAAGGCGGCGGGCGCCAAGACCGTCGACGGTCGCCCTGGCGCCGAGCTGGCGGGCAACGAGAACGAGCTCGGCAAGAATCTGCGCAATGCGCGCCGCAAGCTGCGGCGAATCGAGGCCGAGGCCGGGATGAAGGCCGAGCGCATCCACGAGCTCGTCCAACGCATCCGCGAGGCCGAGGCCGAGCGCGAGCAGGCCAAGAAGGAGATGATCGAGGCCAACGTGCGCCTGGTCATCTCGATCGCCAAGCGTTACACCAACCGCGGGCTCGAATTCCTGGACCTGATCCAGGAGGGCAACAGCGGCCTGATGCGCGCGGTGGACAAGTTCGACTATCGCAAGGGCTACAAGTTCTCGACCTACGCCACGTGGTGGATCCGTCAGGCGATCACGCGGGCGATCGCAGACCAGGCGCGCACAATTCGCGTGCCCGTACACATGATCGAGGCGATCAACAAGGTCGTGCGCACCTCGCGCAAGCTCGTCCAGGACCTGGGCCGCGAGCCCTCGCCCGAGGAAATCGCCTCGAAGCTCGATCTGCCGGCCGAGAAGGTCAAGAGCGTGCTCAAGGCGGCGCAGGAGCCGATCAGCCTCGACCGGCCCATCGGCGAGGACGACGACTCGAACCTGGCCGACTTCATCGAGGACACCTCGGCGATCTCGCCGGCGCACTCAGCCACCTTCGCCATGCTGCGGGAAGAGGTCAACCAGGTGCTCGACACCCTGACAAAGCGCGAGGCGCGCGTGATCCGCCTGCGCTTCGGCCTGACCGAGGACGGCTGCCCGCGCACGCTCGAGGAGGTGGGGGCGTTCTTCAACGTCACGCGCGAGCGCATCCGCCAGATCGAGGCCAAGGCGCTGCGCAAGCTGCGCCATCCGACGCGCCGGCGCCGGTTGCGGGCCTTCCTGGAGATGGTCTAGGAGACGCCGCGCCTCGCGGGCGGGCCACCTTGACCGGCCCGCGGGGACTTTGCTAAGGTGCGGGGCGCCCGTTGGGCGGTGGCGAGGGCCCATAGCTCAGCGGTCAGAGCCGCCGGCTCATAACCGGCTGGTCCTTGGTTCGAATCCAAGTGGGCCCAAGAGAACGGGGCCGCAGATCTTGAGGGCGGTTAGCTCAGCTGGCAGAGCATCGGCATCACAAGCCGGGGGTCACAGGTTCAAGTCCTGTACCGCCCACAGACCCAGACCTCGCCGGGCGGGGGCCGGGAGGGGATCGAAGGAGGGGCGCGCGGCGAGCGCGCCCTTTCTGCTGCCGCGCGCAGAAGCCTCGGCTGGGCGCGCGGTGACGGTCCGGGTCCGATCGCGGCGGCTGCGCCGGCCAGGGCGGCGGGGGGAGCGGGTTCCATGCGCGCACAGGTAGAGATCCTGCAGGAGCTGCGCCTGCTCGACGCGGGCATCGAGGCGTTGCGCGGCGGTCTGCGCGCCATCGAGGGTGACTTGCAGCGCTCGGCGGCCGAGCTGGCGCTGCAGCGGGAAGCGCTGGATCGCGAAAAGGCCAAGCTCAGCGCGACGCAGCGGCGCCGCCGCGAGGCGGAGCAGGAGGCGCGGGTCTGGGGCGAGCGCCGGAGTCAGTATCAGACCCAGATGAATGCCAGCCGCAAGAACGAAGAGTTCCAGGCCTTCCAGCGCCAGATCGCCGACGCGGGGGCGCGCATCCGCGACTGGGACGACATTGCGCTGGCGGCGATGGAGGAGGAGGAGGCCGCCCAGCAGAGCATCGCGCGGATGGAAACGGACGTGGCCGGCAAGGGCCAGGCGGCCGGCCAGGAGCGCCAGCGGCTCGAGCGCGAGCGCGCGGCGGCCGAGGACCGCATCCAGGCGCTCGTCGCCCGCCGCGCGGATTTGGTGGGACGGCTCGATGCGGCCGTGCGCGGCCGCTATGAGCGTCTGAAGACCGTCCGCGGCGAGAACGTCATCGTGGCCGTGGTCGGCGGATCGTGCGGCGGCTGTCACTATCGATTGCCCCCGCAAGTCGCCAATCTCGTGCGCAAGGGCGAGGAACTGCTGTTCTGCGAGGCGTGCGGGCGGATGCTGGTTCACGCGGGGGACAACGAATCGGGGGCATGACCTGGAACCGGCTTGCGGTTCCAGAGTGATGACAGCAGCGAAGCATGGGAATGCCGGAGTCGGTGAGGCAGCCGCGCGCTGGCCCTCGGGGGCCAGCGCGAGGAAAGTCCGAGCTCCACAGGGCAGGGTGCTGGGTAACTCCCAGGGGGAGCGATCCCACGGAAAGCGCAACAGAGAGCAGACCGCCGCGGGGCGGCGCCGGGCTGCGCGCGCAAAACGCGCCGCCGTCCGGCGTCGCCCCGCGGTAAGGGTGAAACGGTGAGGTAAGAGCTCACCAGCACCGGCGGCGACGCTGGTGGCTAGGCAAGCCCCACCCGGAGCAAGGCCAAATAGGGAAGGATGAGGTGGCCCGCCTCGCTTGACTTCCGGGTTGGCCGCTCGAGCCGTCCGGCAACGGCCGGCCAAGATAAATGGCTGCCACGGGCCTCAGGGTCCGGACAGAACTCGGCTTACGGCCGGCTCCGGCTTCCCAGTCGCCTGTCCCACCAGGGAGGGATGGCCGCACGTGAACGCTGGCCGGAACAGCGCCAGGTCCCCGGCCGGGCGGCTGGCGG
>CAZRWW010000130.1:0-10134 GCA_964603725.1 uncultured bacterium
CGGGCCGAGGCGCGCCGGGGGGGCCCGGCGGCGGCGGAGGGGGCCGCGGGCGGCTAGACCGCCGGCCCGGCCGGCGGCGAGGGCGGCGGGGAGGGCTACGGAGCCGTGCCCATCCCGGGCGCCGAGGGCACCGTCTTCGCGGATGAGCAGTTCATCTGGCACTGCCGCACCTGCCACGCCTGCCAGAGCATCTGCCCCGCGGCGATCGCCCACGTCGACCTCTTCGTGGAGCTGCGCCGCGCCGAGGTGATGATGGAAGGCCGCCCGCCGGTCGAGGCGGGCAAGGCCCTGAAGACGATGGAGGCGCAGGGCAATCCCTTCGGCAGCCAGGCCGAACGGCTGGACCTGGTCAAGAAGCTCGAGATTCCCGTGCTGCCCGAGGGCGGCGAGACCGACGTGCTCTTCTGGATCGGCTGCGTGACCACCTTCGATCCGCAGAAGCACGCCCTGGCCGCGGACATGGTCGCGCTGATGAAGCGGGCCGGCGTGCGCTTCGCCCACCTCGGTCGCGACGAGACCTGCTGCGGCGATCCCGCGCGCGTGATCGGCGACGAGAACCTGTTCCAGACGACCGCCAAGCAGGTCATTGCCGCCCTCCAGGCGCGCACCTTCAAGTGGCTGCTCGTCATGTGCCCGCACGGCTACAACGTCTTCAAGCACGAGTACCCGCAGTTCGGCGGCCGCTTCCCGGTCGTGCACCACACCGAGCTGCTGGCCCGCTGGATTCGCGATGGGCTGATCGTGCCCGCGGCCCGGGTGCCTGCCAAGGTTGTCTACCACGATCCCTGCTACCTGGGACGGTATCAGGACATTCTGAACGCCCCGCGCGAGGTGTTGCGAGCGATCCCCGGGCTGGAACTGCGCGAAATGAAGGATCGAGGCCGCGAGAGCTTCTGCTGCGGGGCCGGGGGCGGGCACATGTGGATGGACATCGACCAGGGCGAGCGGCGGACCTACACGCACCGGGTGGATCAGGCGACCGCGGCCGGGGCCGATACGATCGCGGTGGCGTGCGCCTTCTGCCATCAGATGCTGACCGATGGTCTGAAGGCGCGCAATGTGGATGAGCGGATGAAGATCGTCGACGTGGTCAATCTGCTCAAGAGCAGCGTCGAGCCGTAGAGCGCCATGAAGAAGGTGCTCGTCATCACGTACTACTGGCCCCCAGCGGGGGGGCCGGGCGTGCAGCGAGTCCTGAAGTTCGTGAGGCATCTGCCCGACTACGGCTGGCAGCCCTGCGTCCTCACCGTGCGCGACGGCGAGTACCCGAGCCTCGATCCCTCGCTGGCGGCAGAGGTGCCGGCCGGCTGCCCGGTCTATCGAACGGCCGCGCTCGAGCCCGGGCCGCTCTACCGCCGGCTGATGGGCATGCGCCCGAGCGATCCGATTCCCGTGGCGGCGCTGGCGCGCGCGGGCGGCGGCTGGCGCCGGCGAATCTCCGACTGGATCCGGCTCAATCTCTTCGTCCCCGACGCGAAGATCGGCTGGCTGCCCCACGCCGTGCGCGCCGGCCGGCGCGTGCTCGCCCGCGAGCGGCCGGCGCTGCTCTTGAGCTCCTCGCCGCCCGCGACCGCGCACCTGATCGCCCGCCGACTGGCGCAGGGCGGCGACCTGCCGTGGGTGGCCGACTTCCGCGACCCATGGACGAGGATCTACCACTACGCGGACGCCAGGCGCACCCGCTGGGCCGCCGCGCGCGACGGGCGCCTGGAGCGCCGCATCCTCGCCGCCGCCGATGCGCGCGTGACGATCAATCCGCTCGTGGCGGCGCAGCTCGCCGGCGAAGAGGCCCCGGGCTGGTTCCGCATGGTGCCCAACGGCTACGACGAGGCCGACTTCCCCGACCGGCCCGGACTGGCGCCCTACGAGGGCTTCACGGTGTGCTACGCGGGCAACCTGACCCGCCAGCAGAACCCGGCGCGCCTGTGGCCGGCGATCGCCAGGCTGGCCGCGACCGAGCCGGGCTTCGCCGACACCTTCCGCTTCGTCCACCTGGGCGTCATGGAGCCCACCGTCCGGCGCGAGGTCGAGGTGGCGGGGCTGCTGGGACACTGCGATCTGCGCGGGTACGTGGCGCACGCCGAAGCGATCACCGCGATGCGCCGCTCGCACGTCCTGCTGCTGGTCATCCCCGACGCCCCGGGCAACGAGGCGATCGTGACCGGCAAGATCTTCGAGTACCTGGCGGCCGGCAACTTCGTGCTCGGCGTCGGCCCCCTGCAGGGCGCGGCCGCCCGCCTGCTGGAGGAGTGCTCGGCCGGGGTCATGCGCCCGCACGCCACCGGCCTGGAGGATGTCTTGCGCGAGCGCTATCGTTGCTGGCGGCGCGGCGAGCGCTGGGAGGTGGACAGGGCGGCCGTGAGCCGCTATACCCGGCGCGGGCTGACCGGCGAGCTGGCCGCTATCCTGGATGAGACCCTCGAGCGGCACCAGCGGGGCGCGCCGCCGCGAGCCCCGGTCTCCGAGCTGCGGCCCGCTGCGGGGGCGCCGCGGGCGGATCGCCCGCCGGCGAGCGCGGGGGACGAAGGAGCCAGGCCATGAGCAACTTCGCGATCATCGGCGTGGGCGGCTACGTGGCGCCCCGGCACCTGCAGGCCATCCGCGACACCGGGCACGAGCTCGTCGCCGCGCTCGACCGCCACGATTCGGTCGGGATCCTCGACAGCTACTTCGGCGACGTGCCGTTCTTCACCGAGTTCGAGCGCTTCGACCGGCACGCGGCCAAGCTGCGCCGCCTGGGGGAGGAGCAGCGCATCCACTACGTGACGGTCTGCTCGCCCAACTATCTGCACGACGCCCACATCCGCTTCGCGCTGCGGATCGGAGCCGATTGCATCTGCGAAAAACCGCTGGTCATCAACCCGTGGAATCTCGACCCGCTGGCCGAGCTCGAAGCGGAATCCGGCCGCCGCGTGCGCACGGTCCTCCAGCTCCGCCTGCACCCGGCCCTGGTCGCGCTGCACCGCCGCATCGCCCAGGAGCGGTCTGGAAAGAAGCACGCCGTCGAGCTCACCTACATCACCTCGCGCGGGCGCTGGTACTTCGTCTCCTGGAAGGGCAACGAAGAGAAGTCGGGCGGCGTGGCGACCAACATCGGGATCCACTTCTTCGATTTGCTGCTCTGGATCTTCGGGCGCCCGGAGCACTGCGAGGTGCACATCGCCGACAGCCGGCGCCTGGCGGGCTACCTCGAGCTCGAGCGCGCGCGGGTGCGCTGGTTTCTGTCGGTCGACCGGCAGGACCTGCCCGAGGCGGTGGCGGCGCGGGGCCAGCGGACCTGCCGGGCGATCATCGTCGACGGGCAGGAGGTCGAGTTCTCGGAGGGCTTCACCGAGCTGCACACGGCGGTGTACCGGGACATCCTGGCGGGGGGCGGCTGCGGCATCGCCGAATCCCGCCCCTCGATCGATCTCGTCCACCAGATCCGCACGCACCCGGTCGCGCTCGTCCGCGACCACGCGCACCGCTGGGTGCTCGGGCAGGCTTGAGGGGCACGCGGGGGAGGAGATGGAAACGTTCGTGCACGAGACGGCAGTCGTCGACGAGGGCGCCGTGATCGGTCGCGGCACGCGCATCTGGCACTTCACCCACGTGCTGCGCGGCAGCGTGATCGGCGAGAACTGCGTGCTGGGCCAGAACGTCGTGGTCGGACCCGACGTTCAGGTGGGGAACAACTGCAAGATCCAGAACAACGTCTCGGTCTACAAGGGCGTCACCCTGGCCGACGATGTCTTCTGCGGCCCCTCGATGGTCTTCACCAACGTGATCAATCCGCGAGCCTTCATCGAGCGCAAGCACGAGTTCCGGCCGACCACGGTCGGCCGGGGCGCGACCATCGGCGCCAACGCCACCGTCGTGTGCGGCGTGACGATCGGCGCCTATGCGCTGGTGGGCGCGGGGGCGGTGGTCACCCGCGACGTGCCGTCCCACGCGCTGGTCGTCGGCATTCCCGCGCGCCGGCGCGGCTGGGTCTGCTGGTGCGGAGACACGCTGCGCCGCGACGCGCGCCGGGCCCAGGTCTGGGTCTGCGCTTGCGGGCGCGGCTACCAGGAAGGCCCGGACGGGCTGGCGGCGCGCGACGAGAGCCGCTGAGCGGCGGCGCCGCGCGATGAGAGCCTCGGAGCGGCGGCGCCGCCAGCCGGCCGGCGCCCGACAAGCACGAAAGAGCGGCCGCCCCCCGTCCCCGGGAGGCGGCCGCCAATCACCCCAACGGGCACCCCTGCGGATCGACCGCCGCTACCGCGTCAGGATCAGCTTGGTCGTCGCCTCGGCCGTCCCGGCCTGCAGGCGCGAGAGATAGACGCCGGTCGGGGCCAGCAGGCCGGCCCCATCACGGCCGTCCCAGGCGACCTGGTAGCGGCCCGCCGTCTGCGGGGCGTCGATGAGCGTCCGCACCAGGCGGCCGCCGAGGTCGAAGACCTGCAAGCGGACCGCGGCGCCGGCCGGCAGCTCGTAGGCCAGGGTCGTGACGGCGGTGAACGGGTTGCCCGCGCTGCTGCGCAGGAAGAGGCGCGCTCCGGCGTCCGCCGCGGCCACCGCGCTCATGCTGATCTCGAACCCGTCGATCTCGACGTCGTCGATGTGCCAGCCCTCGCGCACGGTGGCCCCGTCGCTGCCGAAGCGGAAGCGCAAGCGCGCCATGCCGCTGTAGGCCGAGAGGTCGAACTCGACCTCGTGCCAGTCGACCGACCCGGAGAAGAACGGCGTGCCGGCCGGGAAGGGCCCGGGCGTTCCGCCCGCTCGCACCAGGTGCGTGTAGCCGCCCACCGGGGAGATCTGCGTCCAGGGCCCGCCCTCATAGCTGATCTCGACCAGGCCGCCGTCGTAGGCGTAGCCGGGGTAGGCGCTGCTCACCTCGGCCTCGATCCACTGCCAGTAGCGCAGGGCCGAGTCCTCGGTCAGCTCGATCTCGGGCGTGACCAGCCCGGCGTCGAGCAGGTTGGCGTACGAGCCCGTGCCCGCATCGCCGCACTTCCAGCTGGAGCTGCCTCCGGCGGTGTGATTGCGCTCGGTCGAGAGGTGCCACTGGTCGCCGAAGCCGCCGGAGACGGCGCCGTGCGTCCAGTCGCCGGCTCCGGCCTCCATCGCGTCGCCGAAGAGGGTGACGATCGGCGCGACGTAGAAGTCGTAGAGGACGCCCGGGGCGCCGACCGGATCCGTGGCGACGTTGGCGACCACGTCGCTCGCCTGGACGTAATACTCGATGTGCGAGGTCTGCGGCTGGCCCGGGATCCCGGCGCGGTAGACGTTGCCGCCCTGCGGCGCCATGGCCAGGGACAGGAGCGGGCCGCCGTTCACGCGGTAGATCAGGGTGACCGTGCTCAGGGCCGAGTAGTCGGTCACCGTGGCGGAGACGTAGTATGGCCCTACGGTGTCTTCGGTCGAGCGGAGCTGGGTCGTGTTGGTGATGGACGGCCCGGCGATGTCGACGAGCGCGAAGTTCACCGTGGTGGTGAGGTTCTCGAAGATCTCCACGTTGTAGACCGTCTGCGGCGCGAAGCTCGAGTGGGTCACGCTGACCGTGTACGCGCCGGCCGGAACGCTGAGCGCGTAGCCGCCGTCGGCGTTGCTGGTCGTGGTGCGGTCGATCTCGATCACCTGGATGCTGGCGCCGGCGACGGGTGTGCCGCCGTTGGAGGCATTGGTGATCGTGCCGGCCAGCGTGCCGTAGCCCTGCATCACGGCCAGCACCGCCTCGTAGGCGTCGATCACGCCCCAGCCGAAGGTGTTGTCCTCGCCGGCCGTGCCGTGATCGCGGGCCGTCTGCATGATGATTTCCTTGATCGTGTCGACGTCCAGGTCGGGATTCGCCTGGCGCATCAACGCGACCACGCCCGCCACGTGGGGGCCGGCCATCGAGGTGCCGTCCCAGTTGACCTGCGCATAGCCGCCGCCGCGCACCGAGGAGTAGACCTCGACGCCGGGGGCGCAGACCTCGGGCTTGAACTTGCGGTCGGCCGGGACGCTGCAGCCCGTCGGGCCGCGGCTCGAGAAGCCCGCGATCGGCCAGGGGTAGCTGTAGTGGGTGGCGTCGATCGCGCCGACCGAGAAGGCGTTGGTGAGCGTCGTGGCGCGATCGGCCGGGGAGCCGATCGTCTGCGCGCTCGGCCCCTCGTTGCCCGCCGACCAGGTCGTGACGACCCCGGCGGCCTCGCAGTTGTCGATCACGGCCCACCAGCGCGAGTCGCAGTCGGTGTAGCCGGAGCCGAAGCCCTCGTTGATGCGCCAGGAGTTCTGCACGACGTCGGGCACGTCGTCGTGCGTGTTGGGGTTGCCGTCCGGATCGGCGAACCACTGGTAGGCGGCGATGATGTCATTGTTGAACTCGGTGCCCACGCCCTGATTGATCGGGTCGGTCGCGATCCACAGCGCGCCCCAGGCGACGCCGACCGTGTCCTGGGTCGTGGCGCCCAGGCCGGTGATCGTCCCCATGACGTGCGTGCCGTGGCCGTGGCCGTCGGTGGGGAAGCTGGGGCTGCCGCCGATCAGATTGAGCCAGCACTCGCTGGCCGGGTGGCCGTGGGCCCCGCGCCAGCGGCTGGCCAGGGCCGGGTGGGTGCCCTCGACGCCCGTGTCGCAATTCGCGACCAGCACGCCGGTGCCGTTGATGCCCAGCTCGTACCAGACCCGCGGGGCGTTGATCGCGCGCAGGCCCGGCGTGACCCCGATGCCGCGGTTCTGCGCGTCGGGGGCGGCGTAGGTCTCGCAGTCGCCGACCGGCTCGATCAGCGAGACGGTGAAGTTGGACTCGATGTAGTCGATGTCCTCGCGCTGGGCCAGCTCGAAGAGGAACGACTTGCTGACGCGCGCCACGACGAGGTTCGCGATCCAGTAGCTGGTGAAACCCTCGACCTCGCCCCGACTCTGGCCGGCCGACAGCGTGGCGAGCAGGTCCGCCTGCGACCGGCTGGCCTCGCGCAGCGCGCTCAGCACGTCGACATGCCGTTCGCGCAGGGGCGCCCGGCGCTGCTTGAGCTCGGCGTTCAGGCGCGCGGTCGGCGCCTGCTCGCTCATGAAGAGAATGACCGAGATCGGGTCGTTGTCCTGCAGGTAGCTGAGCTGGATCTCGAAGTCGGGCTGGATCTGCGCCGCCCGCGCCGAGTCCGTGGTCGCGCTGCCGAGCGCCAGGCACACCAAGCAGGCTGCCAGGGCCGGGGGAAGAAGAAGCCTCATGCTGCACCACCTTTCCATCCGGGAGCGTGGATTTCCATGCGGCCACAGTCCACCCGCACTCCTTCCCGGAATCGATCGCCGGCCAGAAGCGGGGAGTGAACGAAGTCGACACCGCAGCTCGGGAACCTCGTAGGGCCGCAGTGTTGCTAACCGCTTTCCATATCATTATATGGGCGCGCCGGGGATGGTGTCAAATCCGGACCTGGCCGTGCCCTTGTCGGGCGGCCCCGAGGTTACCGGATCAGTACGATCCGGCAGCTGCAGCCGGCGCCGCCCTGTCTGAGCAGGGCCAGGTAGCACCCGGCCTCGGCGGGCCGACCGGCGACCGAGCGGCCGTTCCAGACGACGGTGTGGACGCCGGCGGGGAGAGGGGAGCCGTCCAGCAGCTTATCGACCAGACGCCCCTGCGAGTCGAAGAGCTCGAGGCGCACCGGAGTGGCCGAGCCGAGCTCGAGCCGCAGCGCGGCGGACGCCCGGGTGGGGCTGACGGCGCGCAGCGCTGGCAGCGCTGCGCCGGCCGGGTCCGGGGCCGGCGAGTCGGGCACGCCGGCCCCGGAGGCGAACAGCTCGCGGACGATCGTCTCCACGTTGGCCGCCAGGTCGCCCGCCGCCCAGCGGTAGGGGCGCCCGCTCAGGAAGGCGAAGCGTCCCCCGTAGGGATTGTGGCTGCCGCCGGCCTCGGGGGCGCGCAGGACGCCGACCCCTTGGTCGGGGTTGTACGTGGGGTCGATGTAGAGCAGCGTGCTCGTCGGCTGCGTGAGCGCGGTCACGAAGAGCTGGCAGCTGTTCTGCGTGCCGGTGCGAGCGATGTCGCTCAGCAGCGGATGCACGGAGCGACACTGGTTGACCGTGCGATCGCTGGTCCACTGGATCCCCAGATAGGCCCGCAACTCCTCGGTGATGAAGTGCGGCCCTTCCCGCGTGAGGAGCAGCAGGTTGCCCCCCGCCTGCAGATAGGGCAGCGCGGCGGTGTTGCGCCAGCAGTCGAGGTCGCCGTTCCAGTCGTTGCCCAGCCAGATCACGGCGCCGTAGCGGCCCAATACCGGGGAGGGGACCCGGCCGTGGCCCAGGGGCGCCGGTAGCGCGGCTGGATAGCCGCCCGGCGGCTCGGCGAAGCAGTCCCAGAAGTCGATCGTCAGATTGCCCCAGAAGGCGTGCTGTTGATACAGGTCGATCAGCGTCTGGCCGTAGGTGGCCCAGTCGAGGCCGTTGACCAGGAGCGTGCCCGCGGCGAAGGTGGGCGCTTCGACGGGCTCGCGGATCTGGCGCAGGATCCAGCGGTCCGGATCGATCTCGACGTAGTCGACCGGCGCCGGGACCGGGAGCTCGTAGACCTCGTGCTGGGCCGAATTGTCGACCACGAAGTCGATCACCGCGCCGGTCGCCACGCGCACGCGCACGTCGATGGGCATGTGGAAGAGCCCCGTCGCCGTCTGCACCTGCTCGATTTCGAGCTGGAGCGCGAGATCGCTCCCCAGGTCCACCGTCTCCCAGCGGTAGCTGTAGATGGGGAAGTACTCCCCGTAGATCCACTGCTGGAAGAAGTCGTCCAGCTCCAGGCCGCTGACCGACTCGGCCACATCGCGCAGGTTCTCGGTGGTCGCGACGCCGCTGCCGTGCGCGGCGCGGTAGGCGTGCAGGAAGGACGCGAAGTTCTCGTCGCCGATCACGTGGCGCAGCATGTGCACGACCCAGGAGGCCTTGCGATAGCTGAGGTTCGGGTCGAAGATGCGCGCCCAACTTCCCAGATCGGGCACGTGGATCGTGCCGGGCCCGTAGAAGCGGTTGGCCTCCATCTTGTTCCAGTAGGCCTGCGGGCCGCTCGTGTGCTCGAGCCAGAGCGCCTCGGCGTAGGTTGCGAACCCCTCGTTGAGCCAGATGTGGTGGAAGTCGGCGCAGGTCACCAGGTCTCCCCACCACTGGTGGGCCAGCTCGTGGGCGATGATCTCCTCGGTGTAGGTGCCGATGCTCGTGCAGGTCTGGTGCTCGATCGCGCCCACGCTGGCCACCTCCGCGTGGCCGTACTTTTCGCCGGCGAAGGGGTACGGGCCAAAGAGCTCGCTGAAATGAGCGATCACGCCGGGCACCGCGGCATTCAGCCCGGCGTGCGCGGCGGCGTGATCGGGAAAGTCGTAGAAGACGAGCGGCAGCGTGTCGCCCGCAGCCGGAACATAGGCGCCGGTCGAGACCGCATAGGGGTAGGCGGCCACCGAGACCAGGTAGGTTGCGATCGGGTAGCCGGCATGCCAGTGGAAGGTGTCCTGCGCGGCGCCGGTGGTGACGGCCCGCAAGCGGCCGTTCGACGCGACCAGGACGCCGTGGGGCACGCTCACGCGCACAGCGATCGAGTCGGCCTTGTCCGCGGGCCAGTCGTCGCAGGGCCACCAGGAGCGCGCGCCGAAGGGCTCGCTCATGGAGAAGGCGTGGGGCAGGCCGTTGTGCTGGGTGAAGGTGAAGGCGCCATAGGCCGCGGGCGGGGTTCCGGCGTACGCCACGCGCGCGGCCAGCACCTCGCCTGGCCCATAGGGGCGCGGGAGCGCGATCGACAGCCGATCGTCCGCGTGCGCCCAGGCGGCGGCGACCGCGTCCACCCAGACGCCGCTCACGACCAGATCGGTGGCCAGATCGAGATCCAGCGCGGTGGCCGGCGCGGCCCCGTCGACGCGGAATCGGCCGGTGACCGCTCCGGTGACCCGCTGCATGGCGGGATCGATCGCGAGCTCCAGGTCGTAGCTCACGGCATCGAGGGCGAGCTGCGCCGGCGTCGGTTCCTGGTGCCAGCGCAGCGACCGTTCGCCCGCCGCGACGCGGGCGGCCGACTCCAATGCGGCGGGGTCGGGGCCGGGGGAGGGCAGCTCGGCGAGGTCCGGCGGCGCGGCCAGGGCGCCCACGGCGAGCGCGAGCCCGAGCGCGGCCGGGAGCGCCGCGCGTGCGCCTGGCGCGGGCGCGCGGCCGGCGCAT
>CAZRWW010000131.1:0-9859 GCA_964603725.1 uncultured bacterium
GCCAGACAGGTGCCAGAGGGAGCAGGGAGCAGAATCGGTGGGCCAGAATGCGCCAAGCGCCGGTTGCAGATGGCCTCAGGGGCGTCCGTCACAGATGTACGCACCACAACCTTCATGGTTAGGCCTTGACATATCAAGATATTGTGATATGTTTATCTCCGTGACCGAGGGACTGGTGGCAGCGCTCCGGGCCCTGGCCGACCCGCTGCGCCTGCGCATCCTGGCCGTTCTGGGCCTGGAGGAGCTGGCCGTCGGGGAGCTGGCCGAGGTGCTGGCGATCTCCCAGCCCCGCGTCTCGCATCACTTGCGGATGTTGCGCGGGGCGGGGCTGGTGCGCGTGCGCCGCGAGGGTGCCTGGACCTTCTGCAGCCTCGAGCCCATCGCCCGGGGCGCACCGGCCGAGGGGCTGCTGCAGGCCGTCGAGGAGGCGCTGGGCCCGGACGGGCCCGACGAAGCCGACCGCCAGCGACTCGAGCGCGTTCTCGGCGCCCGGCGCGAACGAACGCGCAGCTTCTTCGAGCAGGCGGCGGGGCGGTGGGAGCGCTTCGAGCCGCGCTTCGAGGGCAGCGGCCTGCGCCAGCAGGCGCTCTCGATGCTCCTGGCCGACGGCCTAGTGCTCGCCGACATCGGCTGCGGCACCGGGTTCATGGCCCGCGAGCTGGCCAGGCGGGCCGCCCGGGTGATCCTGGTCGATCCGTCTGCGGCGATGTTGGAGAAGGCCCGGACCGGCCTCGATCGGAACCTCCGGGCGCGGGTCGAGTTTCGCGTGGGGGATCTGGAGCGGCTGCCGCTGGCCGCACAGGAAGTCGACGGGGCGTTCGCGAATCTCGTGTTGCACCACGTGTCGGATCTGGTCGCCACGCTGGCGGAGCTGAGGCGCGTCATCCGAGGCGGCGGCACGCTGGTCGTCTCCGACCTCCTGCCCCACGAGGAGGACTGGCTGCGCGAGGAACAGGCCGACTTGCGATTGGGCCTCGAGCCGGCGAAGCTGGCGAAGCTGGCCCTGCAGGCGGGATTCGCCGACGCCGTGGCGGAGCCCGCGGCCGATCGACTGCGTGTTCGATCGAAGGGCGGGCAGGAGGCGCTCCTGCCGCTGTTCGTGCTGCGCGCGCGCAAGCGCGCAGGGCCGTGAAGCAAGGTGAGGTAGCACGCTCCCCGGGGCGGGGCGCGCAATCGCCGGCGCTGCGAGGGAGCGCCAACCCAGAACCTGTCGAGGGTGTCATGACTGAACTGGCCGTCGCGAAGTCGTTGGATCACAGGGTGCGGGACCTGTCCCTGGCCGATTGGGGGCGCCGGGAGATCGAGCTGGCCGAGAAGGAGATGCCCGGCCTGATGGCCGTGCGCGAGAAGTACGGCGCGAGCCGGCCGCTCAGGGACCTACGCGTCACGGGCTCGCTGCACATGACGATCCAGACGGCGGTGCTGATCGAGACGCTGCGCGAGCTGGGGGCCGACGTGCGCTGGGCGAGCTGCAACATCTATTCGACCCAGGATCACGCCGCGGCCGCCATGGCCACGGCGGGCGTCGCCGTCTTCGCCTGGAAGGGCGAGACGCTGGCCGACTACTGGTGGTGCACCCACCAGGCGCTGCTCTGGCCGGGCGGACACGGGCCGCACCTGATCGTCGATGACGGCGGCGATGCCACCCTGATGGTCCACCTGGGCTACGAGCTCGAGCAGCACCATCGCCAGCACGGCCGCTACCCCGACTGGCGCCTGGAGGGCGAGGACGCCGTGCAGCTCGGTCAGATGCTCAGGCGCATCCACGCCGAGGATCCGGATCGCTGGATGCGGACGGCGCCCGAGATCATCGGCGTATCGGAGGAAACGACCACCGGCGTGCACCGGCTCTATCAGCGGCTCGAGCAGGGCACGCTGCTCTTCCCCGCCTACAACGTGAACGACTCGGTCACGAAGTCGAAGTTCGACAACCTCTACGGCTGCCGCGAATCGCTGGCCGACGGGATCAAGCGCGCGACCGGCGTGATGGTGGCGGGCAAGGTGGTGGTGGTCTGCGGCTACGGGGATGTGGGTAAGGGCTGCGCGCAGTCGATGCGGGGGTTCGGCGCGCGGGTCATCGTGGCCGAGATCGACCCGATCTGCGCGCTGCAGGCGGCCATGGAGGGCTTCGAAGTCAAGACCGTCGAGGACGTGCTCGCGGAGGGCGACATCTTCGTCACCGCCACCGGCAACTGCGACGTCATCACCGCCGAGCACATGGCGCGCATGAAGGACGAGGCGATCGTCTGCAACATCGGCCACTTCGACAACGAGATCCAGGTCGCGCAACTCCAGGCCTGGCCCGGCCTGCGCCGGCGGGAGATCAAGCCGCAGGTCGCCGAGTACATCTTTCCCGACGGCCATGCGATTCTGCTCCTGGCCGAAGGGCGCCTGGTCAATCTGGGCTGCGCCCAGGGGCACCCTTCCTTCGTGATGAGCAACTCCTTCACGAACCAGTGTCTGGCGCAGATCGCCCTGGCCGAGAGGCGCCCCAAGCTGGGCGTGTATCTGCTGCCCAAGCGACTGGACGAGGAGGTCGCCCGGCTGCACCTGGCGAAGCTGGGCGTCAAGCTGACGCGACTCAGCGAGAAGCAGGCCCGCTACATAGGCGTGCCGGTCGAGGGGCCCTACAAGCCGGAGCACTACCGGTACTAGCCTCGCGAACCCGGGCGGCCGGTCGCGGGTAGTGAGGGTCGGAGCAGGCACGGGAAGCACGATGGCTGGCAACCACTGGCCCAACGGGTACCACCCCGACGACGCGGTGATCGCGTCGCTGCGCCAGGCGCATCCCATCCTCGACCCCTACTTCGCCGACCACTACCCCGAGCTGCACCGGCTCTGGAGCCGGCAACACGGCCTCATCCGAGACAGCGACGAGGCCTACAACGCTCACCTGAACAAGCGCCTGCACCCCAGCGGGGTCGTGCGCGGCTTCCAGTCCAACCTCGTCGAGATCGCCTTCTACCTCCACGAGTCCGGCAGGTATCTGGAGGCCCTGCTCGAGCTGCTGCCGCGCCGCCGCGCGTCCCGGCTGCGTCCCTCCCCGCCGATCCGCGAATGCCACGACCTGCGCCGGTTGATGGGCATGGCCTTCGGGGATGACGGCGGGCGCCTGTCCTTCGAGGCCCGGCGCAAGCTCTACCTCTCCGACCTCTTCTTCGACGTCGCGCATACCCGCGCGATCCAGCGCGGCAACGAGCACCGCGACTTCTTCGCCGGCCGCATGGAGGCGGGCATCCTGAGCCGCACGGTCGCCGAGCGAGACGTCGACGTCGCGTTCAGCATCGCCTCGGACGGGCAGAGCATCCAGTACGAGATCGGCCGCCCCCTCCCCAACCAGGAAGTGTGGCGCTTCCGCGTGCGCGACCTGGAATTCACTCAGGACGGCCGACCCGTGCGCATCAGCGTCTACTTCTACAGCTGCCGGTCCAAGCGCGAGGTCCTGCCCTACTCCTACGTGCGCGGCCAGCAGGTCTACCACCTGCAGACGGTCGAGAAGTGGTCGCAGCTCTCGATGCGCCGGGACGCCTCGATCATCAGCAAGATGCTCCGCAAGGGGCTCAACCACCCCGGAACGATCCCGGATATCATTGGCGCGATGTTCATCGTCGAGGACCTGGAGGAAGTCGAGATCCTGAAGCTGGGGCTCATCGACGAGCTGGGCGGGCCTTTCCAGGTTCGCAACATCATCGACACGCTCACTCGCCCGGAGGACCGCGATCACCTCAATCGCTTCTCGGGCGCCGGCTATCGCGTGTACAAGTGCGAGGCCGACGTTCTCTACCAACCCCGGGACAGCGGCGAGGAGCCGTACTCCTTCATCGTGGAGATCCAGATCTACACACTCGAGACCTACCTGCGCACGATCCATGCCGAACACTACGCCAGTCACCATCAGCTCAAGCGCCGGCAGTTTCTGGAGGGCATCGTGCCGCTGCTGTTCCCCCAGGAGCTCTACCCCGACTGATGGCCGCGGGCGGCGGGGGCCCTCGGACGGGCCGACGCCGCTCGTTCTCGGCCGCCCCGGCGCGCGCGACCCGGCAAGCTTGACACCCCCCGCCAGCCGCCAATATCATGCGCTGTTGGATTTTCGCTGGAGATCGGCAACTCGGGGGCACGGTGCCGGACGGACGGCGGGGGTGGGCATGGGTGCATATGGCGCGGGCAGCCGGATCCTGTCCATGCTCCTGGTGGGATTGGCGCTCGGCGTCCTGGGGCTGCTGGAACCGCTGATCCGGTTCTGGTCCGACTTTCACCAGGTGGGCAAGCCCTGGTACCTGGTGGTCGGTCTCTACCTGGGGTCCGGCCTCGTCTGCTCCTGGGTCGCCAGCCTGGCGGTCTCCCCAGCTCTGGCGTCCCGCTCGGCCCAGCGCCGCCCGGTCGTCTGCGCCGCCTACTACTTCGCCGCCGCCCTGGCGCTGGCGGCGGTCCTCATCGCGGCCCCGCTGCTGCGGCGCGAGGTGCAAGCCCTTCAGTTCTCGGTCTCCTACTGGGTGATCTACCCCGTGCTGCTGGCGCTGGCGGCGCTCGCCGCGGTCAAGCTCACGCCTCACCTGGTCCAGCCGCTCCTCGGCGCGGCGATCGGCTACCCCAGCGGCCGGATCTCCCGCAGCCGCCTGATCGTGGCGCTGCTGATCATCGGACTGCTGATCCCGCTCACCGCGTACAAGGGCGTGAGCGCCGAGCGCTGGTCCAGCGGCCGCCCGGCGCGCGCGGGCTTGCGCTCACGACCCGGGACACAACCGGCGCAGAACGCCATCCTGATCACCATCGGCGGCCTGCGGGCCGATCATCTCGGGGCCTACGGCTACGCGCGGCCGACCACGCCGGCGCTCGACTCGCTCGCCGGCGGCGGGGCGCTCTTCGAGCGCTGCTTCACGCAGGGCAGCCCCAACGAGCTGGCCCTGGCCTCGCTGTTCACCTCCCTGTACCCGCCCGCCCACGCGGTTCGGGGGAGCGAGGGCCGCAGCGCCGAGCTTTCACAGGACATCGAGACCCTGGCCGAGGGGCTCCGGGACGCCGGGCTGCACTGCATCGGCCTCATGAACGGGCCCTTCCTCAGCCGCCAGACCGGACTCACCCAGGGGTTCGATGAGGTGGTGGAGTTCAATCACGGCTACCTCGACCTCTTTCCCTGGCGCTATCTCCAGAAGTTCAGGATCGTGGCGCCGCCCGATCAGATCCCGCAGTCGACGTTCTTCCGTGCCGGAACGGTCGTCGACGAGGCCCTGCGCCGTATCCGGCGCGTGCGCGGCCGTCCGTTCTTTCTCTACCTCAATCTGGCCGATGCGCAGCAACCCTTCATCCCGCCCCGTCGCTTCGAGTCGGCGTTCCTTTCGTCGGGCGCCGCGCCCACCGAGCCGGAGGACCTCTGGCGGATGCGCTGGCCGGTGATGAAGAGGCTGCCCGAGGAAGGCGCGCTGTCGGCCGCGGATGTCCTGCGCTTCGTGGACCTGTACGACAACACGCTGCGCTACGTCGACGGCGAGATCGGACGCCTCCTGGGGGGCCTCGCCAGCCTGGGCCTGACGGACCGCACGCTCGTGGTGGTGACGTCCGACCGCGGCATGGAGTTCCTCGAGCACGGGCAGATGCTGAGCTACTCCGAGCTGCTCTACGATGAGTTGATCCACGTGCCGCTGATCATGGCCGTGCCCGGCCTCTCCGCCCCGGGCCGCGTCGCCCCGATCGTCCGGCTGATCGATGTGCTGCCCACCGTTCACGAGATCTTCGACCTGCCCCCGGCGCGGCAGGCGCGCGGGCAGAGTCTGCTGCCGCTCATCACTCGCGGGCGCGGCTGGCGCCCGGTCGCGGCCTACAGCGAATCCTACACGCACGCCGCGCTCCGGACGGCCGATCACAAGATCATGGTTCCCAAGCAACAGAGCGGCGGGGTCCTCTGCTTCGACCTGCGCATCGATCCGGGCGAATCGGTCAACCTGCAGGGGCAGTCGGCGGCGTGCGACTCGCTGGGCCTCGAGCTGGAGCAGATGCGGCGCGGCTTCTAGCGCGGAGCGATGAGCCGAGCCAAGAGGTTCTTGTAGGGCAGGCGCGACTGCAGGACCAGCTCCCGCTCTTCGGCGCCCACGATGCGCATCGCCCTGAGGGCGACGAACTGGACCAGCGTCGCCCCCACCAGCGCGGCGGCCAGCGCCAGCGGCGCGGCGAGCGCCTCGCGCACCAGCCACAGCGGCAGCACCACGGCCGATCCGACCAGCACTCGCAGCAGGTAGCCCCACGGGATGCCCAGCCCGGGCACGATGCGCCGGCTCAGGTAGTACTGGAGCCCGTCGCTGCAGAGCAGGGCGATCGTCACCGGAGGGACGGCGCCCCAGATGCCGTAGCGCGGGATGAAGACGAAATCGAGCCCCACGTTGACCACCGCCCCGACCAGGGCCACGAGGGTGTTGACCATGACGCGCTCCTTGACGAAGAGCGCCATGCGCAGCGGCGTCACGAGGAACGAGAGCAGGAAGACGAGGAAGTAGGCCTGACACAGCGGCGCTCCGGGCGCCATCTCTTCGCCGTAGAGCACCAGGTAGGCCTGCCCGCCCAGCACGAAGCCGGTCAGCGCCAGCGGAAAGACGAGCACGAAGATGAGCCGGAAGTAGAGCCGGATGCCGCGCAAGAGGTCATCCCCGCGGCGCGTGTGGACCTCCGACAGCGACGCCAGGATGATCGGCCAGATCGCCAGGGGGATGAACTCCAGGATCAGCTGCGGCAGGTTGTAGGCCAGGTTCACATAGCCCGCGGACTTGGCGTCCCAGAAGTGCCCGACGATGAGCACCTCGGATGACCGCCACAGGACCTGGCTGGCCAGCGTCCCGGCCGTGACGCCCAGCGCGAAACGCATGACCCGCCCGGCCGGCAGCGGGGCGCTGGCCTGCGGGCCGGGCGGCGGGACGCTGCGCCGGATGTCACCCCCCAGGAGCGCGAGCCCGACGGCGAAGCTGCCCGCGGTGGCCCAGATGACCTCGCTCACGGTGAGCCCGGCGCGCAGCAGCACCAGCAACAGGCCGATCAGGGCCGCCTTCTGCAGCACCGAAACGACGGTGAGCTGCAGCATGCGACGCACGGCCATGAGCACATTGGCGGCGGCCGACCACAACACCTCGGCGATCAGCAGCGCCGTTCCCAGCATCAGGATCTGACGCAGGTCGGTCTCGTAGACGCGGCACAGCCAGCCGCGGGCGAGGTAGACCGCGCCCAGCACCACGAGCCAGGCGCCGAGCTGCAGCCACAGCGCGTTCACCAGGAGGCGACGGGCGCCGAGGCGATCGCCCTTCACCCGCACTTCCGGCAGGAACTGCAGGATCGCCGTGGCCTGACCCAGGCCGATCGCCAGCGACAGGAACCGGGCGATGTTCAGAAAGATGCTGTAGATGCCGTAGTTCTCGTCACCGAGCCCGCGCACGATGATGACGTTGGAGCCGATCGCCAAGACCGACACGAGGACCTTCGAGATCAGGCCCCAGGCCAGGGCGCTGGGCACCTCGCGGCCCGTGGTGCCGCCCGCCTGTGCGGCGCTCTGGCCGGAATCGGACGACACGCTAATAGACCTCCAAGAATCCCACTCCCAGACCGTCATGGGCGTCACGGTCGGTGAAGTAGTCCGCCAGGCGGAGATTGGGCAGCATCGTCTGCTGCCGCCAGGTGACCTTCAGCTCATACTCGCCGATGGCCGCCCGCCGCGGGATGCGCAGCCGCAATCGGTCCACGACGTAGCGGTCCTCGGGCCAGCGCTCGCTGCCCAGCATGCCGTACAACGGCACGTGCACGTGGTCCAACCGGTAGAGCGTGCCGCGCCGCCGTTCCTCCCAGCGGCGATGCACCTTGCTGAATGTCAAGCTCCACAGCCGCCCGCGGGGCGCCTGGGTGTCCAACCGCACGTGGGCCTCGACCGGAAAGCGCGCCGCTCGCCCGATCCGGCGCCAGTAGAGCGTCGCCTCGACCACCTCGCCCCGCTCCGTCAGCGTCGTGTCGAGCCGGGCCGCCGCGAGCGTGACGCCCGCGAGCGTATCGGCCACCACCTCGACCGCCTCCTGGGGTATCCGTCGCGTGAAGATGTCTCGGGTGAGATCTTCGGACGCGCGGCTGAACGGGCGGTCCTGGCCCGGCCGCACGATCCCCGCCAGGGCATCGAGGTTCTCGGAGCGCACCCGGTAGAGCGCGCTCCGCTCATCGGCGCTCCAGACCCGCCGGAACAGCCCGACGTCCGCATCGAGCGCCCGTCGTTGGGCGGCGGCCTGCTCCGGGCCGACGCTGCACGCGAAGAGGTTCAAAGACCGGTCGACGGCCCCGTTCACCAGCACGTAGTCGACGCCGAAGCGCCGGCAGATGCGGGCCTTCTCCCCCGTGCCCACGTAGGGACTGAGCACGTCCCGGCAGGCCGCGAGGCGCGCCAGCGCCAGCGAATCGGAGGGGCTGCCGTGCTGGTGGAGCACCGCGACGGTGGCGTGCTGCGTGAGGGCCGGGATGCTGTAGCCGGTCAACGGATCGCTGAGGATGACCGCGGGCGCGGGGATCTCCGCCCGCAGCTTCTCCAGCAGATCCTCCCACACGAGGATGGAGTGCTTGCGCTGAGCCTCCAGGCTGGAGGCCGAGAAGGAGCGGGCGAAGGACTCCAGCCGCGGGAAGAGCAGCAGCACCATCACCAGATAGAAGACCAACGAAACCAGGATGCGCCGCGCCGAGGTGAGCTCCAGCAGGCTCTCGCCCATCCAGCGGGCCATGTAGGCCAGAACCATCAGGAACGGAACCGCCAGGACGAAGCGCGCCACCAGGTAGCCGAGCCGCGGCTCGAGCAGGGGCACGATGAGCGGATTGGCGGCGATGAGCAGCGGCGCGACGCTCAGCGACGCCAGGTAGAGGAGCGCGTCGTCCTCGCGCGCGCGCTTCCAGAGGAAGAACGACAGGCCGATCGCGCCGAAGCCAGCCCCGAGCAGGAAGCGCGCCCACTCGCTGGGGATGATGATGAAGAGGCTGTCCGTGACGTAGAGAACCCCCTGGCGGTGCGTGTGGATCGGGTTGATGTTTGGCAGCGTGTACACGAGACGCCAGAGGAGGGCTGGCAGGCAACCGGCCAGCGTCACGAGCAGCGTGACGGCCAGACGCCGCGCGCCCGCGTAGGCGCGCCGCCTCAGCGCCAGCATCGCCACGAGAAAGACGCCCAGCGAGAAGAGCACCAGCAGGCCGGCGAACAGGTGCGTCGCCATCGCGGCGAACGCGGCCAGGGCCAGCAGCCACAGATGGCCGCGCCGCGGCCGGGCCATCACGTAATCGAGGGCGAGCGTCAGCGTGGCCCACGCCAGCACGGTCCCCATGTGGCTGCCGTAGCCCAGCCGCGCGAAGGGCCCGCGCGTCATCTCGGCGAAACAGACCAGCGCCAGAAAGGTGGCGAAGAGGGCGGTGCCCTCGCTGCGCAGCAGGCGGCGGGCATAGCTGTGAAAGACGACCAGCGCCAGCGGGATCAACAGCCCGGGCAGCAGATGCCACAGCCGGACCGGATCGGTGTCTGTCAGGAGCGCCACCGCGGCAAGGGCGACGTGGAAGAAGCCCTTGCGCGAGTCGGTCGCGATGCCGTCGCCGTCCGCGTGGAAGGTGGTCCGCGGCAGGATGCGATCGCGCTCGACCATCTCCCGGAGGCAGGCGATGTGGTCGGGCGCGTCGGACACGTATCCCAGGATTCCGCCGGCGTAGAATCCGAGGATCGCCCCGGTCAACATGATCACGCCCAGAACGAGCAGCGTCGCCCAGCGCGGGGCGATCGGATGGTCCACCTTGTGCTGGTCGCCGAGCCGGTAGGCCTCGTGGATGAGGCGCTGCATCTTGGGATTGGCGGGATTGAGACCGATGCCCG
>CAZRWW010000132.1:0-9617 GCA_964603725.1 uncultured bacterium
CGCACCAGGGCTCCGCGTCGCGCGGCCCGCCGGTCAAGACCCGGTTCAGCCCGAACTCTCTACGCGCACGCATGGAATCGGTCACGCCAGACGCGTGACCACTGCGGGGGCGACGGAAACGGCGCGCTGGAGGTGGAACTCGCGCAGATCCCGATCGCGCAGCACGGGTCGCGAGCCGGCATCCGCTTGCCTGCGTTGCCCGGCCCGCAGCTTCTCGGCCATCGCCTCGGCGAGGGAGATGCCCCGGTAGGGGAATTCGGGCACCATCCAAACGCCCCCGATGGGATCAGGGAGGGCCGCGCAGATTCGGCCGGAAACCGGCCGACGCACGAGCGGTTCGCGCCGGCTCACCTCGACCAGGATCGACCCCGACTGCCCCGTGTCGGGCGACCCGTCTGCCCCGTGTCGGGCGATCCGTCTGCCCCGTGTCGGGCGAGATGTAGCGCACGGTGCCCATGTACTGCTTCGAGTTGTTTGCCCCCACGAGCGGCCGCTCGACGGCCTCGTCGTGGGCCACAGCGCCCTGTCCCTCCTACAAGTCGTTCATCCGTTCATCCTGGTCAAGCCCGAGAGTGTAATCCGTTGGCATCGCAAGGGCTTCCGGCTCTATGGGCGATGGAGGGCCGAGGAGCGGGGCGGCCGAGAATCTCGGCGCAGACCCGGCATCTGATCCGGCAGATGTCCCGGGCCAACCCGCTCTGGGGTGCATCCAGTGGGGTGCATCCAGTACTCACGGCGAGTTGCTGAAGCTCGGCATCGAGATCAGCCAGGCTTCAACGTGACTGGCTCGCCGAAGGCGGTCCGGATGGGGCAGCAGATGATCGAGGCATTCCCGTGGGATACGGCACGGCGATGCCTGATCCGTGATCGCGAGGGGGCCTTCGGGGCGGACTTCACTCGGCGGCCAGAGTCGATGGGATCAGGCACGTTCTCGGACGCACCTCGGATTGGCAAAGGACTGCCCGCACTCGAGACGCGCCGAGCTGCCGCACCTCGGGGTAATCCAAGCGGAGCCAATAGTCGGCAGGCTCCGTCATCGCTACCTCCGGTACGCTGCTTGACCGTGAATCTGCGGGGCGCACAGGACACCTGGGTTCCGATGGACTCCTCTGCGGTTCCTCGGGGCTGGACGCCGGCACTCCCACGACCTTCACCGCAACCGGCCGATGACCTACCATCGACTGGGTGTTCGAGGTCGGATTACACCGCCGGATGCGCAGGACCGCGAGTCGAACGGGGTTTGTGGAAGCCACACCTCCCCCGGGAACTCGGCCTTCTCCGTCCAGGTGTCCGACTGCGGGTCGTAGGCGAAGAGCTTCTTCGAGAAGACGAGGTCGGGTGACTGCGCGAGCACGCCCGTGCACACGTAGCCCACCCCGTTTACCACGAAGCATGTCGCCGCGGCAACAGCCAGCGGCGGCGGGATCGCGAGCGCGCCCCGGGAAGCCTGCCTTGCGTGTCCAGGTCGCGGTGACCGGATCGGACGCCCAGAACTCGCTGGTGGGTCCGTATCCCGTCCCGACGAAGGCCGAGTCGCTGATCGCAAAGGCCGTCGCAAAGGCGACTGGGGTCCCGCCGTAGGGACGGCCTGCTCCCACTCCCAAGAAGGCGCAGGTGGCGAGAGGACGAGCTCGTTGTTGGCCGAGCAGGAAAGACTGGCCAGCATCGCGACCAGCATGATCAGGACCGAGGCAGGAGGCGCAACTGCACCCCTCATGCGTCTTCCTCAGACACCCGGGGAGTGCGTGTCTGAAACCATCCATACTCCGGCGTATGAGGGGGCGGCAGGTCAACACCTTCTTCCGGGTCGTGACCGGAATCAGGCGGTGGGACCTCTCAGCTTCACCAGCGCGATAGTGAACCGCGCGGATGTGAACCGCTTGACACTGTCAGCATCCTGCCGGCCAGGCCTTCATCGCCGCGCGCGCCTATCGTCCACAGGCCACGGCCATCACAGCCGTCATCACCATAATCGTCAGACCGAGGGGCGTGAAGAAGACTCACGGATTGAACTCCTTGGCCTTCTCCTTGGCCTTCTCGACTCCGAGACCGTGATCGCCTGGCGACGGAGGAGGTTCACGAGTATTGGGCGAGGCAGTCTCGCCGAGGAAGACCCGGTCGCCCGCCCGTCTCACTCGAGGTCCGCGACCTCATCCGGCTCCTGTCGTCAGCCAATCCGCTCTGGCGTGCCGCTCGGGTCGTCGGCGAACTCGCCGGGATCGGCATCGCGCGCCCCAAGTCCAGTGTCGCTGAGTACATCGTCCACCATCGGCGGCGCCCACTCCACGTCAACGTCACGGCCAATCCGACTGCGGAATGGACAGCTCAGCGGATCGCCGAGGCAGGTCACATCATTGGCACGGCCGGGGAGAATGGCTGTTAAAGCTGTCACGCCGGCAGGCTCAGGGCGATGAGCCTGCCGGCGTGATGAAGCGCTGAAGATGGGCCTAGAAGAGAGCCTTGATCTGGCCCCACGTGCTGTCTTCCACCGGAGAGATACCATAGTTGGCAAAGACCTGAAGGACAGCGGTCCGGCCCCAGCCCGAATCCGGATCCCACATGCCGCTCCACCAACCATACGTCGTCACACCATTGAAGTTGACCTGCCCACCCATACCGGGATTCTCATACCCGAACGCCCAGTAGGTGCCGTTCCCAATGACGATGCCCTGGCTGGACACGTCAATGTACGTGTAGATGGTCGGAGGGAAACTCCCTGGATTGGGATCCACGGGTGTGAACCCACCATGGAAGTTCGCTGAATAGGGGTCACCCGCAGGCGGGTTCATGCCCGGCAGATTCGTCCATACGACCCAGCCCCAGCTCACCGGGGGGCCGCCACAAGGGAACCCGAGCTCTTGCAGGCACATGTCGTGACCCGTGGTGTTCTGAAGCACCGTGATGAAGAACGACGCCCACCCCGTGGCAGACCCGCCCGTGGTCGGCACGCAGTTGATCGGACCGCCCGTGTTGTACTCGTAGTCCGCGCGCGTGCTGGTGGGTACGTTGTTCGCCGGTTGCTCGTACGGGGTATAGGTCCCGTCCTTGGACGCGCTGTCACCCAGCGCCGGAGCAACGGCCAGCCCAAGGACCGCCAACACAACCAGGAGCTGCCTCATCCTCTCCTCCTTCCCGCGGGCAAACTCGATCACGGGTTCAAGCTCATGTCGCCCGGGCGAGACACCTCGCGTGCCCGCCGCGAACCCTATCTCCCCGTGATCCAGTTCGACCCGCAGCCATGTCTGTCAGTGCTGCTCGCCGCCGCGAATGCTCAAGATGGGACTGCGTCCCATGCCTGACGCCTGGAACTGCCTATATTCTGCGCTCCGGCGAGCCCAGAGTCAAGGCCCCCTGGAGTATACAGGCGTAAGGCTTCCGCCTCCCACGACCGCCCGCCGGGGAATCGAGGCGGCGGCCAGCCTCAGGGATGCGGCGTTTCTCCGGAAGCAACGCGCAGCGCCTGCCGCGCGCGCGATTCTAGGTCCGACACGGGGACGCTGCGGCCGATGGTTCGATAGGCAGCGATCAGGTCCCGCTCCCAACGTGCCGGCCGCAGCGCGAGCACGGCGCGGTAGAGCTCGGCCGCATCGTCGTTGAGCCCGCGGCGCTCCAGAAACTCCGCGGTTCGCTGCAGAGCCAGGGCGTAATCAAGACCGATCATCCGCGTCTCGAAATCCGCGGCGGGGGCCAGCGGCGGCCTGCGCCGGGTGGGCGAGCTCCAGAACGCGATATTGGCCGCGGCGACCGCCTCGCGATCGGGCGGCGGATCCTTGGGAAAAGCCTGCAGCGCCAGGCCCACTGGTATGATCGTGCGCTCGCCCCACCACGCGCCGGCGGTGAGCCGCATCATCTCTCCCGGATCGAACCCGAAGCAGACGGGGCGCGAACGGCCTACCGTCTCCAAGAGCCTCAGACAGAGTAGCTGCGGTCGCGCGTTCTTATCGGCGGCCGGGATCGGATCGCCTCGATAGCGCGCGCGCAACTGCTCGAAGTACCAGTCGCTCACCGCTCCCAGGGAGACGATCATCACCCCCGGGGCACGCCGCTCGATCGCCTGCAAGAACCAGACCGAGTGCGTCACGGTGTCACCATCCACCAGCAACAACGCCTCCGGCGGCACCGAGTCGAGCAGATCGGCGGCGCGCTGGCGTGCGGCGCACGCCGCGTGGGCGTCGTCGGCACGGAGGTTTGCCGCCAATCCGGTGGCGCTCACGGCCAAGAGTAGGACTCCGGCGAGAGCGCGGCGGCGCGCCGGAACGGCACGCAGCAGCGTATCGGCACCAGATGCGCTCAGCAGCACCAAGGCCAGCAACGACGGAAGCCAGTACACACGGATATCGATGATGTTGTACAGCGATGCGAGGATCTGGTTCGTCGCGAGCAGGACCAGCATGGCAGCCGAAGCCCACCTGCGCCCGCGTTGGCGCCACAGCGAAACGGCACCGATCACCGCCAGGAACGCCGCGATCCCGCTCTCGACCGGAAGGGCGGCGCCGAAGCGGCCGATGCGTCCCAGCGCCAGCGCGGGTGTCGTACCAGCCAGATGACGCGCGTAGGGCGCGCCGCGCACGACGGCCCAGAAACGTTCGAGCGTCTGCGGGTCCCCGATATCGATATACGGGTTCGCCGCACTGGCCAGCGGCAGGTAGAGGTAGGGGAGCATCGAGAGCACAAGGCCGCCGATCAAGGGCCCCCACCGTGGGAACAGCCGGGCCTTCGAGGAAGCCGGCGGGCCACTCTGCGCGGGTCCGGCGACGCGCGCGGCGCACGCCAGCAGCGCGAGCGCAGGAATGTAGGCAAGATTGATGAAGCGATGGCCGAGCCAGAGGCCGCCCACGACACCGGCCACGAACCACGCGCGGCGCGAGTCCGATCGACCCAGCGACCAGGCTGCATGCGCGGAGCCGACCAGGAGCAGCAGGTCGAGTGCGTAGACCTCAGCCGCGATCGACTGCCCCCATAGGGTCCGTCCCAAGCCCAGGGCGATCGCGGCCGCCCCGGCGCCAGCGCGCGATGATCCCAGCCGCCGCGCCAGGAGGAAGGTCAACGAGACCGCGACCGCGCTGTGGATTGACGAAGCGAGATTCGCCGCGAAGGCCCGCTGGGCGATCGGGAAGAGATGCACCCAGAGCGCGGTGAGGAGCGTGTAAAACGGATACCCGGGCGGATGCGGCACGCCATAGCCGGCGGCGGCTGCGGCGAGTTCCGCGCTGTCCCCGGTGAAGATCGTCCGACAGGCGGTCATCGCGTAAAGCGCGAACGCCCCCGCCGCACCCGCCAGGGCCGCCGCGAGGTCACGACCCTCGATTCCCTCCGCGCGCCACGCCATCGCGCCCCCGACTCTGCCCGCTGAGCCCGCGGCTGTCCAGCTTCAACTCCGGCGGGCGCGGCGGCTGGGTTGAGCGAGGATGGGGTGCGCCCTCGATCACCTGCGCCGATCCTGGCCGCATCCGCAAGGGTCTGCCTGCGGCGAGTCCCGCCCGGCCTGCGCCCTCGGGGACACGGGTGGCGGGGGCGGCTGCGCGCGGGAGCATGTCCGGTGGGGTCACCTTCCGCAGCGTGACCATGTTTACGCATCACCACATGCTGCGATGGAGAACGCAGGCGGCCAGCCGTGCCATCCTGTAGTAGCATTCGCTCTGTGACGCTGGATTCCCCCCGCATCAACGTGCGATCGCACCTCGTCGCTGTGGGGATCCGCGCCGCCCGGCATCCAGTCTGTCGGCCGGGCCTTCGAGTGAATAGACATCGGGCGATTGCCACCGTGCCATTCATCTCTGGGGAGCGAGTCATCGAGAGGAGGGTTGAGACATGCGAACGTCGTTGATGGCGTAGTGGGTTCGACCGGCCAAGCGTATTGCCCGCCCGCGCGGGCGTATGCACATGGGCAGGCAAGGCGGCGCAGGATCGGGGCACTGATCGCCCTCGTGGCCGTGATCGCCTTCGGGGCGCAGTCAGCCTCCGGGCCGGCCCGCGCCGATTGCATCGAATATGAAGACTACATCCACTGGATCGGCGCGGCGGATACACCGGGCGCCGCGAAGGCAGTGGATATCTTGGGTTCTCTGGCTTGCGTGGCCGACGGGACCGGCGGCCTGCACGTGATCGACATCACGGTTCCCGAGCGTCCAGTGATCCTCGGGACCATGAACACGCCCGGCGACGCCAAGAGCGTCGAGGTGGTCGGATCATACGCATTTGTCGCCGACGGCACGTCGGGGTTCAAGGCCATCGACGTCTCGAATCCTCAGAGCCCTTTCACGGTCAGCAACGTGAACACGCCGGGGGATGCGACCGGGTTCGCGTTGACGACCACCCACGCGCATGTCGCGGACGGGAGCTCGGGTCTGCAGGTGATCGACATCACGAATCCCCAGACACTCGCCTTGGTCAGCACCGTGGACACGCCCGGTTTCGCCAGCGCTGCCGCCACAGACGGCGCGTATGTCTACGTCGCCGATGGATCCACCGGGATCGTGGTGGTCGATATCAGCAATCCGCTGAGTCCGCAGATGGTCGGCACGATTGGCACGCCTCGCACGGCCGTGGGGGGGGGCATCTCCGGAACATACGTCTATGTGGCTGATCAGACATCCGGGCTTCAGATCATCGATGTCACGATTCCCGCCATCGTCGCCAGTGTGGACACGCCCGGATCGGGGCTCGCGGTGGCGACCGACGGCTCGTACGCCTACATTGCCGACTACACCTCGGGCATCGCGGTGATCGACATCGCGAGTCCCCTCGATCCACAGCCCGTGGGCAGCTTGGACACGGAGGACGTCGCCTCCGGCGTAGCCGCGGCGGGCCCGCTGGCCTTCATCGCCGACCGCAACGACGGCCTCCACGTGTACGATGCCACCAACCCTCGAGCCCCTGAGATTGTGGGCAGCGAGGACACACCACACCACGCCATCGAGGCTGCGCTCTACGGCAACTTCGCCGTCGTGGCTGACTGGTCTTCCGGACTCCAGGTGCTGTTTGTCGGGGACCCTCAGAATCCTCAGCTCGTGGGCGGCGTGGATACGCCTGGCTCCGCCTTCGGCGTGACGGTTCCGGGCATGTACGCCAACGTCTCGGATTACATCGGCATCAAGGTGGTCAGCCTCGCGGATCCCTACCACCCGCAGATCGTGGCCAGCGCCGGGGCCACAGGCTACACGTACCAGTCGGTCATCTCGGGTAACTACGCCTACATCGCCTGTGACGCGGGCGGACTGACGGTCGTGAACATCACCAATCCCCTGGCTCCGATTACAGTGAACTCCTGCAACACGCCCGGATACGCCAAGGGCATCGCGACCTCGGGAAACTACGTTTACATCGCCCGATGACGTGGCGGGGCTTCAGGTGATCGATGTCAGCAATCCCCTCACGCCCCTCAGCATCGTCGGTGCTGTGGACACGCCAGGCATCGCCTTCGGTGTCGTGATCTCCGATGCCTACGCCTATGTGGCAGACGACGTGGGGGGCCTCCAGGTGATCGACGTGAGCGACCCGCACAACCCTCAGATCGTGGGAACTGTAGACACCCACGGGATCGCGTCGGGTGTGGCCTATGCCAACGGATACATCTACATCAGTGACGGGGACTCGGGCCTCGAGGTCGTCGATGTCACGGATCCGCAGAACCCCTGGGTGGTGGGCACCCTGGACCTGCCCGCCCCGGCCCAACGTGTGACGCTCTCGGACAACTACGCTCTCGTCGCCGACTCCGAGGCTGGGCTCTTCATCGTGCCGCTGCAGTGCGGGCCGTCGTCGGGCGTCGGGGAGGCGGTCGCTGGAGCGGGTGAGCTGAAGCTGCGCGTCTCTCCCAACCCGGGTTGGCGCGAGGCTTTCATCCGCTTCGCACTGCCGGGCACTAACCGCGTGCGGGCCACTGTTCACGATGCGTCGGGCCGGCTCGTGCGCGCGCTGTGCGACCGGACCCTGACCGCCGGAGACCACACCCTGCCCTGGGACGGCCGCAACGATGCGGGCGTCCGCGTCGCGGGGGGAACGTACTTGATCAGGCTGGCGACAGCCGAAGGCACCTGGAGCGATAGGTTGATCATCTTGAGATAGGGCGATCGGATCGATTCGGGCAAAGCCCGTCGCGCCTGCCTCGGTTTGACTCCGGCTCCCCGGCGCAGCACGAAGGGCGCCTTGCGTGGCCGGAATGTAAGGCAGATCGATCAGCCGCGGGGCTTGCCCCGCTTCTCCAGGGGGGCGGGGTGACGATCGGATCGATTCCCATCAACGTCTTCCAGCTCAGCCTCTTCGCCTTGCTCGCCAAGCGCCGGCGCTGGCCATCGGTGAAACGGAGACGTCGGCGACCGACCTGCTCGCGAAGAGTCCGATTCTCTTCCTGGAGATACTCAATCACCTCCTGCTGCCCGCGGTTCACCCAGCCCGCGACCGTCAAGATCAGAAACTGAAGAGGGGGTGTACTCATGCACCAGATTGTAGCCCACATACGTGCCAACGGCGGTCATACCCCGCGCCGTCGTTGCCCTGGAACCCGTTGCGGACACGCATGTTCCGTTCGGCTGGCTTATGGCACACTACGGGTGGCCGGATTCCGTCGGAATCAGTGGCCGGAATCAGTCGGAGTACTCAAGAGCGCGCTCTCCCGACGGATCACAGTCATGCGGCTCTGGCCGGGACGCCGGTGCAACCCGCGAGTATCAGCGTGACTCGTCGTCGAAGCGCCCGACCTCCTCCGTCACCGCAACCCGTCCTCGAGAGGAGGAGGCCGCCCCCCTCAAGAGAGAAGAGTGGCCTCAGTACCTACTTGACAGCGTTGCTCCACATCAGCGGACGAGGACCACCGTCTCAGTGGCTGTGCGTCTTCCCCACTCCAGCCGGAGCAAGTAGACGCCACTGGCCACGGCGGAGCCTCGCGCATCCGCGCCGTCCCAGGCGACCTCATGCCTGCCCGGTGAACTATCCCGGTCGACCAGGGTCTGCACGCATCGGCCGGTCTGATCATAGATACGGATGACTGCGCGCTCCGGTCCGGACTCCCCGGGCAGCTGGTAGAGGAAGCGAGCCGGCGGAGCAAAGGGGTTCGGGATCCGCGCAGTGAAACCGAATGCGGAGGGATTCTCCGGCACGCTTGAGCTTGGAGGGATATCCAGCTCGTTCGACGGATCGCCCTCGTTGCCGTGGATGTCCATCCCCGTGACGAGATAGTAGCTTGTCAGCTCGTATTCAGGGTCGTAGTCGACGAAGGTCGTATCGACCGCCAGGCCGATGAACGTCTCGGGGGAGGGCTCGAAGCCACTCTCGACATCGCGGTAAACTTGGTACTGCTTGAGATCCTCATCGTGCAGCATCGAAGGTTGCCAACTCAGTAGCACGTTGGGATCCTCTCGCTCTCCGGTGAGCCGCCGCGGCGCACCGGGGGCGAGGTTGTCGACCGAGTAGCCACTGTCGGGGTCCGAGGGCCAGAACACATAGGGGTCGTCGGTGTGAGCTACGACCTGGAAGTAGTGCCTACCCGGATCGATCGCCGTCGAGTCGTGTCTCGTGGCCGTGGTGAAGGAGTAGCCGGCGAAGTAGTGGGCCGTCTGGTAGCCAACCCATTCCCAGAAGTAGTCTCCTGCGCTCGTGGCCTGCAGGCGATACGCGGGACC
>CAZRWW010000133.1:0-9549 GCA_964603725.1 uncultured bacterium
CCGCAGAAGCTCACCCTGAGGGGGGCCTTGGCGCGATAGATCATCTCACCTCCCAGCGGCGCGGTCGGCCGGCTGGCCGCGGGCGCCGGCCCCGGCCGGCCCTCGGCGCACGACCCTGGCATGGTGTACGGGAAAACTCGGCGTGGCACAAGTCCGAGCGCCGGGACCCGAATCGCGGGCAGCGGGCACCCGACGGCGGGCGGGTCAGCGCGCGACGGCCGGAGGCATCAGGCCCGGGGGGCCGAGCGCGGCGAGCGGGGAAACTCCACCTGGGCGGCCCGCAGGCGCTCGGGGGTGCCGATGTCGCGGAAGAAGGCGCGCGTGGCGAGGACGGGGGTCGCCTCGCGGGCGATCCAGGCCGGCAGCACGTCCTGCTCGAGACTGCACGGGACCGCCCGGGGCAGCGCCTCATCGAGGAAGCGCCTGTGTAGCGCATAGACCCCGGCGTTCACCCACCGCGCCCCGGTCAGGCCCTTCTCGAGAAAGCCCGCGACGCGGTCACCCTCGATGATCAGGCCGCCGTAGTCCGCGGCCTCGGCGACCTGGACCGCCGTCAGGCACAGCGCCGCCTCGCGCGCGCGGCGCAGCGCCAGGACATCGCGGAAATCCACTTCGCAGTAGGAGTCGCCGTTGAGCAGGAGCGCCTCGCCGGCCACCACGCTCGCAGCGGCCGCCAGCGCCCCCCCGGTGCCCAAGGGCGTGGACTCGGGGCGGAAGTCGAGATCCATCGCGGCGAGGAACTGGGCGTCCGGCGCGCCGCGCGCGCGCAGCAGACCCTGTTCGAACTCGCCGGCCAGGTGCCCGGTCAGGAACACGACCCGGCGGAAGCCCTGCGCCTGCAGGGCCGCCAGGGTGTGGAGGATGAACGGCCGCCCCGCCACCGGGGCGAGGGGCTTGGGCCCCGGCGCGGCGGCGCCCAGGCGCTCGCCTCTCCCGCCCGCCAGGATGAGTACCGGGATCTGAGCCGGTTGCATGTGGCCCCCGGCCGCACGCCCGCGCGGCCGACTAGAGCATCTCCTTCAGCCGCAGCATCAGGTCCACGACGCGGCAGGAGTAGCCCCACTCGTTGTCGTACCAGGAGATCGTCTTCAGCAGGCGCTTGCCCTGGACCTCGGTCGACAGCGCGTCGAAGATCGAGGAGTGCGAGTTGCCGATCACGTCGCTCGAGACGATCGGCTCGTCGCAGTACTCGAGGATCCGCTTGAGCGGGCCCTCGGCCGCCCGGCGCACGGCCTCGTTGACCCCCTCGACCGAGACCTCCTTCTCCATCTCGGTCACGAGGTCGACGGTAGAGCCGTCCGGCACGGGCACGCGCATCGCGATGCCGTCCAGCCGCCCTTTGAGCCCCGGCAGCACCTTGCCGACCGCCCGGGCCGCCCCGGTCGTGGTCGGGATGATGTTCTCGGCCGCGGCGCGCGAGCGACGCAGGTCCTTGTGCGGCACGTCGGCCAGGCGCTGGTCGTTGGTGTAAGCGTGCACCGTGGTCATGAAGCCCTTGACGATGCCGAAGTTCTCGTGCAGCACCTTGGCCAACGGCGCCAGGCAGTTCGTGGTGCACGAGGCGTTCGAGATGATCTGGTGCTCGCGCTTGAGCACGTCATCGTTGACGCCCAGGACCACCGTGGCGTCGATCTCATCCTGGGACGGCACGGTCAGGATCACCTTCTTCGCGCCCGCCCCGATGTGCTGGGCGATCTGTTCGCGCTTGCGGAACCGGCCGGTGGCCTCGACCACCACATCGACCTTGAGCTCCTTCCACGGCAGCTGCGGCAGGTCCTTGATGGCCGTCATGCGGATGTTGTGGTGATTGACCTTGAAGGTGTCGCCGTCCAGGCCCAGCTCGCCCTTGAAGGTGCCCATGACGGTGTCGTACTTGAAGAGGTAGACCAGACCCTGGTTGCTGGCGATGTCGTTGATCGCCGCCACTTCGATATCTTTCCGATCGCTCAGGATGCGGAGCACCGTGCGACCGATCCGTCCGAATCCATTGATGGCTACGCGCATCGCGATACCTCCTGTCTTGGCTACCACCACCGGGAGACCTTCTGGATCAGTTCCACGACCCGGGCCGCGTAGCCCCATCCGTTGTCGTACCAGGTGAGGGTCTTCACCATGTTCTCGCCGATGACCGACGTGGAGAGCGAGTCGAAGATCGCCGAATGGTGATTGCCGATCACGTCGCTCGAGACGATCGGCTGGTCGCAGTACTCCACGATCCGCTTGTAGCGATCGCTCTGGGCGGCGCTCCAGACGAGGTTGTTGACGCCGTCGATGGTGACGCCGCGCTCCATGACCGTCACCAGATCGACCACGCTGCCATCGGGCACCGGCACGTTCATGGCGATGCCCTGCATCTTGCCCTTCATCTCGGGCAGGATCTGTTCGACCGCCAGCGGGGACCAGGTCGAGGCCGGGATGATGTTCTCGGCCGCGGCGCGCGAGCGACGCAGCTCGTCGTGGGGCACGTCGGCCAGCCGCTGGTCGTTGGTGTAGGCATGGACCGTGGTCATGAAGGCGTGGCGGATGCCCAGACCGTCGTTGAGGATCTTGACGATCGGCGCCAGGGCGTTGGCGGTGCAGGAACCGTTGGAGATGATCCGATGCTCGGGCTTGAGCATGTCGTCGTTGACGCTCGACACCATGGTCAGGTCCACGTCCTCCTGTTGGCGCGGCGGCACCGTCAGGATCACCTTCTGGGCGCCGGCCTCGAGATGGCGCAGCAATTGGGGTCGCGTGCGGAACTTGCCGGTCGCCTCGATGACGATCTGGACGCCGTACTGGGCCCAGGGCACATCGCCCGGCTCCTTGCCGTCCAGCATGCGGATCTGCTTGCCGGCGATGTACATGTTGCCGTCCGAGACCGTGAACGGCTCCTTGAACTCCCCGTGGACCGTGTCGAAGCGCAGCAGATACTCGAGTCCCTTGGGATCCGCGATGTCGCTGATGACCGTGATGTCGATGTCCGGGATCCCGCGGGAGATGCGGAAGATATTGCGTCCGATGCGCCCGAAGCCCATCAGGCCAACGCGCAGACTCATGAGAAGACCTCCCTGTGGCTCGTTCGCCCCATCCTTGAGCAGTCCCGCCGGCTGGACGATAATGGCTACGTCCGCGAGCCGCGGGACCCGAAGCGCTCGCTCAGGTGTTCCTGGCAGGCCGCGGGTCAGGTCAACGGCGGCCCGTGGCCCTGAAGATCGGTCAGCCGAGCGGGGATCTTAGCATCCGTCCTGCTCGGGGTGAAGCCGCGGATGGATCGCGGATGGATCGCCGGCCGGGGAAGCTGCGGCGCGAGGGCGCCCGGGGCGCGCCCGCCGGCGGCGAAGTGGGGGACTGGCCCATGAGTGTCTCGACCAGGATCTGGAAGCATGCCGGGGGTGGGAGCCCCGCGATCGGCGACGCGGCCGCGCCACGGCGCGGACGCCTCGTCCAGCGGGTCGGCTGGCTGTGGGCGGCGGCGCTCCTGGCGGTGCTCGGGGCCGCGTCCGCCGGCTCGGCCCGGGGAACCGAGTGGACGACCCTGCGGCGCTCGGTCGTCGATCTGGAGGTGTTCGGACCCGGCGGCGCGGCGGGAGGCCGCACGTACGGGTTCGCGCTGGCGGGAGTGCCGGGAATCGTCGCCAGCCACCGCGCGGTGGCCGGGGCGGAACGGATCCAGGTCCGCACGGCGGACGGCGGCTCCTTCGCGGTGACCGAGTTCGTGGCGGACGACCCGGCCCTGGACCTGGTCGTCTTGCGCAGCCCGCGGACGCTGCCCGCGCTGGAGCGCGGCTCGCACGACATGCTGGCGCCCGGTCAGGCGGCGTTCGTGATCCTCCCGCCCTCGGTGGAGCACATGGACACCTACCGCGTCAACCTGGTCAACGTCATCGAGGCGGCCGGCGTGGGCGACCTCGTCGTGCTGTGGGGCGACATCTCGACAGGGCTGCCGGTCGCCGATTCCCTGGGCAAGGTCGTGGGCGTCATCGAGGCCATCCGCGAGGAGACGACCTTCGCCGTGGCGGCCGTGCCGATCGGCCGCCTGGATGCGCTCCTCGCCCGGCCGGACATGGGCGGGCCCTTGAGCGCGCTCGCCCAAGTCCCTGTCGCGCCCTGGACTCAGCCGGACCAGCCCGAGGGGGCCCAGGTGCTGGGAGCCGCCCTGTGCCGGGCCCAGCGATACTCGACCGGCCTGCCGTTCCTGGCGCGCGCGGTCCAGCAGAAGCCCGATCTGCTGGCGGCCAAGCTCGAGCTGGGCATGGCCTACCACAGCCAGAAGGACTACACGGAGGCCCAGCGCATCTACCAGGAGGTCCTGGCCCAGAAGCCGGACTACGCGCGGGCGCACATCTTTCTGGGGTCTTCCTACTTCGCCCAGGGGCAGTACGACAAGGCCAAGAAACACTACCAGTTGGCGCTGGACCACGACCCGGGCAACACCATCGCGTTGCTCAACGTGGGGGGCGTGCTCTTCCAGAGCGGCGATCAGAGCGGCGCCGAGCAGGCGTTCAAGCAGGCCATCGCGGCGGCGCCCGACCTGGGGCTCGCCCACTACAACCTGGCCATGCTGTACTTCGCCCAGGGGCGCACCGAGGAAGTGCAGCAGATCGCGAGCCTCTTGCAGTCTCGTGGCAGCGGCTACGCCCAGATGTTGCAGAAACGCGCCACGCAGCCGCAGGAATAGCCTTCCGCCGGGGGGCCGGTGGCTGGCCGCAGCCACAAGCCCCCCGCGCCGGCTGGACAGCGGGCCGGCGCCGGGACCCGCCGAAGAACCCAAACCCTTCACCTGAAAAGATCTTGACCATCGTGTCGGTCGGGCTCTATACTCGGGTGCGACGGAAGAGGGACCGGAACGAACGCACAGAGCTTGGTTCCTTTGCGTGCACAGCCCCTGGGTGGTGTTGAGAGAGAGAGCAGCAGCCGGGGAGTGGTAGCGCAGGAGGAGAAGCGGTCTCGCGCGATCTTCCGGGTGGGAAAAGCCGATGAGGGGTTTGAACCCAGCAGATGCTCTCCCGCTCGGACGCTTGTTCCGGTTGCCAGGCTCGCGAGATCGGTGGCTCGTTTCTCTGCAACATGGGTGATGCTTGCCAGCGGCACGGGGGAAACCGGCGGACTGGTAGGCGAAGAGGAGGACTGGCATCATGAGGAAGGTAGTGCTTGCAGTCATCGTTCTCTCGATGGGGATCGCTGGCGCAACGGTTCCGGATCCCGCTAACTGCAGTGTGACGCCCTGCGACACGTTCAATGGCGTCATCATCTCGCCGTTTTCGGGAACGGCGCCTTCGTCCATCATGTTCACCGCGAATGTGCGCAACAACAACAACGACCCGATTCCCAACGCGTTCGTCGAGCTGATCTTCGGCACGCCGGGCAACCATTTCTTCTGTGCCAGCGCGGTGCTGACGGGCACGACGAATGCCAACGGCGACGTCTCGTTCGCGGTCGCGGCCGGTGGCTGCACGATGGGCGCCAACGCCATCACGATTCGCGCCAACAACGTCCCGATCCGGACGTACGTCAACGTGAAGAGCCCGGACTATGACGGCGTGGCCGGCAACGGCGCGGTCGTTCTGGCCGACTTCACGGTCTTCGGCAACGCCTATGTCACCGGCGCCCCTGGCTGCACGGATTACTACAACGACGGCGCCACGGGTCTGGGTGACTTCACGGCCTTCGGGAGCTGCTGGGCCAGGACCTGCCCGTAGCACCCGCGATCGAGCCATTCGATCAACAAGCGTAGGGACACCGCAGTGGCCCCGGCTGGAACGGCTGGGGCCACCGCTGTCTCAAGGAGTGGTGCCATGACGCGCACTGCCGGCTGCGCAGTATTGGCTCTCGCGCTCGCGCTCGGCCTGGGCCAGGCCGCTGCGGCCCTCGAGATCCGGATCAACTGCGGAGGCCCCCAGGTCACCCTGAGCGACGGCACCGTCTGGCTGGCGGACGCCCGCTACACGCCGGAGGTCGGGTACGGTTACAACGGCGGCGTGGCCATCGATACCTGGCAGGCCGTGGGGGGATGCCCCGACGATCGAATCTACCGCACCAATCGGTCCAATTGCGGCATCTACCACGTCGACGTGCCCAACGGCACCTACATCGTGACGATGTACTTCGCCGATCTGATCGGCCACGGCGTGGGCCAGTACCGGACCACCTGGAAGATCAACAACACGACGGTCCTGAACCAGCTCGACATCTATGCCAAGGTGGGCCGCTGCTACGCGCTCGCCTACCGCTTCCCGGTCACGGTCACGACCGGCGCCATTCTCCTCGACGACGTCATCTATCCGCGCAGCCAGCTGTCGGCGGTTTCCGTGGTGTCCCACGAGCAGGACCAGGTGGCTCCGGCCGCGCCGGTGTTCACCGAGATCGTCGGGGGGTTCCTCAACGTCATCCTCAACTGGGAGGACAACCTGGAGCCGGACCTGGCGGGCTACTACGTCTACCGGCGGCTGCTGCCCAGCGGGCCGATCGAGACCGTGCAGAGCGAGCGCACGCTGGTCAGCCGGTTCGTCGACGTCGGGATCGCGCCGGGCTCCAACTACGCCTACTGGGTCAGCGCGGTCGACGTCTACAACAACCAGAGCTCCTGGAGCGGCCCGTTCATGGCGACCCCCCAGCCCATGTCCGCCTCCCCGCTGCCGCCGGTCGACCTCGTGATCGATCCCGACACGCTGGCCGCGCTGAACTCCGATCCCTACGTCGATGTCTACTACTCGTGCAACGTGACGATCGACGGCGCCAGCTACGATGCCCTGGTGCGCTACCGCGGCAACGTCGTGCGCCCCTTGAGCAAGAAGTCCTACAAGATCAAGCTGCTCAGCGGCACCTATCAGAATCGCACCAAGCTCAATCTGAACGCGGAGATGTGCGATCCCTGCCTGACGCGCGAGCACCTCTCGCACGGCCTTTTCCGCGACGCGGGCGTCCCGGCCCCGCGCACCTGGGGGCGCACGCTCACGCTCAACGGCGAGCACATGGGCCTCTATTGCGACGTGGAGCAGATTGATGAGCGATTCCTCGAGTACCGGCCGGAGCTGGACAACGACGCCAACATCTACAAGTGCGAGGACCGCCTGGTCGCCCTGCCCGACAGCCTGTCGTATATGGAGCACTACGAGAAGGAGACCAACGAGAGCGGCAGTTGGAGCGACCTGATCGAGTTCATCGAGACGCTCAATCACGTCTCGAGCGGCGAGTTCTACGAGACTTTCATCGACTTCTTCGATTTTGAGGAGTACCTGCGCTACTACACGATTCTCATGGCGATCAACGACGGCGACGCCATCTACAAGAACTTCATGCTCTATCACGATCTGGATGACGACGTGTGGAAGATGATCCCCTACGACAAGGACCTGACTTGGGGCATTCGCTGGATCTTCCTGGCGCCGGTCTACTGGACCAATGGCCTCATCCAGGGCGCCGGGGCCTCGGAGAATGTCCTGGCCAATCGCGTCTTCGCCCAGCCGGTGCTCAAGAACGCCTATGCCTCGATGCTCTACGAGCTGCTGACCGAGATCTACCCGCTGGACGCCGTCCACGCCCGGGTCGACGCCACGCACGCCATGATCGAGACCAATGGCGTGGCCGACCACCGCAAGTGGTACTGGGAGGTGAACGACCGCCTGCGCGCGGGAGACGAGGAGCTGCGCACGTACGCGAGCAACCGCTGGTCCTTCGCGCTCGCCAATCTGCCGCTGCTGGTGACGCCCCAGGAGCTGTACATCAATGAGTTCATGGCCGCCAACAACAGCACGATCATGGACAACTACGGCGAGTACGAGGACTGGATCGAGATCTACAATCCCGGACCCGCGCCGGTCCTGCTGAGCGACTACTACCTGACCGACAACCTGCGCGACCCGATCCGCTGGGCGCTGCCCGCCGACACCCTGGCACCGGGGGGCTACGCTCTGATATGGGCGGACGAAGACCTGAACCAGGGCCCGTACCACGCCAACTTCAAGCTGGACCGCAACGGCGAGCAGATCGCCCTGCACAAGCGCGAGCCCGGGGCGAACCCCGTGGGGCCGGACGATATCGATCCGGTCGATCTGGTCTTCTTCGGTCCCCAGGTGGCGGACATCTCGCGCGCCCGCTTCGCCGACGGGGACTATCGCTGGGTCTTGAGCGCCGACCCCACGCCCGGCGAGGCGAACCTCGACTGGTCGCACGCCGGCGAGCCCTCGGGCCCGCCGCCCGCGCGCCGTCTCGAGGCCTGGCCCAATCCCTTCACCAGCACGGTGCACCTCTCCTGGGAAGCCCCGGGGCGCGCCGGGACGGTCGAGGTCTACGACGTGGGCGGCCGACTCCTGCGCCGGCTGCCGCCGCGGACCGCAGCGGGACTGTGGGAGTGGGATGGCCGCGGGGCCGACGGTTCGCCCGCCCCGCCGGGTCTCTACTGGGTCCGCGCGCGCGATGCGGGCGGCCGAGCGGAGTCCGCGCGCCGCGTGCTGCTCGTTCGCTAGGCCGGCCCGTCACCCCAGGGGAAGCCCGGCCCCGGAGATCGCGCCCGCGCGGGTCACCCCGCTCTGCGCCGGCGGGCCTCGGCGCAGAGCCGATCGCAGCGCTCATTGAGCGGATGCCCGTGGTGGCCGCGGACGTGCTCCCAGACGATCTCCCGGCCGTCGGCCGCCCGGGCCAGGCGCTCCCACAGGTCCTGGTTCTCCACCTGCGAGCCCGTCACGGTCCGCCACCCCCGCTGGCGCCAGCCGTGGATCCAGCGGGTGATGCCCTCGATGACGTAGCGGCTGTCACCGATCGCCCGCAAGGGACCGCGGGTCTCCTCGAGCAGTCGGATGGCGGCGGTCAATTCCATGCGATTGTTGGTCGTGCGGGCCTCTGCTCCGCTCAGCTCGCGATCGTCGGGGAGGACGACCCCCCATCCTCCCGGCCCCGGGTTCGGGCTCGCGCCGCCGTCGAAGGCCCCGAGCGGCCGCCCCTGGGCGTCCCGCCAGGGCGGGCCGCCGGCCGGGCGCTCCCGCCGCCCGCGCACAACGTCGACGACCTGCTCGAGCCGCGTCGCGCTGGGGGCAAACGCGTGGCCGTGGGGATTGCGCTCGGGGTACACGGTCTTGCGCTTGGCGTCCCGATACCAGTTGACCACCGTCCCGTCCGAGAAGGTGATCTTCAGGCCGTACTGAATCGGGGAGGTCCGGTAGTCGCCCTTGGCCATACGCCCACTCCAGGCCGCGGCTGCCTTCGACCGATCCGTCTTCTCGGCGGCCGTGCCACCGCCGGGCGGCAGCCCCGCGGCTCGGCCGATAACTTACAGCCCGCGCAGCTGTTGGCGGACACCAGGCCCGCGTGTCCTCCTCCGCGCTTCGCCGCTGCGATTGACTAAGGTATACTGGTGCCGACGGTGAAGCAACGTGAGAAGGGAGGGCGGTGAATGAAAGAGAATTCTGGTCCGCAAGGGGATCTCAGGCCAGCGGGCGCGCCTGGCGGCCCGACCAGCCGCCGGGCGTTTCTCAAGATGAGCGCCGTGGCGGCCGCCGCCGCGGGCGTGCCCGGGGCGGCGCGGGCGTGGCTCCCCTCGGCCGGCGGCGGACCCCAGCGCGCGGGCCGGCC
>CAZRWW010000134.1:0-9447 GCA_964603725.1 uncultured bacterium
ATCTGGGCCGGAACATCCTCGGGTCGGGGCACGACTTCGACGTCAAGATCAAGCCGGGCGCCGGCGCCTTCGTCTGCCGCGAGGAGACGGCCCTGTTCGCCTCGATCGAGGGGGAGCGGGGCATGCCGCGCATCCGCCCGCCGTTTCCGGCCGAGAAGGGCCTCTGGAGGCAGCCGACCAACAACAACAACGTCGAGACCTACGCCAACGTGCCGTGGATCATCGTGAGCGGCGCCGAGGCCTTCCGTCGCTACGGCACCGAGAAGAGCCCGGGCACGAAGGTCTTCGCCCTGGCCGGCAAGGTGCGCCGCGGCGGGCTGGCCGAGGTGCCGATGGGCATGACGATCAACGAGCTGGTGAACAAGATCGGCGGCGGCATCAAGGCGGGGCGCAAGTTCAAGGCGGTGCAGATGGGCGGGCCCTCGGGCGGGTGCATCCCGGCCGAGCAGGGCGACACGCCCGTCGACTTCGAGAGCATCCCCAAGACGGGCGCCATCATGGGCTCGGGCGGCATGGTCGTGCTCGACGACTCGCAGTGCATGGTCGAGATCGCCCGCTTCTTCCTCGATTTCACGCAGAAGGAGTCCTGCGGCAAGTGCACCTTCTGCCGGATCGGCACGCTGCGGATGCTCGAGGTGCTCGAGCGCATCACCCGCGGCGAGGGGCGCGCCGAGGACATCGATCACCTCTCGCGGCTGGCCGTGCAGATCAAGGAGGCCAGCCTGTGCGGGCTGGGGCAGACGGCGCCCAATCCGGTCCAGACGACGATCCGCTACTACCAGAACGAGTACGAGGCGCACATCAAGGATCACGCCTGTCCGGCCCACTTCTGCGAGGCGCTGGTCGACTTTCACATCGACCCCGAGAAGTGCGTCGGGTGCACCCTGTGCGCCAAGAGCTGCCCGGTCGGGGCGATTCAGGGCGAGCCCAAAAAGCTCCACGTCATCGATGTCGCCGTGTGCGTGAAGTGCAGCCGGTGCATCTCGAGCTGCAACTTCGGCGCGGTGTACAAGAACTAGGCCGCGCGGGCGCGCGGCTTGCCGGGCGGCGGCAGGCGCGCGGGCGGCTCGATGGAACCGGAAGGCAAGGGGCCCATGGACACGATCAAGATCACGGTCAACGGCCGGGAGATCGAGGCCCGCGCGGGCCGCACGATTCTCGAAACCGTGCACGAACATCGCCTGGACGAGATCCCCACGCTGTGCCATTCGCCCGAGCTCGAGCCCTACGGCTCGTGCTTCGTCTGCACGGTCGAGGTCAAGGGCCGCGCGAATCTCGTGCCGGCCTGCGCCACCCGCATCGCGCCCGGCATGGAGATCGAGACCAGAAGCGAGCGCGTGATCGCCTCGCGCCGCACCGCCCTCGAGCTGCTCCTGTCGAACCACTACGCCGACTGCATCTCGCCCTGCCAGATCGGCTGCCCGGCCGGCGTGGACGCGCAAGGCTACATTGCGTTGGCCGCCATGGGGCAAACGCGCCGGGCGATCGATCTTATCCGCGAGGTTAACCCCCTGCCCGCGGTCTGCGGGCGCGTCTGCGTGCGCAAGTGCGAGGTCGTCTGCCGCCGCGTGGACGTGGATGAGGCGGTGAGCATCAACGCCGTCAAGCGGCACGTCTCCGACGCGCCGGGGGCCTACGACGGCACGCCCGCGCGCGAGCCGGCGCGCGGCAAGTCGGTCGCGATCGTCGGCGCGGGGCCGGCGGGCCTTACGGCCGCCTGGTTTCTGGGGCGCAAGGGCTACGACGCGGTGATCTACGAGGCGATGCCGCGCTCGGGCGGCATGCTGCGCTACGGGATCCCCACCTACCGGCTCCCGGACGACGTGCTGGACCGCGAGGTCGACTTCATCTGCCGCGCGGGAGTCCAGATCCGCTACAAAGTCCGCGTGGGCCGCGACATCTCCCTCGATGAGCTGCGCGAGAAGCACCAGGCGATCTTTCTGGGCGCGGGCGCCTGGAAGGCCAAGCCCATGCGCGTCGCCGGCGAGTTCGAGACCGAGGGCGTGCGCCAGGGCATCGACTTCCTCAAGGAGAAGGCCGACGACCCGAGCCCGGTCAGGGGCACCGTCGTGGTGGTGGGCGGCGGCAACACCGCCATGGACGTCGCGCGCACGTCGTGGCGCTGCGGCGCCGAGAAGGTGATCATCCTCTACCGGCGCACCAAGGCCGAGATGCCCGCCGACAAGCTCGAGCTCCACGATTGCCTCGAGGAAGGCATCGAGATCATGGAGCTGGCCGCGCCGGTGGGCGTCGTGGCCGAGCAAGGGCGCCTGAAGGCCCTGAAGTGCATCCGCATGGTGCTGGGCGAGCCCGACTCCTCGGGGCGCCGGCGCCCGGTGCCGCTCGAAGGCTCGGAGTTCGAGCTGCCCTGCCAGCTCGCCGTCTCCGCCATCGGCCAGGAGCCGCTGCTCGAGGGACTCACGCAGCTCGGCTGCCACGCGATCGGGGTCAGCCGGTGGGACACCTACGAGGTCGACAGCGCCACGATGAAGACCAACATCCCCGGCGTCTTCGCCGGCGGCGACGCGGCCGACGACGGGCCCACCGTTGTGATCGATGCGATCCGCGACGGACAGCGGGCCGCGCGCGCCATCCACGCCTACCTGAGCGGGGAGGAGCCCGAGCGCGAGCCGTTCGTCGCGACCAAGGAGTTCTGGGCCAAGCCGGGGCAGGCCGAGCTGGGCGAGCTGCGGGAGATCCCGCGCCACGAGGTCCACGCCTCGCCCGTGGCCGACCGCCGGGGCAACTTCAGCGAGGTGGCGCTGGGCTTCGAGCCCGAGGATGTGCTGCACGAAGAGGAGCGCTGCCTGTCATGCGGCTGCGTGCGCTTCTACGACTGCAAGCTGCGCTTGTACGCCGAGCAGTACGGCGTCGACATGGAGCGCTTCAAGGGCTACGTGCGCAAGCACCGCATCGACGAGCGCCACCCGCACATCGTCTACGATCCGAACAAGTGCATCCTGTGCGGCCGGTGCATCCGCACCTGCGCGCGCGTGCTGCCGATCTCGGCGCTGGGCCTGGTCAACCGGGGCTTTCGCACCGAGATGCGGCCGGCCCTGAACGAGCCGCTCATCGAGACGAGCTGCGTCTCGTGCGGCAACTGCGTCGATGCCTGCCCGACGGGGGCGCTGACGGTGAAGTACCCCTTCCCGGGGCGCGCGCCGCTCGTGGTCGAGGAGACGGCCACGCACTGCGCCTTCTGCTCGCTGGCCTGCCCAATCACGGTGCGGCGCTTCGGCCGTGATGGAGGAGAGGATCGCTACTACCTCGCCTCCAGCGGCGTCCCGGGGGAGTACCTCTGCCGCTACGGCCGGTTCGGCTACGAGCGGTTCCTGAAGCAGCGGCGCCTGCGCACCCCCGAGTTGCGCGCGGGCAGCACCGTGAAGGCGATCGGCTTCGAGGAGGCCTTCGCGCAGGCTGCCGCGGGGCTGCGGCGGGTGGCGGCCGAGCACGGGCCCCAGGCGCTGGCCGTCTTCGTCGCGCCCGAGCTGACCAACGAGGAGCTCTACCTCGCCGGCCGCATCGCCCGCGAGGGCCTGGGCACCAGCAACGTCGCCTCGCTCGCCGCGCTGCTGACTCATCGCGAAGCGGGCGTCCTCGACCGGGCCCTGGGCTTCACGGCCTCGACCGTCGACCGCGCGGCGCTGCGCGAGGCGGACCTCATCATCTGCAACAACACTGCCACCGAGACCGATCACCTGATCCTGGCGGTCGAGATCATCGAGGCCGTTCGGCGCGGCGCGCGGCTGATCGTCTGCAACTCGATCCTCGATGCGACCGACCGGATCCTCGCCGCGGTCGCGCTCGACCCGATGCGCGGGCGCGCGTCCTTGGCGTGGAACGGCGTGATGCAGCTCCTGATCGAGGATGGGTTCCTGCCGCGCGAGGCGATCGCGGCGCTGCCGGGCGGCCGCGACTTTCTGGCGGCGCTCGAGAAGGACCTCGCGGCGGTGGCCGAGCTGACCGGCGTGGCCGTGGAGCGCCTGCGCCAGGCGGCCGATGAGCTGAAGCGCGCGCGCCGGGTCGTCTTCGTGCACTGCCCCGATCGCCCGCAGGACCAGGCGCCGGGCGACATGGAGACGCTGGCCAACTTCGCGCTGCTCCTGCGCGCCGCGGGTGTGCAGGCCGACCTCTTGCTGCCGCGCCTGTCGGGCAACATGGCCGGTCTCGAGCTGGCCGGCGCGGATCCGGGCTTCCTGCCTGGCCGCCGGCCGGTGGACGGCGATGTGGCGGGCGCGCGCTCCCACGAGGAGCTGCGGCGCCGCCTGGCGGACGGGCAGATCCGCGGCGCCCTGATCATCGGCGAGGATCCGCTGGAGCCGGCCCGCACGGGCGCGTGGTTCCAGAATCTCGAGTTCCTGGTCGCGGTCGACTGGACGCCGACCGAGACGACCCGCTTCGCCGACATCACCCTGCCGGGCACGACCTATCTCGAATCGGCCGGAACGCGCTGCAACTTCGAAGGCCGCGTGATCGACTTCGCGGGGGCGGTGACGCCGCCGGCGGGGCGGCCCGGCTGGGCGGTGCTGGCCGGACTGGCCGGCGAGCTGGGCGTGAAGGTTGCGCCGGGAAAGGTCGCGGCGCTGACCGAGGAGCTCGAGCGCGCCGTGCGCGGGCATCTCGGCGACCTGGCGCCCTTCTTCTGGAATCGCGGTGAGGCGCGCGCCTGGAGCGGCCGCGGCCGGCTGGTCGTGGCGGACGTGCGCGGCAAGGCAGCCTCGATTCCGCCAGCCGTCACCCACGGAGGGCGTTACAAGCGCGGCCTGCGCGAGGTGGGCGCCGAGCGCTTCCGCGTGCGCTGAGCGCGGGGCGCGTCCGGCGGGAGGGGACCCTAGGGTGAAGCTCTCGGTCGTCATGCCGGTCTACAACGAGGTCGCCACGCTCGCGCAGATCATCCAGCGCGTGCGGGCGGTGCCGATCGAGAAGGAGATCCTCGTCGTCGACGACTTCTCGACCGACGGCACGCGCGAGCTGCTGGCCGGGCTGAGCGAGCCCAACGTGCGCGTCTTCCTGCACGAGCGCAACCGCGGCAAGGGCGCGGCCATCCGCACGGCCCTGCCCCAGGCGACCGGCGACATCGTCATCATCCAGGATGCGGATCTGGAGTACGATCCGGCCGAGTACCCGCGGCTGGTCGCGCCGATCGAGGCGGGCGAGGCCGACGTCGTCTACGGCTCGCGCTTCCTCGGCCAAGGGCGCGGCACGGCGGGCCGGGCGCACTACGCGGCCAACCGCACGCTGACCTGGGTCTCCAATCTCTTCACCGGCCTGCATCTCACCGACATGGAAACCTGCTACAAGGCGCTGCGCGCGGATCTGGCCCGCCGGCTCGACCTTGTGTCGGATCGCTTCGAGATCGAGCCCGAGATCACCGCCAAGGCGGCCCGCCTCGGCGCGCGCTTCCGGGAGGTTCCGATCAGCTATGCGGGACGATCGCGGGCGCAGGGCAAGAAGATCGGCCTCCAAGATGGGCTGAAGGCCCTGGCGACCATCGTGAGGTTCGGGGTTCTGACGGCCGGGCGCCGCCCGGGCCGGCCCGGCGGCCATGAGCGGGGAGGGAGACGATGATCGTCCTGCGCGACCTCTATGCCCTCATCGAGACCAACTTCGAGTACCTCATGGCGGTCGATGAAGAGGAGCAGGTGGTCCACGCCAGCCGGCTGCTCGGGCGCGCCTGCGGATCGGCCGAGGTCCGCCTGGTCGGCCGCCAGCTCGAGGAGGTCTTGACGCTCCAGTCGCTCGACACCTTCCGCTCGGCCTTCCTGCCCGCCCGGGACGGCAGCGCGGGCACGGTCGTCTACACGCCGGCGCAATCGGCGGAGTGCTCGATTCCCCTGAAGCTGGGGTTCGTCAACACCGGCGGGGGCGGGCTGTTCCTGGCCTTCGGCACCCAGGTCGACGGACTGGGCCGGGTCGCCGAAACGGAGAAGGACGAGCGCGTCAAGGAGCTCTTCTGCATCTACTCGGTGGCCGAGTGGATCGAGGTGTCGCCCTCGATCCGCGAGTTCTTCAAGCACTTGCCCGAGTACCTCCAGCGGGGGATGCAGTATCCGGACCGCGCCGTGGTCTATTCCGTCTATCAGGGCGTGGAATATGGACAGAAGCTGGCCATGGCCCGCAAGATCAGCGCCCGGCTGGTCGTCAACCGCCAGGTGGCCGGCGAGATCGCGGTCGGCTATGTGGACGATTCGCTCGAGCTGCTGCCCGAGGAGCAGCGCATGCTCTCGGAGATCGCGCGCATGCTCAGCCTGGCCCTCGAGCGCAAGGAGCTGGCCGAGCGGCTCACCCTCAAGCACGAGGAGGAGGAGCAGTACCGCGAGACCCTGGCCAAGCTCGAGCAGGAGATCGAGGCGCGCAGCCGCGAGGTCGAGGAGCAGCGCAAGCGACTGAACGCCGTCAACTCCTACCTCGACAGCGCCACCCGGAGCTGGGACGAATCGCGCGCGCGCCTGGAGGCGATCTTCGCCGCGGTGCCCGACCGCATGGCGATCATCGACCGCCAGCGCAACGTGATCATGACCAACAAGAAGGATGTGCCCGAGGGGCACAAGTGCCACAAGGCCTTCTTCCACCGCGATCGGCCCTGCGAGGACTGCCGCCTGGCGCGCATTGTCCGTGACCGGATGCCCATCACCCTGACCATCCAGGACGACGATCGTTACCTCGAGGTCCACGCGCTTCCGATCTTCAACCAGGACCACGAGGTGGACGGCATCATGGAGTTCTATCGGGACATCACCCTGGAGAAGACCTACGCGCAGCAGCTCCAGCAGGCCGACCAGATGGCCTCGCTGGGCCAGCTCGTCAGCGGGATCGGCCACGAGATCAACAACCCCAACCAGTTCATCCGCGGCAACGTGAAGATCCTCAAGCAAGCGCTCGAGGACATGCTGCCGATCGTCGACGCCCACCAACAGCAGCATCCCGATCTCAAGATCGCCCGGCTGCCGTACGGTTTCTTCCGCCAGCACGTCATGACCCTGATCGACGACATGGCCCACGGCTCGGAGCGCATCAAGGCGATCGTCGAGGGGCTGAAGCGCTTCGCGCGGCGCGACGAGGGGCTCTTGATCGACAAGGTCGACGTGAACACCGCCATCGAGGCCTGCACGCGGCTCGTCCACAACGAGGTCCACAAGACCGCCGATCTCGAGCTGGATCTCGATCCGAACGTGCCGGCCTTCGTGGGCAACTCGCACAAGATCGAGCAAGTGCTGGTCAACCTCATCGTCAATGCCGCCCAGGCCATGCCCGATGACCGCCGCGGCCTGATCACCGTCCGATCGCGCCACGAGAACGAGCACGTGGTCGTGCAAGTCGAGGACAACGGCAAAGGCATGAACGAGAAGACGATCAAGCAGATCTTCGACCCGTTCTACACCACCAAGCGGGCCAGGGGCGGGACGGGCCTCGGATTGGCGATCGCCTATCGCATCCTCGAGGAGCACAACGGGACGATCGCCGTCAAGAGCGACCCGGGTGCGGGCACCACCTTCACGATCCGGATCCCGGTCCGATCCGGCGCGGGGGCCGCGGCAGCCGGCGGAGAGAAGCGATGAAGCAGCTCCTGATCGTCGATGACGACGTGGCCGTCACCAACTACCTGATGGTCTTCTTGATGCAGACCGAGAAGTACGAGACCTGTGTCGTCAACGATTCGCGCGAGGTGGCGCCCCTGTTGGCGGAGCGCTCGTTCGACGTGATGCTGCTCGACATGGACATGCCCAACGTCAGCGGGCTCGATGTCCTGAAGCACCTGCGCGCCGAGGGCATCGCCCTGCCCGTCATCATCCTGACCGGGGTGAGCGACGTCGATCTGGCGGTCCGGTCCCTGAAGCTGGGGGCGTTCGACTACCTGACCAAGCCGGTCGACGAGGAGAAGCTGCTCGGCGTGATCGATGCGGCCCTCGAGCATCAGGCGCTCCACGCGACGATCGAGCAGATGCCCAAGCAGCTCAAGCGGGAGGACCTCGCGCACAAGGCGGCCTTCGACAGCTTCCCCACGCAGGATCCCGTGACGATCCGCCTGCTGCACCAGGCGGAGAAGATGGCCTCCAGCGACCTGACGATCTTCATCCGCGGCGAGATCGGTTCCGGCAAGCTCTCCCTGGCGCGCGCGATTCATGCCGCCAGCCCGCGGCGCGAGAAGCCGTTCGTGGCCATCGCCGCGGATGCGGTCGACCCGGCCGAGCTGCCGGCCCAGTTCTTCGGTCAGGCCCGGCTGTGGAGCGGCGAGCGCGAGGAGCGCCCGGGGTTCCTGGAGGAAGCCCAGGGCGGAACGCTCTATCTGGACAAGATCGGCCGGCTGTCCGGGCCGATGCAGATGCGGGTCAAGCGCCTGCTGCAGACGGGTGAGTACTACCGCGAGAACTCCACGCGCGTCCTCAAAGCCGACGTGCGCTTCATCCTGGCCTCGACGCGCAATCTGGAGGAGGAGCCGTTCCGCAGCACCTTCTCGCGCGATCTCTACTATCACCTGATGGTCAACTCGCTCGTCGTGCCGCCGCTGCGCGAGCGCATGGATGACCTGCCGCTGCTGGCGGAGGTGTTCCTGCAGGAGGCGGTGGAGAAGACCGGCAAGCCCATCGAGGGCATCGCCCCCGGTCTCCTCGACTTCCTGCGGACCTACGATTTCCCCGACAACATGCAAGAGCTGCGCAACATCATCGAGGGCTCGGTCGCCAACAGCGAGAGCGCCATGCTGACGGTCGACTCGCTGCCAGCCTTCATCCGCGGGCGGATCGAGTCGCAGGCCATCGGCGCCCCCACCGGCTTCCGCCCGCGGCCCCTGCGGGACGTGGTCCGCGAGCACGTGCGGCGAACCTACGCCTACTGCAGCGAGGACAAGCTCAAGACCGCGGCCGAGCTCGAGATCTCGCTCGAGGAGATGGAAGGGCACCTGCACTAGCGAGGCGCGTCACGCTGCGCCGGCCACGGATGCGGCCGGCGGTGCTCACCCGCCCGGCGGCGGAGACGTGCCCGGCGTCGTGGGCGGCGGTGGGGGCGCCCCGAATTCCCGGCAGAACTCGCTTGCCCGGGTCCGCGGCCGGCGCTCGAGGCGCTCGAGCAGCGGCCCGATCGCCCGGCGGAACTCCTCGGCGGGGAGATCGCCGGCCCCGGGCGCATCGCCGGGCTCGCGGTTCTCAAAGCAGGGGTTCTCCGCGATGAGGACATCCGGGGTGTGGGCGTGGACCGCCACGGCGCGCTGGTAGCAGTAGTAGTCGTCGGGATCATACTTGGGATTGGCCCCCGAGCGGGCGACGGCGTTGCCGCGCACGAGCGAGCCCGCGCGCCCCCCCGGCCGGCCGCGCGTCACGGCGATGCCACAGGCGCCGGTACTATGCACGGCGTTCCTTCCTATCTCCCCAAACGGGCCCCCCGGTACCGCGCCCAATCGCTATTCCCCCCTGTGCAAATTTCCGCGCCCCGTTTTTCGGCACCCCCCCC
>CAZRWW010000135.1:0-9350 GCA_964603725.1 uncultured bacterium
CTGCGCCCGCGGGGTCGTCGGGATCGGCGTGGCGCGGTGGGTCGAGGCCCCAGAGGTGGGCGGTGGTGGCTCCACGCGCCGGCGCGAGGGGCGGCGGCTCGGTGGGCAGGCGGAGGTGGCGGAGGATCTTGGCGATCACGGGCGGATCCGAGATGAAGGCGAGGACCAGCATGGGGGTTGCGCAGCGAGGACATTTCAGGGCGTCGAGAAAGAAGACTCACTTCTCACACTGCACCTCCTATCGTGGATGTGGTGGCCGGTACTTGCCGGCGCTGCTCATGCCACGTGGCCGGCAGGCTTTCCTCCTCAGGGACTGTGAACATTTGTTCCCCCTTCTCGTTGCACACCTGCCCGCTGAGGATGCCAAGGCGCTGCCAACGGCGGGCTATGTCCCGGCTGATGTCGAAGCGGCGGCATAGCTCATCCATGGGGAGCATACCGCGCTCCTTGAGCCGTTGCTTGAAGGACTTCAGTCCATAGCGCTTGCGTATCCAGGCGATGTTGATGCCGGCGAAAGGGTTCTCCGCGCCGGTCACGAGGTTCTGCGCTCTCAGGATCTCAGCCACCTCGGTGTCCGTGTGCTCGGCCAGAAGCTCATCGATCAGGCGCACCACCTGTGGGTTGGTCGATCTCCTCTGCCAGGCATTCAGCGGAAGGGCGATGTTCAAGATCCGCGTTGCGCCGCCACGGAAGAGGACCTGGGCCGTGATCTGATCCGTGCGCTTCAAGGTCACATCCTCGACCAACAGCGCCAGCATCCGCTTGCGCTCCTTGGCCGGGGTTCGCGGGTCGTGCCACACCGCCGGGAACTCGTGCGCCAGATTGGCGATCCTGCGGTGGGTCTCCTCATCCAGGAGCGCTTCATCGGCCGCCCGTTGCTCATCGTACTCGCGCTGCGCCTGGACCACCGCCCGCAGCTTCTCGTTCCACTCCGCTTCCAGGCTATCCGCAACCAATCGGTTCTCCGGATCGACCTGCATGTACCGCCGGCGAGACAGATCCGCTTCGTATTGGGCGCGCTCCACCGTTCGCCGCCGGTGCCGGTCCGCCTCCTGCTGGCGTTCTCTCACCTCCGCCTGTACAGCCACCGCGACTTCCAGGGCCGCGGGTTGAAAGACTTCGATGATCAACTCGCTCACGGCGGCGTCCACCACGGCGCCGTCGATGATCTGGCACGGCGACTCCGACATGGTGGGCCCGCGGTTGATGCAGAAGTACTGCGGCTTCAATCCCGAGTGCTGACGATGATAGCGCACCGACATCCGGCAGCCGCACCGGCCGCACACCGCCAGCCCCTGGAGCAGCGCCGGCCCCTCCCGGGGCGGCCCGTGGGGATGATCCAAACCGTAGGCCTGCGCGTTCTGGGCCAGGCGGCGCTCGATCTCCTCGAACTGCTCCCAACGGATGTATCCGGGGTGGGCCTCTCGAATCAGGCACAGCCATTGATCGCGTGGCTGCCGGGTGGTCCTCACTCTACCTTGTGGGCCACGCCGGTGTTGATAGCGACCGTAGACGTAGGCGCCCGCCATGCGCGGGTTGTGCAGCAGTTCCACCGCCCGCCGCAAGCCTAAGCTGCCCCAGATCAACTCTCCATGTCGCGATCCCCCGCGGACGCGTCGGGGGAAGAGCAGGCGTTGCTGGCGAAAGAACCGCACCGTGGCAAGCGCCGTTCCCAAGCGGAAGAAGGTCTGATAGAAGAGGCGCAGGCTGTCCTGAACCTGCCGGTCGGGGTCCAGGATCACCCGGCCCTGCTCATCGTAGAGCAAGCCGACCGGAAGGTGCGTTCGAAACTCACCCCGGCGTGCCTTGTTCAGCACGCCTCCGCGCAGACGGGACGATAGCACGTGCAACTCGGCCTCACTCATCGTGCCTTTGAGTCCCAGCAAGAGCCGGTCGTTGAACTGCGTGGGGTCGTACAGGCCGTCCTCATCCAGAATCAAGGTATGGGAGAAGGCGCACAGCTCCAGTAGCCGATGCCAGTCGCTCGAGTTGCGCGCCAGCCGGGAGACTTCCAGGCCCAAGACCATCCCGACCGTCCCCAGGCTCACCGCGGCCACCAGGCGCTGAAAGCCGACCCGGTCGACGGCCGAGGCTCCCGATTGGCCGAGATCGCAATCCACGGTGACGATCTGATCGCGCCCCCAACCCAGCGCCACCGCCTTCTGGCAAAGGTCGTACTGCCGCTGGGTGCTCTCGGTGTTCTCCTGCACTTGGCGCATGGTCGACTGGCGAATGTAGACGTAGGCACTGCGCTGCAGGTGCGCGGCTGTAACCTTGGAACGGCTCTCGGGCATCATGAGCATCTCCTCGATAACGGCGCCAGGATCATCTCCGCGATGATCGCCCCGAGTTGGGCGTGCGCCGGCGCCATCGCCGGACGCAGGCCAGCGGAGGGTGACTTCGGCTCTGCTGGCGGCGGGGGCGGAGCCCCGCGCTCCATCCACTCCCGCAGGCCCCAGGCGAACAGCACGGCCATGCCCGCGGCGGGGTCCCAGCGCTGGGTTCCGCAGAGCACGCGCGCACGAAGACCCTCGTAGCGCTCGCGGAGTGTCTCCGCCGGGAGCCTGGCCCCACACTCCGCGACCGGGCAGCTCACGGCGTTTTTTTTCCCGCCCGGGCCAGGGCGCGCTCGATGCTGCGCGGGTGGACCTGCAGACCAAACTGCTCCCTGACCATCCCCGCCAGATCGGCGGCGTTGAGCCCGGGATCCTCCGTCCGCCGGCGAGTGAGGAACTCCATCACCGGGGCGGAGAGCTTGTGGGCGCGTCGCGGCCCGCGCTTGGCGGGCAGCAGTCCCCACAGGCCCTCTAGCTCGAAAGCCCGCAGCGCCTTGTAGAAGGCGGGGCGGGAGAAGGAGAACTGCCGGGCGGCGCGGGTGATGGAGACTCCCTCGATGAGCACCCGGCGCAACATCTCGTACTTGACCTGGAGCAGGTCGCGCGGGTCGAAGAAGGCGTGATGGAGGAAAAGCTCGTCGTGGATCTTCGCGGGCCGGGGATGAAGGGTTCCGTGAGCCCGGAGCGAGCGTTCCTTCGGGTCGACCGATCGGCCTGTGGGCATCTTGGCCTCCTGGGGAAGTTGTGCCTGCAAGCGTAAGCACTATTATGCCGCCACACAGAAGGCCGTCAAGAACGTTTTTGTCCCCAATCGTCGATAATACGGCGATATGTCCATGATGTCCTGGCAAAGAGGCTCGGCCGCTCCAAGGCTTGATCGGCACAATGGTGTTTACGCATCCGGCATAGTTCTCTTTACACATGGTGGTGCCCCCGGGGCCCGTCTCCCCCCTCGGTCCCACCGCGCAGACCTTCCAGCAACAAGGCCAGCCGGACGAGGTCCTCAGGGCGAAAGAGCGACCGGCCGCCAGCCATCTCCCGGAAGGTGTCTGCGGGTGCAAGGTCCGTCCAGGCAAGGTCCACGGTGTGTAGCCGCCCATCGTCCTGATAGAAGTAGACTCGGCGGCGGCCGAAGACGGATCGGGTGCAGATCAGCTCGATCTCGCGATCAAAGAGAGGATGAAACGGGTGCGTGATCCGGAAGCTCGCCGTCACACGCTCGGTGCCGGGTGCAATCGAGGCATTGATTGAAGACCCGGAGCAGGAGTTGCGCCCAGGGTAGGGGAGTCCGGCGGCGGGCCGGTGTCGGAGGATCGGGGGGATCCTGGTGCGCGGCCTGTAGCGCCCCGGTGTCCGCGGCCTGCGGCGAGTCCTGCGCGGCCTGCGCCGTGGGGCACACGGGCGGCGGGGGCAGCTGCTGGCGGGAGCGCGCGCGGTTGGCGAAACAGCCATGGTACCTGATCGTGTGCGCATAGGGTGCAGGGACGAGCGCGGCCAGTCGGCGCATGAAGTCGAGCGGTTCGAGCACGAGGCAGGTTGCGCCCTGGGGATGAGGCCAAGGTCGACGCAGGTGATAGAGGACGCATCCATCGTCACGCAGCGCCAGGCGCTCCTGGGCGAAGGGTGGCCGCAGGCCATAGCGGGCGAGTCGTTCGAGCCCGGCCCGGTCATGGGCCGCGACCGCCTGAGCGGCGTGGAGCGAGAAGCCGGCCACGCGGGCGCAGAGGGGCTTGGCGGGCGGCTGCGGATCCTCCTGACCCGCGAGGCCGAGCTGATCGTGCGGCACAGGCGCCTTGACGGCCACGGTCAGGGCCTGCTGCAGGGCGGCGGCGGGTTTGCTCGAGCAGGGCGTCGGTCTCGAAAGCGTCGTCGCAGCGCCGCTCGACGACGGCCGTCAGACGGTGGGCGATCTTCAAGGCCAGGGCCTCGATCTCCTCGTCGGTGGGCGGCGGCAGGGGAACGAACGTCAACAGCCCGTCGTCGGCCGGCACGAAGAGGCCGTCGGGCACGAGGCTGTGGACGTGCGGGTGTTATGTAGAGCACGGCGTTATGTGAAGCTGGTTGAGCACGGGGCCGCGGGCGGCGGCGCACGCTGTTTTTGGCTTTCCATAACGCGTGCCTCATCCCAGGGCATCGAGCCAGGCGATCAGCGTCGAGTCGAGTTCCACTGGTTCAATGCTGTCGCCCAGGATGGTGGTCGGTTCGACCATGGCGGCGTTCTTCATCCGCAAGTCGATCTCCACGTACTGATGCGTGGTGCGGAGATCCGCGTGCCCGAGCCAGGCAGCGATCGTGGTGATGTCGACGTCAGCGCGCAAGAGCTGCATGGCCGTGGTATGCCGAATGACATGAGGAGTAACGCCATGGGGCAGCCGCGTGGTGCTCGGCCGTACTTCGACGCGGAGCGTGGCTCGCCTCAGGATGTAGGCTACGCCGTGTCGCGTGAGTCTGTGACCGCGGGCGTTCGTGAAGAGTGGTTCGCGCGCATCCTCTGCCAACCTCCGGCTGCTCAGCAACCGCCGTAAGAGCTGGACGGTTTGAGTCCAGAGCGGACAATCCCTTTGTTTCCTTCCCTTGCCTTTCAGCCTCACTCTGGGAGGAACGGAGAAGCGGATATCGGCCACGTCAAGATCGACGACCTCCTGGACACGGGCTCCCGTGTTATAGATCAAGGTCAGAAGTGTCAGGTCGCGTAAGCCAAAGCGTGTCTGCAGATCGATACCTGCGAGGACGGCTTCGATCTCGCCTGGCTCCAGATAGGAGACAGCCTGGTGGGGAATGCGCTTCCTGAAGATCGTGCGGATCTGCCGGCAGCGATCCAGATGCTCGGGTGAAACGGACGCAACGTAGCGGAAGAAGGTCCTGATCGCTGCAAGCCGCTGGTTGCGCGTATTGGAAGAGCAACCGCGTTCGCGTTCGAGCGTGTCCAAGAACGCGCGGACGCGGGCAGCGTCGATGTCATCGAGGGTAATCTGATCGGCGGATCGCTGGAGGGACTGGCCAATGAACTTCAGCAAGAGCCTCAGGCAGTCTCTGTAGGAGAGCACGGTGTGGGGGCTGAGATCGCGCTCAGCCACGAGGTGCTGTCGGAAGAAGTCTTGCACGATGCGGGTCAGGGAGATGGTCGGCTTCATGGCGTGTGTTCCTTCTCGAAGCAGGCGAGCCTGGGTGCGCTGGTGGCTTCGAAGCGGCGGGCAGCCTCGCTGAGAGTGGCCTCGTGGGGTTGGAGATAGACCAGGGTTTTCTCGACGCTGACGTGGCCAAGGTAGGTGCTGAGTGCTCGGAGCCGACGGTTAACGTCTATGCCGGCCCGATACCAGGCCACAACGGTGCGGACGGCGAAGCCATGGCGCAGGTCATGGAGGCTGGGACAACGGCCCTCGGGGGTTGCCAGACCCGTGGATCGACAGAGTTGGCAGAAGGCCTGGTGGACGTTCTGGTGTATCAGCGGCCGCCCGTTCAGGTTGACGAAGACCGGCGCTTGCTCCCCACCCGGCATGCCGGCCCTGCGCCGAGATGCCAAGTAGCGTTCCAGCGCGTCAGCGGTCGAGGCGTGGATCGGCAGCAGGCGGGACTTGCGGAACTTGCCTGCTCGGATCATCAGCCGTCGGTGGGGCAGGTCCAGGTCGCGGATCTCGAGTTGGCGGGCTTCGGCGAAGCGCAGGCCGCAGACCGCGAGCAATCCGAAGAAGGTGGCGTAGGTATGGGGCCGCAGGGACCCGACCGGCGAGAGCCGGCGGGCAGCGCGCAGGAGCTTTGCAAGTTCTGGTTCGGTCAGGATGATGGGTACCCGTGTCGGACGGTGGGGAAAGGTCGGGCGCGGCGGTAATGGCGGACATGGCGCCCCGTGCTGTATTGCGTACGCCAGAGCGGGCCAGACGACGCAGACAAGGTTGGTGCGGGTGCGCGGGGCGAGATGTGCGTTATGCGCCAGATAGTCACCGAGAGTCGAGCCATCCACCTCGGACGGGCTCTTCTGCTTGCAGGCCAGGAAGTGATCGAAGCGACGCAGAAGTTGCGCCTGCTCCCGGAAGGCGGCCCCGCTGGCTTGCTTGAGGTTGCAGAAGCCATCGAACCACTCCGCCAACGAGCTCTTGAACACGATCCCTTTCATTCCAGCACCTCCGGCCACTGGGCGCAGACCTCTTGAAGAGCGGGCTCGTCGACCTTGGTGTAGATCGCGACGGAACTCATGTCGCGATGGCCCAACAGGTCGGCGATCGTCTTGAGGCTACGGCCCTGACGCAGGAGTCGGGTGGCAAAGGCGTGCCGGAAGAGGTGGGCGCCCGTCGGAGCGATCTCGATCCTTGCGCGAGCCAGGCGGCTCCTCACCATGACCGATATCGCAGACGCACAGAGTGGGGTGTGGGGTTCCCGCAAGGTCAGGAAGACTTCGGGGTACGGAGAGACAGGGCGCACGTCCCTCACATAGCGAGCCAGAGTGTGCGCGACCTGCGGAATGAGTGTATGCAGGACGGGCTTACCACCCTTGTGAGCTGGAAGGAGGAGTCGATGCTCCTTCCACTGCACGTGCTCCAGGCGGAGCCTGCGCAGGTGCCCCGCCCGCGCTCCGTAGACGGCGAGAAGCACGAGAATGGCGCGGTCCCGAACCACGCCGGGATGCGCACCTCGCAGGGAGGACAGCAGCTCGCGGATCTTCTCGTCGTCGATGCTGCGGACCACCTCCGCGAGCCGGTAGGATCGCAAGCCGGGAACCGCATGGACGAGTAGCGGGTCCGTCCATCCCCGCTGGCCCGTGAACCGGAGCCAGCGCCGGACGACGGCGCGGAATCCGCGCCGCGTTCCATACCTTTTTTCTCGCGACAGGCCGATGAAGAAGAACTCGATCTTCTCCGGCGTGAGTCCCTGGAGATCAGCGATAGGGTCATCCGCGGCGCGGAGCCAACGCAAGAACTGCCGAACATAGCTGAGGCTCTGATAGATCGTGTAGGCCTGTAGTCCACGGTCGGACCGACTCCACTCCATGAACTCGCGTAGAAGCAGCCGCAACTCCGGCTCTGCCTGCTCGACCGCCGCGACGGCGAGATCCCACTGTCTCTGGTCATGCCAATCGGACCATTCCTTGGACATGGTTCACCTCCTTCGATCCGGTCACCAGCGACCGGACTACGAAGAAGTGAACCAGTCATTATGTGAAGGAACAGCCCTCGGCTTCCCTTCCAATCTCTGATGTGGCCAGCAGATCCAGGGGAATCACGACGCAGGCTTCACATAACGCCGTGCTCCACATAATGAAGAGGGTTCTTCCCGGCATCGCGCTTCGCGCCACGCCGGGAAGAACCCTCTTCATTGTGTTACCGGTAACACAATCACAGTAAAAGCGCTTCGGGCACCCATAGGCGCCGATCGCATCGCGCAGGGTGTGGAGGATGTCGGCCGTCTCCTCGGAGAAGGCGAAGCGCGCGCCCACCGCAACGCGGCTATGATCATCGAGGATGGCGCACAGGATCGCGCGGCGCTGTCCCTGGGGCGTGCGGACCTTGGGTCCATGCATGAAGTCGGCGACCCACAGGTCGTTGGGGTTGGGCATCTCGTACTTAGCCCGCGCCCGACTCGGGCCGCGCAGGGGCTTATCCAGGCCGCGGACTTTCAGGAACCGGCGCAAGGTGGCCTCGCAGACGCGCACGCCCGCGGGCAGGACGGCGTCGCTGTGCAGGATCTCGTGGAAGAGCTTGACCGACAGCTCGCGGTGTTGGACGCGGTGTCGGGCGATGATCTCGGCGCTGTCCTCATCGAGGCTGCGGAAGGAGCCCTTGTCGACGCGGGTCTTGGGCACCAGAGCGTCGAGCCCGCCGTGCTGATAGCTCTTGAGCCACCCGCGCAGCGTGGCGGCGCTGAAGCGCCGCAGCGAGCCGTCGGGCAGTTGGTGCTGGCGGGCAGCAATGCGGGCGAGCACCTGGGCAACGGCCTCATCGGCCAGTGGGCGGGCAGCCTCGCTGATCAAGCCGTAGCGCCAGACGGCCCAGTCGCGCGGCGAGGGTCGTGGGGGGCGAGCGTGGTCGTGGATCATGACGTGTTCCTCCCTGCGTTACCCCTCCGGAGGTGGTCCCCGGCGGGTGCGCGGGGACCATGAGCCGCGGGGTCGCCAGGACGAAGGCGGATCGTGTGGCGCCGCTTCAGCGAGGCGGCCGGGAACCGGTCGCGCACGGGATCGTGAGAGCGACGGTGGCGTCGTCACGCTGGCCGCATCCAGAACGGCGTGGCCGGTGGTGGCGCGGAAGGTGAGCTGCAGGGGCCGGGTGAGGTCTTTCAGGAGCCGTTCGAGTTGATCGGCCGCGGGCTGGTGCGACGACCACGACCAACCCACCGCGGGGCCCAGCACGGCGAAGGCCGAACCGATCAGGCGCTTCTGGGTGATCGCCTGCCAACGCCGCACGGTGCGCTCGCTGATAGGCTCCTCGCCGTCCCCGGCGCGGGCGGCCCACTCCAGGGCCGGCTCGAGGCCCTCGCGCAGGAAGCGCACGACGGTCGCGAGCACGGAGCTCACCGTACACCGGCCGCGCCACAGCTCAGGGGCATGACCGAGCGCGTGGGGCCCTGACAGAAGCGCACTCTCAGGATCGGGAGGCGCGCAAAGACCTCCCCGGTCGACAACTCCGTGACCCGCTTGCGGTAGCGCCGGCCGTGCGGCCGGACACAGGCGGCCGACCCGCAGCGCGGGCACCGCAGGCCGGCTTCGTCCACCAGGTCGCGGAGCGCGAAGCCGCCGGCGCCCATCGCTGCGCAGTAGCCGCGCAGGCCCGCTGCGAGTAAACTACCGATTGCACTACGCTGGCCGCGGGATCCTTGTCACGGGCGTGCCGCGGCTATGCGCCTCCGTTGCGGGTAAGGGTGCGTGGAACGTTCCGTCCCACAAAGCCCTGCCCGCAACGGCTTTTTTCTCAGACCAATCTGGAATCCGGGATCAACTACAGAGCAGCAGAGAGTGAGGGGCTACATGCGGTGGACCGCCAGATGCGCCACGAGCAGGACGGTCCTTCGATCGGGCTGATC
>CAZRWW010000136.1:0-9282 GCA_964603725.1 uncultured bacterium
CGGCACGACCAGCCGGCAGAATCTGCTCTTCCTGCGCTGGCGGCCCCCGCTCGGTCCGCGCGGGTGGCGCTGGCACGTGGGGTGGTCGCTGGATGTCTCGCGCAGCGAGGATGCGGACATCGAGCTCGAGCCTGGAGCGGGCGTGGCCGCCGACTCGATCCTGCGGCTCACGCAACTCAACTACGAGAGGTACGGGCTCCGGCTGGAGCTCCGGGGCTGGGGTCTGCGCGGCTCCTGGCTGGCGTTCGATCTCGGCCGCAAATCCGTGGGCGGCGGCAGCGGCTCCTACTCCGCGGGAGCGCTCTCGGTCAATCACACCTGGCTCCTCGCCCCGGGGTCGCTCGATCTGGATCTCGACCTGCGGCGCCGCCGGTATGACGAGCGCACCGCGGTGCTGGGCTCCTACTGGGAATCGGAGCTGCGCGCGCGCTGGCTGGGCACGGGCAGCGCCGACCGCCTCGACGCGCAGCTTCGCGCGCAGGCCACGCTGCGCGACGAGCAGGCAGCGATCGACGAGGACGACCTGCTCGGGTTCGCCGGCGATCAGGTGATCGTGAGGGCCGAGACGCTGCTGCGCCATCGCCTCGTCGGATCGTCCGACCGCGCGCGCGCCGGGGGCCGCGGCTGGGAGTGGGAGGCCGGCGCGGGCCCGGTCGCCCAGCTCATCCGCACGCGCACAGGCGCCGCCGACGCGGGGGTGCTCGGTCTGCGCGCCGAGAGCGATCTGCGCGGCGTCAAGACCGGGGCGGCCTGGTGGATCGACGGATCCGTGGAGATCGGCTGGCGCAGGTACCGCCATCAGCGGCTCGAGCAACGCCTGGTCTTCGAGGGTTTCACCCTGTCCCTCGCACAGACCGACTACCGCTACGCCCAGATCTCGGTCATCGGCGGCGGGGAGCTGCCCTGGTCCCTGGCGTGGGAAGGCTACGCCTCGCTGGATCAGGAGTGGCACACGCCGGCGGCCGACGACGCGCGGCTGATCTCGTTCAGTCTGACCTTGAAGCGCTTGTGGGCCCTGTGGGGGCGCGCTCAGCGGTCCGGGGCGCGGTTGCATTGACACACCGGCCGGGGGGCTCTATAGAGTTTCCCAGTTGCCACTTTCCGCGGCGGGCCCCACCACCCTGCGCAGCGCGGGGTGCCGGGCGCGCGGCCCGGGGACCCGGAACACCATGTGGTATTGGTTGCGCCGACATCTGCTGCATAACCTGGGGATCAAGCTGATCGCCCTGATCCTGGCCGTCACGCTGTACCTGCACGTCTTCTTCAGCCAGGAGCGGGAGATGATCTTCGACGTGCCTATCACCCTGCACGGCGTGCCCGAGTCGCTGATCGGATCGGGCGATCTGCCCAGTAGCGCCCGCGTGCGATTCAGAGGCCTGGGGCTGGCGCTCTCGAAGCTGCGCACCGATCCGCAGGGGGCGCGCCTGCTCATCGAAGTCGGCGATCTTCACGAGGGGCTGCTGCAGCGCCCGCTCGTCTCGGGCGACGTGCTGCTGCCCGGTGACGTCGGCGTCCGCGCCATCGAGGTCATCGAACCCAAGGAACTGCTGATCGAGTTCGATCGGATCCTGGTCAAGCGCCTGGCGGTCGTGCCCAACGTGACCGGCCGGCCCGCGCCGGGCTACGTCACGGCGGGGCGCGTGACCGCGCGGCCCGAATCGGTCACCATCCGCGGACCGCAGCAGCTGGTCGGCTCCTTCGAGTTCATCCGCACCGAGCCGGTCGAGCTGGCGGGGCTGGAGGGCGTGTCGCAGCGCCGGGTGGCGCTGCGCGTGCCCGCGCGGTGCGAAGCCACTCCGCCTGAAGTGACGGTGCATCTTGCGGTCGCCAAGGTCGTGGCGCGCACGTTCGCCCAATTGCCGGTCATGGTGCACCGCGCCGGGGATGTGGTGCTCAGACGTCTTGCGCCGCAAACCGGTTCGGTGGTGGTTTCCGGGCCGGCTACCCTGGTCGACTCCCTGAAGGTCTCGGACCTGCGCCTGTCGATCGACGCCATGGGTCTGCCCCCAGGTTCCTACACGCTCATGGCCAGCGTGGAGCTCAACCGCGCCTTCGAGGTCGGCGCGGTCTCGATCGAGCCGGTCCAACCGGAGAAGTTCGTCGTCGAGCTGGAGTAGCGCCGCGGGCGCTCGAGAACGGAGGTTGCAAGTGGCTGCGAAGCAGGGCGATGGGCCCGTGGTGCCGGGGATCGAGTACCCGTACTGCCCCATCAGCCGGCAGCTCTGCCGGGCGGGGAAGGTGTGGGTGGATCCCACAACCCAGTCCACGGAAACGTATTGCGCCTTCTGGCATCAGAAGGAGCTGCGCTGCGTTTTCCGGATGGTCGAGTTCGACATGTTCAACATCGCCCGCGCGCTGGACGAGCTGCGCAACCGCTGACCGGCGCGCCGGAGAGGGGGGAAATCGCCCCAAGAACCTTTGCCTTTTGCTGTTGACTCCCCGCGAGCGTGGTGCTATCTAGCAATTGCTTGCGGCAAATCAGGTTGCAGCGACCGGCGGCCGTTTGCCTGCGGCACCCGGGGGTCGATCGGGTTGCCGGAAAGGTGTGTGCTCATGTCTGCGAAGGAGGGTGGGATGACGAAGGCGGATCTGGTCGACGAAATCGCGGATCGGACGGGTCTCACCAAGAAGGACGTTGCCGAGACCGTGGACGAGTTCCTGAACGCGGTCGGCCGCGCCTTGGTGCAAGGGAAACATATCGAGATCCGTGGTTTCGGCACTTTCAAGGTGCGCGTTCGCAAGGCCCGCATGGCCCGGAATCCCAAGAACCCGGACCAGCCCGTTCACGTCCCCGAGCGCCGGGTGCCGGTCTTCAAGGTTTCCCGCCAGCTCAAGGACAAAGTGGCCAACACGTAGGCATCGTGTGGGCTTGCCCGTTCGGAGCTTCCAGGAGAGGGAAGACTCTGCCGGAGAGTGATGGGGCCCAGGGAGCCGCGCCAGGCGGCTCCGGGGCCGGGGCCTCATGTACCGCGGATCTTTGCCTGGGGCGCGGGTGCCTGCCGCGGTGAGGTCCATGCAGGGTTCGTTCAAGCAGTCGGTGCGTAGGCCGCTGCAGCCGCTGGCGCGCGGGTTGCGCGCGCTCGGGATTCGCCCCAATCACGTTACCGTGGCCGGGATCGTGGCGTCACTGCTGGCCGCGTACTTCCTCGCCCGCGGTCGACTCACGGTAGCTCTGCTCTGGTTGCTGATCGGTCTGCTGTGCGACATGCTGGACGGCGACATCGCCCGACTCGATCCCCGGCGCATCGGCCCGCTCGGCGCCTTCTTCGACTCGTGCGCCGATCGCGTCTCGGAGGCCTTGGTCTTCGGCGGACTCCTGCTCGGCAAGGCGCATCACGGCGCCGGGCTGGATTGGATCTGGGTGGGCGCCTGGGTGCTCGCGCTCACCGGCAGCTTCATGGTGAGCTACGCGCGGGCGCGCGCCGAGGGGCTGGGGATCGGCTGCACGGTCGGCTTCGCCGAGCGGCCCGAGCGCATGATCGTGCTGATCGCTCTGCTGGTGGCCGGCTGGCGCGCATCGATCTGGTTCCTGGCGGCCCTGGCCCTCATGAGCTGGTGGACCGTGGGGCAGCGGGCTCTCCACGTCGCTCGCACGGTGCGATCGTCTTCCGGCGCGGCGTGTCGCGAGCGCGTGGCCGGCTGACCAAGGAGTCAGGGGGCGCGTGGAAGCTCCAGGAGAATTCCCATCTCCCGCCCGGAGCGGGCGGCCGCCCACCCCCGCCGCGGGCCAGCCGGCGCGGTTCATCGTGTTCGAGGGGATCGAGGGCAGCGGCAAGAGCACGCAGATCGCCCGCCTCTCCGCGCTGCTCACGCGGATGGGTCGCCCGCACCTGGTGACGCGCGAACCCGGCGGGACGCGGCTGGGCGACGCGTTGCGCGAGCTGCTGCTCAGCCCGGCCAGCGCGGGGATCGACGGTCTCACTGAGCTCTACCTGCTCGAGGCCTCCCGCCGCATGCACGTTCTCGAGGTCATCCGCCCGGCGCTGGAGCGCGGCACCTCCGTGCTGTGCGACCGGTTCGGCGATTCCTCCGTCGCCTACCAAGGAGGCGGCCGGCAGCTGGGCGCGGCCATCGTCGAGGACCTCAACCGACAGGCCACCGGAGGCCTGGAGCCCGACGTGACCATCCTGCTCGACCTGGCCGTGGAGGACGGCCTGGCGCGCGTCGGCCGCCGCGGATTGGGGGAGGACCGCATGGAGCGCGAGGCGCTCGCCTTCCATGACCGTGTGCGGCGGACGTATCTGGAAATCGCCGCGCGCCGCCCGGAGCGGTACCGAGTGGTGGCGGCCGCCGCCCCGCCGGAGGCTGTCTTCGCCGAGGTGGCCCGGCATCTGGGCCCGTACTTCTCGGGCCTGCAGGGCTCACGCTAACTCATTATCTAAGAGTCAGATAGGATCTCAGAACCCTGGGCCGCCATGGTATAATGGTCGGGTGAGCGCACGAGCATGCAAATCCCCGACGCCCAGGGCGGCTGCTGGCCGGGCCGTGGCTATGTTAATCATTCTGGCATCGCCGGTTACACTTGTTTCACCCTGTCTTGCCCAGGCGCCAGGCCCTTCGCCCGCGACCCGCCAGCCGGCTCCGGCGGGCCGCGCGGCCCTCGAGATTCCTTCCGCCGCCCCGCGGCCGGGTGAGGCCCGGCGGGCGGATCCGGCGCCGGGCGACTCGATCGATCAGGCCCTTCAACTTCTCCGGGAGGTCTTCGAGGGCATCCACGAGGCCTATGTGGAGCCGGTGTCAGTAGAGGCACTGCTCGACGCGGCGCTCGCGGGTCTCCACGAGCGGCTCGACCCTCACACGAAGGTGCTCTCGGCGGAGGAGTTCCAGGCCGTGCGTTCCCGCCAGGGAACCTCGGTCGGCGTCGGGATCTCGCTGGCCGCGGACGGCGCGCGCGCCCGCGTCCGCGCCGTCCATCCCGGTTCGCCCGCCGAGCGCGCCGGACTGGAGCCGGGAGATCTGCTGCTGGCGGTCGACGGCACCCCGGTGCGGGCCGCCGATCTCGAGGCAGCGGCGGAGCTGCTGCGCGGATCGCTGGGCAGCACGGTGCGCCTCAGCGTGGCGGCCCCAGGCCACGCCGCCCGCGATGTCACCCTGCAGCGCGAGACCGTGTCGCGCGACGCGCTCGCCGCGCGCCGGCTCGGGGCCGACCGCGTGGGTTACCTGCAGATCCACCGGTTCGCGCGCGGCACGGCCGACCGCGTCGAGGTGACGGTCGGCGATTGGGTGCTCCAGGAGGTCGAGGGCCTGATCATCGACCTGCGCGAAAATCCCGGCGGCTTCATCGACGAGGCGGCCCGCACCGCCGATCTGCTGCTGCCGGTCGGGGCGGACATCGTCCGGACGGTGGGGCGCCTGCCGGAGGAGAACAGCACGCTGGTCTCGCGGCGTGCGCCCATCGCCGCCCACCTGCCCGTGGTACTGCTGGTGGATTCACTGACGGCCAGCTCGGCCGAGGTCTTCGCCGGCGCCCTGATGGGTCACCCGCGCGTGATGGTGCTGGGCGAGCCGACGTATGGCAAGCGCACCGTGCAGAGACTCGTCCCGCTGTCGAACGGGGGGGCGCTCAAGGTGACCGCGTCGCTCTACTGCACGCCCTCCGATCCCGAGTTCGCCGCGAGCGGCGCCGGGGCGGGCCGAGCGGCCTGCGCCGCGGGCGCCGGGGCGGCGTCCGAGGAACAAGCCCGCGTGGGGAACCTGCACACCCGCGGCCGACGCCTGGAGCCCGACCGGCGTCTGGATTCGCCTGATCCCGCGGACCCGGCGGCGCGACTCATCGCCCTGGGCCTCCTGCAACGATTCGAAGCCGAGTCGACGCTGACCGCCCAGGACCGCGCCGAGCAGAGCTTCTGGTCCGGCCCGCGCCCGCCCGCCGCAGGGGGCGCCCGCTCGGGGGACTGGACGCGAGCCTGTCAGGAAGCGCGCGGATTCGACCGCTGGTGCGCTCGCCTGCGGTCCCGGCTGCGCGAGTGGGGCTGGGGCGACGAGCTGCCGGCCACGCCGGCGCTGCGCCGCGCCTGGTTCGCCGACTGGGTCGCCGAACGCTGGGGCCCGGAGGCGGGCGACCTGGCCGCCGCGGAGCTCGACCCGTGGATCGTCGCGGCGGTCGAATCGCTCGAGGCCCTGCGCCCGGAGGCTCCGGCGTCCGCTCGAGCGGCCGCGACGCTCACCATCCCATGAGCTGCGGCGCCCGCGCGGGCAACCATCTATCGCGCCAGCGGCGTCCGGCGTATACTCCTCCTCCGCTGCCAGCGGCCGACCGGCTGTCGTTTCAGTTCCAGCAGCACGGGGAGGACCTTTGAGACCTGAGAAGCTCGAACAGATCCTGCGCCAGGTGGCCGCCGGGGAACGAAGCGTCGACGAGGCGCTCCGCGATCTGAGTCGTTGGCCCGTCGAAGACCTGGGATTCGCCCAGGTCGATCACCACCGGCATCTGCGGCAGGGGTTTCCCGAGGTCATCTACGCGGCCGGCAAGCGCGCGGAAGAGACGCTGCGCATCGCCGAAGCCCTGGTGGCCAAGGGCGCGCCGCTGCTGGTCACGCGGGCCGACCAGGCGGTGCTCGAGCGCCTCCAGGGCCGGTTTCCCGGCGGGCGCGCCAATGCGCGCGGCCAGACGTTCGTGCTGGGTGGCCCGAGCGGCGAGGGCGAGGGGCTCATCGCGATCGTCTCGGCCGGCACGAGCGATCTGGGGGTGGCCGAAGAGGCTTGCGAGACGGCCCGCGCTCTGGGCGCGCGCGTGGCGACGATCACCGACGCCGGCGTTTCAGGACTCCATCGGCTCGTGCCGCACCTGGACTCGCTCCAGCGGGCCAACGCGATCGTGGTGATCGCCGGCATGGAAGGCGCCCTGCCCAGCGTGGTGGGCGGGCTCGTGAGCGCGCCCGTCATCGCGGTGCCGACCAGCGTCGGCTACGGAGCCAGCTTCGGCGGCCTGGCCGCGCTGCTCGGCATGCTGACGAGCTGCGCCTCCGGGGTGAGCGTGGTCAACATCGACAACGGGTTCGGCGGCGCCTACGCGGCGGCGCTCATCAACCGGGCGGTCGTGCGCGCGGCCGAGGGCCGCGCCTAGCCGGGAGGGCACCTGTGCGCATCGGCTACCTGGACTGCGTGGGCGGCATCAGCGGTGACATGTTCGTGGGCGCTCTGTTGGGGGCCGGCTGGCCCGAGCGCGCGCTACGCAACGCGGTCGCCTGGCTCGCCCCGGAAATCGCCGAGCTGCGCGTGGAGCGGCGGCAGCATCACTCGTTGAGCGGCCTGGGCATCGTGGTCGTTCCCGGTGCTCCGGCGGGCCCGCCCGACCACGCGCATGCCCACGATCCGGGACACCACCACGCCGGACCGCACCTGCGCGGGCTGCCCGAGGTGAGCGCCTGCTTGCAGGCGGCTCCCCTCGACGGCCGGGTCCGGGCCCGGGCCCTGGCGGTCTTCCGCCGGCTGGCGGAGGCCGAAGCCCACGCCCACGGCCGGTCGATCGAGCAGGTGCACTTCCACGAGGTGGGCGCCGTGGACGCCATGGTGGACATTGTCGGCGCCTGCCAGGGGCTCCAGGACCTGGGGATCGAGCGGCTGCACGTTTCGTCGCTACCCCTTGGCCGAGGGATCGTGGCGGGCTCGCACGGGCCCATCCCGCTGCCCGCGCCGGCGACCGCCTACCTGCTGCGCGGCGCGCCCGTGCGGTGGATCGATGCCCCGGGCGAGCGCACCACCCCCACCGGAGCGGCCCTGGTGACCGAGCTCGGCGCCTGGGACCCGCCCCCGGCCATGGACCTCGAGGCGGTGGGCGTGGGGGCGGGCAGTCAATCCCTGGCGGACGTGCCCAACCTGGCCCGGCTCTTCGTCGGCCGGGTTCGGGCGGAGGTCGACACCGCGCCGGCCGCAGGAGGGCCGACCGCCGGGGCGCCCGACTGGGGATGGGACCCGGAGCGGGACGCGTGCCCCGGCCGGTGGGGCGAGGTGGTGCGCCTGGAGGCGCTCATCGACGACGCTACCGGTGAACACCTGGCCGATTGCGCCGACCGGCTGCGGGCGGCGGGCGCCCTGGAGGTGTTCTTCACGCCCACGCAGATGAAGAAGGGCCGCCCGGGGACGCTGCTCACGGTGATCTGTCGCCCAGCGGACGAGGAATTGCTTCAGGGAGTCCTGTTTGCGGCGTCGCCCACCCTCGGGGTGCGCCGCGGGCGCCAGTGGCGGCGCGAGCTCGAGCGGCGGGAGGGGAGGGTCGAGACGCCCTTCGGGCCGGTCGCGGTGAAGTGGGCGCGGCGCGGGGGCGGCTGGCAGGCCAAGCCGGAGTTCGATTCGTGCCGCGCGGCGGCCGAGCGGGCCGGCGCAGCCTGGCTCGACGTCTGGAGGGCGGCGCTGGCCGCGGCCGAGCGCGGAAACCCGCCCTCCTCATCCGGCGGCGAGCGTCCGACGGCGTGACGAGCCGCGCGCGGGGCATTCCCGCGGGCCCGGCGCCGGGCGATGGATCGGAAGAGCCTGCTGTTCAACCCGTTGACACCTCTTAAGACCCTTGCTATACTGCCGGCGGACTTACAGAAGGGCAGCAAAGGGCAGACTGGACCTTCCTGGAATCCCCCCGGTTCTGGTAGGGCAGCTTGGCGTGGCGGTCTCTGTGGCGATCAGAACATCAGCGCTCTGGCGACTCACGAATCCGCAAGCACGTCCAACGGCTCACCGCGCTCCGGGCGGGATCCGGCGTGTTTGCTCGGTGCTGTCTGTGGCTGTACCCCCCCACACAAACTCAACAGTGAGGAAGCTGAGCGCTGCGCGGGAGGAGGTGATGCCCGACCGAGGTTGAGCAGACCGTTTCGGTATCGGGAACCGGAATACCCTCGCCGCGACCAGCGGTGCCGGTCTCTCTCAAACGCAGCGTGAAGCGGTCTCATGCGTGTCTGATGAGGTTATGCCCAGGTGGTCCACGGAGTCGCGCGGTCGCGCGCATGGCGCGGCGGTCGGCTTCGGGACCTGAAGCAACCATGGAGGCTTACGATGAGAAGAGGCTTTGCGTTGTTGGCTATCCTGCTGTTCGCGGCAGGCAGCGCGCTGGCCGTGTCGCCGGGCCCGTCCCTGCACAAGCAGGCGCTATCGCCTGCTGATGCTTTTGAAGAGCTCGGGACGCCCCAGTTCACGTCCCTGCGCCAGGACACTGCCTGGTTCGGCGGGGACAACGGCAACGGCGTTGCCTATCTGAACGGCGTCTGGGACTTCGAGACGCCTGGCAGCAACGGGTTCCAGGGCTGCACGTCGTGGGACTTGACCGCTAACCCGGGCACTTACTTCTACCGG
>CAZRWW010000137.1:0-9280 GCA_964603725.1 uncultured bacterium
TGGCCTTCTGCGATCCGCACCCGCACGTGCGGGTCGAGATCTACCGCGCGCTCGCGCGCGTCGAGGAGCCGCCCGCGCTGATGGAGCTGCTCGCGGGCGCCTTGACCTCCGAGGCGGAGTGGGAGCGCGAGGTCGCAATCGAGGCCGCGAGCGCCGCCTGCCGGCGGGCGGGCCTGGTGCAGCAGGCGCTCCACCTGGCGCAACGTGGGCTGGATGATCCGAGCTGGCGCGTGCGCTGCGCGGCGGCGTCCGAGCTGGCCGCGGTGTGGGAGAACCTGCGCCCCGGCGCGGCGGTCGGCGCGGATGGCGGCGGTTCGTCCGCGGATGGCGGCGGGGCGGCCCCGGCCGGCGCCGGCCAGTCGGAACGCGCGAGCCCCGGCGTCCTGCGCGACCTCATCGCGCGCTGCCTGGCCGACGAGCCGCGCGTGGCCAAGGCGGTCGTCGGGACCTGGATGGGCATGCGCACCGCCGAGGGCGCGCGGGTTGAAGACCTGCTGGGCGAGATGGAATCGCGCCTGGCCGGCGACGATGAGATCCTGAGGTTGCTGGTCATCGACGGCCTGCGCGCGCACGTCGCGGCGCGCGCGGCGGCGGCCGCGCAGGCGCCGGCCGCCGGACCGGAGCAGGCGGAAGGAAGTATCCCGCCCTCCGTGAGCGCGGCGGAACTCGCCCTGCTGCGGGAGAGCATCGCGGCGCTGGCGAATGATCCGTCCGGCGACGTGCGGGCCGGCGTGGTCGCCCTGACGGCCGCGCTGCTCGCGACCGACGCGCGCGGCTGGTCGGCCGAGCGACTCCTCGGCACCGCCCGCGCGGACGCCGACCGGCAGGTGCGCGCCGCGGCGATCAAGGCCCTGCGCGAGGCGGCCGCGGAGGCCGATCCCTGGCGCGCCGAGGCCGCGGCGCTGGCGCCCGGCCCGCAGGAGACCGGCTGCGCGCTGGCGGATTACGAGCGAGCCCTGCGGGAAGCGCGCGCGCGCCCGGAGGCGCTCGTCCAGACCGCCGGCGGGGTGCTGCGCTTCGCGCTGCTCGGCGACGAGGCGCCCCTCACGGTGTACAACTTCATCCGGCTGGCCGAGGGCGGCTACTTCGACGGGGGCGCCTGGCACCGGGTGGTGCCCGACTTCGTCGTGCAGGACGGCTGCCCGCGCGGGGACGGCTGGGGCGGACCGGGCTACGCGATCCGCTGCGAGTACAACCTGCTCCACTACGAGCCGGGAGTGGTGGGAATGGCCCTCTCCGGAGCAGACACGGGCGGCAGCCAGTTCTTCTTCACGCTCTCGGACCAGCCGCACCTCGACGGGCGCTACACGATCTTCGGCCGACTCACCGAAGGCGATGACGTGCTCTCCGCGATATCCCAGGGCGATCCGATCGAGCGCGTCCAGATCGTCCGCGCTCCGCGGGAGCGTTAGCTCATGTCATTCCTCGCCACCGATTCGGCCTGGTTTCAGTACCTGGTGCTGCCGCTGCTGATCTTCCTGGCGCGCGTCATCGACGTTTCGGTGGGCACGATCCGGGTGATCCTGCTCAACCGCGGGATGCGCATGGCGGCGCCGCTGCTGGGGTTCTTCGAGGTCATCATCTGGCTCCTGGCGATCGGCCAGATCATGAAGAATCTGAGCAATCCGGCCTGCTACCTGGCCTACGCCGCCGGCTTCGCGTCGGGCAACTACGTCGGCATGCTGCTCGAGGTCAAGCTGGCGATGGGGCTGGCGATGGTGCGCGTGATGGTCAGCGCCGACGCGACGCGGCTGCGGCGGTTCCTGGCCAAGGCCGGCTACCGCGTCACGCTGATCAGGGCCGAGGGCTCCCGGGGTCCGGTCGAGATCCTCTTCACCGTCGTCCGCCGGCGCCACTTGCCGCGCGTGATCGGCCTGATTCAGCGACTGAATCCCAAGGCCTTCTACACCATCGAGGACGTGCGCTACGCGAGCGAGACCGGAGCGGTGGGCCTGGGCGGTCTGGCCGGCAGCCAGGGTCTGCGGCGCATCCTGCCGCGGCGCAAGGGCAAGTGACGGTCGCCGCACTGGGCGGCGCGCGCGCCGCGAACGGCGGCCGGCCGGCCCAACCCGCTGCGGAGCATCTGGCGTCCGGCTCGACCCGCCGCGGTCCGTTTTCCCGGTGGCGGCTGGCGCGCGGGCGGTGCTATCCTCCTATGTTCCCTATGGAGGGGCATCGGCGGGCGCGTCCTTGAGCGATGCGCCCTGGCGCTTGCAAGGAGGTTCACGCATGCCAATCAAGGACCGGGCTGACCTCGACTGGAAGAGCCTACCTTTCGGCTACCTCAAGGCCGGCATCAACGTCCGTTACGTCTGGCGCGACGGCCGCTGGGACGAGGGTGTCGAGAGCGACGACGAGCACATGCCGATGCACATCGCCGCGACCTGCCTGCACTACGGGCAAGCGGCGTTCGAAGGGCTCAAGATCTACGAGGCCAAGGACGGTCGCGTGCTGAGCTTCCGGGTCGAAGAGAATGCCAAGCGCATGCGGCACTCGGGCCAGATGATGATGATGGAGCCTCCGCCGGTCCCGTTGTTCAAGAGCGCCGTTCAGCGGGTGGTGCGCGCCAATCAGCGCTTCATCCCGCCGTATGGCACCGGCGCCGCGCTGTATGTGCGCCCGCTGCTGATCGGCACTGGCTCGCGCATCGGCGTTCGCCCCGCGGATGAGTACACTTTCCTGGTCCTGACCGTGCCGGTCGGGCCGTACTTCAAGTCGGGTTTCACACCCACCAAGCTCATCATCGACGAGACCCGCGACCGCGCGGCGCCGCAGGGCATGGGCTCGGCGAAGGCCGGCGGCAACTACGCGGCCGGAATGCGCGGCACGATGGAGGCCAAGACGAAGGGCTACGGCGAGGCGCTCTACCTCGACGCGCGCGAGCACAAGTACCTCGAGGAGCTGGGGGCCGCGAACTTCTTCGGCATCACCAGGGACAAGCGCTACGTGACGCCCAAGTCGCCGGCGATCCTGCGCTCGATCACGAACATGTCGCTGCGCACGCTGGCGGCCGATATGGACTACACCGTGGAAGAGCGCATCGTGCCCGTCGAGGAGCTGCCCGAGTTCGTCGAGGCGGGGGCCTGCGGCACGGCGGCGGTGATCACGCCGATCGAGGCGGTCCTCTTCCGCGGCAAGGAGATCATCTACCTGCCCGACGGCAAGCCCGGGCCGCATTGCACGGCGCTGTACAACGCGCTGACCGCGATCCAGTTCGGCGACGCGCCGGACAAGTACGGGTGGACCGAGGTGATCGAGCTCTAGCCGGAGCGGATCGGATCTCGGGCCCGCAGCCCCGCGGCGGGCAGCACCTCGGCCCGCAGCGCCGCGGCGGGCAGCGCCGCGGCGGGCAGCACCTCGGCCTGCAGCGCCGCGGCCTGCAGCGCCGCGGCGAGCGGGGCTAGCCGCGGCGCAGCAGGAGCATCGTGGCGTCGTCGTCGTAGGCGGCCGAGCCTGTGAACGCGTGCACATCGGCGAAGATCCCCTCGGCGACCTCGGCCAGGGGACATGCGCGCCGGCGCGCCAGGCCCGCCGCGATCCGCTCGACGCCGAAGATCTCCTCGTCGCTGCCCATCGCCTCACGGATCCCGTCGGAGTAGATCGCCACGAGTCCTCTCGGCGGGATATCGATCGCCCCGGCCTGATAGGTGGCCCCGGGCAGCATGCCGGCCGGGAGTCCGGTGGCGCTCAGCTCGCGCACGTCGTCCGCCGATCCCAGCACGATGGCCGGATCGTGCCCCGCGCTGACATACTCGAGGCGGTGCGCGACCGGGTCGAGCAGGCCCAGAAAAAGCGTCACGAAGTGCAGCTCGTCGCAGGCTTGCAGCATCTGCCCGTGGATTCGATGGATCCAACGTCTCGGATCGGGCGGTTCCTGGTAGAGCGCGCGCAGGCAAGCCATCGCGCTGGACATCAACAGTGCGGCGCCGATGCCCTTGCCGGTCACGTCGCCCACCGCCAGGACCAGGCGCCCGCCGGCGAGCAGGGCCGCCTCATAGAGGTCGCCGCCCACCTCGTAGCATGGGATCTGGCGCGCGCAGAGCTCGTAGCCGGGGACCTGCGGCAGATCTTCGGGCAGCAGGCGCCGCTGCACCATGGCCGCCACGTGGACTTGCTGGGCCAGGCGCTCCTTCTCGCGCTCGATTTCCTGCAGCCGCGTGTTCGAGATCTTGACGGCGGTGAGGTTGGCCAACAGCGAGAAGACCCGCAACTGGTCGCGATCGAAGAGCACGTTCGGGTCGGCCGAGTCGGCGTAGAGCAGGCCAATGACACGCGTGTTGTCAAAGAGCGGCGCCACCATGGCGGAGCGCAGGTGGAGCTGCACGATGCTCTGCTGGTCCTTGAAGCGCTCGTCGCTCATCGTATCGGCCAGCAGGAGCGCGCAGCGCTGCTCGAGCACGGCGCGCACGAGCGTGCGGCTGAGGATGAGCTTCTCGCCGGCCGCCACCGCGGGCCGCGCCGCATGAATGCGGGGTTCCGGTTGCCCCTCTTCGCTGAGCAGCAGCAGGATTCGCCGCGCCGTCACGACCTGCTGGACGAGATCGAGCATCCGCTCGAGAACCTCGTCCAGGGCGCGCGGCACGACCAGGGCTTCGCCGGCCTCGCTGAGCGCGCCGATGAGCGCCTCGTTCCCGCCGCGGACCTGCGCGCGCGCGGTGCGGATTTCCTCCCAGCTCAGGCTGTCGGTGGCGCTGACCTCGTCGGGGGGGGCGAGGATCGTGACGCCAGCCTCCGCCGCCGGCAGCCCGGCCGCGCGCCCCCGGCCGACCTCGACGCAGGGGCGATCTTCATCCACCAGAACCAGTTCCACGTCGCCCAGACGGATCCGCTGGCCCGGCCCGACCGGGTGCTCGGCGTGGAGCAACTCGTCCTCGACCCAGGTGCCGTTGCTGCTGCCCAGATCGCGGATGACGATCCTCGCGCCGGCAACTTCGATCTCGGCGTGCTGCCGCGAAACGGACGGCGCGCGGATGCCCGCCTCTCGAAAGCGCGCACGGTGGATGGGGTTGACGCCCTCGGCCAACGCAAGCCGAATCGCCTGCCCCTCGGCCTGTCCGATCAACGCGAGCTTCATGGCGCCGCCAGCCTAGCACGCGCCGGCGGCGGCCGCCAAGCGCGCGGGATGACCGGTGCCCGGCCCGGGGCCTGGACGGGCGGCGCACCCGGCCCCGCGCCCGGTCGGGCGGGTCTCAATGAGGCGCCCGGGGGCGCCGATCCTTGATAGCGGCCGGCCACGACCAGAGGAGATTCGCCCATGCGTTCGTTGCGACCGTCCGGGCTCTCCGGACCTGCACCGCGGCATGTTGCGGCGCTCGCGGCCGGCCTGGCCCTGCTGGCCGTCCTCACGCTCGCCTGCGACCACGACAAGCCCGCGGGGCCGATGGGCGGCGAGCCCATCGAGACCCTGCCGGAGATCCCGGCCGCGTTCCTGCCGCTCACGGCCGAGGTCGGGGGCGCCGGCGTGCGCCTCACCTGGATCTGGTCGGACCGGAATCCCTATCCCGCGATCGCGATCGAACGCCGCGCCGAAGGCCGCACGCAGCAGGGCGTGATCGCGGGGCTGTTTCAGCCGCCGACCGTCGACTACGTCGACGCCGATGTCTACAGCGGCGAAACCTACGCCTACCGAGCCCGCTTCCATGACGCCCAGTCCGTCGCGGTGGCAGTATCGCCCTGGGTGACGGCCATGATCGGTGCCGATCCCGTCTTCACGGTCAACGGCGGCGCGGCGGTGGCGGGCGCCATTCCGGTGCAGGCCGATCTGTTGGCCACGGCGGCCGAGGCGATGCGGATCGCCTGGAGTGCCGAACCAGTCGAGGAAGCCTGGCAGCCCGTGCTGCGCTCCTTCCTCCTCGAGCCGCCGCAGAGCGGGCAACACAGCGTGTCGTGCCAGGTGCGCTACCCCGACGGCACCCTGTCCGCGCCGGTGGCGGCGAGCTTCGTGCTTGACCTGAGCGAGCCGACTGCCGCGTTCATGCTCGAGGTGCTGCCCGACACGCGCCGCGTCCGGGTCGATGCTTCCGCCTCGCACGATCAGGACGATCTGTGCCCGCCCGAGGAGCTCAGCTTCACCTGGGTCTGGGGCGACGGCGAGCGCTCCGAGCGAGGCGCGCAGACCTCGGCCGTGCACACCTACGCCGAGCCGGGACGCCGGCAGATCACCTTGACGGTGACGGATTGGGCCGGTCACTCCGTGAGTGTCTCTCAGGAGGCCGATCTGCCCAACCGCGCTCCGAACGAGGCACGACTGCTCGCCCCGGAGAACGGGGCGCTGGACGTCTCACGCCTCCCGCTCTTGCAGTGGAGCGGCTGCACCGACCCGGAGCGCGACGCGGTCACCTACACGATCTATCTGGGGGCGAGCGACTCGCTGCCCGCCGTCGCCGCGGGGCTCACGACCACCAGTTGGTGCCCGACCATGCCGCTCGTGACGCTGTCCGATTACCGCTGGCAGGTGGCCGCGATCGACGCCTGGGGAGATCAGACCCTGAGTGCGGCCGCCACCTTCCGGACCGCGGCCAATTCGGCGCCCGCCATCGCCGACGAGCCCTATCCGGCCAACTACCAGCAGCGGGTCTCGGCCTGGCCCCGCCTGGCCTGGTCGACCTGCGTCGACCCGGAGGGCGGCGTCGTGAGCTACGACCTCTACTTCGGCAGCATCCTGCCTCTGGAGCTGTTGGCGGAGAGCCTGCCGGAGCCGTTCTATCAGCTCGATCCTCTGCTCCACGGGACCACCTACCTGTGGCGCGTCGTCGCGCGCGACCCTGACGGAGCCGAGAGCAGCTCGCGCACCTGGCGCTTCAAGACCGGCGTCGCGCCGGCCGTCGGGCAGACGGCGCTGCGCGACGGCGCGTGCGTCATGGGCAGCGCCGCGGCCGCGAGCGGCGGGGTCGGGAACCCGGCCCACGCGATCCGCCTGACCCGGCCGTTCTGGCTGGGGACCCACGAGGTCACCAACGCGCAGTTCGTCGACATGCTGCTGCGGGCCTGGGCCCGGCGCCAGGTTCAGCACGAGGGAAACCAGGTCGTCGCGCACGGGCGCGTGCTGGTCGATCTCTCCACGGCGGGCTGCCGTCTGGAGTGGCGCGGGCAGGGATTCGGGGTCGCCCCCGGATACGAGCACCATCCCGTCGTGGGGGTGACGTGGTGCGGCGCCGCCGCCTTCTGCGACTGGATGAACGACCTCGAGGGTCTGCCGCAGTCCTATGACCCTTCCGGCGGCGGCGACGGGGCTTGGGCGCTGGCTGCGGGCAGTCCGGTGGCCACCGGCGGGTACCGCTTGCCGACCGAGGCCGAGTGGGAGTACGCCAGCCAGGTCTCCGGCCCCCGCGCCTATCCCTGGGGCGACGAAGCCCCGACCTGCGCCCTCGCCAACCTGGCCGGGTGCCAGGACGAGCCACTACCCGTCGGCTCGTTTCCCGCGGGGCCGTCGCTTCCGGATGGGGGCCTTTTCGATCTGGCCGGGAACGTGGCCGAATGGTGCCACGACTGGTGGCAGGCCGACCTGGGCGCCTCCGAGCAAATCGATCCGGACGGCGCGGCCACAGGGCCCGATAAGGTCTTGCGGGGAGGCGGCTTCGACACCCAGGCCGACGGGATGAGATGTTCGTGGCGCACCAGCCGGGATCCCGCGAGCGCCTCGAGCAGCGTCGGGTTCCGCATCGCCCGAACCGCCGGGTACTAGGCAGGATCGGGCGCCGGCCGCCCGCCCCACCGATCCCTGCGGCTGCCGTCCCGCTGACCGCCCGGCCATCCGGCCAGCGTTTGATCCTGCAACGAAGGTCCGGTCCCGCACCCGACGTCCCGTCCCGCCGGCGGGATTCGCGCAGAGCCCCACTAAGCGCTGTGTTCCCTGGACCAAAACCTGCGATAATGGATTGGCTGTTGACATAGGTAAGCAGCCCGGGAGGCCCCCGTGTGGGGTCGTCCCGCCACCTCGGTTGGACAACAGGGACGGAAGCACAATGCGCACTCTCACGGACATCCCCAGCAGGGTCGGCTTCACCATCTTCCTGGCCGGGGCACTGGCCCTCGTGCCCGCGGCGGCAGGCGCGGTTTCGTCGACCCTGGCGCTGCGCGACGGCGCGGCGGTCGAGCCGCCGGCGATCGAGGTCCTCGACTCCGATGAGCACGGCACGCGCCTCGCGATCGACCTGCCGGCTCTGGCGGTCGAGGCGTACGATGTCGACGGAACCACGTTCCAGAGCCTGACCATGGCCGGCGGCGAGCTGGCCGGGCAGCCCGGCGAGCCGGCGGTGCCGGCCTTCACCCGCTTCGTGGCGATTCCGGCCGACGCCGGCGTCGATCTGCGAGTGATTTCCGTCGAGGAGGAAACGCTTCCGGGGATGCGCCTGCTGCCGATGCAGGCCGACGAGGGCGGCGCCTTCGCGATCGACCGGGCGCTCTACGCGCGCGACGAGTTTCTCGGCGGCGATCCGGTCACGGTGGGAGCGCCCGTCATCCTGCGCGACCTGCGCGTCGTGCCCTTGACCTTCCGCCCGGTGCGGTTCAATCCGCTCCGCGGCGAGGTGCGCGTCGTGCGCCGCATCGAAGTGGCCGTGGAGCATGCCGGCCGCGACCTGCGCAATGCCAAGGTCCGGCCCTCCACGACGCCCAGTCCGCTCATGGAGGGCTTCTACAGCTCGGCGGTGGTCAACCACGCCGCCGCCGGACAGCGCGGCGGCGAGACCCGATCCCATCGCGGCACCTGGCTCTTGATCTGCCGCGACGATCCGCAGGTGATCAGCCGGCTGCAGCCGCTCATCGCCTGGCGGCAGAGGATGGGATTCAACGTCGTGCAGGCCACCACCACGCAGACCGGTCTGACAAGCGCTTCCATCCAGACCTGGATCCGGCAAGCCTACACGCAGTGGGACGACCCGCCCGAGTACATCGTCATCGTCGGCGATGTGGGCGGGAGCTTCGGCGTGCCCACCTTCTACGAGACCTGGACCAGCCACCACGGCGAGGGCGACCATCCCTACGTGCAGCTCGACGGCACGGACCTCGTGCCCGACGCGTTCACCGGCCGGCTCTCGGCCGAGGACTACACGACGCTCGAGCGCATCGTGAACAAGATCGTCGGCTACGAGAGCCAGCCCAGCATGAGCAGCACGACCTGGTTCGCGCGCGCCGTCCTGACCGGCGATCCGATCGACTCGGGTCCCACCTGCGTGCACATCCAACAGTGGCTCAAGGAGCGCCTGCGCGACGTCGGCTACGCGCAGATCGACACGATCTTCTCGACGCCCTTCGCGAGTCAGACGCTGACCAAGCTCAA
>CAZRWW010000138.1:0-9271 GCA_964603725.1 uncultured bacterium
TTGGGCCACGTGTCGAGACCGCCGACGATCGCGGAATGGCGGGGCAGGTCGATCAGCGCGCCGGGGCCGTAGGTCGTGATCACCTGCCCCTGACGGATCTGCCCGTGGGCCTTGCGGCTCATTCGCCTTCCTCCACCTGCGCGCCGGTCAGCGTGATGAGGAACAGGTCCACCTCCGGTTCCACGTCGCGCAAGGAGCGATTGGCGCGGAACTTCCGATGATGCTCCGTCTCGAACTCCTCATCGAGCATCTCGCGCAGCAGGGGCTTGGGCTGCTTCAGCTCATACTTCTGATACTGCAGGTCCACGCCGTCCTTGTGATAGTCGCCCATGACCTTGTGCCACGAATCGAGCAGATCGACCACGCGATTCTGCACGCTCCGCAGTCGCTCTTCGCGCTCCTCCTCGCTCGCGAACGGCTGCCGGCGCACGCGATCGAGAAGAATGTCGAGCAGTCTGCGCTCGAGCCCGGCGCGGACCTCGGCGATGCGCTCCGCGCCCTGCGGCGGCGTCAGCTCGGGCTCGAGGTGGCGCGCCAGTCCCACCAGCGCGCCGGCGAAGCCGCGGTCGAGGGCACGCGCGGAGAAGGGCGTCACGCTCCCGACCTCGACCGCGCTGTAGAAGGTCTCGTGGTAGTGGCGGAAGCGCTCGTAGTGCGAGCGATCGCGGGGCTTGTGGATGTTCAGCAGCGTCACGACGAGCCCGGGCTTGCCGTCGGTGCGGCCCACGCGGCTGGTCGCCTGGATGTACTCGGCGTGAGTCTTCGGCTGTCCGAGGACGACCATGAGCCCGAGGCGCGGGATGTCGAGACCGACCGAGATCATGTTGGTCGCGATCGCGCAGTCCACGCGCTGCTCGATCTTGTGGAAGGGGGCCTCGAGCCGCCGGCGCGCCTCGGCCACCTTGGCGGTCGAGACGCGCGAGGTCAGTTCGACGACTTCGGAGAAGGTCCGGCGGTCCTGGAAGAGACCGGGCTGCTCGCCGATGCGACGGCGATCGCCGTAGCTCTTGAGCGTGTTCTGTACTTGCTCCTCGAGAATGCGCCGCGCGCCGCCCAGCTCGCGCAGGGCGTTGAAGTAGCCGAGCACGGTCATGTAGGGATCGGCGGGATTCTCGTGGTTCGCGTGGCCGCCGTGGTCGCGGTAGGCGCGCTCGGCGGCGCCCATCAGCGCTAGCCACGTCCGTCGCATGATCTCCTTGGGATTGCGCCCCTGGGCCGCGATCCCGAGATAGAGCCGCGCGGGCACCTCGGACGGCGGCACGGTCCGCGCGAAGAAGGAATCGCGCCGGTCGGGACCGGGCGGCGGGAAGATCTGCGTGACGCCGCGCGCGAAGAGCGCCTGGATCTGGTCCTGCGCGCGGCGCACGGTCGCGGTCGAGGCGACGATCTTCGGCCTGACCGCCCGCCCGCCGATCTCGCGCACGCACAGCGCCTCGATCGCGGCCTCGTAGAGACCCGCCATCGTGCCGAGCGGACCGGAGATCAGGTGCAGCTCGTCCTGGATGATGAGGTCGGGCGGCGGCAGCGGCGCGGCGAGACGCCGCCCGCGGCCGGACTCGGCGGCGCCGTAGAAGCCGTGGTCGTCGTGACGGTCCGCCCCCCCGAGCAGCACGCCGCACTTCCCCGCCCAGGGGAGCGACGCGAACTTGTCGACGGTTGCGATGAGGAAGGCGGGCAGACGCCGGTAGAGCGGCTCGTCGATCGCCACGATCGGCAGCGGGCGGTCGCGCGTGAAGTCGCACTCGAAGTTCGTGCAGACGACCTTGAGCTCGCGCGGCCGATCGTCGTTCGGCATGAGGGCGAAGGAATCGGCCGTGAACCGCGCGCCGCACCAGGGGCAGTTCTCGAGCGGGATCGGCGAAGGCTTGTGGGTGGGATCGGCCTTGAACTGGCGCACCTTCGTCCGCGCCGAATCGGACCGCTTGTCGCCCTTCTCTCCCATGGTGTTGGGCGTCGCGGCCTTGCCGACCCACAGGCCAATCTCGAAGGGCCAGGTGCCGTAGCGCGCCGGGTTCTCCTCGCGCTCGAGCTCGAGCGCGCAGACGAGCCCGGCCGCGCGCGCGAGCTGATCGAGGGTCAGCAGACGCAGCGTGTAACGCATGATCACGCTCACACCGGCGCCCGCGCGGCCCTCGTCGCCGGGATGCCGCAGCCGCCGGAGCACCATCGCGAACGCCGCCAGACCGAGGTAGGCCTCGGTCTTGCCGCCGCCGGTCGGGAAGAAGAGCAGATCCACCGTGTCGCGGTGAGGCGCGGACGGATCGGCCAGCCCGGGCAGGTTGAGCAGCAGGAAGGCGAGCTGGAACGCGCGCCAGCGGGGCGTCTCGATGTCGAGCCGCTTCTTCAGCGCGCGGGCGACGACGCGATTGGCGACGCGGAAGGCATCGAGCGCGTCCGCATTGGCGGAGAGCGTCGCGATGCCGTCTTCGATTCGGGTGGCCGCAACGCCCGCTTGCCGCAGGAGCTCCTCGGCGGTCTCGCGGCGTTGCCCCGGCAGGGCGGTCGTCTCCGCGCGCCGGGCTTCGATCCACGCACGATAGGCGGCAACCAGAGGCGACAGGGCTGCCGAGACGGCCTCTCCGTCCTCCAACGCACCGAGCGCGTCCATCGAAAGCCTGACCCCGGGCATGTCCACCGTGGCGGTCTTCTCGACCTCGGCCTTGGGGATCCAGGCGGTGCGGATCACACGGCAGGCGCCGTCCACGATCTCCCAATCGGCCGAGACGCCGTGGCCCGTCGCGTACTCCGGCGTGTCGGCGTAGTGAAGGTCGGTCACCAACTCGTCCCACTCGCCCGCCTGCGTTCCCCGCAGATCCGGACGCGGCACCAGAGGCTGCTCGCTCCGCACCTCGATCTCGGCCTGGAAGATGCAGCCGAGGTCGGGATGGTCGGGGTTCGGCGCCCGGTGGTTGACGAGGAACACCGAGACCGAGCGCGTCCCCTCCGCGATGTGCCCGGCCAGTTCTACGGCGACGATCGGCCGCTCGACGACATGCAGCTCGAGGCCGCCGGACTCGGGCACCGCGTGGGGCGCGCCCTCGGTCGCGCCGGTGAGCTCGAGCGCGATCGTTTCTTCGCGCGCCGTGCGTTGCCAGACGGGCACCGGCTTGCTGTCGGAGCCTTCGACTTCGCCCGGGTGGTAGTCGCCCCACCGCACGGTCACCGCCAGCGAGCGGCTCTCCTTCGGGACGAGGAAGCTCAGGCCCATGGAGGAGGGGAAGAAGCCCTTCTTGGCGGCCTTGCGCTCCTCGGTGGATTCCTCGGCGAGGCCGGAGGTTTCGGGGATCTCGTTGCTGAGGTCGTCGTCCTCGTCCTGGTCGGCGCGCTTCTCGGGCCGCGTGTCGGAGGGGATGAGGAAACCGGTGAGATACCAGTTGAGCGGGCGCTCCCAGCCGGGCAGCGCCTCCGCGGCGAGGGGGTGGCCGGCGCCGGGGCCGACGAGAGAGAGGCGGAGGGCGGCGACGAGGCGGTCGCGGACTTCGCGGGGGGTGGCGGAGGGGAGGTGCGGGTCCGCTGGGGGTGGGGTCACGGGTGGGTCCTCTCCTCATTCGCGTGGCCACTGATCCGCCAACTCACCCTCGAAACGCGCGCAATCATGCACGCCAGTCATTCCCGGGCATGATCCGACGCATGAAATCATCGAACAGGGGCACTGTAAAAGCAGTGTCGCCATGACTTGGACTCCAGATCATGCCCTTCTGGATGAGATTGCTCCGCATCGGAGCAACGGACTGCACGTCACGTTGCAGAATCCCCGCAATGTCGCCGGAGCGGTGGGGCCCCGGACCCAACTCCGCCATGGCTCGAAGATAGAGCCGCTCGGCTGGGGTAAGCCGGTCGAAGCGGATCCGGAAGAAGCCTTCGTCCAGCGCAGCAATCGCCGTTTGTGACGCGGCCTCCACGTCCTCAAGTGTGATTGGCGACTGGGTCGCCGTATCCCAGCAGTGCTTACCCCATTCCTGAAGGAAGTACGGGTATCCTTGGGTCTCTCTCACGATCCTGTCGAGTGCATCTGATTCGAACTCGACGCCTTCTCTCCGAGCGGGGTTCGCCAGCGCCGTCTTGGCGTCCTCGGCTGTCAGCGGGCCGATGGTTGCCACGGAGAACAGTCGCTCTGCGTAAGACTTCGCGCTTCCCATTCGACCCGGGAGCTGGGGCAATCCAGCACCAAGCAGCACAACCGGAAGTTGGCGTTGGCTTGCGCGGTGCAAGGCTGTGATCAGGGCCGCGAGTTCCGGCTCAGCGACGTACTGCATCTCGTCCACGAAGAGCGTCAAGACCGTCTCGGCCCGACTCGACGCCTCGCCCACGACTTCAAGAAGCGCTTGGAGATCTTGCTCAAGATCACCGTTGTCGGCGAGACCAGGCTCCGGTTCCAGATCGAGCCCGACTTCGATGTCGTTGTACTTGATCTTCAGGGCAGTGACGAAACCGGCCAGGCCGCGAAGTGCTCTGCGAGCGAAGTCACGCGCCTGCTCGTTGCGGGACAGCCGCAGCAGCGCTTGACGGAGCTGCGGCGCCAGCATTGCCGGCAATGACCGCGATTCAGGCGCCTCCACCCGCATCGTCTGGATCCCGGCGGCCTCTGCTTCAAGCCGCATGCGCTCAAGCAGCACCGTTTTTCCGACGCCGCGTAATCCGACCAGAAGGTAGCTTTTGGCTGGGCGATGGATGCGGATCCGCGCCAGGGCGATCCGGACCTGCTCGCGCAACTCGTCTCGGCCTGCGAGTTCGGGTGGCGGGGTGCCTGCACCCGGCGCATATGGGTTCCTGATTGGATCCATCGCAGAGAATCTACCGATCTTATGGGGTTTAGTCAAGAACAATAACTTCCATAAACTACCTCAAGTTGCGCCGGGTGTTCGGCTCCGGCGACGTCCGGTCGATGGGACTTTGGCTCTGATCCGTACGCAGGAAGGTGTGCAGCAGGGCCGTGAAGAGCGGGCGATCGACGGCCAGCCGGAAGCGAAGGGGCCAGCAGTCGAGATAACGTCGGAACTGCGGCGGTCCGATTACGTGTCTTCGGACAACTCTGCTGCCAGCAGCTCCGGACTCGGTAGCCTCCTCCGGACCTCCTCGGGCAGCGTCTGGTACGTCGCGATCCCCATCGGACGCGTGACGTCCTGCAGGGTGTACTCCGCCACGAGACGATTTCGCTCGCGGCATAGGATCAGGCCGATCGATGGGGCGTCCTGCGCATGACGCATCTGATGGTCCACCGCGGTGAGGTAGAAGCCCATCTTGCCGACATACTCGGGCTTGAACTTGCCGGTCTTCAGGTCGATCAGGACGAAGCGGCGCAGCTCGAGATGGTAGAAGAGCAGGTCGATGTAGAAGTCTTCGCCACCAACCTCGAGGCGATACTGACTGCCAACGAAGGCGAAGCCGCGGCCGAGCTCGAGGAGCAGATGCTGGAGGCGCGAGATGAGGCTGGCCTCCAGCTTGCGCTCGGCCATGTGGTCGGCGACGCCGAGGAACTCGAAGGCGTAGGGGTCCTTGAGAAGACGTTTGGCGAGGTCGGAGTCGGGGGGAGGAAGGGTAGCCTCGAAGTTGGTAATGGCCTGGCCTTGGCGGTGGTAGAGATCGGAGTCGATCTGGTGGGTGAGGACGGAGACCGACCAGCCGTGATCCAGAGTCCTGGCGGCGTACCATCTGCGCTCGTCGAGATCGCCCAACCTTTCCAGCAGCAAGACATTATGCGTCCACGGTACTTCTGCCATTGGCGATGGCAGAAAGTCCCCAGCTTCGGACGCTGTTGCTGGCGCAGCATGCGGGGCCTGTCCCTCCCCGGGAGAGCCGGCAAGGCGCCGGTGCTTGCCTGAGTAGGCAAGGTAGAACGATCGCATTCGCCAGATGTTCCTGGCGGAGAAGCCCCTGAGGGCGGGGAATGCTAGATGCAGATCGACGGAGAGCCGTTCGATCACCGCCGATCCCCACTCCTCCCGCCGCTGGCGCTCGACGATCGCTCCCCCGATCTCCCAGTAGAGCCGGATCAGCTCCGCGTTGACGGACAGCGCCGCCCGCGTGCGGGCCTGACGGATCCGGGTCTTGATGTCCGCCAAGAGCTGGGGGTATGTCGCCGGCAACAGAGACGCGTCCATGGCGCTCTCCTCCGGGTTGCCCAGAGCGTCGTCGGTCATGTCGTGCTTCCTCGCGTGAGCGGCCTGGCCCATGGCTGTGGGGATGTCGGGTACCGCACTTCCCACCAGCGTCGAGCTAGCGAACTGCGTGCCAAGCTTCCAGCGTCGGCACCAGCAGCACGTTGGAAGAACCGGTCAGGATGAACCGGCCCGCTCAGGAAGGTCGGCCACGAACCCGACCGGGTCGGATCGCGCGGCGGCAATCTTCACATCGTCATCGAAGGTGAAGTAGGCGTAGCCGCGCGGATCGCCCGCCATGCAGGTGAGCGTGGTCTTGCCGCACTGCCGGGGCCCGTGGATGAGAACCACGGGGGTGTCGGACAGGGCCTCAACCAGCCCGGCCTCGACGAAGCGAGGATGCAACTTGCCAGTGTCCATGGCGTTCGATCGCAAGTTCGAGGCCGGCTAATTGCAGGGTTGGGATCCGGCTGATTGAAAGGCTGCGGGCCTGAGGGATCCGGGTCTTGATATCCGCAAGGCAAGGAGCTCCGCTGCTCAGCCCATCTGATCGTCGCCAGGAAGCCGAAGGGCCATCCGACGATGTTGGCATGTCGCAGGGGCTCATTGTCGGGATCCATCTCCAGCCCGCATTCCCGGACGTGCTTCGACATCAGAGCGGACATGTGCACTCAACGGCCTTGGGGGGCAGAGATGCGGTACAGGTTCATTCGAATCGCCAACGGGATCTCGCCTTCGAAGGGTTCCGTTCCGTGGGTCGTGGCCCAACCGAATCGGGCCGCGTACACGAGCATACGTTGCGAGCCGACGCTCACACTGAAGATCGTGTCCCGGTCCCGCGACCACTCGAAGGCGATGTCACCATCGGGATCGACGCTGATCTCCGGAGCAGGGATTCCCATGGGCAGGAGCATCAGGAATTCGACCGCGGTGGCATAGGTCATCACGTCCACGGGATCTGCGCCGTAGCCATCCCAGTTGGGGGTTGAGCAATCGGCGAAGACCTCCTCGATCTCGCGCAGCAGTTGCCGCTGGGGAGCGACGTAGGCGAGCACCTCTGCCAGCCGCTGCTGCCGCCATGGCAGCGCGCGCTCGATGCTCCTGGCCTCTTCGCTCCTTCCCCCGTGAGTGTAGGAGGAGCTGGATTGGGTGCAATCCAGGTATGTGACGGTCACTCGTACATCTCCGCCGTGCGGTCGGTGATCGCACCAAAGAAGATCCTGTTCTTGACTTCCTGCAACTGGGTGAAGATGCCGCGGAGTTCCCCGGCGCGTGGGTCCATGTCGAGCAAGCGATACACATCGATGCGCGAGACGCCTACCGGAGCAGCCTTCTCCACATAGAGCTGCCACAGGTCCCAAGCCTGCGAGAAGACCTCCTGCCAGGTCGTGTAGGGTTTGAGCTTGTTGAAGGCGAACCCGTCGCGGCGAAACTGCGCGATTCGATCCGCATCCTGAGTCCGCAGGGCGTAGCCGTAGACGCCCTGATCCTGGATCGTCTGAGAGATCTGTCTGCCGGCTATGAGCGTCCCGCTCTCGACGACCCGCAATTCCTCGAATACGGGCAGATCTTCGCTCAGTGACTCGGCCAGACCGGCGAGGGATGTGGGAGCGAACTCGGCCGGCATCTGGACCCTGAAATCCACCAGGGCCTCGACGATCGGCGCGCTGTTCAGGTGTCTCGGCCGTGCCATCGACTGTGCCCGCCTCTTGCGACCACAAGACACTGGAACCGCCGCTCCCATACGACGACTCTGCCATCCATCGTATTCGACCTCTCAGATGGCTTCAAGGTTCCGAGAAGCCGCCCGACCAGACCCACCCTTCCCGAATACGTTCGGGGCTCCACCGCAGGATGGTGAATGGGCTCGGGCGGCGGGTTCACGACCGCATTCCGCTCTTGCCCGAGCACACAGAGGAGAAGACGGCATCATTGCCGAGGCGGTTGACGATCCTCTCCAGCGACCCAGTCGGCAGTTGACACAGGACTTCCTGGAGAACCGCCAGGACCCGCTCCAGAGCCAACTCCTTAGGGGGAGGCGGGGCATAGGTGGCGAGCACGGTGCCAAGGTCTGCTATGGGCTGACCAGCAAGATGGACCCCCGCGGCCTGGGCACGCTTGACCTGCGCGGAGGACACCCACATGGGATCCCGCGGATCCGTGCTCTTCCTTGGAAGGAAGGTGCTGAGAAGCTCTTCCTGCTTCTCGAGAGGAACGTCCTCGGTAGCTACCCGCGAATACAGGTTGCCGATCAACCACCCCAAGCGTGCACGGAACTCAGGGGTGAGTTGCCCACAGCGAGCAAGGCGGAGCGTGTCGTAGTGCTCGTCTGCACGCAAGGCAATCGAGACCTGCAGTAACGCCACCGAAGGTCGGGCAATCCGAACGCCCGCATCGGAATCGAGATAGAAGATCCCTTGGGCTTGTTCATTCTGATTCACGATGCGGCTCAGGAGTTCCTTACCTTCCCCCCTCGACTCCGAAAGGTACATGCCTGGAATTGGCCTACCCGCTTCGAGCACAGGCGTGCAGACCTTGACCAGAAGGTCCGGAAGCACATCTCCCAAGGGACGCACCACGGCCAGATTCACATAGCGGGACTTGCACGCGCCAGACTTCCTTCTTACCAGATCGCAGGTCTGCGTTGTGACGATGAAGCCCGCGTACTTGGGATCGAGGAAATGAGGGTGCACATCTGCCAGAACGGACCCCAGCGAGTCCGTCAGGATGAGGATGTCCCCCTGAGCAAGATCATCCCCTGGTCCGAAGTCCGTCAGGTACATCGCCGGGCTCGCCCAATTGTGCTCATTGACCGGAAGTTGCTGTGCCGCCGTCAGTGACTGTCGGAACCCTGGGTGCATACCGCAGTGGGACGGCCCCGACCAGCTCACGGGAGCGCACCCGGCGAACGACGAGAGGTTGAGCATCTGTGCGTGGCTGGTCACCCACCGGCATGGCCGACGGTCTCACGGACACCTGCCGCCCACACGCATCTGGGGCCACGTCTGTCCTGAGCGGACTCTCACCGGCTGTTTCGGACGCCATGGATCTCCTCCGGAACGGGTAATCCCAAACTGCAGAGAAGCCGTTCGACGACTTCCAGAATCCTCTCGGCGGACGTCCTCCGCCCCGCGGTTTCTTTGGACACCTTACTGGGGTAGCTTGACCCCAGA
>CAZRWW010000139.1:0-9243 GCA_964603725.1 uncultured bacterium
GATGCTGGCCTACGAGCGCGAGCCCTACACGGACGCGGGGTTCTACGATCACCCCCTCATCGCCGGCGGTTGGCAGACCGAGCGCTGGTTCATCCTCTGCTGCGAGGTCATCTACGGGCACCAGGCCAACATCCTCGGCAAGCACCCCGTGCGCGAGTATGCCATCTTCCAAGGCGCCCCGGGCGGCGTCTGGTCCACCAACGTCAACACGCCCATGATCGTCGAGTACTTCGGCCCGCAGGGCCTGGGCTACATCCCGGAAACACCGGCCCACCTGACCGACTGGGGCGGCAACGCCCTGCGCATCAACAACGACATCAACGCCGGCACGTACATGGTGCTGCACCGCGACCACGGGCTGGTCGAGGGCTGGGGCGAGCCCGAGTACACGATTCCGGACCTGGCCGACCTGCACAACGACATGTACCCCTTCGTCTTCACGCTCAACTGCCTGACGGGCAAGTACAACTCGGCGACCCCGTGCTTTTCGGAGGTCTTTCACCGGATGGAGCACGGGGCCCTGGGGCTCGTCGGCGCCTCGGAGACGTCCTACTCCTTCGTCAACGACGCCTTCGCATGGGGGATGTTCGACGGCCTTTGGCCCGGTTTCATGCCCGACTACCCCCGCGCGGGCGGCGATCGCACCGGCGCCGACAATCCCGGCCTTCCCGACCTGCGCACGGCCTTCGCCATGGCCTATGGCAAGCACTTTCTCGCGCAGAGCAACTGGCCCAGCAATCCCACCGAGAAAACGGTGACCTACCACCTCTTCCACCACTTCGGCGACGCCTTCATGACGCTCAACTCGGAGCTGCCGCGGGCGCTCAGCGTCTATCACTACGATAGCTGTCCGCTGGGCTCCGACGTCTTCGCGGTGCGCGCCGAAGCGGGCGCGGTGATCGCGCTCACGATCAACGGCGAGATCGTCGGCGTCGCCGATGCCACGGGCGCCATCCAGTCGGTGCCGATCGTCCCGCAGACTCAGCCGGGCGACCTGCGCATCACGATCACCAAAGCCAACCACTACCGCTACGACGTGACCGTGCCGATCGGCGGCACGCTCTTCGTGGTCAAACCCGACGGGACGGGAGACTACCCCAACATCCAGGCGGCGATCGACGCGGCCGCCGCCGGGGTCGTGATCGAGCTGGCCGACGGCGTCTACACGGGGCCGGGCAACCGCGACCTCGACTACCTGGGCAAGGCGATCGAGATCCGCTCGCGGGGCGCCAACCCCGAGGCGTGCGTGATCGACTGCCAGGCCAGCGAGACCGACCAGCACCGCGGGTTCCACCTGCACAGCGCCGAGACCTCGGCCAGCCGATTGGCGGGCGTCACGGTCCGGGGTGGCTCGCACGAGCTCGGCGGGGGCCTGCTGTGCGACGGCGCGAGCCCCGCCATCACGAACTGCGTGTTCCGCGAGAACGAAGCGGCCGAGGGCGGCGGCGCGGCGGCCACCGGCGCAACCGGCCTCGAGCTGCGCCAGTGCATCTTCCGCGACAACGAAGCCTACCTGGGCAGCGGCGGCTCGCTGCGCCTGATCAACTCGAGCGCCGCGATCGAACACAGCACGTTCGCGCGGAGCGCGGGCTGGAACGGCGGCGCGGTCATGGCCAGCGGCGGGACGGCGAGCCTCGCCAACTGCACCCTCTACGACTGCGCCACGAGCGCCGCGGACGGCGCCATGCTGGCCGCCGGCGACGGCGCCGCGATCACGGCCAGCCGCACGATCCTCGCCTTCGCCCTGGACCTGGGCGCCGCGGCCGGCGGCGGGGCGGCCATCGCGCTCGAATGCTGCGACATCTACGGCAACCTGGGCGGCGACTGGGTCGGGTCGATCGCCGGCCAGTACGGGATCAACGGCAACTTCTCTGAGGATCCGCTCTTCTGCGACGCGCCGGCGCTGGACCTGACCCTGAACAGCGCCTCGCTGTGCGCACCGGGCAATCACCCCGAGTGCGACCTCATCGGCGCCTGGGGCGTGGGTTGTGCGCCGCCCACTTTCCGGGTCGCGCCCGACGGGACGGGGGATTACCCAACCATCCAGGCCGCGGTCGACGCGGCCTCGCCGGGCACCACGATCGAGCTGCTCGACGGCGTCTTCACGGGCGACGACAACCGCGACATCGATCTGGGCAGCAAGCGCGTCGTGATCCGCTCCGAGAGCGAGGACGCGCAGGGCTGCGTGATCGACTGCGAAGGCAGCGCCCTCGCGCCCCACCGCGGCTTCATCATCGGCGGGGGCCAGGACTGGCGGACCGTGCTCGAGCGCATCACCATCCGCAACGGATTCGCGGCCGGCGCCGAGATGGGCGGCGCGATCTACGCCGGCGCGGGCGCCCCCACGATCGCGGGCTGCATCTTTCTGAACAACGAATCCGAGAGCCACGGCGGCGCGCTCGCCCTGGGGGCGGGCGCGCCCACGATCGCCGGCTGCACGCTGGCCGGCAACACCGCCGGCGGCAACGGCGGCGCGATCCACGCGACCGGCGGCGCCCAGCCCATCGTGGTGGGCTCCACCTTCTACGGCAACGCGGCCGCCGAAGGCGGCGCGCTCCACGCCGGCGACGGCGTGGCTCTGACGATGGAGAACTCCCTGGTCGCTTTCAGCGCGGCAGGTGGCGCCGTCGCCTGCGACGTGACCGGCGAGGCACAGCTCGCCTGCTGCGACGTCTTCGGCAACCAGGGCGGCGACTGGGTCGGCTGCCTGGAGGGTCAGCTCGCGCTGGAAGGCAACCTGGCGGAGGACCCGGGCTTCTGCGACGCCGCCGGCGGGCTCTTCACGCTCTACGACGATTCGCCCTGCGCGGCGGAGATGAACCCCGCCTGCGGGCAGATCGGCGCCTGGGGCATCGGCTGCGCGCGGCCCATCTTCGTCAAGCCCGACGGAACCGGCGCCTATCCGACCATCCAGGCGGCCATCGACGCCGCGCTGTCGGGCATGACCATCGAGCTCGCCAACGGCGTCTTCACCGGGACGGGCAACCGCGATCTCAACTGCCGTGGCAAGATCCTGACCATCCGCTCGCGCAGCGGCGATCCCCGCGCTTGCATGCTCGACGTCCAGGGCATGGCCAGCGCCCAGCACCTCGCCTTCCGCTTCCACATGGGCGAAACCGCGGAGATGGTCGTCGAGGGCATCACCATGACCGGCGGCTACAACGCGGTGGGCGGCGCCGTCTTCCTCAGCAACGCCTCGCCCACCTTCCGCGACTGCGTCTTCATCCGCAACACCGGCACCAGCGGCGGGGCGGTCTTCGCCTATTACAACTGCGCGCCGCGCTTCATCAACTGCACCTTCTCGCACAACACCGGCGGCGCGACGACAGGCGGGACCTTCCATCTTAATGACGCCAACTTCGTCCTGGAGAATTGCTTGATCACGAACTCGCTGGTGGGCGCGGCGTTCCATCTCATCAGCAGCAACCCGGTGCTGACCTGCTGCGACATCTACGGCAACGCGGGCGGCGACTGGACCGGCGTCCTCGCCGAGCAGCTCGGCGTCAACGGCAACATCCGCGTCGATCCGCTCTACTGCGACCCGCCGGCGCAGAACTTCATGATCGACGAGACCTCGCCCTGCGCTCCGGCCAACAACCCCGTCTGCGGCCTGATCGGCGCGCTGGGGGTGGGCTGCTACTCCTCGGACGTGGCCGAGTCGCCCGTCCCCGCGCGGCTCACGCTCGCGGCGCAAGTGCCCGGCACGTCCGCCGGCGGAACGCTGCTGCGCTACGGCATCCCGGGTGCGAGCGCCACGCGCGTGCAGCTCAACATCTACGATGCCGCGGGCCGGCTCGTGCGCTCGTTGATCGACGCCCGTCAGGCGCCGGGCATGTACACGCTCGTCTGGGATGGGCGCAGCAGCCATGGTGTTCACGCCGGCAGCGGGGTCTACTTCTGCCGGCTCACGTGCAACGGTGAGACGCGCACGCGCAGCCTGGTGCTCGTGCGCTGAGCGGACCGGGCTCGCGGGTGACGCCCGGGCGGGCAAGCACCGGCGCCGGGCGCGCAGCCGTGGGCCCCACACAGGAGAGATGGAGATGGCAACTCTGCATCGCTTCGCGACTCGTCGCGCGCCGGCCGCTGCGCCGGCGCCCGTGCTCGTTCTCCTCGCTGCGGTCCTGGCGCTCTGCCTGCTTCCGGCCGGCGCGCCGGCGCAGACCGAGCTGCTCTGGTCCTTCTCCGGCAACGGCGGCATCGAATGCCTGGCCGCGTTCCCCGACATCGACGGCGACGGCGGGCCGGACATCGTCTTCGAGGGCTACGGCAACGGCCCCTCGGGCGTGGATCACGTCTTCGCCATCCGCGGGCGTTCGGTGGGCCTCGGCGAGGTGATCTGGTCGGCGCGGCCCATCGGCGGCGCCAGCAGCGGCGGCGGCGAGGGCGACAACTGCCTGCGTCTGGGTCCCGACCTGACCGGCGACGGATTCCCCGAGGTGCTGCTCGGCACCGCCTGGGGCGGCCGCACCGCCTACGCGCTCAACGGCCGCACCGGCGCGACCTTCTGGAGCTTCGACACGTACCTGCAGCCGTCCTCGGGCTGGGTCTACGCGATGGACAACCTGGGCAGTGACATCACGGGCGACGGCAAGCCCGAGATCGTCATCTGCTGCGGCAGCACCAACGATCACATGTACTGCCTGAACGGCGCCACGGGCGCGCAGGTCTGGACCTACTTCGGTCAGGACGCCTCGCTCGACATCCGCTCCTGCCAGGACATCAACGGCGACGGCATCCGTGACGTGGTGGCCGGCCTGGGCGACGACGCGATCACGAAGCAGGTCATCGCGCTCAACGGCGCCACGGGTGCGCTGCTCTGGTCGCGGCCGACCGGCGGCTCGGTCTGGAACCTCGCCTTCGTGAGCGACCTCGACGGCGACGGCATCCGCGAGATCGTGCCCGCGCTGTGGGCCAACACGCTCATGTGCATCAACGGCCGCACCGGCGCGGTGCAGTGGAGCGTGAGCGTGCCCTACCAGCAGCGCGTGGCCACGCTCGACGACGTCAACGGCGACGGCAAGCAGGACGTCGTCGTGGGGCTGAACACGACGAGCGGCGTGCGCGCCTACAGCGGCGCCAACGGCGCCCTGCTCTGGAACGCCCCGACGACCGACTGGGTTTGGGCGGTCGACCGCATCGCCGACTGCACCGAGGACGGCATCAACGACGCGGTCGCCGGCGACTTCGACGGCAGGATGCACCTGATCAACGGCGTCACGGGCGAGATCGTCTGGAGCTGGCTCAACCCGACCGGCGACAAGATCATGACCATCCGCGGCGTGCCGGACCTCGACGGCAACGGCCAGCCGGACGTCGTGGGCGGCACGCAACTCCTCTACAGCCCGCCGACAGGCGGCGACGTCTACGCGCTCGAGGGGAACAACGTGCCCACCGCCGTGCCGGCGCTGGTGCTGGGCGCCGCCGTGCGCCTGTCGCCCGCGCAGCCCAATCCGGCCAGCGGCGCGGTCTCCTGGGAGCTGAGCGCCGGGCGGCCGGGCCGCGTGCGGCTGCTGATCTTCGGTGCCGACGGCCGCTGCGTGGCCGACCTCGGCGAGCGCGCGGGCGGCGCGGGCGGCCCGGTGGTTCTCCGGTGGGATGGCCGCGACGGCAGCGGGCGCCCCGTGGCGACCGGCGTGTACAACGCCCGCGTTCTGCTCGACGGCCGGATGCTGGCGGAGGACAAGGTCGTGCAGGTGCGGTGACGGCGAGGCGCTCTTATCAGCGGAAGAGCGCCTTGATCACGCCCCAGGTGGTCTCAACGGTGGGCGTCGGCCCGCAGCCGACCGGCCACGCTCCGATCTGCCCGCATTCCGGATTAGGCGGCGAGTAGGGTGCGCACGGTGAGTCTCCGTGCAGTGTAAAATCGCCGGCCTGCGGATCGCAGAAGAGCGGGTCCCCCGAGATGTTGCCTTCGACGCCATATTGGCCGGCGATGGGGCCTACCCAGTCGCCGCCCTCGTTGCCATAGATGTCGCAACAGGTAAGGACTGGCACACGACTCGCTGGCATGCACTCAAGCCCCAGATGGTGCTGCGAGAAGGCGATGATCGTGTTATCGATCGTGGGGGGATCGGATTGCGTCAACACGAAGATGCAGCCTCCCACATACGAGAGATTCCCGTAGAACGTGCACTCGACCAGTGCAGCGGTTCCACCTCATATGCACAATCCGGGGCCCAGTGCTCCGTGGTTGTCGAGGAATGTACAGCCGATGATTGTTGGGGCGGCCCCCAGATCGCACATGATGCCGCCCCCTTGTGAGGCACCGTTTTCCCGAAATGTGCAGCCCGTGATCGTCGGCAGCGCCCCATCGCCGCACATGATGGCCCCTCCTTCTCCGGCCTGATTCTGGACGAAGGCACACCCCGTGATCGTTGGCGAGGCGCTGACGACATGAACCCCGCCGCCTGCGCTTGCATCTCCGTTCGTGATTGTCACTCGATCGAGCACCGCGCCCGGGTCCACGTCGTGAATGTAGAAGCCGCTGAAGTTCATCCCGACGTGCGCCCAGCCATCGATGATGCAGTTCTCCGGAATGCCACTCTGCGAACGTATGATGACCTCTTTGTTACCCCAGTCAATACCCCAATTGCCGAAGTTCCAATAAACGCCGTCGGCCAGCTCGATGATGTCGCCGTCCACCACCCCATTGATGGCGGCCTGGATGTTGGGGAAGTCTCCCAATTGGGGAGTTGGGCAGACCAGGTAGGTCTCGCCCCACGCCCAACTGACAAAGGGCCCGACCAGCAAGACCATGATCATGAGATACCGCATCAGCCACCTCCTTCGCTCGATTGCGTGGGGACCCATGCCCCACAATGTATCGAGATGCACTCCTGTGATCATCATCCCCGAGCCATCGAGCACTGAGTCACCGCACGAGCAGTACGGGCCTCACGGCTCGGTGGCCGTCACTGAGCAAACGGCAGTAGTAGATGCCTGCCGGTACCGGCCGGTCCAGATGATCGGTTCCATCCCAAGACACGCTGTACTGACCCATGGGGAGCAATCGATCGACGAGGGAGCAGATCAGCCGCCCACCGGCATCGTGGATAGTCAGCTTCGCCCTCCGGCCGCCGGCGATTCCCGGAACGGCGAAGCTCAGCGAGCCGCCGGCAACAAAGGGGCTCGGGATGACCCTGAGCGCCTCCCATCTGCCAGGACCCGCAGCTTGCGGGCCGGCACCTGCCAGATTGCAGTAGCCCAAGCCGCAGTCACCAGTGGGCATCGCCCCAATGATGCCGCAGCCGTACCAGTCGCCAGCACAGGGAGAGTCGTCATGGAGGGCGTAGTCGCCCTCGGCGGCATCGCAGAAACAAGGATCCAGATACATGTTGTAGCGTTGCCCGAGCTGGTCCTGGAGGCACCCTGCATCCCAGTCGCCGCCGGCGTTGCCGTATACGACGCTGCACGACAGCATCGGGCTGGCGTTCGCGCCGCACCCGATGCCACTACCCGCTGAGCTGAACGATACGATTGACGCCTGGACCAACGCTCCCGTCGATGCGGCGTAGTAGATCCCGCCGCCTGAGTCTGCCCGACTGCCCGAAAGCGTGCAGCGAACCAAGGCGGGGAAGGACCGGCCTTCACATGCGACGTCACCTCCCCTCGCCCCGCCGTCGTTGCGGAAGAGCAGACAACCGGCCAGACGGGGAGAACCGTTCTGGCACAGGATCGCCCCACCCCCCGAGTTAGACGCCACCTGGCCCCCGGTGATTCCGACACCGCGCAGCATCGTCTCCTGACCCACATCCCCGGAGAAGGTGAAGCCACGGTGGTAGTCGAGTGGACCACCCTGGCAATCGATTACGCACGCACTGGGGTCTCCGCTCTCAGAGCGGATCGTGAGGGGTCTGGCCGGAACGCTGATGTCTCGGTTGCCCAAGCCCGTGTAGACACCGTCGCGCAGCTCCACGACGTCCCACGCCTCTGCGTTGCTAAGCGCAGCCTGGATCGTAGGGAAGTCGCCCCCGCCTTCCGGATCGACCGCCCACAGGCTGCATGAACAGGCGCTTCCGTGGGCACCTATAAGTCCGCAGCCGAGCAGGTCGTCCGGCATGCAGGGGGAAGAAGCCTGGATAGAGAAGTTTCCATTCAAGGTATCGCAGAATCCCGGGTCCCCCCAGATGTTGCCGTTGATGCCACGCTGATCGGCGATGAGGCCTACCCAGTCCCCCTCCGCGTTGCCATACACATTGCAGCAGCGCAGATTCACAATGGGAGGTTTTCCAGTTGCGTCGATTCCCGCCCCCCTGGAGCTGAAGGCCAGTATCGTCCCGTCCAGGAAGATCTGGGTATCGGGAGTGGAATAGTACTCGTCGTAGCAGTACAGTGTTCCACCTAGTCCATACGCGCCGCATGAGTTGCCCGAGAACGTGCAGTTCGTGATTGCAACCTGCATCGTGCGCCCGAACGCGAGTGCTCCGCCGCAGCCGCCGACATTCCCGACAAACGTGCATTGCTCGAACGCCATCTCGCCGTACTTGTAGCCATCCACGGCTCCTCCAGTCTTCGGGGCCAAACCGGTGAAGTGCGCACGGTTACGCGAGAACACGCACCGCTTGAAAGTGGCCGTCGACCTGTGGCTCGCATCCAAGCCAAAACCAACCCACCCGGCGCCACCACAAGCGGGATGTCGCGTGGCGTCACTGCTGTCGAACACGCAGTTCTCGAAAGTGACCTGGCCTCCATTCAGACAGCGGAACCCGCCGCCGAAGCAGGCGGGTCAACTCGTTGGATCGTGAGCTAGGCCGTCGAAGATGGTGACACCTCTGACAGTCACCCCACGGGATTCGGCTTGGTCAATGACGAACCCTCGTCGTGCCTCTTCATTCCCCGCCAAACGTCCTTGGCAATCGATGACACACCGTGCTGGATCGTCGCACTCGGAGCGGATGATGAGTCGCTTGCCCCTGAAACCGTTGTTACGATTCAACTCACCTGTGAACGGATAGTCACAACATAACTCGATTGTGTCGCCATCCGCGGCTGCATAGATGGCCTCCCAGATCGTCTCATAGTCGGGCATACCTGCAGGGCAGACCGTTCGGACTGTGGGCTGCTCCGGACCTAGAAGCCCGCCACCCCCTTCCGGCTCGATGCCTCCACCGCCCTGCGGCCCCAATCCCTGGCCTCCGGCCATGAACCCCTCCGGACACGCATACACGCCGTTCCGGAAGAGGCCCATGGCTCCCAGCGAATCCACCGCCCACACCTCGGGCGGATTGACGCAGTTCGAGGTGC
>CAZRWW010000140.1:0-9002 GCA_964603725.1 uncultured bacterium
ATTGCGGGACTCACAAATTCCCCAGAACAGCACGCGCGACCTGCGGAATGTAGGGACTATCAGGCCACCTGGCGCGATTTCTGGGCGCGCACGGATGAATTCCATCCCGAGATCATCATCAGTTACGGCGCCGGCGCCGGCCCTTGGGAAATCGAGGATGACGCCTTCAACTGGAACAACTGGGTGCCCGACCAGATCCCCCCCTACTATCCGACTCCAAATCCACCGGACAGCACCCTTGGCGCAAACCCTTGGCGCAAACCAGCCCAGGTACTCCACCCTCCCCATGTACGAGATCCGAGACGCCGTCAACGCACAGACAACCACATACGCCTGGATCGACTTCTACGGAACCCCCGGCAATTACCTCTGCAATTACATCGCCTATCTCGGGATGTGGTATCAAGACATGCATGCTTCGCCACTTGGAGAGCACTACTGCAGAGCGGCCGGCTTCATTCACGTCGCCGGTTCCCTGCCAGTGCCTGATGCTACATTGGCCGCTGAAGTGACTCTGCGCACGACGCTGGAGTACTTGCCTATCTTGCCGACGTGAACGCTCCTGTCAGCGTCGATGTTGAGCTCGCCAAGCTGGCGAACTATCCCAATCCCTTCGGACCGCAAACGACCATCAGTTACTATCAGCACACCGATTCACCGTTGCAGGTTCAGATATACAATCCGGCCGGCCAGCTGGTCAGGAGTCTGAGTGCCGGCAGGAACTCCAGCGGCTTGCAGTCCGTTATCTGGGACGGCAAGGACGCCAGTGGTCAGCCTGTCTCTTCCGGAGTGTATTTCTATCGTTTGAACCAGACCACTTCACCCATCAGGAAGATGGTGTTGATGAAGTAACGGATGAGTCTGTTCAAGGCCTCATACGCCTACGGACTCTCCCGACGTGTGCACCAATAGCAGTCGGCTCACGAACAGGCTGTCACTCCGAGGGCGGGGCTTGCCGCGAACCCAGAAGCACCGCCCGCGTTCCCAGATAGCCCCCCGGCACTGTGTAGGTCATGGCGACGCACAACTCGGTGGTGTGCGCCGGCGGAAGCTTGATCCGCGAGGAACAACCCGGGAGCGAGATGCTGAAGAGGGCCAGGTCGGGCAAGGCGAGCAGCCAGACACGCATCTGCGCGCAGGGACCCTCGGCCGCGGGTTGATAGCGCAGCACGACGCGATCGCGCTGGTCGACGAGTTGCACCAGCGCCGGACCAGCGGTTTCCAGCCCGCGCGCACCGACGTCCCCGGTCGCGAAGAACGCGCCCTGCTCCCACTGGATGCGCGCGACGAAGCTGGTCAGGGCAGCTTCGGCCTCGCTGGCGTAGGGGCCCTCGTCCTCCTCAGCTCCCCGCAGCGTCACGGGCATGAAAAGATCGGGCGTCAGACCTAGCTCGTGCCGTTCCCACGGCGCGGTCGCGGTGGTTTCGTGGGTGGGCCGGCCGAACAACAGGACTGCAATCACGACCAGCGCCGCGGCGGCCATCGTCCAGGCCAGTCGCAACCGGGCACGCGTAGCGGCGCGCCCTGGGGCTGCGCTTGCAGGCGTGGAGACCACGGCAGCGTACCGATCGGGGACCTCGGGTTCCGGCAGGGCGTCGAAGCGTGCGCGGGCAGCATCATCCAGCCGCTCCAAGTCGGCAGCCAGCTCGATCAGCTCGCGACGGAAGTCCTCGGCGGCGAGCACGGCCTTCTGGACCGCATCGCGTTCGTCCGCGCTGGCCTTGCCGCGCAGGTAGGCCAGAATCGCCTCGTCTGTGGGACGGACGAAGGGTGACTCCGTGGCCAGAACGCGCCCCGCGAGTCGGTCGAGACGCTTCTCCTCGCCGTCCGGATCGAAGTTGTGCCGATTGGGCGAATCCATGCTACCAGTTGGCCTCTTTCATGCGGGCGCCATCACGGACCAGCTCCCGCCAATCCACGCCTTCGCGCCGCAATTCATCTTTCAATCTGCCGCGGCAGTGGCGCAAGCTGTCGGACACCTTCTTGCCCATGTCCGGCCCCCAGCCGAGCAGACTGGTCATCTCCCGTGGTTTCAGCCCCAGCGTGCTTCCCAAGAGCAGTATCTGGCAGCTAGGCCCCAGCTTCTGGATGCAGCGATGAACGAGTTCGAGGTTCTGCTGCATGATCAGGCGGACATCCGCCAGGGCCTCGCAAGCAAGCGGCGCCGCGCCGTGCTGTGGTGGACCGAGGCCGGCAATGGGTTGGTGGCGAGCCTGGTTCCGGTTGCGCGCCCGCAGGTAGTCGAGCGCCTTGCACCGCGTGACCATGAGCAGCCAGTGCCCGAACGGAACACCACGATCGCGATAGGTCCGAAGCACGCGCTGATCATCCTGCCAGCAGTGGAGGATCACCTCCGCGATCACTTCCTCTCGCTCCCATTGGGGCAGGTCCCGCATCGCCGTGGGCGGGCACGACGCAAGCAGCCTCCAGGCGAGCGAATAGAACTCCCGGAATGCCGCATGCGGGTCGCTGTCCAGTCGATCGAGAAAGGCCGGCCACGGCTGATCCAGCCTGTGCACGGTGCTTTGTGAGCGCTTCGCCATCAATAGCTTCGCACGGCCATGAACCAGGGACAGCGGCAGCGGGGCCTTGCTCAGCACCCCAAACCTCCATTGTATCGCGATTGTTGGCGGGCGTCACCATGCCGCGCACACCGGTGAGACAGGGGCGTTCGGAGCCCCCGCGACCGGTTCCCCGCGCGGGCAGAGCCTTTGCTCGCGCATCCCAACCAAGCTCCCGAGCCTGATGGACGCCCGCCAGTCACGTTGGCCTTTGAGCCGGCCGCGCCACGGCACCCCGGGCGTTCCGGCCACGCCCACACCGATCGAACAGCGGCGGGCCCCAACAGGCGGCCTTTCCAGGACAACCGGAAAGGCATCCAGTTTTCATAACGACCGAATGGACCCAAATTCGGAGAACCTGCGCGGGGGGAGGGAGGGATGACGCCGGAACTCCGCGGCACACAGCCGCGCCGGCACATTCGGCTGGTCCGGGGGCCTGGGGATTCGGTATGCTTCCAGTGGAGTGTCGCGTTCCAGCCAAATAGAGCAGAGAGCGAGCCGTGCACAGCATCCGCAGACAGTCTTCACGCGCCCTCCTCAACTTCGCAGTCAAATGGCTCTGTGTCGCGCTCGGCGGCGTGCTGCTCTTTGCCTCCCCGGGGGCCGTGGCCCAGGATCCGGCGGAACGACTCACGGTCGAGATCGACCTTCTCGAGCTGGCCGGGGACTATCCTGGGGCAAGGAAGAGCGCCGAGCAGCAGCTGGCGCTGCGCCGGCAGGCCTTGGGTGGCGATCATTCTCTCGTAGCCGCCAGTCTCATGCGGCTGGCCGAGGTGGGCAACTACGCGGGGTCTGAGTGCCCCGTGGAAGAGCTGCTCAGAGAGGCTCTGGCCATCCGCCGCCGCAACCTGGGCGCGGGCGATCCCGATCTGGCCCTGACGATGAGCGCCCTGGTGATCCACGGTGGGACCAGTATCGCCGAAGGCGACGCCTTGGCCCGCGAGGCGCTCGCCATTGGCCGAGCGCGGCCGGATGCGCCGCTGGCGCGTGTGCGCGGACTCCAGGCGCAGGGTGTGCAGTTCTTCGCGGCGCATGGTGAATACATCGCGGCCGAGGCTTTGCTGCGGGAGGCGGTCGCACTGTGCTATACGGCCCTGGGTCCAGAAGCACTCGAGACGGCCCTGGCCCACGAGCGTCTGGCCGATTGCCTGCACGGCAAGGGAGACTTCCCGGCCGCGGAAGAGGAGATCCTCGCCGGGCTTGCCATCCTTGAACGGCGGCTGAATCCGAACCACACGCGCGTGGTGGAAGCCTACAACCACCTGGGTCTCATCAACATCCCACTGCAGCGGCAGGCCGAGGCCGAACGCTGGCTCCGCGAGGCGCAATCCCGCTATCGCTCGATGGGTTTCGAATACCCGTCCCTACTGGCCTCGATCCTTCACAATCTGGGCGTGGTGATCAAGAACCGCGGTCTGATTGACGAATCCGAGCTGCTCTTCCAGCAGGTTCACGACCTGCGCGTGGGTGCGGGCGTACCGGTTGGAAGCGCGCACTACTACCACTTGGGCGAGATCCGTTACTTTCGGGGCGATTTTGCCGGCGCCGATTCGCTGCAGGCCCGCGTGGTGGCGATGCTCCAACAAAGCCACGAGCCCGAAGCGGCCCCCCTCCTGAAGCACTTGTGGCACCTCGGCAGGATCAGGATCGTCAACGGCTGCTACGCCGACGCCGAGTCCATCCTGGTGTCGGTTGCCGCCGCTTTCGAGACGGCTCGCCTGCGCCGCGGGCTGGGCCTGTCGCGCGCGCGCACGCAGGCCAATCCGTACGAGCTGCTGGCGGTCGCGCTGCTCATGCGCGCCAAGCCCGATCAGGCTTGGCAGGCTCTGGAGCGCGGGCGCGGGCGCACCCTGGCCGATGCCCTCCTCGCGCGCGATCGCCGCGCATGGCTGGCCGCAGGGCCGCCGCTCGGTATTGCCGAGCTGCGGCGCTCCCTGTCGCTAGCCGCGGCGGCCGGGGTCGCCGACACCACCGCGGCCCTCCGGAGCCTCCTGGACGGGGCGCGCGCTGAGCTGCTGGCCGCGCGGGCCGACTGGGCGGCGCTGCAGGACGAGATCATGCGGCAGACCGCGCAGTTGCAGGGCGAGGTGTTCGACCTCGCGCGGGTGCAGGCGGCGCTGGGACCGGACGAGGCAATCGTGAGCTGGCTCAGCTCGGATCTGTTTCACACTGGAGAGGAACTCCTGGCCTGGGGCAACGTGATCCGTTCGCAAGGGCCGGTTCAGTGGCGCAGGCTGTGCGTGATCCGCGAGCCGGGGCCTTATCGAAACACGCCGTTGAGCGTGGCGGCGCCCAGCGCCCCGAATCTGCGCAAGGCCATCTCCCGCCGGCCCAAGCTGCCGGAGGCCTACGTGGGCTTGGCCCGCGACGTATGGGAGGAGCGCCTTGCGCCCCTGGAACACTGCCTGGCGGGCGTGCGGCACCTCGTGGTGATCCCCTGCGACGTGATGTTGGGCATCCCGGTCGAGATCCTGCCATGGGGGGATAGCGGCGAGCGGCTTGGCGACCGGGTCTTGGTGACCTACGCGCCGTCGGCCACCATCTTCACCTGGCTGCGCGAGAAGGAGCTGGCCGAGGAGCGCGGGGCTATCTCCCAACAGGCGCGGGGCGGCGCTCCCTCCGCGGTGACGGAGCGGCCGATGTGCCTGGTGGTCGCGGACCCGACTCTGCGTGACTCGCACGGCGAGCCTTCCCACCTGGCGGGGCCGGGGGACGCCAGCGCCGGCGACCTGGCCTTGCGCGAGGGGCTCTTCGAGCACGACGCGGCCGACAGCTCCGCCTTGGAGCGCCGGGAAGAGGACCTCCTGCGCAGTGCGCTGGCTGGCAACCGTGCGGCCCTGGGGTCGCTGCGCCGTCTGCCTTGGGCTCGCGCGGAGGCCGAAGCGATCGGCAGGCTGTTCGGGGATGGCGCTTCCTTGCTCGTGGGGGGCGACGCGACGCTCGACACGCTTGTCGCGCTGGAGCAGAGCGATCAGCTACGCCGCTTCGATTGCATCCACTTCGCTACGCATGCGCTGGTGGATGACCAGGTTCCGGAGCACTGCGCCCTGGTACTGTCGCAGGCGAACCTGCCCGATCCGCTGGTTGCGCTGGCGGCCGGTCGCGGCGCGCACAACGGTTGCCTGCTCGCTGAGGAGATCATGGACTGCTGGAGCATCGACGCGGACCTGGTCGTCCTGAGCGGGTGCGGCACGGCGCTGGGGGCCCGGGTCCCCGCCGACGGTCACATGGGCCTGGCGCACGCCTTCCTGCTCGCGGGGGCCCGCAGCCTCGTGCTGAGCCTGTGGAGCGTGGAAGATCGTGCCACGGCGCTGTTGATGCAGCGCTTCTACGCGAATCTGTTGGGAGCCGCGGGCGGCACGGTCGCCGCCCATGAGGCCTGCGATCACTCGAGCGTCCGACTAGGGAACCTCCCGTCGAAGGCCGCGGCCTTGCAGGAAGCCAAGGAGTGGCTCCGCGCGTGGCGCGATCCCGAAGGGCGGCAGCCGTACCTCCATCCCTTCTACTGGTCCGGCTTCATCCTCATGGGCAGCGACCGATGATCAAGCGTCCAGTCTTCCCGGCCGCTCAGTGGCCGGGCGTGTGCGCGACGATCCAGTCACGCATCGGGCGCCAAACCAGCTGTCCCTTCCACCAATCCCGTCCGCACTGAGCCACTTGACGTTACAGATCCGATCCATGAGCCTCACATGGATGATATCACTACTCCTGAGCACCGCGGCAGCGGTCATGAAGTCACGCCAGGCCCTGATCCTGGAGAACCTCGCCCTCCGGCACCAGATCGGGGTGCTGCGGCGCTCCGTCAAGCAGCCGCGGCTGAAGCCGAGTGATCGAGGACTCTGGGTGCTGCTGTCGAGGATCTGGGGCGGGTGGGAGAGGTCGCTTGTCTTGGTCAAGCCCGAGACCGTGATCCGCTGGCACCGCAAGGGGTTTCGGCTCTATTGGAAATGGAAGAGTCGTGGACTGGGCCGGCCCAGGGTATCTCCCGAGATCCGGGATCTGATCCGGCAGATGTCCCGGGCCAATCCGCTCTGGGGTGCGCCCCGGATACACGGCGAGTTGCTCAAACTCAGCATCGAGATCAGCCAGGCCGCCGTCTCCAGGTACATGGTGCGGCCACGGAGGCCGCCGTCTCAGGGGTGGCGGGCATTCTTGACGAACCACGCCAGGGACATCGTGTCGGTGGACTTCTTCACCGTTCCGACGGCGGCCTTCAGGGTCTTCTTCGTCTTCGTGATGCTGAGCCATGATCGGCGGCGGGTTGTCCACTTCAATGTGACGGCGGCGCCGAGCGCAGCCTGGGCGGGGCAGCAGGTCGTCGAGGCGTTTCCATGGGAAACAGCACCAAGGTTCTTGCTGCGCGATCGCGATGGGATCTATGGGACTGATTTCGTCCGCCGAGTGAAAGGACTTGGAATCGAGCAGGTCATGATCTCGGCCCGATCCCCGTGGCAGAGCCCGTAGGTTGAGCGGGTCATCGGGTCGATCCGGCGGGAGTGCCTCGATCACGTGATCGTACTGAGCGAGAAGCAGCTGAGACGGCTGCTCAGGTCATACTTTGCCTACTACCACGGGTCGAGAACGCATCTGGGGCTGGCGAAGGACTGCCCGGAGACGAGGCCGGTGGAACCACCGCACCTCGGCGTGATCCGCGCGGAGCCCATGGTCGGCGGGCTCCATCGTCGATACTTTCGCCGCGCTGCTTGACCGGCGGACCTGCGGGGTAGCTCGGGGCACCTGGGGTCCGATGGACTCCTCCGTGGTTCTCCGGAGCCAGACGCCGGCACCCCCACGGCCTTCACCGCAACTGGCCGATGAGCTATCATTGATTGCGTGTCCAGGGTCGGGTCACACCGCTGAGTGCACAGGACTGCGCGTCGGACGGAGTTTATGGAAGAGACAGGTGGGCAGCATGGGACGCCTGACCGGCCACGGCCGTGGACCGCCCGCCAAGCAATTCCTCCTGGAACTCGAGGGTGTGCGGCTGAAGGACGGGCGCGTGATAGACGAGCAGGCGCAACGAAGTGCGAGCAGGGCCGGCGTGTGAACGCCGGCCCTGCCGAGGACTCACTGCTGTCAGATGGGTTGGATGTCGATCCGCTCCACGGCCCAACCCGTGCCGTACGTGCTGTTGGGCAGGGGCGGATAGACCTGCACGACACGCACGAGGCCGAGCGTGCCCTCGGGATAGCCCGATCCCTCGTGCAGGATGCCGACTGCCGACATGTTGACCGACAGGTGCAGCAGCTCCTGTTCGGGCTCCGGCATCACGATGAGCTGGAACAGGTCGGGGATCGGAGCGTTCTGCTCCGGAACGATAAACCTGATGTTCATGTGGAAATCCCCGAGCGATGGGGGGGCGCCCGCCAGCACATCCGTCACTCGGTATCCGAAGACCAGCGGGTCGAGGACGTAGCTCTCGATGTGGGTCATCCAGGCGAGGATGTTGCGGGCGTGCACGGTGATGTGGATCTCAGCACGACCACCCGGGAGCGGGCGCTCCTTGACCGTGCCGGTGATCTCGGTTCCCAGGGACAGGCTTCCGCCGGATTGCTGCTGCAACCACTGATCCGCGTTGCCCAGGTACTCGAACAGGGCGTTGAAGACCGGCTCGTGCTCGCTCCACCCGATGAAGTTCCTGACGGGCGGCTCGAAGTCGATGCAGCCGCCGGAGCCATCCGGGAAGCAGAAGGTGCCCTGGGTGGATGTGTAGTCTGAGAACGGCCGCTGAACGGCCTGCGCAAGCGGTCCGATGCCCTCCTCGGTATCGGATGCCGCGATCTCAGGTGCCTGAACTCGGCTCGCTTCCTGCGAGCATCCGCCGAGCACGGCCAGGACGATCAGGCCAACCAGCAGTGCATGGATTCGAAGCATAGCCAACCTCCTCGTGATCTGAGGACGAGAGGTTTCGCCCCCCCCCCGCCGACTCCGTGCCGGGCGGCAGACCCACCTGAGTGGGACCACGCTGGATGCCCGGCACATGTATCTTCCCAACAGAACTCCTGTTTGATAACGACACGGGAGGCTGCAATTCGGAGCTCAATCCCCGCGCCCGGCGGGCCCGGACGACCGCTCGACCCAGGCGCAGATCACCCCTGCAGCCGTGCCCGGCGCACACGGCAACAGCGCCACGTCGGCCGATCACAGCCCGCGGACTCGCCCCCCGTCCGCCGTACTCCTCTGTCCTGGGCGCAGCTCCTGCACCGTGTCTCTTTCATCGAGGCGCTAAGATGCCCGCGCTGCTCGGCCGCGATGGTGATCCTGGCGGTCCTCTCCGATCCACCCGTGATCGCCAGGATCCTGCGCCGCCTCCGGCTGCCCACAGTGCCGCCGCCGCTGGCTGGCGTTCGTCCGCGACAGGAGCGAGCAAGACCTGGCCCGAGACATGTTGTGTTCCCCATCCGTCAAGACACTTTCGTGTAGGAGTAAACCCCATCATGG
>CAZRWW010000141.1:0-8593 GCA_964603725.1 uncultured bacterium
CCGCGGCCCGCGCCTGATGCGGCGCGCCTAGCGGTTCATTCTCCAGAACAGGAGCGACCCCACCGCGCAGAAGACGATGTTGCCCAGCCAGGCCGCCAGGGGCGGCGACAGATTGCCGTTGTAGCCCAGGGCCTGCCCGATCACGATGAACCCGTAGTAGATGAAGCCGAGCGAGATCGACAGGCCGAACCCGAGCGCCAGCGTGCCGCGCATGATCCGCAACGACAGGCACGAGCCGAGCAGCACCATGATGAAGTTGGCCAGCGGAAAGGCCGCGCGCAGGTGGTAGTCGGTTTCGTACTGGACGACCCGCGCTCCGCTCTCGCGGATGCGGCCGATGTAGTCGCGGAGTTGACGCCGGCTCATGAAGAACGGGTCGGGCTCGGGCCGGGCGAATTCATCGGGCTGCTCCGTCCAGCGGCTGTCGGCGTAGTGCTTGAAGGGCACGGCGACCTCCAGGGAGTCGGCGAATCGCCGCGCGAAACCGTCCTCCAGCGCCCACAGGGCGTCTTGCCAGCGGGCGCTGCGCGCATCGATGCGCGTGCGCATCCTCAGGCTGTCGGGGTCGAACTGCTGCACCGAGACGCCCTCCATCCTGGGCGGCTCGGGCCGGAACTCGCGCAGGTTGAAGACGCGGTAGCCGCGGCCCATGTACCGGACGTCGGTGCGCGTCCGAACGGCCTCGGGGCGCCGCCGCTTGATCCCGACGTCCATGACCTCCTTCTGCCGCAGATAGGCCGCCGGGACCACTTCCTCGGAGATCAGGAACGCGACCGCGGTGATCGCCGCGGCGCTGGCCAGCAGCGGGACCGTGATGCGCAGCGGCGATAAGCCGCAGGACTGCATGGCGGTGATCTCGTTGAACTTGCGCAGATGGCCGAGCGCCAGGATGGCCCCGAGCAGCATCGCCACGGGCAGGACCTGAATGACGATCAGCGGCAGCTTGTTCGCGAAGTAGACCAGGATGAGCGCGGCCGGGGCCTGGTAGTCGATGAACACGTCGATCTTCTCGAACAGGTCGACCACGATGTAGATGCCGATGAACGTGGATAGCCCCAGGAGCAGGTAGAGCCCGAACTCGCGCAACAAGTAGCGATCGACGATCTTCAGCGTCATGCTCATGCCCAAGCCCGTGCTCGCGCGCCCTGGCCGGGCGTCCGGCGGCGCCACGGGGGACGGTACTGGCAGACCTTGGCGGTGAGCCACGCGCCCAGCACCCCCAGGACGATGTTGGGCAGCCACATCGCGAGCCACGGGTCCGCGTAGTCGCGGTCGGCCAATTGCTCGCCGCCCACCAGACACAGGTAGTAGAAGATGAAGAACCCCACGCTGATGAACCCGGCGGCCAGGCCCCCGCGGCGAGCGCGGATGCCCAGGGGCGCGCCCACGAGCGTGAACACCACGCAGGCGAAGGGGATCGAGTACTTCTTGTGAATCTCAACCCAGTACTGGCTGACCTTCTTGGAGGCCGCCGTCGACTGCATCTGGGTGAGCTTGGCCTCCTCCGCCAGGCGCCGGTTCACCGGCGTCCAGAAGGAGTCGGGCAGGGCGGGGGGGGCCGGGGGGCGCCCGCGCACCAGCGCCGCCAGCTTCAGGTGCCACGGGCGGGCGACCTCGACGCCGGGCAGCTCCGCCACCGAGTCGAGCCCGAGCTTCTCGAGCGCCGCGCGGCAGCGCTCGTCGTAGCGCGCGCGCTCCTCCTCCAGCTCCGCGACCTTGATCTTCATGGCCGGGATGTCCAGCTCGCGCTGCCCGCGGGTGCGCCGCCCCGACTGGTCCAACGCCTCCTGGATGACGCGGATGTTGAGCGTCTGGCGCTGGAAGTCCATCTTGCGGTAGACGGGGCTGCGGTCGCGGCCGGCCTCGTGAATCTCTCCGTCCTCCAGGTGCAGGCTCAAGACGCCGGTGGCGGGGTCGAATTCCAGACGCCCGCGGCGGGCGCGAATCGTCCGCGGGGCCTCGTCCTTGCGGCTGGAATCGTAGATCAGAATGTCGCGCATCAGGCCCGTGCGGTCATCGAGGTTGCCGATGAAGAGGTTGTAGCCCGGGAAGCTGTCGATGAAGACCCCCTCCTGGATCTCGACCGTCGGGCGCTTCTTGTTGATCGCCAGCATGAGATTGGCGAAGGCGTGGTTCATGTCCGGCAGCACGTCGTTGTGGAAGAAGACCATCGCGACGAAGAGCGCCAGACCGGCCACGATCGTGGGCCGCACCGCGCGCAGCGGGCTGATGCCGCTGGCGCGCATGGCGATGATCTCGCTGTCCTGGGCCAGCCGCCCGTAGGTCATCAGGACGCCGACCAGGACGCCGCAGGGCACCGACAGGGCCAGCATCCAGCCCAACCCCAGGAAGAACAGCTTCAGGACGCTGCCCAAGTCGATGCCCTTGCCCAGGAAGAGGTCGAGGTAGTCCAGCAGGAAGTCCATCGACAGCAAGAAGGTGACGACGAACACGCCCAGCAGAAAAGGGCGCGCGAGCTGTTTCAGGATGTAGCGCTCGATCAGCACCGTGTCGTCCGGCTCACCGTTGACCGCCTGCCATGGCCATGCTAGCGTGCGCTGGTTCCGGTCTCCGCGTCCCCTGGTTGGCCAGGGCTTCCTCGACGAACGCCGGCCGGCCCGAGCGCGGCGGGAATTCGCAGAACCCAGCGACGGAGGGGGAGTATAAACAGGCAGGGCACTGGGGTCGATCCGAATGTCCCGCTTTGCATTAGGCCGATAAGGTGGTCTGGGCGGATGAAGGGCCGTATCGTCGGGGTCAGCCTGCGAGCATGTCTGGCCGGCGTTGTGTTGCTGGCCGCCCGCCCGGCGTGGGCGCCCGCCGGCCCGGACCGCACCGGACCGCCCCCTGATTCGTCGGACTCCACGGCTTCCACGGTGCTCTTCGCCGCGCAACCGGAGTCGCTGCCGGTGCGATCCGATTCCATTCCGGCCCTGCCCGACTCACCGCCCCCACCATCCGATTCGATCCTCGCGCAGCCCGCTGGCTCCCTCGCGCCCGCCGACACCACCGGGGACCCGCCCGCGATGTGGCCGACCCCAGCCAGCGGATCGCTCGACCCGGCGCTGGGTGCTGCCGTTGGGCCGGCCGAAGCTCCTGGATCCGAGTCGCCCCCGCCCCCGCCCCTGGAAGGCGCCGGCACCGAGGCGAGCGAGGCGGCCGACGATCTGCTCGAGCTGGGGGTTCTGCCGGTCACGGACACCTTCGGCTTCATCGCCACCTGGCGCGCGGCCCTGTCGGGCCCGGCCACGGTGCGCCCGTTCGAGCACGCCGTGCGGGCCGACCAGGCGGCGGAGCCCGCCCTGGAGCGCTTGCGCCGCCGGTTCGGCTCCCGCTGGTACCTGCGGGAGCAGGTGGGGTTCAAGCCCGAGCTCTTCGCGGCGAGCGATTCGATCGCCGTGCGCGTCGACGCTATCGCCGACTCGCTGGTCGCGGCCAGCCGGGTGGCCGACGGCGTCTTCTACCGCACCACCCGCAGCGGCGGGCAGCGCTTCTGGCCGCCGTACTTGCCCAAGCTGCAGAGCAAGCGCGGGGCGCCGGCCAAGCCGGCCTACACCATCTCCCACTCGGTCGACATCGACCAGGCCACGGTGACGCCGCACCTGCTGCGCGACGGCGTGCCGGTCGCGCGTCCCGTGCCGCTGTCCTATGCCCACTACATGCTGCACCTGACGCGAGTGAACACGCGCGCTCTCTGGGCCAAGGCGATCGAGGAATCCCAGCGGGAGGCGACGGTCCAGGGCGGCCGGGCGGGGCTGGTCAGGCTCACCGTGCCGTTCGAGATGCCCAAGGCGGTCAAGTCGATCTTCGGAGAGGGCAAGCCGAACCTGCTCGTGAGCGGCAGCGAGCACATCAGCTTCGGCGGGCGGAGCCAGTGGTTTCCCCACCGGCCCTCCTACGAGTACGGCCGCAAGCAGTCGAAATTCCCCCAGCTGCAGATGCAGCAGGACCTGACCATCCGTCTGAAGGGCTCCGTGGGCGACAAGCTCGATGTGGACGTCGACCAGTCGAGCCAGGCGCAGAGCTCGCTCGCCAACCGCATCCAGATCCACTACAAGGGCTACGAGGACGAGATCATCCGCCGGGTCGACCTGGGCAACACCAGCCTGAGCCTGCCCGGCACCGAGTATGTCAGCTACGGCGGCAAGCACACGGGTCTGTTTGGCATCAACAGCGAGGCGCAGCTCGGTCCGCTCACCCTGAACATGATCGTCAGCAAGCAGGAGGGGCAGACGATCGAGGCCTCCACGACGATTCGCAGCGAACGCAACACGACGAAGGTCTACGACTACGAGTACGTGCGCGACCGCTTCTTCTTCATCGATGACCCGACCCGCGACGCCTATCCCGGTCACCCGCGCTGGGTCGTCAACATCAACTCGTCTTCATTCCACCTGTGGCTCGACGACGGCGACGGGTGGACCCAGGGGGAGACCGGCACGCGCCGGGGCGTCGGGGTCCTCGACCTGGCGGACCCGGTTCCCGGCCCCGCGGACAGCCTGCGGACGGGTTTGCTCTACTTCGAGGAGCTCCAGCCGGGGATCGACTACGCCCTCTACATGGTGGACGAGCGCTACGGGGCGAGCGGGAGCGAGGTGCATCCCTACATCGTCCTCTACCGCCATCTCGAGGACCGCTACACCCTGGGCGTGACCTACCGGGACGAGGTGCTCGGCACCGACGTGGGCGGCCTGAGCGGCGACACGCTCTACGTGAAGATGATCCGCCCGAACCGCGTGCTGTTGCCGGACGACCTCACGACGGAGGGCTGGGGCAAGACCAGCCGGTTGATGCTCGCCAACGTCTATGCCTTCGGGCCGGGGGCCGACGACTGGGCCGGCGACGGGCTGCCCGAGGGCAACATCCTCAAGGACGATCTGAAGGTCACGCTGCGCTACGACGGTCAGATCGGCGATGCCGAGGACCCCGATCAGATCGATGGGATCAAGCTCATCCGCTACCTGGGCGTCGACTACCGCAAGGATCTGGGCAGCGAGTACGTCGAGGGCCAGGACGACGTCATCGACCTCGTGCCCTGGGTGGATCTGAAGATGGGGCTGATCTTCTTCCCCGACCTGCGCCCCTTCGCCCCGCTCGAGGCGATCCACGACCCGGGCCAGGAGCGCACCTTCGACCTGCGCGGCCGCCCGTGCGCCCAGGCTCCCTGCGACTGGGACACGCTGCCGGCGCCCTACTGGAACCGCGAGATCTACGGCCGCAAGGCCGGTTTCACCCGCAACATGAGCCAGAAGGGCACGGGCATCGGCCGGTCGTGGGACTCGAAGTTCTACATGGAGATCGAGTACAAGACCCCGGTCTCGGGAGTCCGCATCGATGCCTACGACATCATCGAGGGCTCGGAGGTCGTCAGCGCCGGCCAGCGGCGCCTGACCAAGGGCCGAGACTACGAGATCGACTACCAGACCGGCGAGATCCGCATCCTCGACACGGCGGCGGTCACCGAGGATCAGGAGATCAACGTCTCCTACAAGCGCGCCAGCACCTTCGGCATGGCGAGCAAGAGCCTCCTGGGGGCGGCGGCCTTCTATGCGCCGGAGGACAGCAAGCTGAAGCTCTCGACCTCCTGGCTCTACGAGCGCACCTCCAGCCCGGACCGGCGCCCGCGACTGGGCTCGGAGCCCACGCGCGCCGCGGTCGGGGAGGTCGCGGCCAGCTACGTGACCGAATCGATGGGCGTGACCCGGTTGCTCGACAAGCTGCCCCTGCTGGATGCCCGCCGGCCGTCGACCTTCGACTTCGGGGGCGGGATGGGGGCGAGCTTTCCCAACCCCAACACGCGCAACGACCTCTATCTGGACGACTTCGAGGGCGTGGACGACAACACCAGCATCCGCATCAACCGCCTGGCCTGGGTGCCCTGCTCCGTGCCGCACGCCGTCCCCGGGGGCGACATCGAGGCGCGATCCAACCGGCGGGGGGAGCTGTGGTGGTACACGCCCTATCACGCGGTCCAGGAAGGGGACATGAACCCCACCCTCGACCTGCAGGAGGCCAACGACTATACGCAGGTCCTGGAGCTGCAGTTCTTCCCCTACGAGTCCAGCCAGTCGCCAGAGCCGGTGCCCACGGGCCCCTGGGGCCCGGAGCAATCCTGGGGCGGCATCATCCAGGGGCTGTCGAACACGAAGCTGGACCTGACCGGGGCGCGCTTCCTCGATGTCTGGATCAACGATTGGGTCACGTGGCGGCAGTTCCAGGAGGATCCGAGCCGGCGCGAGGGCGTCTTGCACGTCGACATCGGGCAGATGGACGAGAACTCGCTGTGGGAGCGGCGCAAGGTGGACTGCCGGCAGAATCCCCCGGTCATCATTGGGGGGCCGATTCACGCGCCCAACGACTCGCTCGACTACGAGGATGCGGACCGCGACGGGCAGCTCGACTTCAGCGACACGGTCGACGAGGACACAGGGTTGGACCGCATCAAGCAGGGGCCCTCGAACTCGAACAACGACTACTTCTTCTACGACAGCGACAAGTACGGCGACCGCGCCCTGTCGTCCGATGAGATCTGCGAGGCCTTCAGCCAGATCAACGGCACGGAGCACAATGGCCGACTCGATACCGAGGACCTGGACGGCAACAACACGCGCGATCCCTACGAGTCGTACTTCTCGTTCCGCATCGCGCTCGACGACACGAGTCTGGTCGACGTCGACGTCAGTCGCGACTATCAGGGCAAGGACATCAACTGGCCCGACGCGCTGGGCAAGGGCTGGCGGCGGGTTCGCATCACGCTCAGCGACGCCCAGGTCGACAGCTTCGTCGGCAATCCCTCCTGGACGGAGGTCAAGCATTTGCGGCTATGGGTCAGCGGGTTCTCGGGCCCGCGGCGGTTGCAGATCGGCTCGATCCAGCTGCGCGGCAATCGCTGGCTGGCGGCGGTCATCCAGGACTCCACCGGCCGGCCGGTGCCGGCGGAGCAGCTCGAGTTCGCCGCCGAGGAGTTCTACCCCGGGGTGGTCAACAACAAGGAAGACTCCGACATCTACACGGCGCCGTTTGAGGAGTACCGCGATCGGTCGCGCAATTCGGCGCGGGAGCGCGAGCAGTCGCTCACGTTGGAGATGCGCAACTTCCAGCCCGGCCACACCGGGCGCATCTACTCCGAGCTGCGCGGCTCATCGCGCGGCCTGGGGCAGGCGGCGAGCGGCCTGAACCTGATGAGCTACGAGTTCCTCGAGTTCTACCTGGGAGGCACCGTGCCCGAGGAGGAGGCGGCCGGAGCGGAGTTCTTCGTCCGGCTGTGCAAGGAAGCCCGTCAGGACTCGACCCACTTCTACGAGTACGCCGTTCCGCTCACTGGGCTCACGGGCGTTCAGCGCGCGGTTCCCTGGAAGAAGGTCAAGATCCCGCTCACCGACTTGAGCGATCTGAAGCTGTTGCCGGCGCAGGGGCCGGACGAGTACCGCCAGTCGGCGGCGGCCGAGGACGGCTCGCGCTATCGCATGCGCGGCTCGCCCTACCTGACCTCGATCGGCCGCATCACGATCGGGGTGCGCAGCGCTGGCGGCGGCGAGGTGATCCGCCGATCGGCGGTCTGGGTCGACGAGCTGCGCCTGACCCACGTGCTCAAGGACGTCGGATACGCCTACCGGCTGAGACTCAACAGCCAGCTCTCGGACTTCGCCCGGGTGGACCTCAGCTACCGGCACGTCGGCACGGAGTTCACCAGCATCAGCGCCGCGCGTACGGAGAAGGCGAGCGAGTCGGCCTTCCAGGCCGCGGTCAGCATGCCGATCGACCGGCTCACGCCGCGCGGCGCCCGCCTGAACTTGCCGTTCACCTACAACTACAGCCGCTCCGAGCGCGTTCCCAAGTACCGCACGCGCGACGACATCCTGGTGGGGGACGATCCGACCGATCGCGACGTCAGCCGGACCACCCAGCGCAGCGCCAGCCTGGGCGTTTCGCGGCAGCGATCGGACAGCCGCTGGCTGCAGTACACCGTGGACGCCCTCAAGGTCAACGTGTCGCACCGGGAGAACAACAGCCAGCAACCCTACAATCGCGACTGCACCCGCACGGCGAGCCTGCAGGTCGGATACGGCGTCGATTTCGGCGGCCGGGGGGACATCCGGCTCCACCGGAAGCTGACCGTCAATCCGATGCTCACCAACATCTCGGTCAACTTCAACCGCAGCGAGACCCAGGAGGAGCACTGCGAGCGCCTCGACGGCAGCCTGAACAACCCGCTATTCAAGAACGATGTTCGTTCGCGCGCGACGCGCACGGGGGGACTGAGCATCGGCACGGGCCTGCGTCCGATCAAGCCCGTCACCTACAGCTTCAGCCAGAGCCGGGACCTGATGCGCAAGCAACAGGTCGCGGGCGGGATCAACATCGGCTCGGAGATGGCCCGAGACGAGAACCTCCAGGCCACGTACGCCCTGCGCGTGCTCAAGGGCTGGCTCGAGCCGCGCCTGACCTGGAAGGGCACCTTCAAGGGCCAGTTCGATCAGCAGCAGGGCAGCAAGCTCGAGCGCTCCGACAACCTCACCGGGAACCTCCGCCCGGGCGAGAAGTCCGTCCTGCCGCGCCGCGGGCGCTGGGAGGAGATCGGGCGGGAGGCGTC
>CAZRWW010000142.1:0-8470 GCA_964603725.1 uncultured bacterium
GTTGGGGAATCTCCTACGACAAAAGTGTCAACCCAGGCAAGGGGAACAGGATATTTCCGGGGGGGTGCCGGCTCTTGTTCACGTTCTGCGTATTCGCCCGCAATACGGGGTGCAACGCCGGAGCTATCGGAGTATTCGCCGCATACCCGTCGGTCGCCAATTGTACTATCGTTCAGAACACTGCCACGGGGGACGCGCCAGGGGGAGCCATTCACAGCGCAACGTTGGTGCTCGAAGTATCCAACACGATCATCGCCTTCAACACGGGCGGATGCGGTATCATCGTAGCGGGATCCGAGGAGAACGTGTGGATAGCGTGCTCCAACATCGCGGGAAATGAAGCGGGTGACTGGGTCGAGCCCCTGGACGGAAAGCTGGGATACGATGGCAATATCAGTGGAGATCCGCTCTTCCTGGACCTCAACGCGGGGGACTACCGCCTGAGTCCGGGGTCGCCATGCTGCCCCGACAGCTCGGGCTGTGGCCTGATGGGGGCGCTGCCGGCGAATTGCGAATAACGCGATCGCAGCTCTCCTGCCGAAAGGGCCCGGGTCTCACGATCCTGCCAGCGGCTGCTCCGTCCGCGCGATGATCTCGTCCTGCAGCGTGCGTGAAAGGTCGCAGAAGTAGTCGCTGTAGCCGGCCACGCGCACGATGAGATCGCGGTGGCTCTCCGGATCGGCCTGCGCCGCCCGCAGGGTCTCGGCGCGGACGACGTTGAACTGCACGTGGTGGCCACCGAGCTTGAAGTAGGTGCGCACCAGCGCGGCCCACTTTTCCAGGCTGTCCTCGCCCTCCAGCACCTGGGGCAGGAACTTCATGTTGAGGAGCGTGCCGCCGGTCCGCGCGTGGTCCATCTTGGCGGCCGACTTGAACACCGCCGTGGGGCCGCGCCGATCCTGGCCCTGGACGGGGGAGATTCCCTCGGAGAGCGGCGTGCCGGCTCGGCGCCCGTCGGGGGTCGCGCCGGTCACGGAGCCGAAGTAGACATGACAGGTGGTGGGGAGCATGTCGATGTGATAGCGGCCCCCGCGCTGGTTCGGCCGTCCGTCGACGGCCTGGAAGAAGGCCTCGAAGGCCGCGCGCATCAAGCCGTCGGCCTGATCGTCGTCGTTGCCGTACTTCGGGGAGCGATTGCGCAGGAGCTGGCGCAGCGGCTCCCAGTCTTCGAAGTCGACGCGCAGGGCGTCCAGGAGGTCTGCCATGGTCACGGCGCGCTCCTCGAAGACGTGCCTGCGAATCGCCGCCAGGCAGTCGGTCAGCGTGCCGATGCCGACGCCCTGGATGTAGCTCGTGTTGTAGCGCGCGCCGCCGGCGTTGTAGTCGCGGCCCGTGGCGATGCAGTCTTCGGTGATGAGCGATAGGAACGGCGCTGGCATCTCCTCGGCGTAGATGCGCTCGATCACGTCGTTGCCGCGGATCTTGATGTCGACGAAGTGGCGCATCTGTGCTTCCCAGGCTTGGAAGAGGTCGCACATGACGCCAAAGGCGCACGGATCGCCGGTCTGCGGCCCGAGCTGGCGCCCGGTGCGCAGGTCGCGGCCGTTGTGCAGCGCCAGCTCCAGCAGCTTGGGCAGGTTGAAGTAGCCCGTCAGGATGTAGGCCTCCTTGCCGAAGGCGCCCGTCTCGACGCAGCCGCTGGTGCCGCCCTCGCGCGCATCCTCGATGGACTTTCCTTGGCGGAGCATCTCCTCGATGACGACATCGGTGTTGAACACCGACGGATAGCCATAGCCCCGGCGTATCACCCGCAGCGCGGCGCGCAGGAAGTCTTCGGGCGTCCGGCGCGAGATCTGGACGTTCTGGCTGGGTTGCAGGATGTGCAGCTCCTCGATCACCTCGAGCAGCAGGTAGGAGATGTCGCTCACGCCATCACTGCCGTCGCGCTTGACACCGCCCAGGTTGATGTTGGCGAAGTCCGTATACGTGCCGCTCTCGGCTGCCGTGACGCCAACCTTGGGCGGCGCGGGGTGGTTGTTGAACTTGATGAAGAAGCACTGCAGCAGCTCGCGGGCCTGTTCGCGGGTGAGGGTCCCGGCGGCCAGCCCCTGCCGGTAGAAGGGCTCTAGGTGCTGATCAAGATGGCCGGGGCAGAAGGAGTCCCAGCCGTTGAGCTCGGTGATGACCGCGAGGTGGATGAACCAGTAGGCCTGGAGCGCCTCGTGAAAGTCGCGCGGCGCGTGGGCAGGCACCCGCCGGCAGACCCGGGCGATGCGCTCGAGCTCGGCGCGGCGCACCGGATCGGGCTCCTGCCCCGCGAGGCGGCGGGCCTCGGCGGCGTGGCGTTCGGCGAAGAGGATCGCGCCGTCGGCCGCGATCGACATGGCGCGGAGCTGCTCGATCTGCTCGCGCGGATCGGACGAGTCGCGCTGGTCGCGCACGTCGCGGGCGTCGCACGAGTCGCGCTCGTCGCGGGCGTGAGCGGCGTCGTTCGCGCCGGGGACGTCACGCTTCTCGCCGGCGTCGCCGGGCCCGCCGGGGTCGCGCGGAGCCTCCCCGGCCCGCAGTTCCGCCAGGCGCCGGGCGATCTCGGCCTGGAAGTCGCGCAGCCCGCGCCGGTAGATCTTGCCGTCCGCGACGGTGTGCCCCGGGGCACGCTGCTCCATGAACTCGGTGAAGATGCCCGCCTCGTAGGCCTGATGCCACTCGTCCGGCAAGCTCCCGAAGATGCGCTCGCGCAGGCTGCGGCCGCGCCAATAGGGTATGACCTCGCGCTCGTAAGCGGCGATGACCTCCGCGCCCACGCCGTAGCGGGTCTTCTCGCGCGTGTTTAGAATCTTCAGGTCCTCGAGGCTGTGGCAGGTCAGCTCTGGGTAGGTCGGCGTGGCCTTGGGCGCCGGGCCGCGCTCGCCCACGATCAGCTCGCCGGGACCGATGTGGATCGTCTTGTGCTCGCAGAGGTGCCTGAAGGCGAGAGCGCGCAGGACGGGCGGCGAGTGCTGCCCGTGCTCCCGGCGGTAGAATTCGGTCAGCAGCAAGGCGCGCTCGGCCGAGATGGTCGGCTGGGCGGCGAGGGTTTGCTCGCGCAGGTGGTGGATCCTGGGCGTCATGGTGCATCTCTCCCTGAAAGATGCTGCGGTGAGCGGGCGGTGTTCTCAAGGGGAAAGTGCCGCCGCCAGATCGGTCGCCGGACGAGCGCCGGGTCGGATCAGGGGAAGCGGCTCAGGCCGCGTCGCGGCACGAGCGGGCTGGGAAGCGACGGAGCGCGCCGCGACCCCGGCTTGGCTTTTCCTGTGGGGCATGGCCCAGACGGCACGTGCAGCCCCACCATCGCCGACAGCCACGGCGACCACCGGGCCAACCTCGGGGTCTCTCGAGACCCCGCTGCCCGCGACTGCCTCACGGCGGTCGACCGGCACGCCGATCCGGCGGCGGCGAACCTTCCCGGGGCCGGCCGCGTAGAGCCGGTAGATCAACCCCCCGCGAAAGGGAGTGCCATGTCCAGTGTGTATGGGTGGTGCGCCTCCGCCCTTCTGGCGCTGGCCGCCGCGGCGGTATCCGGCGCGTCAGGCGCGTCAGGCGCGCAGAATACGACGGCGGGAGGAGTCGAGCAGGTCCGCAACGGGTCCCGGCCGCGTGACGGCCACCGCACCGTGCCGCTCGAGGAGCTCTGGCGCGTGGGCGGAGACAGCGACGACATCCTCTTCGGGTTGATCACCCAGGTCTGCGCCGACGAGGCGGGCAACATCTATGTCCTCGACAGTCAGCTCTGCCAGGTGCAGGTCTTCTCGCCCGACGGCCGGCTGCTCAAGACCCTCCTGCGCGCCGGGGAAGGCCCCGGCGAGGTCGTGCAACCCCGCAACCTGGCGCTCCTGGGGGATGGCTCGGTCGGTGTGCTCCGCGAGGTGCCCGGCACGCTCATCCGTGTGGACCGTGACAACCGGCCGCTGGCCAACGTCGCGATCCACAAACCCGGCCAGGAGGGCGGCCTCATCATCCTGGACGGCTGCTTCGCCGGCGGCCCGACGCTGGCCTGTTCGGGCACCCGCATTCTGCGCACCGAGGGAGGCCTCCAGGATCGCCTGAACTTCCTGGCCGTCTTCTCCCTGGCGGGCGAGGAGGTCGCGCGCCTGGTCGAGGCGCCCAACCAGCGCGACTACTCGAACTTCGTGCTGGCGGAGCGCAAGGAGCTGCCCTCGTTCTTCTGGGCCACCTGCGTCGGGCCCGACGGGCGCATCTACACGGCGCCAGACCGGGACCGCTACGCCATCCACGTCTTCTCGCCCGAGGGGCGGCCTCTGCGGATCATCGAGCGGGAGTACGAGGCCTACCGGCGCCCGGAGGACGAGCGCCAGCGGCTCTACGACGCCTTCGCGCTCATACTGCGCGGGGCCGACGTCGAGATCGGCATCGAGATCGAGGAATACGACTACGCCGTTGCAGCCATGCAGCACGGCGTGCGCGTGCGCGAGGACGGCACGCTCTGGGTCCTGCCGGGCCGGGGCCTGCACGACCAGCCGCCCGGCGTGATGCTCACCTTCGACGTCTTCGACCCGGCCGGATCGTTTGTGCAACAGGTCTCCTATGCCTGCCCGGGCAATGGCGTGTGGGACGGCTTCTTCTTTGCGGGGCCCGACCGGGTGGTGGTGGTCACGGGACACGTAGAGGCGATCCTGGCCCAGTACGGTGCCGGCGCGAGCAGCTACGACGACGGGCAGGGCGCGTCGATGGAGGTGATCTGCTACCGGGTGGCCGGATAACCCCGGCACCGTTGCCGCGTCAGCCACAGGACGCCACCGGCAACGCACCGGCCCCATCTGGTTACTGCAGCGGGGCAGGGCGCAGAGAGCGCCTCCCCGTACAGCCAATCACCGGATCCAGGTCAGTGGCCGGACGGCCGTTTGCTCTCCAACCGTCAGGCGGCAGTAGTATGTCCCCGCAGGCATCACCCGACCCTGCGCACTCCATCCAGCCCAGGTTGCCCCGTGGTGGCCGGCGGTCTGCCGGCCGCGCTGGAGCACCTTCACCAGGCGCCCCGCCGCATCGAGAACCAGCAGCTCGACCTGGGCGGTAGCGGCCAGCTCGTACGTGATCAAAGCGTGGAACCGGCACGGATTCGGGTGGCAGCGAGGCATGATGAGGTTATCCGGGGCCCATGTGCGTTCGGGCGCGGCCGCGGGATGCGGTGGCACCCAGGCGCAATACCAATCCTGTGCGGGGTTGTCGGTGAGCTGTTGTTGATCAGTCCCGTCGGCATTCATGAACCAGATGTCGTGATAGGGGCCAGGGTCTTGGCGCGTCATGTAGACGATCAGCGCCGCATCGGACGACCAGGTTGCTTGCTGATTGTCGTCCGCAGTATAGGTCAGGCGCCGCAGCTCGCCACCGGTGGTGTCCATGGTGAAGATCTCCCAGTTGCCGTCCACATACTTCTGAAACGAGATCCGGTCCCCCAGTGGAGACCACATGGGCGAGATGTCCATCTCGGGGGAGCTGGTCAGATTGTGAACGTCGGTCCCGTTGGCGTTCATGATGTAGATGTCGGGGTTGCCGCTTCTCTGGGAGTCGAAGACGATCTGCTCGCCGTCCGGTGACCAGTCGCCGCCAGAGTCGTACGCGGGGTGGGTGGTCAGCCGGGTGAGGTCCGTACCGTCGCTGTTCATGACGTAGATGTCCGAGCTGCCGGACAACTCGGAGGTGAACACGATACGCGTGCCGTCCGGAGACCAGCGCGGCTGGAAGTCCCAGTGCGGTCTGTTGGTCAGCCGCTGGGCGTTGCTCCCGTCCGCATTCATGATGTAGATCTCGTAGTTGCCGTCCCGATCGGAGGAGAAAGCGATCTGCGATCCATCGTGCGACCAGCCATGGCCGTAGTCGTCCCAGTCGTTGTCGGTGATCTGTACGAGATCGCCGCCGCCCGCGGGCAGAATGTAGATCTCGTTGTCCCCGTCGCGTTCGGACGAGAACGACACCGGCCTGGGCTGAGCGAAGGCCACCGGCGGGCCGGCGAGCAGGCCAACCAGGCAAGCTCCGGCAAGGCATGGGATTACTGATGACAAGTGGGTGAGACGTCTCATCACGTGGTGTCCCCCTCGTGGACCTTGGGGGTGCGCGGGAGGCATGCGGTCACATGACTCTGCGTATCAGTATAAGGAGAATGAGCCGGGTGTCAATCACGCTGGGATCGCCGCGCGCACGTTGATCGCGAGCGCTATCCCCCCGCCACCACCTCCAACCCGTACCCGCCCAGCCGCCGCTGCGCCTCGTCCACCCACGCTCCGCTTGGCGGCGCAAAGCGCGCGTAGCCTGCGCCCCGCGCCAATCGCCGGTGCTTCTCCTCGGCCCCGCGGTGAAAGGGCAGCAGGTGCACCCGCCGAGTGTGAACAAGGGATGCCACGAAGCTGCCCATCGCATCGAGGTCCTGGTCGCTGTCGTTGAAGCCGGGAATGAGCGGAATTCGGATCCAGACTCGCGCCCCGGCGTGGTCGAGACGCCGCAGGTTCTCCAGGATCGGTGCCAGGGCGACGCCGGTGGCGCGCGCGTGCTGCTCCGGATCGAGCGTCTTCAGATCGTACAACCACAGATCGGTGAGCGCCGAGACGGCCTCGATCGTCCCGCGCGCGGCATACCCGCAAGTGTCAACGGCGGTATGGAGCCCCTGGCGCCGGCAGGCCGCCAGCGCGGCCGCCAGAAACTCGGCCTGCATCAGCGGCTCGCCCCCTGAGAATGTGACGCCCCCGCCCGAGGTCTCGTAGAAGGGCCGATCGCGAAGAATCTCCTCGAGGAGCTGGCCGGCGGAGACGCTCCACCCCACCATGCGCCGCGCGCCCGTGACGCACGCCTCGGCGCAGTGGCCGCAGCGCAGGCACTTGGCCTGATCTGGGAGACTGCGCCCGCCGGTCGCGGCGGCGTCCGGCTCAGCCTGCGGACACGCCTCCACGCACGCCCCGCAGGCGATGCACCGCTCGCCGTCGACGTAGAGCTCCGGCTCGGGCGATTGACTCTCCGGATTGTGACACCACGGGCAGATGAGCGGGCAGCCCTTGAAATAGACGGTCGTGCGGATGCCGGGGCCGTCGTGGATCGCGTAGCGCTGGATGTCGAAGACCGTGCCGCGCGGCTCCCCGTTGCCCATCGGTCACCTCCAGCTCCGGGCCTCTCGCCGCGCGCGGCCGCCCCCCCCAACCTCCGGCCGCCCGTGCGCGACCGCCCCCCAATCTCTCGCCGCCCCGCGCGTGGCCATGTCCCAACCTCGGTCCGGCCGCGACCGCATGCAGATCGCCGCGGCCGTTCCAACGCGGCGCCGCCTACGACTCCGCCATGTGCGGATACGCCACCTCGGTCGGCGGCACGAAGGTCTCCTTGATCGTCCGCGGATTGACCCAGCGCAGCAGGTTGAGCATCGAGCCCGACTTGTCGTTCGTGCCGCTGGCGCGCGCGCCGCCGAAGGGCTGCATGCCCACGACCGCGCCGGTCGGCTTGTCGTTGACGTAGAAGTTGCCCGCGGCGTAGCGCAGCTTGCGGTGGGCGAGCATGATCGCGTAGCGGTCGCGGGCGAAGATGGCGCCGGTGAGCGCGTAGGGCGACGTGCGGTCGCACAGCTCGAGGGTCTGCTCGTACTCCTCGTCGGGGTAGACGTAGACCGTCAGCACGGGCCCGAAGATCTCTTCCTCCATCAGCTTGTGGTGCGGATCGCGCGCCTGCACCACCGTCGGCAGGATGAAATACCCCCGGGACGAGTCGCCCTCGCCGCCCACCAGGATCTCACTGTCGGCCGATTCGCGCGCGTAGCGGATGTACTCCATGATCGTGTCGAAGGCGGCTTCGTCGATCACCGGTCCCATCAGGTTCGTGAAGTCGCGCGGGTCCCCAGGGCGGAGCGCCTCGACCTTCGCCACCAGGCGATCGCGCACGGTGGGCCACAGGCTCTTCGGCACGTAGGCCCGGCTGGCGGCCGAGCACTTCTGACCCTGGTACTCGAAGGCGCCGCGCACGAGCGCGACGATCAGGGCGTCGATGTCGGCCGAGGCGTGCGCGAAGACGAAGTCCTTGCCCCCGGTCTCGCCGACGATGCGCGGGTAGGAACGGTAGCGGGTGATGTTCTGGCCGACGGTGGTCCACATGCGCTGAAAGACGGTCGTGGAGCCGGTGAAGTGGATGCCGGCGAGATCGGCATGAGTGAGCAGGGGATTGCCGACCGCCGCGCCGGGGCCGGGCAGGAAATTGATCACCCCAGGCGGCAGCCCTGCGTCGATGAGCAGGCGCATGACGTGGTAGGCCGGATAGACCGCGCTGGAGGCGGGCTTCCAGATGATCGTGTTGCCCATCATCGCCGGCGCCGAGGAGAGGTTGCCGGCGATCGAGGTGAAGTTGAACGGCGAGACGGCGAAGACGAACCCCTCGAGCGGCCGCCACTCGAGTCGGTCCCAGACGCCCAGGGAGGATTCGGGCTGGTGCGAGTAGATGCCGTCGACGAAATGGGCGTTGAAGCGGAAGAAGTCGGCCAGCTCGCAGATGGCGTCGATCTCCG
>CAZRWW010000143.1:0-8191 GCA_964603725.1 uncultured bacterium
TGGTCCTTAATAGAACCCGACTCATGCTCCGCCACGCGAACCATTGATTCTCCCATCATCTCCCCCCGGCAGCGGCCGGCTGTCGTGGTGCGGGATTGTACACATTCCGCTGCGGGCCTGCCTGGCACCCCACTTCCGCCCCGGCACGAGAACTGCCATAGCGTACCGCGGATGTCCGCGGCTCGCAAGAGGGTTGGGGACAAGAGCGTTCGTGCGGAAGGCGCGCTAGCGCGGCTGTCGGCGCGAAGGTGGGGATGTTGGGTTCTGGCCACCGGGGTCGGTGGCGAATATCGCATGGCATCGTGCGGTGTGCCTTGCCGGGGAATACGCGGTTGGGCGGGCATCGTGGTAACGGGATACTCCGGTGTGCAACTGGCCGTAAGCCCTCTCGCGGGGCCAGCCCGAGAGGACCTCGGCTGGCAGCAGATCGTCGACCGAGTGTTGCAGGAGACCCCGTAGTGCGCCACATGTCAGCCGGGCGCGGCCGGCACGCGGGCATTGGACTCCAGGTCAGGGCCGGTGCTTGAGATGGCCGGCCGTACCCGGATCCGCGGGCCTCGCGCGACCGTGGCCACGCGATCGGCAGGAATACCATCACGCGGATGCTGATGGCTTGAGGGTATCGAAGCAGCCTCGATTCGCCGCAAAGGCATGTCTTGGGCGACGTTTCTGAAGCTGCACTGGGGCGCGTGGGCTGCCGCCAACGGCCGGGCTCCTGCTCAGGTACGACTATCGGCGGCGGCGCGACGTGGGCTGGATTTTGGCGCGATACGCCAATGGCCGGTTGTCGTACACTCGCCCGGGTTCGGAGGAGGCAGCCATCCGCAGCCTGTATCTGCTCATACCCTACCTCCGGCGCTACCGGAGGCGCATCGCCGCCGGGCTGGCGGCCTCGCTGGCGGCGGCGGCCTTCTCGCGCCTGATCCCGTGGTTCCTCAAGCTGGCCATCGATGCGCTGCGCGAGGGCCAGGGGCTGCCGCAGGCCCTGCGGATGGCGGGCGCGATGGTGATCGCGGCGGCGGTGGGCGCGCTCTTCCTCTATCTGCAGCGCTGGTGGCTGATCGGGGCCTCGCGCGAGGTCGAGTACGACCTGCGGGCCGACCTCTTCCGGCACCTGCAGCGCCTGGACCTAGAGGACTTCGGGCGCCGCAAGACGGGCGACCTGATGGCCCACTTCACCAACGACCTGGCCGCCATCCGCATGGTCGCCGGCCCGGGGATCATGTACGGCGCCACCATGACGCTCACCCTGGTGCTGTCGATCGCCTTGATGATGGCGATCGATCCGCTGCTCACGCTCCTGGCCTTCGCCCCCTACCCGCTGATCTCGGTCGTGACCTTCTTCTTCGGGCGCGAGATGCACCCGCGTTCGCGCCGCGTGCAGGACCGATTCGGGGATGTCTCGGCGCGCGTGCAGGAGGACATCTCCGGGGTGCGCGTCATCCGTGCCTACACGCAGGAAGAGAACTGCGCCGCCAACTTCGCCCGACTCAACGACGCCTACCTCGAGGCGAACATGGACATCGCCCGCCTGCGGTCGCGATTCATGGCGGCGATGAACGCGCTGGCCGCGATCGGGCTCGTCGTCGCGCTCTTGGTCGGCGGGCGCCAGGTAATCGACGGTCGCCTGAGCCTGGGATCGCTGGTGGCGCTGTCGGCCTACCTCGTCGAACTCACCTGGCCGGTCATCGCCGTCGGCTTTGTGATCACGATGCTCCAGCGCGGCGCCAGCGCGGCGGCCCGCGTGCAGGACCTGTTCGCCGTCCAGCCCCGCATCCTCGCGGGCCCGCGGACCGAGCGCCCCGCGCCCCGCGTGGCCTTCGAGGACGTGACCTTCCGCTACGAGGGCGCGACCGAAGACGCGCTGCGGGGCGTTTCCTTCCGGCTGGAGCCGGGGGGCACGCTGGGCATCGTGGGACGCACCGGGTCGGGCAAGAGCACCGTGCTGAGGCTCCTCTTGCGGCTGTATGACCCCGTGGCGGGACGGATCCTGATCGACGGCGCGGACATCCGCGAGCGCGCCCTCGGAAGCGTGCGGGCGGTCACCGGCTACGCTCCCCAGGACGCATTTCTCTTCTCGCGCACGGTGGCGGAGAACATCGCCTACGGCCGCCCGGAGGCCGAGCCCGAGCGCATCCGGGCGGTGGCCCGCCAGGCGCAGCTCCACGCGGAGATCGAGACCTTCCCCGACGGCTACGAGACCCTGGTGGGCGAGCGCGGCATCATGCTCTCGGGCGGGCAGCGCCAGCGCTTGTCGCTCGCCCGCGCGCTCCTGCTGGAGCCCGATCTGCTGCTGCTCGACGACACGCTCTCCAGCGTCGACACCGAGACCGAGTCGGCGCTGCTGGCCGAGCTGCGCCGGTATCTGCGCGGGCGCACCGCGATCATCGTCTCGCACCGCATCTCGGCGGTGGAGCACGCCGACTGGACCCTGGTGCTCGAGCGGGGGTCGGTGATCGAAGAGGGCACGCACGCCGACCTCTTGCGCCGCGGCGGGCTGTACGCCCGGCTGCACGAACGCCAACGCCTGGCGGCCGAGATCGAGCTGGGCGGCGGCGGGGGGGCCGGGGCATGAGCAGCGTCGGCCGCCTGGGACCGCGCCCCACCGGCGCCGAGGACCGCATCGGCCAGATCTACGACCACGCGCTGATGGTCCGCATGCTGCGCTATCTGCGTCCCTCGCTCGGCCTGGTCGTGCTGGCCACGGCGCTCCTGATCGTCTTCTCCCTCGCCTCGCTGGCCGGCCCGCTGATCACGCGGATCGGCATCGATCGCTACATCGCGCGCGCCGACTTTCCGGGCTTGCTCAGGATCTGCGGCCTGTGGTTCGCGCTCATCGTGGTGACCGGCATCCTCCAGTACGCCCAGTTCATCACCATGAGCTTGCTCGGCCAGCAGGCGATGCTGCGCCTGCGCCAGGACATCTACCGGCACCTGCAGCGCCTCCCGATCGCCTTCCTCGACCGCAACCCCGTGGGGCGACTGGTCACCCGCGCGACCAACGATGTCGAGGTCCTGAACGACATGTTCACCCAGGGCGTGGTCGCCATCTTCGGCGACATCTTCACGCTGCTGGGCATCGTGGTGATCCTCTTCACCATGAACACGCGGCTCGCCCTGGTCACCCTGGCGTCGCTGCCGCTGGTGTTCCTGGTCAGCATCCAGTTCCGCGCCCGCGTGCGCCGGGCCTTCCGGGACATCCGCGCCGCAGTGGCCCGCATCAACACCTACGTGCAGGAAGCGCTCGGCGGGATCGCGGTCATCAAGGCGCTGCGGCGCGAGGAGCGCAACGAGCGCGAATTCGACGAGCTCAACGTGGCGCACCGCGAGGCCTTCCTCGAATCGGTGCGGGCGTTCGCGCTCTACTTCCCGTTGGTGGAGCTGATTCAGTCAGTGTCGATCGCGCTCATCCTGTGGTACGGGGGCGGGAAGGTCGTGCAGGACGTGCTCACCTTCGGCGCGCTGGTCGCCTTCATCCAGTACGCCGGGCGCTTCTTCCGTCCGATCCGCGACCTCTCCGACAAGTTCAACATCTTGCAGGACGCGATGGCCGCGTCGGAGCGGATCTTCACGCTGCTGGATGAGCCGGTGGAGGCGGATGGCGGGGACGGTCACCGCGCAGCCGGGGTGACCGCTATCGGCGCGGGAACGCCGCGCACGGCAATCGAGACTGGCCGGGCTCGCCTTCGGTCGCGCCTGCCGGCCGGCGAGATCCGTTTCGAGGACGTGCACTTCACCTACGACGGCCGGACCCCGGTGCTGCGGGGTATCACCTTCACGGTCGCCCCGGGCACGACCACCGCGATCGTCGGCGCGACCGGCAGCGGCAAGACGACGATCGCCGCCCTGCTGCAGCGCTTCTACGAGCCGACCGCCGGGCGCATCGCGATCGGCGGGGTCGACATCCGCGCGATCCCGCGCGGCTGGCTGCGCGCGGCGATGGCGGTCGTGCAGCAGGACGTGTTCCTGTTCTCGGGCACGCTGGCCGAGAACATCCGTCTGTGGGAGGCCGGGATCATGGACGAGCAGCTCGCGGCGGCGGTGAGTGTCAGTCACGCCAATCATCTCATCCGCCGCCTGCCCGAAGGCCTGCAGAGCCCCGTGGCCGAACGCGGGTCTAGCTTCTCGACCGGCGAGCGCCAGCTCATCGCCATCGCGCGGGCGCTGGCCTTCGACCCGCGGGTCTTGATCCTCGACGAGGCCACCGCCAGCATCGACAGCGAGACGGAGATCCTGATTCAGGACGCGCTACGGGCGCTCCTGACGGGCCGCACATCGATCGTCATCGCGCACCGGCTATCGACCATCCGCAGCGCCGAGCAGATCCTGGTCGTGCAGCAGGGACGCATCGTCGAGCGGGGCACGCACGAGGCGCTGCTCGCGGGCGGCGGGGTGTATGCCCGTCTCTATCGACTGCAGTTCCTGGGGCAGGAGGAAGGGGGCGTGGAACGATAAATGCGAGGCGCCGGCAGCGGGCCATGGTAAACTCGAGGCAACAAGCGAGGAGGCGTCGCCATGGTGTTACTCCGCTGGCTTCCGTGCCTGTCGTTCTGTCTCTTGACCTGCCTGTGGCCCTGGGTTCCTTCAGCTCTGGCTGTGACCATCCACGACATCCAGTACACGACTGATCCGGGTGGGGCGTCCCCCTACACCGGCCAGCAGGTCGCCGTGACCGGCATCGTCACCGGGGTGTTCTTTCAGGGCTACGTCTTGGCCGAGGCCCCCGGCCCCTGGCATGCCATCTACGTCGCTTCGCAGTCTCACGGGCCCCGGATCGGCGACGAGGTCCGCCTCACCGGCACGGTGCAGGAGTATTTCTCCATGACGCAGATCGCCAACGTCAGCAACTATACGCTGCTGTCGTCCGGCAACGCGATCGCGCCGTGGACCGAGACCGCCCAGGGTGCCGGCCAGGAGATGCACGAGTCGACCCTGCTCACCCTTGCGGATCTCACCGTCACGGCCCTTCACGTCATGGGAGAATGGACTGCGTCCGACGGCACCGGCGACATCCGCTGCGACGACCTGAACGACTACATGTACTTTCCCCAGGTGGGCGACGTCCTGGCGTCGGTGACGGGCATCCTCTTCTACTCCGGCGCCCGCTTCAAGCTCGAGCCTCGCAACACGGGCGACGTCGCTGGAGCTGTCATCCCGCACTACGTCCTCGGCGGCGACATTGTCACGATGAACGCCGCCCTGGACATCCACCCCGGGGCCTATGTCGAGATCCTGGGCGACAGGATCGTGGGCATCCTGGCCGAGCCGCCGGCCGGATTGCCGGTGATCGCGACGGGCGGCCTGATCCTGCCCGGGCTGATCGACGGCCACAATCATGCGTCCTACAACGTTCTGGACCTCATTCCCTTCGGGCAGACGTACCAGGACCGCTACGAGTGGCAAGCGTCTCCGCTCTATGCGCAATTCCGGACTCAGCTCGACAACATCTGGAACTACCCGACCACGAACGCCCAGCTTCCCAATGCTCTCAAGCTGGCCGAGGTGCGCGCCCTGTGCGCCGGCACGACGACCATGCAGGGGCGCAACTGCAACACCGACGGCGATGATTACTACGCCCAGCAGGGCATGATCATCAACAATGCCGAGCGCTTCCCCAGCCGCATCTACAGCGTCACGTTCCCGCTCAGGGAGACACCGGCCTACTGGCAAGCGATGCAAGCGCAGTATTGGGACCGTTTCGTGATCCACCTTTCCGAGGGTGTCAACGCCTCCGCGCTTCAGGAGTTCTACACCTGGGCCTCCTGGGGCCTGCTGGACGATCGCACGACGATACTGCACGGCGTTCCCTATGGCCCCCCGGAGTGGTCGCTGATGGCGGCCGCCGGCGCGCATCTGGTCTGGTCACCCGCTAGCGATGTCTACCTCTACGGCGTATCCCCCGACATTCCGGCGGCCCGAGCGGCCGGTGTGAATGTGGCGATCGCTCCGGACTGGACGGAATCAGGCTGCCGCGACATGCTGGCCGAGATCAAGTTCGCGGCCGAGCTGGACCGGACGCTCTGGGGCGGCGCGCTGGAACCGCTCGATCTGGCGCTCATGGCGACCCGCAATGCGGCCCTGGCGATGGGCGCCGCGGACCGCATCGGCCAGCTTGCGCCCGGCTTCCAGGCGGACCTCATGGTCTTTCCCGGCGCTGTACAAGCGCCCTACGATGCCTTGCTGGCGGTCGAACCCTGCGATGTGCAGCTCACGGTCGTCAGCGGGCGGCCGATGTACGGGGACGTCGATCTGATGCAGCAGTTCCCGTTCCTCGAGCCCCTCGAATACGTCGATGTCTGCGGCCGACCCAAGATCCTGGCGACCCGGATCGACGCCTACAGCATCCCCCAGTCGGACAAGGCGATCACGCTGGCGATCTCGGAGCTCGAGGCCGCCTACGCCCAGGCGCTCCCGCGCATTTGCGATTTCCTGGGCGCCTTCGGGTGCTCGCCGGCCGCTGTCGGCGAGGCATCGCCGGGACCCAGCATGAGCCTGCAAGTCCAGCCCGGCCCGCAGCCGAACACCCGCGCCCTCATTATGGACCTGCCCGCGCCTGATTGGGCTTCGCTGAGGATCCACGATCTGACCGGCAGAGTCTTGCGGACGCTCGCGGTCCGGCGCCTGGCGGCCGGCCGGCACGTTGTCACCTGGGATGGACGCGTGGACTCCGGTCCGCCGGCAGCATCGGGCATCTACTGGGCCAGGCTCGAGGCCGGCGGAAGCTCGCGGACGGCGCGGATCCTGATCACGCGCTGACCGCGGCGGGCCTCGCCCGACAGCCGGCGCCCCGGCGTACCTGTCGTTACTTCCCTGCGTGCCTAGCGCGCTGCCGCGTCGGCCAGTCGCTCGAGGAAGTTGATCCGGACGTTGCCTTCCAGTCCATCCCGAGTCCAGTCGGCGTTGCTGAGCGTGATCTGGCGGGGCGGGTTGAGATAGCTCTCGACCCGCGAGACCGTGCGCAGGTTCGCGTCGATCGCCGCCCCTTCCAGCTCGAACCAGACGAAGCGATGGCCCGGTTCCTCGGTGTACGTCACGGTGAGCGGAATCTCGTCGATATCGAAATCGATGGTCAGAGTGTTATCGAGCTGACCCTCGCTGCGCGTGAAGTTCTCAATGTGGCATTGCAGACGCTCGGCGTTCAGTCCGTTGGCGGAAACCTGGATCGTGAACCGGACCGACTGACCGAAGACCCGACCCGCGTTCACCGTCGAATCGGCGTGCTGCAGCACGAACTCCGTGCCCGTCCACGTTCCCTGATGGCCGTAACCATGATACGAGTCGATGAGCGTCCAGAGCTCGTTCCCATCGGACAGCGTGAAGACGCCCGTCACCGAGACGGCAACGTAGCGGAGCTGATGGAGCAAGCCCAGCACCGAATCCTCCATCCTGAGCGTACCGAGCGAGCGCTCCGTATCGGTCGGATCGTTCGGGTCGATGGTGTGGACGAACTCCTGCTCGGCCGACTCGGTCGTCACGCGGATCGTATTCGTGCCCGGGAAGATCCGCGGCAGCGTGAAATAGCCATTCGCGTTGGTGACCACCGGTTCGAGCGGCGCAATGTACTCCCGTCCACCCTGGCTTGCCACCTTGCACACGGACTGCACCTGGGCGCCCTTCATCGGATTCGAATCCCCGTCCACCACCATGCCGGTGCCGTTGTAGGACCAGCCGGTGCGCTCCAAGATGGCCGGCAGGCGGTCCGCGTGGTTGCGCCCGGCGAGGAAGAGCGCGAGTTCAGCGCGCAGAGCGTCCACGGTGGTCGGCTTCTTCGTGTAGAGAATGTTGAACATGTCCTCGAAGCTCGCCCCCACGATCGGGATGTCCTCCTTGAGATCCTCCAAGTTGAGGATCGAGTCGCGCTCGACGATCATGCGCGCGAGCAGGCAGCAGGCGTAGCCCTCGAGAGCCGGGTAATCGACGATGCTGGCCGACTTCTGCAGCAGTGGGATCGGCTCCGTAATGTCGATGCCGCCGCGGACCTCGTCGTTGATGTAGTAGTCGGCGAACATCGCGTACTCCTCGAGCATGTCCCGATGCGGATGCTCGAAGGCAATGTCATGATTCGTGATGAGCTGCGCATCGCTGAACGCCTCGAAGGCGTCGTCGCCAAAGAAGACGTGGTTCATGTAGTGGCCCATCCTCCGCCCCGCGGTTTCTTTGGACACCTTACTGGGGTAGCTTGACCCCAGAA
>CAZRWW010000144.1:0-8088 GCA_964603725.1 uncultured bacterium
GCGCCGCCAAGCCCCCCGCGCGCAAGCCCGGCCCCCGCGCCCACGGCGCCGGCGAGCGCGCGGCCGCGGGGCGGTCCCCGGCCACCAAGGATCTCCCGGCGCGGCCGAGGCCCCCCCGGCGCCGCTCGCCCGAGAAGCCCAGAGCGGCCCGCCGGCGCCTCGTGCGCGATGAGAGCACCGTCTTGCTGCACCTCGAAGATCTGCTGCAGCAACGCATCGTCGGCAAGGACGAGGCCATCCGGCGCGTGGCCAACGTCATCCGCATCCGGCGCACCAATCTCGATTTCAAGCCCCATCGCCCGGATGGATCGTTCCTGATCATCGGCCCGCCCGGCGTCGGCAAGACCGAATTCGCCAACGCCGTGGCCGAGGTGCTCCTGGGCACCGACAGCATGGTGATCAACCTGGACATGGCGGACTACACCGAAGAGGAGGACGTCGAGGACCTGCTGGTGACCGCCTACCCCGGGGCGGAAGGCGTCCTGGTGGAGGGCTCTCTGACCACCCCCGTGCGCCGGAATCCGCGCTCAGTGATCCTCTTTCGCGGCATCGAGCGCGCTCACGAGACGGTGCGCCGGCTGCTGCTGCACATCCTGGAGCGCGGCACCATCGTGGACGCCCAGGGCGAGGTGTCCTTCAGCCAGACGATCATCTTCGCTACCACGCGCATGGAAGCCGACGACGTGGAGCTGGTCGAGCAGATCGGCTTCACCCGCTCCGCCATCCCCCGGGAGGAGCGGCAGCGCAAGATCCTCGAGGAGCAGTTCTCACCCGAGCTCGTCAACGCCTTCAACGCGGTGCTGTTCTTCAGCAGCCTGACCACCGAGGACGTGCGCCTGATCGCGCGCTACAAGGTCAACGCTGTGCTCGCTCGCCTCAAGCAACAGAACCGGGGCGTGATCATCTCGGACCGGGTCTACGACACGTTCATCAAGGAAGCCGAGGTCAAGAAGGCCGGCGCGCGCTACCTCAACCGGGCCCTGGAAGAGAAGCTCTTCACGCCGCTGTCGAAGTACCTGCTCGAGCACGGCGCTGCGCGCAGCATCGTCGTCGATGTTCAGGAAGATCGGTTGATCATCCGCTCGTCGGCGAAGTAACCGTCCTCTCCGAGCGCCGCGCGGCTCCCGGGCGCCCCTTCGGCCGCCCGCGCGCGGCGGGCGGCTCACGCGCACCAGGCCGACACCACGCGCGAGACGCCCGCGGCGAGCTCGGGCCCGACCTCGGCCGCCACGGCGACGACCTCGGCGTGGTCCAGGGGCCGGGCGCCCAGGCCGGTGGCCAGGTTCGTGATGAGCGAGACGGCGGCCACCTCCAGCCCCAGCCGCGCGGCCTCTTCGGCCTCGATGACCGTCGACATGCACGCGGCCTGGCCACCCATCCGCCGGATCATCTCGACCTCCGCCGCGGTCTCGTAGTTCGGGCCCAGGCCACCGAAGAGCACGCCGCGCACGACCCGCAGCCCCTGCGCGCCCAGCTCGCGGAAGAGCTGTTCGGTGCGCCGGGCGTCGTAGGGCGACCCGCGCAGGCTCCGCCCCGCCACCGACCCCGCAGCCGACCGCCCACCGATCGCCAGACGCAGGTGGTCCTCGACCACCATCACGGTCCCCGGGCTGAGGCGCGGATCGGTTGCCCCCGCCGCGTTGCTCAACAGGATCCAGCGGCACCCCAGCGCCGCCGCCGCGCGCACGCCGAAGGTGACCGCCTGGCGACCGTGTCCCTCGTAGAAGTGCACCCGCCCTTGCAGCACCAGGCCGCGCCGGCCGCCCCAGCGCACGATGACGACCCGGCCGCTGTGGCCGGGCACGGTCGAGCGCGGGTAGCCGACCAGGTCCGCCGGCTGGAAGGCGGCTTCGCACGGCCACGCGTCGAGCAGGCCCCCCAGGCCCGAGCCGAGCACCACGCAGCCGGCCAACGGCTCGGGGCCCGCCCCCCGGCGTAAGGCCTGGAGCGCGCCCTCCGGCAGATCGATCGCGGGCCCTTCCATGCCGCGTCCCTCGTCGGGTCCTTCTCGGCCGGGCCCTCGCGGTCCGGCCGTTCCTCAGTCCGTCTGCTCCGGGTCGTAGGGCTTCCCCACCGCCGCGGGCGCCACCGAGCGCCCGACCCAGACCACCAGCACGAGAATCGTCAGCGCAAACGGGAGCATCTGCAACAGCTGCGTGGGCGCCTGACCCGCCTGGAGGCGGATCTGGGCCGTTTCCGCCGCGCCGAACAGGAGGCAGGCGGCCGCCGCGCCCAGGGGGTGCCACTTGCCCACGATCATCGCGGCCAGGGCGATGTAGCCACGCCCGCCGGACATCTGATCGGTGAACGAGTGCTGCTCGAAGGCCAGCCAGGCCCCCCCCAGACCGGCCAGCAGCCCGCTGGCCAGCACCCCGAGCCAGCGCAGCCGCGCGACCGAGAAGCCCGCCGAGTGCGCCGCCTCGGGGTGCTCGCCCGCGGTGCGCAGGGCCAGGCCGGTTCCGGAGCGCAGCAGGAACCACAGCGCGCCGCCGACGAGCGCGACCGCCAGGAGGAAGAGCGGATCGCCGAGCACATCCAGGAGCGGAGCCGCGGCGCCCCCCGGGCCGGCGCCCCAGAGCTTCTCGGGCGACTCGATGCGCGGCGAGTTGCTGGCGCTGCGAAACAGGACGCGCAGGCCCCCGCGGGTCAGCCCGTAGGCCATGATGTTGACCGCGAGCCCGGAGACGATCTGATCGGCCCGACCGGTGATTGTCACCACCGCGTGGAGCGCCGCGGTCAGCAGCCCGCCGGCCGCGGCGCACGCGATTCCGGCCAGCGGCGAGCCGGTCGCGATGGTGCCCACCACCGTGCAGAAGGCGCCGTTCAGGAGGATCCCCTCCAGCGCGATGTTGACGACGCCGCTGCGCTCCGACAACACGCCGCCGCACGAGGCCAGGGCGTAGGGCACGCTGATGCGCAGCGTCTGCGCGATCACCGAGATGGCGGCGGCGAGCAGGCTCACGACGCTGCCTCCCCCCGGACGGGGCGCGGTCCCGCGCCCGGCGTCGCGGGCCCCGCGGCGCGCGTCGGGCGCCCCCCGGGCAGCCCGCCGCGCGCGGCGCGCAACCGCACCCGCTCGGCCACGATGAAGGCCAGCAGGATCGCCCCGGTCAGCACGTCGACCATCTCGCGCGGCAAGAGCGTGTTCACCACCAGCCCCGCCTCCGCCAGGAAGCCGAACAAGAGCGCCGCCGGGAAGACGCCCAGGGGCTCGTTGCGCGCGACCAGCGCGACGGCAATGCCCAGGAACCCGATGCCCCCGGTGAAGCCGTCCTCGTAGTAGCCCTTGTACCCCAGCACGAAGTTGGTGCCGGCCAGCCCCGCGGCGCCCCCGGCCAGGGCGAAGGCCGTCACGATGCGCGGCCCGGGCTCGATGCCCGCGGTTCTGGATTGCGCCAGGCCGCGCCCCACGGCGCGCAGCTTGAAGCCGGCCGCCGTGTGGTGCAGGAACACGTGCGCCAGCAGCGCCGCCGCCAGCGCGAGCAGCAGGCTGGCGTTGACCGCAGAGCCGCGCAGCGGCGCCAGCAGCGCGTCCAGGCGCGGCAGCGTCGCGCCGACGGCGGCCGTGCGCACCGTCTCGGGCAAGGCCAGGCAGCGGGTCATCAGGAAGTTCGAGCCGGCCAGCGCGATGAAGTTGAGCATGATCGTGTTGATCACCTCATGGGTCCCGAAGCGCGCCTTGAGCCACCCGGGCAGCAGGCCCCAGGCGGCGCCGCCGGCGAACGCCGCCGCCACCGACAGGGGCAGAAGAATCACCCCGGGCAGCGGCGCCAGCCCCGCGCCGATCACCGCGCAGGCGAGCGACCCGGTCACCGCTTGCCCCTCGGCGCCGATGTTGAAGAGCCCCGCCTGGAACGTCAGCGCCACCGCCAGGCCGGTGAAGGTCAGGAAGGTCGCGCGGAAGAGCACCTGGCCCCACGCGTAGGGACCGAAGCGCGCCCCCAGGGTGTGGACCAGCGCGCCCGGCGAGACGCCCAGCGCCAGGGCGATCAGCGTCGCGAGCGCCACGGCGACCGCCAGGGCGCAGCCGACGGGCAGGATTTGCAGAGCGAGCCAACGGATCCGGGCCACGAGAGCGTCTCCCTGCTGCGCGTCAGCCCGCGACTCTACCGGCCGCGCGGTCAGGTGGCAACCAACCCGACCATCGCGCGGCCGAGCGCCTCGAGGTCGAGGTCGGCGCGCGGGGCGGCCGGGCCCAAACGACCCCGGTAGATCACCGCCACCCGATCGGCCAGCGCGAGGATCTCATCCAGGTCGGCCGAGATGAGGACGACGCTGCCGCCCGTCGAGCGGAAGTCGCGCAGCACGGCGTGCACGAACGCGGTGCTGGCGATGTCGATACCGCGCGTGGGCTGGTTCGCCACCAGCAGCCGGCGCCCGCGAGCCAGCTCGCGCGCGCACAGCAGCTTCTGCTGGTTGCCGCCGCTCAAGGCTCCGGCCGTGAGCGCCTCGTCGCCGGGCGCGACGCCGAAGCGCTCGAGCTGCGGCCGCGCCCAGGCCCGCGCGGCCCGGTGCGCGTACCAGCCCCGGCGCAGGAACGGCGCCTCCTCCGTGCGCCCCAGCAGCAGGTTCTCCCACAGCCGGAAATCCGCGATCAGGCCCTCGCTGCTGCGATCCTCGGGAATCAGCGCCGGGCGCTGCCGGGCCTCGGGCAGTTCCCCGGCGCGGTAGTGACAGCCGCCCAGGCGCAGGGTCCCCGCATCGAAGCGCCGGCGCCCCGCCAGCACGGCCGAAAGCTCGCCCTGACCGTTGCCGCTGACGCCCGCGATGCCCAGGATCTCGCCCGCCGGCACCTCGCACGAGATGCGCTCGAGCAGCACCCGCCCCCCGGGTCCGCGCAAGGTCAGGTCCCGAGCGGCCAGCACCGGCTGGTCGCCGCGGCTCTCGGCCCGCGCCGCCCGCAGCGAGGGCGCCGCGCCGATCGGCACCGCCGCGGGCGCCCGCCCCGCGGCCACCCCGCCCTCGCCCATGATCAGACGCACGAGGGCGTCCCGATCCAGGTGGCCGCGCTCCATCTCGCCCACCACGCGGCCGCCGCGCAGAGCCGTCACGCGGTCGGCGACCTCGAGCACCTCGCCCAGCTTGTGCGTGATGAAGACCACCGTGCGGCCCTCGTCGCGGAAACGCCGCAGAATGCCCAGGAAGGCGCGCACCTCGGGCGGCGCCAGCACGGCCGTCGGCTCATCGCAGATCAGGAGCCGCGCGCCGCGGAAGAGCAGGCGGCCGATCTCGACGCGCTGGCGCTCGCCCACGCCCAGCGCATTGACGCGGGCCTGGGGATCGATGTCGAAGCCGTACTGACGAAACAGCGCGCCGAGCTCGCGCGCCAGCCGCGCGCGCGGAATCGGCCTGAAGCCGCGCATTCCGGCGGCGCCCAGGGCGATGTTATCGAGCACCGTCATGGCCGGAACGAGCATGAAGTGCTGGTGAATCATGCCGATGCCGCGCGCCAGGGCCTCGGCCGGCGACAGGATCGCGACCTGCGCGCCGTCGATGAGGATCCGGCCGGAGTCGGGGCGCAGCAGCCCGTAGAGGATGCGCATCAGGGTGGACTTGCCGGCGCCGTTCTCGCCCACGAGCGCGTGAATCGACCCCGGCAGCAGCCGCACGCTCGCCGCGTCGTTGGCCACGGTCGACCCGAAGCGCTTCGTGATGCGCTCGAGCCGCACCTCGGGCGCCCGAGCGGTTCCGCGCTCGGCAAGATCCATGCGGCGCTACTCCGTGGGAGCGCGCAGGGCTCCCGAGACGATGGCCGCCCGAATGGTCTCCAGCCGCTGCACGCGCTCGGGCGTGAGCCACCGGGCATTGGATTCGTCGCTCACGTAGCCGACCGCCCCCTCCGCGAGCCCGAGCACTCGGACGCCCCCCTTGAAACGACCCGAAACCGCGGCGTCAATCTCTTGATACACAACCACATCCACGTTCTTGGTCATGCTGGTCAGAATGAGCCCGGGGGCCTCCGCGGCCTGGTCGGCGTCGACGCCGATCGCGAGCTTCTGCTTCTGGCGCGCGGCCTCGAAGACGCCCAGCCCGGTCGACCCCGAGGCGTGGAAGATGATGTCGGCGCCCTGATCGTACTGGGCCAGCGCGAGCTCCTTGCCCTTCGAGGGGTTCTTGAAGGCGTCGCCGGTCACCCCGGCGTAGTTGACGATGACGCGCAGGCTCGGCTCGACGTGCAGTGCCCCGGCCCGGTACCCGGCCTCGAACTTGTGGATCAGCGGGATGTCCATGCCCCCCACGAACCCGATCGTGCCGGTTTCGCTCACCATCGCCGCCAGGGCTCCCACCAGGAACGCGCCTTCCTCCTCGCGGAACTTCAGCCCCACCAGATTGGGCGGGACGCTGTCGCCGGGGGTCCAGGTGTAATCGACGCAGACGAGCTTCTTGGCCGGGAAGTCGGCGGCCACGGCGCGGATATCGTCCGTGAAGAGAAAGCCCACCCCGATGATCAGATCCGCATCGCCCTGGGCGAACAGCCGCAGGGCCGACTCGCGCTCCGAGCCCTGGGTGGGCTCGAAGTACTCGAAGCTGACGCCGAGCTGGTCGCGCGCGCGCAGGAGACCGGCGTAGGCCAGATCGTTGAAGGACTTGTCGCCCAGGCCGCCCACGTCGAAGACCAGTCCCACGTGGAAGTCGCGGCGGGCCGTTTTGGCGCCCTCCCCCCCGCAGCCGGCGGCCGCCAGCACCACGAGGACGCCGCTCAGCAACCCCGCGGCACTGAGCGGGCCGAGCCGGCGGCGCCCGCCGACGCCGGCTCGGCCCGCTCCCGCGCCTTGGTTCATCGTGCCGCCCGCGCGTCCGCGCGACCGCCCGTTCGCCTCCGCCTGTGGGTTCACGCCTCTGGCCCTCCCGCCGCCGTACCGCCCGGCGGAAACAGCTCGCCCGAGACCTCCTCGGGCGGCTGGAAGCAGCGGCGGCAGCGGGCCTCATATGCCCCGCGGCCCGCCCCCAGCAACCCCGCGCCCCCCGCGACCAACCCCAGCGTGCGCGTGGCCGGGTTGCCGCACACCACGCAGATCGCGTGCGCCTTGGTGACGTACTCCGCCACCGCCATCAGCTCCGGAACCGGATCGAAGGGCTGTCCGCGGTAATCGGTGTCGAGGCCGGCCACGATCACGCGCGTGCCCCGCGCCGCGAGCTGCTGGCATACCGCGACGATGCTGCGGTCGAAGAACTGCACCTCATCGATGCCCAGCACGTCGGCGCTGCGCCCCGCCTCGAGGATCTCGGCCGGGCGGCGCACCGCGATCGAGGGGATGCTGATGCGATCGTGGGTCACGATCTCATCGGCCCCGTAGCGGTCGTCCACCACGGGCTTGAAGATCGCCACGCGCTTGCGCGCGATCTGGGCCCGCCGCAGCCGGCGGATGAGCTCCTCGGTCTTGCCGCTGAACATGCAGCCGCAGATCACTTCGATCCAGCCGGTGCCCTGCGGCGTCCCGAAGGTCATACGCGCCTCACCCGACTCTCGAGGACGGAGCGGATCTTGGTGACCAGCAGGTCGATCGCCACCTCGTTGTGTCCGCCCTCCGGAACGATGATGTCGGCGTAGCGCTTCGACGGCTCGACGAACTGCAGATGCATCGGGCGCACGCTGCTCAGGTACTGGTCCAGCACCGCGCCCAGCGTGCGCCCGCGCTCCGCGACATCGCGCTGGATCCGGCGCAGCAGTCGGATGTCCGGATCGGTGTCGATGTAGACCTTGATGTCCATGAGCGCGCGCAGCAGCGGATCGTCGAGCAGAAGAATCCCTTCCAGGATGATGATGCGGCAGCCGGAGATCGGCACCGTCTCGCTCAGGCGCAGGTGCTTCTTGAAGTCGTAGACCGGCACCTCGACGCGCGACCCCTCCAGCAGGAGCCGGACGTGGTTGTAGAGCAGCTCGCGGTCGAAGGCGTCCGGATGGTCGAAGTTCTGCCGCGTGCGCTCCTCGAAGGGCAGGTGGCTCAGGTCCTTGTAGTACGAGTCCTGCTTGATGATCGCGATCTTGCCGGAGCCCAGCTCGGCGCAGACCCGGTCGGCCACGAGCGTCTTGCCCGAGGCCGATCCCCCGGCGATTCCCAGCAGGACCCGGCGCTGCTCGCCGCC
>CAZRWW010000145.1:0-7798 GCA_964603725.1 uncultured bacterium
AGCTGCTCTCGATGTAGAAATAGTGATAGATCTCTACATAGTTGCAGTTGCTGGTGACCGTGAAGCTCGGCGACCAGAGGGCATCGCCGGCGTTGCTGGGATAGTTGCCGTTCAGGGTCGTCCCCCAGACCGCGCCGGGAGCACCCGGAACCCAGGTGGTCGTGCCGTACTGCCACACCGGCACACCGCCCGTGTCGCAGGCATTGGGGGCCGTGAAGCCCTGGTTGCTCACTGCAAAATCCCAGTCATGGCAGATGCAGGGGAGATTGCAGGGAACGGCGTCCGACAGGTCCACCGCGTCCACGGGGGGAAATCCCGCAAAGGCCGTGCCGGCCATCGCGAGCACCCCGAGGATGGAGAACAGAATTCTCATGATGCGTTCCTCCTCACAATCACGGACTCGAAGCTAGACACCTGTGTTGTCCCGTGTCTGTGAATCGCATCGCCTGGTCGCTGCGCGCCTGACTGCCAGATCAAGTAGCGCAAGATCCAGACAGCACGATCATCCTACAGGAGTTGGCCGTCGTCAAGGCGAAACGCTGGATAACCACAATGTGTATTGTTGTATACCAAGACTCCGGACGCGCTGGGTCATGAGCAGAGAGGGCGGGGGAGGGGAATGCAGGCGGTCGGTCCGCCGCTGGGCAAAAAAAGAACCCGGGGGTGAGGTCAACACCCCCGGATTCCGAGTGTTCTGGTCGAATTGCCTAGGTTGCTAGGCTGGGTCTACTGGAAGAGACCCTTGATCTGGCCCCAAGTCGAGTCCTCAACGGGCGAGGCGCCGAAGCCGCCGACCTTCACCGAGGCCACATACCAGCCCTGGTAGGTCACGCTGCTGTCGGAGCCGAACTCAAAGGTCAGAGCGCCCGTCTGGCCCACGAACTGGCTGAGGTCGAAGCACTCGGCCCGCCAGCCGCCCGACTGGCCCATCCACCCCATCTCGTTGTCCACGCACCACGCATAATAGTACGTGCTGCTGCAAACGAGACCGGTGTAGCCACCCTGCGGGGTGATCAGAGCGTCGTTGAACTTCACGTTGCCGCCGTCGTAGCTGCTTTCCGTGTAGAAGTAGTGGTAGATCTCCACGTACTTGCAGTTCTCGGTGACCGTGAAGCTCGGGGACTTCAGGGCGTCGCCCGAGTTGACCGGATAGTTGCCGTTCAGGATGGTGCCCCACACCGCACCCGGGGCACCCGGGATGTAGGTGGTCGTGCCGTATTGCCAGCACGGCGTGCCGCCCGTGTCACAGGCGTTGGGGGCGGTGAAGCCCTGGTTGCTCACTGCGAAATCCCAATCGTAGCAGATGCACGTGAGATTGCAGGGAACAGCGTCGGGCTGAGTCAACACTTCGCCTGTCGTCCCGGGGCCGGCATACGCCGCACCCGCGATGGCGAGCAGGCAAAGGCTTGCCAAAATAGCTCTCATGTTGCTCTTCCTCCTCAACGCGGAAAGAAACGTTGGGCTGGAACTAGTTGCTTTTGCCTCGAACGCGCGCCCAAGAAACCATTGCGCCTGACTGCCTGTGCGCTCATTCAAGGTGACTTTATTGTAGCAGACGGCTGTACGCTGTCAACGAGGAAAAGCGAAGTCCTGCAACTCATTGAGTTCGATTGAGATCCGCCGTGTGTACTTTCGTAATCTACTGATATGCAGGGATTTAGCGGTTTACGGCGCCCCAGCCGACGGAATCGCCATCTGCTTGTGGGGAATTGGCTTAGGGCGGTGGCCTTCCCGGGAGGTAGGCGAGGGGGGCGAGCGATGTGCGACTGTAGAGACGTCCGGGTGATCACAGGTGCGGGTGAACGCATGTGCGGGTGATCACAGGTGCGGGTGAACGCATGTGCGGGTGGTCGCAGGTGCGGGTGAACGTAGGTGCGGGTGGTCGGAGGTGCGGTTGGTCGAAGGTGCTGGACGGTCCTGCGGATGGACGGACGAGCCGGTGGATGGACGGCATCAGCCGCGTTGGGCAGCGCCGGCCGCCCGGGGGGCGTGCCGGTCGCGCGGCTGGAGCCCGCGCCCGGCGGTGTTCATGCGGCGTGACTGGACTGGGGTGCAGTGGTAGCGTCGTATCCGAGTAGCCGGTCGGGGGGGCGGCCGCGACACAGGTGGCGGATTGAGCTTCAGGCCCGCACGGCCATGGGCGTCGCCGGGCGGCGGGAGCGATCGCCGGGTCCTCGCTGGGCGCGCTCATGCCGGGGTGGCGGAACTGGTAGACGCAGCGGACTTAAAATCCGCTGGGCCCGCAGGGCCCGTCCGGGTTCGAGTCCCGGCCTCGGCAAGCCATACGTGGGGATTCCGTCTCGGGAGTGGCGACTTCATAACCTATTGATAATGAGATATTTGCACTTTGCCCCGGGGCAAAGTCGCCGCGGCGTGACACCCTCGAACACTGCGGCGGTCTGTTCCTGCGACCATCATGACCCTCTTTCCCACCCCCGTGGGAGGTGCACCCTTCATCCGCCAGCGTGCGCCGGATTCGCGGCCATTCAATGCCCTCATGCTGTCCGGCGCTGCAGCGGCGTCACCGCGAAGTCACTCGAAATCACCCCACGGCACGTGTAGAGAGGAGCCCGCTGAACGCCGACCGACCGAGCGCCGGAAGGCTCCTACGATTGAGGGATGATCCCCATCCGCCACGCCGCCTAGCGCTGCTCCGTGCTCTACGGAAGCAAGTGAGGCCGGATACGCAGTGGACTCGCATGTCCTTCGCTAGCGTGTACGCACGTACGAGCCTCGACAGGGTCGGTCTTATAAGTGATTATAGAATGAATAAATACAAACTGGCCCCGGGGCCACAAGCCGCTGCCTGCCGTTGCCGCCCACTTGTTCGGACCCCTGGCGCCATCCCCACGGGCTGCGGCCCAATGCCGGGCTCCGTGCGCGTGCTGCTCCAGCCGCGCGATCGTCGGGACGCGCCGGTCTCCCCGAAGCCACCTTCCGGCAACGGCTCGCGCGCGCGGAGCGCTGCGGCGGGGTCCAGCACGCCGCCCTCTGCCCCGGGGCACAGCCTCGGGCTCAGCCTCGGGGCATCCAGCTCCAGCAGCAGATCCTGAGCATCGACGTTCAAACCGGAGTGGCCACCGCCGTTTCGCAGCCGTTGCCCGGTCTGGTCTGGCGCGGTCTGGATTTCGATCCCGAGCGCCCTGTGCCCTACGCGTCCGCCGTCAACATCTTCGGAGACGCACCCCTCTACCGCTTCGACCCGGCGAGTGGCGAGCTTGCGCTCGTGGGCAACATGGTCGGCGCTTCGGCGGTGCAAGGTCTGGGCTTCCTGAGCGAGTCCGCGGGGGTGGACCCGATTGCGGTCGATGCTGGCGCCAACCCAGGAGAGCCGATCGTCCGCTGTCAGACCTAACCCAATCCCTTCACGGCCGCGACCGACATCCAGTTCGTCCTGGAGGCGCCCGCCTGTGTGACACTTCAGATCTTCGATGCGACCGGATCCGGTGACAGCGGATCCGGCCTCGCCCGCGGCGCCGTCCCCGTGTGAGCGTGATAGGGTCTACCATGCGGGCGCATGCTCGGCGATTGCAGCCGCATCCTACCGCCGCCACGCCTGCGGCCGAACACCCGGCGCCATCCCCATCGGCCTCGGCCCGATCCCCGGGTCGGGTTCCGTGCCCCCGCTGTCCCACCGGCACTCGACCATCTCGGTGCGCCGGTTCCACACCACCGGCTCTGCCAAGGGCAGCGGCACGCGGATCGCGACGGTGGGATTGAGCGCGCCGCCCTCGACCTCGGGGCATTCGCTGCCGGGGACCACGGCGGTGTAGCCGATTACTGAGCCCCCTGCACTGGTCTCGATCGTATCGAGCCAGATGCCGCCGCCCCAGCGGGTCCGCTCTCCCGCGCGCAGGATGAGGACCGCATGCGTGCTGAAGTCGACGTCGATCCAGTACGGCGCTGGCGGTTCGCTGGGCACGATGATCGTGTCGCCGCCCGCCGAGCCTGAGTCGCCGCGGGCGACGCGACCGTCGGGATAGACCACCACGATCGAGTCGCCGCCGAGCCAGCGGGCCTGATCGCAGGCGAACGCCGCGGCGAGCCAGGCCTCGAAGCTTTCCCGATCGCGCAGGACAGCCTCCTGCGGACCCAGCTCGCAATCGGCGTCGGTGTAGTAGACGCACAGCGGCTCGTTGGGGTCGGGCTCCCACGAGCAGTCGTAGACCACTTCCTCGGGCACCCAGGTGATGGGCTCGCTCATTGGTCCGGGCACGAGGACCGCGATGGTGGGCGAGAGTGTCTGCGACTCGCCGCGCCAGCCGCTCCAGTAGCAGTCCTCTCCGAGGCGCCACACCTGGTAGGTGACGGTCGACCCGGATTCAGTCGCCTCGACCTCGGTCACCCAAACGCCTCGACCGGGCAGGGTGTCGGGCTCCAAGCTGATCACGACGACGGCCTGCGTCTCGAAATCCACTGGCGGCGCCTCAGGCGGGTAGGGATGGGTCGTGTCGGGCTCCACCCATCCGCTGTCACCCAGGATGGCAGCCAAGCGGGCCGGTCCATTCGAGCTAGCCGAGCCCATCAGGCGGGCAGGTCCGTGCAGGCCGGCCAGTCCGCCCACCGGCCGGCCGCCGCCAGGTTCCATTCCGCCGGGGGCCGCCGGAGTGAGACACGCGATCGCCAGGGTCCACCACGCCTGCCAGTCCTCGGCACTCGTGATGAGCCGCCCTCCCGGTGCGTTCTGGCAGTCGAGATCGGCGTAGAAGAGCGGAATGAACCTCCCATCCGGAATCTCGAAGCCGGGGTGCGTGGGGCCCGACTCCCCCGGCCCGCCGGAGAAGGGGTCGTCGCTCGAGCTGCGCCCGCCGCCGGCCAGATGCGTCTCAGTGTTGCCCGACGGCTTGGCCGGATCGTCGTCGCTGCAGCCCCAACCAACCGCGAACACCAGAGCGCTGGTCACGAGAAGGCCGAAGATCGTCCGCCGCATCGCGTCACCTCCGCGCATCACACGCCTCCGCGCAGCTCTCGCCTCTGCGCAACACTCGCCTCCGCGCATCACTCAGCTCCACGGGCCGCCCCGGCGCCGGCCGTCCGGATGCCGCGCGAGACCTCCCGCGGGAAGCCCACGAGACACCACGGAACGCCCAGGGGAATCATGACCATTGTACTCCACCTGAGGGAGGCGGTTCCTCCTGTCACGCGATCTGGCGCAGCAGCGCCAGCCACCCCAGCAGCGTGGCCAGCGAGGCGACCGTGGTCCCGATGACGATCGCCCCGGCCAGATGGGCGTCGCCCTGCAGCTCGCGCGCCATGATGTAGGTCACGACCGCCGTGGGGCAGGCCATGAGCAGCACCGCCATGTCCAGCTCGAGACCGGCCACGCCCAGGGCGCGCAGGGCGAAGAACACCAGCGCCGGGTGGATGACCAGGCGCACGGCGGCCGCCGCGGCCGTGACGCCCATCTCCGAGCGCAGCTTGCCGAAATCGAGCCCGGCGCCGACGCAGAGCAGTCCCAGCGGAGCGGCGGTGCCGCCCACCATCGCCAGGGCGCGATCGATGCCCGCCGGCAGACGCAACCGCACCGTGGAGAGAAGGATCCCGGCCGCACACCCCAGGATGAGGGGGTTCGTGGCGATCCGCCCGGCCGTGCGCAGCCAGAGCGCCGGGTCGCGGGCGCTCAGCTTCTGGTGGGGCAGGATGAGCACCAGCACCGACAGCAGGTTCTCCACGACGACCAGGAAGGCGATCAGGACGGACAACGGCGCGAGCACTTGGTCGCCGAGGGCGTTCACGATCACCGGCAGCCCGAAGAACACCGTGTTGCTGCGCAGGCACCCTTGCGCCAGGACACCGCGCCGCGCCGGCGCCGCGCGCCCGGCGGCGATGTAGGCGCCGGCCGCCACGAGCACCGTGACGCCGCCGGTCGCCAGGAGCGCGCGCACGCTCTGCCCCCAGGCGAAGGGCTCCTGGGAGGTGCTGCGCAGCAGGAGCGCCGGGGCGGCGACGTAGAAGACGAATCGCGAGAGCCAGGCGTTGGCCTCCGCGCCCATGAACCCGCGGATACGAAGCGCATAGCCCAGGCCGATCACCAGGAAGACCGGCAGGACGATGTTGACCAGATCCATGCGCGCAAAGCTGCCCCGCGCCGGAGGCGATGTCCAGCGCAATCATGCGCAGCAGCCTTGCGGGATGGCCGAGCGCCGACACTCGGCGCGGCGGCGAGCTAGTCGAGGTCGACGCTCACCTTCAGCACGAACTCGCGGCCAGGTCCCGGCAGCGGCGCATGCAGCCCGTTGCAGGGCTGCACGAAATCGTGCTGCGCCGCGAAGAGGTCGTAGACGCCCAGCCCCACATCGAGGGCGCCGCCGAAGAGTCCTTCATAGAGCAGATACAGGTGCGTCACCGCCTCGGGCGGCAGCCTGCTCGCGAGCGGCGTCTCAGCCTGCGCATCATAGTGATCGTACGCGTAGCGGGCGCTCGTCCAGATCAGCGACGGGTTGACGCTGAGCGCGTGGGTGACCGGCAGCGAGGCGGACAGGGTGAGCTTGTGGGCCGGGAAGGCGAGGAAGAGGTCCTCATCGCCGGGCGCGGCGTAACAGCCGTCGTCCCTCTCTGTGGCGGTGCAGTAGGAGTGGCGGGCGGTGAGCTGACCGGCGCGCCCGTGGAGGCGGCCCTCGAGCTCGATGCCCCGCGATCCGAGATCGTGGAGGTTACGAAAGGTGTCGATCTCGATCTCCGTGTCGTAGAAATAGAAGATCGGGCGGCGCACGCGGATCTCGTAGAGGTTCGCGCCCAGGTAGGCCGAGCCACCGAATCGGCGGCCCAGCTCCAGCTCGTAGACGTCCGCCTCCTCGGTTTCGAGGTCTTGTCCGAAGGAGATCTGCTCGATGCTGGGAGCGCGGAAGGACCGGTTGTAGATGAGCTTGGCGTGCGCGGGCCCGAACGCGCGCGTGATCCCGATCCGCGGCGTGACCGCGCTGTTGTAGTCGCTGTGGCCCTCGACGCGCAGGCCCAGGGTCACGTGGGCGAGTGTCGTCTTGAGATAGCCCTCAGCGAAGAAGGCGTGGCGCCGGAATTCGATGCTCTTCTTCCCGTTCGAGGATGTGTAGGGCATCGCGTCGCCGTACCTGGCCCCCTCGCGGTCGTACTCCGCGCCGAGCAGCGCGGAGAAGGTGCTCGAGGCCTCCCAGTTGATCTTCACGTTGGCGCCGTACTGCCGGGCGGTGGGATCGTAATAGAGAAAGTCCTCGGCGGGGACGTCCTGGCTCCGCCACGGCCGCTGCAGCTTCCCTTTAGGTTGTGGTGCGTTCATCTGTGACGGACGCCCCTGAGGCCATCTGCAACCGGCGCTTGGCACATTCTGGCCCACCGATTCTGCTCCCCGCTCCCTCTGGCACCTGTCTGGCTTCTCCAGTCAGCGTGAGCAGTCCACCGTCACAACACCGTCACCGGCAGGCGGGCTTCCACCCACCCCATTGCCCTAACCCCAAGTGCCGCTTCCACCGCCCGGATCCCCAGTGGCGCTTCGTGCGCCGCGGATCCTTCACCCGTCCCGCCGACGGCCGGCGCATCCAAACCTTCCGCTGCTCCCACTGCCGGCGCAACTTCTCGCCCCGCTCCTTCGCCTGCTCCCGCGGCCTGCGCTTCCGTCACCTCCTGATCCCCGTCGCCGCCTGGCTCCCCGAGGGTCCCGCCTTGCGCCAAATGGCTCGCATCCTGGGCACTTCCCACACCACCGTCGTCCGCTATGCCGCCCGCCTCGGCCGCCACTGCCAGCTCTTCCAGCGCGCCCAGATCCACAACACCCCCCTGACCGAGCCCCTCGTCATCGACGGCTTCGAGTCCTTCACCCGCT
>CAZRWW010000146.1:0-7721 GCA_964603725.1 uncultured bacterium
TCTGGGGTCAAGCTACCCCAGTAAGGTGTCCAAAGAAACCGCGGGGCGGAGGACGGTCCATCAGCCTCGTGGACATGATAGCACTACTCCCGGGCATCGTGGCAGCGGTCATGAAGCCACGCCACGCACTCATCCTGGAGTACCTCGCCCTCCGGAATCCGATCGGGGTTCTGCGGCGATCTGTCAAGCAACCACGGCTGGGACCCATGGATTTAGGACTCTGGGTACTGCCGCCGAGGATCTGGCGTGCTTGGGACAAGTCGCTCATCGTGGTCAAGCCGGAGCCGTAATCCCGTGGCATCGCAAGGGATTCCGCCTGTATTGGCGATGGAAGAGCCGCGGACCAGGGCGGCCCATGGTCGCTGCCGAGATCCGGGATCTGCTTCGGCAGATGTTCCGGGCTAGTCCGCTCCGGGGCGCGCAGAGGATTCAGGGCGAACGTCTGAGGCTCGGCGCCGAGATCAGCCAGGCGGCTGTGTCCGTCCCGAAGACGCCATTTGCGGCGCATCCCGTCCTCGGATTGCATCTCCGCTTCCTCACAATCGCGCCGAGCCGTTCACACTGACTCTACTGTGATCCCGCCTACAGTGGGCCCACAAGACGAAAGTGCATTAGCGGAGCGGCAGGAGCGCGACTCGTCCACGGTGCGAATGCCGCGGGCCGGAAACGAGGGCTCGGGGCGTCAGCGTTCAGACCGCAAGCCGTGGAGTGTCGGATGGATGAAACGGAGGAGGCATCCGAGGAGGTAGAGCGATGAAGAGCCGAAAGCTGTTCGACCGCGCGATCGAGGTCGTCCTCGAGCACGAAGGCGAGACCCTCACCGACCACCCCGCGGACCACGGCGGGCCGACCAAGTTCGGGATCGCCCAGCGCTGGAATCCCGACCTCGACGTCCGCACGCTCACCCGAGCGCAGGCGATCGAGATCTACTGGGAGCGCTACTGGCAGGGCCGCGGATACGAGCGGCTGCCCGAGGCGATCGCCATCAAGGTCTTCGACCTGGCCGTCAACCTCGGGGACCGGACGGCGGTTCTCTGTCTCCAGCGAGCCCTGCGGGCCTGCGGTGTCCGGGTCACGGTCGACGGCCGGCTCGGACGTGAGACCTGCGGCGCGGCCGGAGGAGTTGCACAGGCCGTCCTCCTGGCCGCGCTGCGGTCCGAGGCGGCCGGGGAGTACAGACTGCGGCTTGCGCGCGACGGGAGCCAGGCGGTGTTCGGGGGTGGGTGGATGGAGCGGGCGTACGCGTGACGGCAGGGGGCCGGGGTTGGGGCAGTTCTCAGCATCGCCGGGGAAGATCGCCGGCGCAGGCGGCCAGCATCGCCTCCGGGAGCGCGACAGGTGAGGACGTCGCCGCCCTGGCCCTGAGGACCGCGCTTGACGGGGGACGCCGCTTCAGAGATGGCTGTTTCGCCAACCGCGCGCGCTCCCGCGCGCCCGACAGCTCAGGCCGCGCACCAGGGCCCGCCCGATCCTCCGAAACCTGCTCATCGCCGCCGGGCCCGTCCACAGCCTCAAGTCCCCGCGGAAACCTGGGCGGCGGCGGCGCACCGCAACCTCAGGACCGTCTACGGCCGCCCCCCTCGGCCGGCCTGGCGAGAGGCGCCCCGGCGATGCTCGCACCGGGGGGCAGGGCGGAGCTGCGCGTGGTGGGGAGGAAGGGGAGAGGGATTCAGGCAGGATGAGCATCGCAACAGGCCTTGCGCGAGACGATGCCGGCGCAGCGCGGGTCAGATGAGGCCCCGCAATACACGCCCCCTCCCGGGGTTCTGGGCGCGGAAGGTGGCTGGAACTCCTTCCGCAACGAGCTGATCGAGCGGCCGGGCGCCATGGGCCGCGGCCGGGTGGCGTGCCGGGAACGTCTCGGTGGTCTGCTCCGGTACTACTATCGGCGGGCCGCATGACGTCGCCTGGGTTTTGGCACACTACGCCATCCGAACGTATGCTGATTCGCGACTTCGCGGAGCTCACGCCCCCTACCAGAGGACCGCCTGGACGCCGACGCTGACGGCCATGGGCGGTTGATAGCCGGTCGGGACTCTGTAATGAGGATTCGGTGCATCCGGATTCCCCTCCTCGTCGAGGGTCAGGTAATGCACCTCGTCCACCCTGGTGGTGCGACGCGGGCTGCCGACGTGGAGTATGTCCAGCAGGATCTGCGCCCGCGGTCCGCGAACGGGCAGATCGTAGATCAGGCGAAGGTTGAGATCCCATAACGTTGGCGTTCGACCCGCCGTTCCTCGGGGAACCAGGAATGATGGGGTGAGAGGCCCCATAAAAGGACCCGCGGCAAAATCGTTGATGGGCGAGCCCGATTCACACGTTACGATTGCCCCTACCGTCACCCCGAAGCGTGAGGTGTAGCTGCCGTTCAGCTTGAAGACATGCGGGTGATCGTTGGGCAAGAAACCCGTGCTGTTCCTTGCCTGGTGGGGCATGTACAAAGTCGAGATCTGCCCTGGGTTCTCCAGGCTGAAGTCGGAATTGTAGAGCCCGGGGTAGTTCCCCCATGTTCGAGACAGCACGTAGGACCCCCGATACCGCCACGAGCGCCACGACCCCTCGGCAGAAATCTCGAGGGCCGTGTACTCCCTCTTGGGTTGGGGCAGGAAGCTGAACTCCCCCTTTCCAGGCGTCCCCAAGACAATAAGCCAGGGATCTTGGGACACATCGACTCCCCACTGGAAGCTCGAGCGAAGGTCTCGGCGCATGCCGCGGACCGTTAGCCGGGTGCTCTCGCCGAGAAGTCGTTCATAGCCAAGGGTGAACTCGTCGAAATTCTCCGCCTGCAAGCCTGGGATCTGCTTCGCCCAGTCGGCTTCGTACGTGGTGACATCGAACACCGAGTCCGGAACCGCTCCTGGCAGGCGAGGATCGATGGAGTAGTAGCTGAGGATCTCGGAGAAGTCCACGAACCACATGCTGGCGATGCTGGTCGGCAGGGTCAAATAGAACCGACCATAAGTGCCGAAGACCTGCTGCCTGGCATCTCGACCCAACTGCCAGTTGAATCCGACGCGGGGCTGCCACTCATCCGTGATCCGCACGGCAGTACGCCCGCTCGCGCCAACGAGGTACTGCCCCGACCATCGGATCCCCGGAGTCAGCGTTACCTGGTCGTTGATCCTCCAGCTGTCCTGTAGGTACACAGCGGGAGAGCGATTGTGGAAAGTACCCTCCGCCAGCCACTGACCTACCATGTAGCGTTCAGTTTCCTGATGCCAGATCGTGACATCATTGAGCTTGCTGGTGAGAACCGCATCCTCGTAGTCGACGCCTGCCACCACCATATGCCCCGGCAACCGCAGCGCGCTCTCCGCGGATAGGCTCGTTCGCCCACGCTCTTCCTCCCAGCGCGTGCTGCGACCACCCCCGCACGACCCCGTCGTGTAGTCGACGTACCTCAACTCTGATCGCCCCAAGGCTGTGGCCGGCAGGTCAGAGAACCGATCCCACTGACGCGCCGCCGAAACCTGCAGCACGACGCCCGCACTTGGCTTCGCCGTGGCGCGGAGTGAGGCGCTCGTGCCGCCCGTTTTCACCTCCCCGAGCAGACAATCCGGGTTCGTGACCGTCGTGATTCCACTGAGGGGTGCATCGACTTGATCCCGGGCAGCGGGATCCCCGAAGACGGACATTTCCAGGTCCACTTTCGGGTCCATCTTCCAGGTCAACTTGCTCGCATACCTCACGGCGCACGTCCGGTCGACATAGGAGCTGTGTCCCGTGATCTGTTTTTCGATACGGTCAGTCCGCGGATTCACCGCGGCCGAGTACCACAGGCGGTCTCGTACCAGCGGGCCGCCCAGGCGCACACCCCAGTCATAGCTCGTTGGCTTCTGGGCAGTGACGGCCTCAGCCATCTTGGCATCCATGGTCAGCTCGCCGGGCTGCACAAAACCGAAGGCGTTCATCTCGAAGTCGTTGGTCCCCGAATAGGTTACCGCGTTCACTACCGCGCCCAGCGCCCGACCGAATCGCGCTTCGTACCCACCCGTCTTGACTTCGACGGCCCGGATGAAGTTGTAGGGAAGGCTGGTCGCCCGGTTGGCGAATTTGGAGTCGGTCACGTTCACGCCGTCGATGTAATACTGGTTCTCCAGTCCTGTGCTTCCGCCCACGTTCACCGGATCCCCCCGATAGCTTCTGACCGTCTGAGGGAGAACGATGATCATCGACTTGTAGTCGCGATCCATCGGAAGCGATGCGTACTCCTTCGTCTTGAGCGTACCCCCCGAGCCAGTGTGACCGGGATGCACTGTTAACCTAGGTGCCCGTACAATCATCGGTTCCATCGTTGTCGCTCGCACGTCCATGGTCAAAGGCGGAATCGCAGTCGTACGACCCAATTCGACATCGATCTGCTGGACTTCCGCTGACTGCAGGCCAACGCGGGACAAGTGAATCTGGTAGACCCCTGGCGGTACGGTGAGGAACTGATAGAACCCGTGGCGATCCGTAAACGTCACGCGGGGCCCCTGAAGGTTGGGACCCCATAGGGTGACCACCACCTGCGGCTCGGGGGTGCCTTCGCAGGAGACCACGGTTCCCTGCAGCGCCCCGTCGACCACCTGAGCTTCTGCCTGGCCACCCAGCAAAGCCGTCAGTGCTACCGTGGAAAGAAGCGGGAACATCGCCGCACGCACCAGCGCTAGACCCATCATGATGTCGAAGCGGGGGTATGACCGAGCGCTCACGGTATTGGCCCCTCCTCTGCAGGTTCAGCCTCCCGTGCCGTGGACAGCCGAGGCTCAGGCACTCTCTCCAGAGTCGACGCGTGGAGTGATCCTAATTGGCTGGACCCGGGCTGTCTAGCCGCAACACCGAAGGGTCTAGCCCCGCGTTGCCCCTCATTCGCCCGCCTGGTATCCTCCGTCTGTCGAAGGTGAGACCTCTCATCGGGATGAGCGCCCGGATCTTCCGCGGACCCGCCGGGCTGCGCATTACGACGGCGGTCCGGATAGGAGGCGAGGATGACCGCATCCCCCCACCGCGATTCCCTGGTCGGCCAGATGTTGGGCCGCTACCGCATTGTGGAGAAGATTGGCGCCGGGGGCATGGGCGAGGTCTACCGAGCGCGCGATGAGCGCCTGGAGCGGGACGTGGCGCTCAAGGTCCTGCGCGCGGGCACCCTCACCGACGAGACCGCCCGCCGTCGCTTTCGGAAGGAAGCGCTCGCGCTCTCGAAGCTGAACCATCCGAACATCGCCACCATCTTTGACTTCGACACGCAGGCAGGCGTGGACTTCCTGGTGATGGAGTACGTCGCCGGCGAGCCGCTGGACGTGAAGCTGCACTCGGGCCCGATGGCGGAGCAGGAGGTCGCCCGTCTGGGTCGGCAATTAGCCGAGGGGCTGGCCGCGGCGCACGCCCAGGGGCTCATCCATCGGGACTTGAAGCCGGGCAACGTGCGCCTGACGCCCGATGGGCGGCTGAAGATCTTGGACTTCGGCCTGGCCAGGCTGATCGAGCCGGTGACCGACTCGGCCACGACGGTGAAGCTGACCGAGAGTCGGGGCTTGGCGGGGACACCGCCCTACATGGCGCCTGAGCAGCTGCGGGGTGAGGCGGTGGATGCGCGCTCGGACATCTATGCCGCCGGGATGGTGCTCTACGAGATGCTGACCGGGCAGCATCCGTTTCGGGGGGCGCGACCGGACCAGCTGTATCGGGCCATTCTGCAGGAGGATCCGCCGCCGATCACCAAGCAGCGGCCGGACGTGCCGCGGCGGTTGGAGCAGATCACGATCCGGGCGCTGGAGAAGCGGGCAGTGGACCGCTATGGGAGCGCCGCGGAGCTGGCCGAGGAGCTGGCCGAGGTGCAACGGCTGCTGGAGACATCGGCCGCTCTGGCGCGGGGGCAGCGGGTGCTGAGCCGCCGGGCGCGGCGGCGGCGGGCGTGGGCGGCGACGGTGGTGATGGTTGTGGTGGCCGTGGCGGCCGGCTACGTCTTCCAGCGGCTGTCGGTGGAAGACGCGGGCGCGACGAGTCCGGCGCTGGCGGTGCTGCCGCTGGCGAGTCTGCTGGGCGATGCGGACAGCGCGCTCCTGGCTAAGCTGGTAGCGCGGATGTTGACGACCGACCTAGGGGAGTCGGCCCACCTGCGGGTGTTGGCTTCGACCGCCTTACAGAACATTCTGAAGAACCAGAGGCTGGAAAGTGCGTCCGAATTCACTAGCAGTGAACTGCGCGGTATCGCCCGTTCTGCCAACCTGTCGCACGTGGTGGTGCTTTCCTGCTTCCGTGCCGGCAACACGCTCAGGGCGGACCTTGAGGTGCTGGACGTGCGTCAAGGGCAGACGGTGTCGACCGGGAGCGAGGAGGTAGAGGGGGAAGACAGCCTGGTGCGGATGATCGACCCGCTGGCCGCCAGAGTGCGCAACGCCCTGCTATCGCCTAAGCAGCTCGCCTCGGAGGAGGACCGCCCGTTCGGCGACATCACGAGCAACTCCCAGCAGGCCGTCGTGCTCTTCTACCAGGCTAGAGAACTTGAGGCCCAGGGGTACTTCATCCAGGCAGGAGAGCTGTACGGAGAGGCTCTCGCACTCGATCCGGACTTCTTCTTGGCGAAGCAGCACCTTGCCGCACTCCGGGCTGGGAATGAGGGCATCGTGGAGTTTGAGGTTCTGGACGGGCTCTCTGACTATGAGAAGCTGCTCTATGATGCAACCAAGGCAAGCGTAACGCAGGACTTCTCGCAGTTGTTGGCCGTCGCGGATCAGATGCTCGCGTTGCGGCGAGCAGACTATGTCAGCATGAACTACAAGTATGCGGCCGAGTTCTTCCTGGGGCGCTACCGCGAATCCGCTCAGACCTGCGAATCTGCCATTCGTTCAGGATATCGGGGCTATTTCGAGCACCTGTTCCTGAACAGCAGCTATGGCATGCTCGGCATGAGCGGGACGGAAGTAGTCGACAGGTACCATAGGCTGCTGGAGGATGATCCTTCGGATGAAATGATGAGATTCTGGCTGGCGGTGACCTTCTTGTCCCTCAACAAAGATGAGGAGGCCCAGAAACTCCTGGATGTTGTTCTGCGGTTCTACCCAGAGAACAACGCACTTCTACAGGTACTTGTCGACACCTATGTGTGGCGGGACTCTCCGGACAAGGAGGCGGACTGCGAAGAGGCCTTGCGCTACATGCATCGCTTGGTTGCGCTGTGTGTCCCCCCCGATTCCACCTCCTCAGGTCCCAGAGGCGGGCTAGATGGCACTCACGCCACAGGGCTTGCGATTCCTCTCTCTGACAACCTTGGCCCATTCTACTCATACAAGCTTGGCGATATCTATCTACGCAAGGGCGACCTAGCGGCGGCCCTGGGAGCTTACGAGCTGAGCCTCAAAGGAGATCCAGGATACTACAAGTGCTTCTACCGTCTGGGCCAAGTTCACGATCAGATGGGGCACAGTGCGAAGGCCGTGGACTATTTCCAGAGGTATGTCAACGTGAAGAACCTCAATTGGTACGACGTAGCCGCCCAGGGCCGGGAAAAGGGCTGCGCCGCATCGAAGGTGTGCCATTCCCTTTCGCGTCCGGAAGCGATGGCCGACGCGGAGCAGCGTCTCGCGCGCCTGCGTTAGGTGGCAGTTCGCCTCCGACTGGTGAACCTGTCAAGGTCTTCGACCTGGCCGTCAACCTCGGGGACCGGACGGCGGTTCTCTGTCTCCAGCGAGCCCTGCGGGCCTGCGGTGTCCGGGTCACGGTCGACGGCCGGCTCGGAC
>CAZRWW010000147.1:0-3777 GCA_964603725.1 uncultured bacterium
GACTCAACCCGTCCAGGTCGTCCGAGGACCCAAACTCCGGACGTGCGGAACGAAGCCTCGGTGGATCGAGGCGGCCTCCGACTTCTCGGTGCGCATTCTGGAAGGATCGACGCTTCTCGAAATCGACGCGCAAACTGGCGAGACGAGGGCAGTCTCTTCATAGTTGATGCTGCACCCATCGAACTGCGGTCAGGGAGTGTGGAGCTGCCGCATCCCCCCGAAGGAAGCCTGGCCGGACCCAAACCCTGCAATCGGCCCCCCGGCACGGGCGGCCGCCTGACTCCCTGCGCCGGTGGGCACTACGCCAAGCGTGTGGTGCGACGCGCCCCTGATGAGCCCGCGCCTCGACATGGAATCTTGGGGTTTGACCGCGACTGGCAATCCGGATAATGTTGTCAGCACATATGGACAAACGCTGGCGGATCTATCCATGAGGAAGAAGCGCGAATCGACGAAGCGCGGCCCATTCACCGAGGCGGAAGCCGTCTTTCGCAAGCACGGAGGAGTGCTGCGGACGGCGGAGGCGCTCCGGCTGGGAGTGCACCCGCGCGTGCTCTACGCGATGAGGGACTCCGGCGTTCTGGAGCGGCTTGGTCGCGGCCTCTACCGGCTGTCCGATCTCCCGCCGCTGGGGAACCCTGACCTGGTCTCCGTCGGTCTCCAGGTTCCGGAGGGCGTCCTCTGTCTGCTTTCGGCGCTGGCGGTGCACGAGATCACGACCCAGATTCCGCACGAGGTCTACCTCGCAGTCCGGCGCGGCGCACGGCCGCCGCGTCTGGGCTATCCGCCTGTTCGGGTGTTCTGGTTCACAGGCGAAGCCTTCACGAACGGGATCGAAACCAGGAAGCTGGACGGAATCGCCCTGCGTGTCTACTCGCCGGCGAAGACGATCGCCGACTGCTTCAAGTACCGGAACAAACTCGGACTGGAAGTGGCTTTGGAGGCGCTCCGGCTGTACCTCCAGAAGAAACCCGGGCGGCCTCAGGAACTCATGCGTTTCGCCCGTCTGTGCCGCGTCGAGAAGGTCATGCGCCCCTATGTCGAGGCCCTCCTGTGAAACGCAGGGAGCTGAGAGACGTGGCTGCCTCGGTGCGGCAGCGCCTGCTCAACGAGGCCCGCGCATCCAGGAGATCTCCGTCACGCGCCCCACGCGGGACATCGACCTCCTGGGCCGCGTGGCCAACGACGTCGATCGCCTCATTACGATCGTCAAGGAGATCTGCCGCCAGGAGGTCGAGCCGGACGGCCTAGTGTTCGACGCGGACAGCGTCGTAGGGGAGCGAATCGCGGAGGCGGCCGAGTACCCCGGCGTTCGCGTCCGCTTCCATGGGCAACTGGGTGTGGCCCGGATCGCCATGCAGATCGACGTGGGGTTCGGCGACGCCGTCGTGCCCAGCCCGGTGACGGTGGACTATCCCGTCATGTTGGACCTGCCTGCTCCGCGGATGCGGACCTACACGAAGGAGAGCGTGATCGCCGAGAAGCTCCATACCATGGTCCGTAGGGGGCTCCTCAACAGCCGAATGAGGGACTACTTCGACATCTGGGTCCTGTCGCGGCAATTCGACTTCGACGGCAGCGTGCTTGCCGAGGCCATCCGCGCGACGTTTTCCCGGCGCGACCAGGCCATGGATCCACTCCCGGTGGCGTTGACGGGCGCATTCGCCGCTGATGCGTCAAAGGTCACGCAGTGGCGGGGTTTCCTGCGGACGAACCGGCTCCAAGGAGTGCCAGGCGATATGGCGGACGTGGTGGCGGAACTTGCCGTCTTCCTCGGACCGGTGGTCCAGGCGCTTCACGATGGACGGGAATTCCGGTCCCGGTGGACGGCACCCGGCCCCTGGACGATCGCGTGAACGAGAGCGGTTCGCTGCCGACGGTCAGCGAGCGCTTGGCCTGAACGCCGAGTTGCGCGCGGCCGCCACCGCGAGCGTCCGGACGAGCCTAGACGCCTTGGCCGGTCCGGCGGCCTTGTGGAAGGAAGCGGCCCTATCCGGCATCCCCCCCTACTGCCCCAGCACCATCCTCAGAATCTGCCGCCCGATCCAGACGAGCAGCCACACTCCGGCGAGCGCCAGGACCAGGATGATCACGGTGCCCAGCAGCCGGGACATGACCGATGGGCGGCTCTGACCCATCAGATTCTGGGCCGCCAGCCTGCGCAGCACCTTGGCCGACGGCGATAACCCGTCCAGCGCATGCAGCATCGCGCCCGCGGTCCTGAATCGCTGCAGCGGGTCGGGATCGATCGCCTTCTCGATGACCGCAATGAAATCCGCCGGCAGATCCGCGCGATAGTCCTGCAAGCGGAAAGAAGCCCCCGGCAGGGGCGCCGCCACACGGGCGCCCGTTTTCCCCACGGCCGGCACAGGATCACCGGGAAAGCATCACGTTACGAGATGGAAGAGGAGCACTCCCAGGCTGTAGAGATCGGATGCGACGGTCGCGACCCCATCGCGCAGGATCTCCGGAGCCATATACGCCGGGGTGCCCGAGATTCCCCGCACGTCGCCGTCTGCCTGCACCTCCGCACCCACGCCGAAGTCCATCAGCAGGTAGCGACCGCCCTCCTCCCGCATGATGTTGCTCGCTTTGACATCGCGATGGAGCAGACCGGCCTTGTGCACCGCCACGAGCGCCCCGCAAACCTTTCGGCCGACCAGGCGCGCCTCGTCGGCGGCAAAGGTTCCTTGCGCCTCGAGCATCTCCTGCAAGGTGCGTCCCCGGACCAGCTCCATCCACATCCCGACCTGTCCGCCCAGCTTTCGGGCCCCGTACACGCGGACGACGTTCGGGTCGGTCACGCGGGCCATCAGGATCGCCTCTTCCAGGACGGTTCCCGGAGCGCGTGTCAGAAGCCTCCCGCCCACACCGGGCTGGGTACGATAGATCTTGAGCGCCACCAGCCGATCGAGCGCCTTCTCGCGGGCCAGGTAGACATCCGCAAAGGCCCCGGAGGCCATCCACTCCAGGACCAGAAGCTCGCCCCATTCACAGGGAGTTTTCAGCGTGCCGCCGGGGGATCTGCCAGCAAGATTGTCCTCGGCGAGGTCCGGGCGAGAGCTTCCGTCGTGGGAACTGGATTCCCCGGGGGGCGCCGATAGGCTTCGAACGTCGCAGGACTCGTCGGGGTCCATGGCTTCCCCAGGGTCAGAACCGCCCTAAGCACCACTCAAGTTGCGCGTTGCAGACCGTACCAGCGGCCGGTGGCGGCGGCAAGGAGGTTCACGGACTGCAGAGCGGGGTTTCGTTCTTCTCCAGGGTCATTCTGGATTTGCAGAGCTGCGCGCGGCAAAACCTGGGCGTCTCCAAGGATTTGCCAGTAGCGTCGGAGGAAGTTCTGGCCGCCGTTCGCGATCTCGTGAGGGGGTGCCGACGACTTTGCACGCTCGCCGGCGTTTTGCTGTAGCGCCGGCGAGAACTCAGGCCGCCGTTCGCGATTTCGTGAACGGTGGGCAGCGGAACCGTGCGCCCGCCCGGAAGTCCTGGGCCGCGTTCCGCGAAAGTTGCGCAAGCCTCGGCATTTCCTGGTGCGGTCCAGAAACTTCGCGCGCCCATTTGTGATTTGCAGAATGGTGTCCAAATAATCCTGGGCGCCCCCCAGGATTCCCTGGCGGCGTCCAGAAATCTCCCGCGCCCATTCGCGATTTCCCGCAGGGCGTGCAACGGATCTGGTGCGTCCCCCGGGATTTCCCACCGGAGACCGCGGGAACATGTACCACCCCCGGCATTTGCTTAAATGGCCCCAAAAACCCACCCCAAACAAACCCCCAAAAA
>CAZRWW010000147.1:3787-7586 GCA_964603725.1 uncultured bacterium
CGGACCGGGGTTGGAAGATTCTGGCCGCGGTTTCGCATTTCCCAAATGGCCTTTTCCCCCGGCAAGGCCGCGCCCGCGGCCTGGGTGGCGGTGCGGCAAGAAAAGACGACCCGGCCGAAGATTCTTTGTCCCGTTTTGACTCTTTTCGCCACGTTAAAGGTGAGGCCCCAAGCGGGGCCTCAAGAAGGCCCCGGATCCCCCGGGGCCGACTCGTTGGCGGCTCTTTTACAAAGGAGGGCAATCCTATGAACCAGCTCAGCCCCACTTCAAGCGTCGAGACGTTGGTGGACGGGTACGGTTGGTACGCGGTCACCCGGCTCGATGGGAACCCGGATCTGGCGGCGGTCGCCGCGGAAGCGCGCAGCATGAACAGCGATCTCGACCAGTCTCACGACAACTTCCGGTCCGTGGCGCGGGCGAACATGTCCTCGGCCTCGGCGCGCGACACTCGCAAGTACCAGCTCGACGCGGCCCTGCGCAACGCCCGCACCGCGGTGCTGGGCTGGGTGCACAACCGCCGGTCGTCCAGGTACTACCGGGCGATCTTCCCCCGCGGTCTGTCCGGCGCCATCAGCACCAGCGTGCACGAGGAGCTCCAGAGCGCTCGCAGCATCCTGACCAAGATGACCGAGTACGCGGTGCCCGAGCTCGGGCCGGCCACGGAAGTTCTCCGGGCGGCCATCGAGGCGCTGGACGCCGCGCTGGTGGACTATGCCGTCTCGCTGCGCGCGCGGAGGGACGCCTGGTCGGTCATTCAGGCTGCGAAGGTCACCTTCTGCCGGCGCTACTACGGGCTCTTCTGCCAGGTCGTCCAGATCGTGGGTGATCCGGCCCTCGCGATGACCTACTTCCGCCATGAGCGTCGGCCGGCACCGGCGCCGCAGGAGGTCCCCGAGTCGAGCGGGGCCTCTCCCGCGGTCCCGCAGGCGGTCATCACCACCGTTGTCGAACCCGCACTGGCGGCGTAGTGCACCACGGGCGGGCGGTCCCGCGCCCACGGGGACCGCCCGCTCTATGGATTCTTCCCGCTGGGATTCTCGAGCCGGGCGTAGGCCTCCTGGAACTTGTGAAAGGCCCGGCGGATGAAGGTCCGGGACGTGTTGCCCTCGTCCATACCCAGCTCGAGGGCGATCTCCCGGGGTTTCTTGCCCTCGAGCCTGAGCTCGACCGCTCGGCGCTCCCGCCCCTCCAGGGTCTTGAGTGCGGCGCTCCTCATCGCTTCTTCGATCTTGCGCGCGTAGGCCGAGCTGGGAAGGGGGGCGGGGTCGGGCACCTGCTCCAGGTCCTCCGCTTCGTCGAGCTCCGCGCCATTCCAGGCCTGCCGTTCGGCCTGGGCCAGCTCGCGCATGAGCATCGTGTGCAGACAGGCCTCCACGACTCCCGAATGCTCAAGCCGCAACCGTGAAAGGTGCTTCAGGAAGTCGTACAGGGCGCTCTGCACGATGTCCTCGGTATCACAGACGCGGCGCGCCCGCTGCGAGAGCCGGTGGTGGGCTCTGCGCCTCAGGATGGGCACGAACCGATCGACGAAGGCCCGGTCCGCCGCCGGATCGCCCAGCCGAATCCCCGCGACGACATCCACCGTGCTCTCGCGATCCGGCAGGCGCAGGTCGGGCGGGTACTGCGATTCATCCAGTTCCAGGTCCGGCTCGCGCGGGAACGGTTCGGACATCTGTCCTCCGGTGTGTGGGTGCGGATCGGACGTCTTTGCTGGCGCCCCGCGGCGCCCTGGAGTGGCCGGGACCGCGATGTCGCAGACGATGATGCACGAGAAGGCCGGGCCGACGCAATACGGCCCGAAGACAGAGAGGAGGGATGAGCCATGTTCGGTACAATCCTCGGAATCCTGGGCAAGATCGCCGGTACGGTGGCCGAGCGCGTGTTCCCCGACCCGGCGCATGAACTGAAGCGGATCGAGCTGCAGCAGGCGCTCCAGAGCGCGGTGCTCGAGCGCACCGCCGAGATCGAGAAGGCGGCGGCCGACGTCGTGCGGGCCGAAGCGCAGGGCCAGAGCTGGCTTCAGCGCGCCTGGCGCCCGATCACCATGCTCGTCTTCGTGGCGCTCATCGTGACCCGCTGGTTGGGTTGGTGCGCCCCCAACCTCGGCGAGGCCGAGGCGCTGAAACTGTGGGACATCGTCCAGCTTGGCCTCGGCGGCTACGTGATCGGCCGCTCGGCGGAGAAGGTGCTGCCGGTGCTGGTGGAGGCGGCGAAGAAGTAGAAACGACCATGGCGTGTCGGATGGATGGAAGCGGTGAAGAAGTAGAAATGGCTATGGCGTGTCGGATGGAGGAATGGCCGTGGCGTGTCGGAAGGATGGAACGGAGGAGGCAACGGAGGAGGCAACGGAGGAGGAGAGCGATGAAGAGCCGAGAACTGTTCGACCGTGCGATCGAGGTCGTCCTCGAGCACGAAGGCGATACATCGACGGACCACCCCGCGGACCGCGGCGGTTTGACTAAGTTCGGGATCGCCCAGCGGTGGAATCCCGACCTCGACGTCCGGACGCTCACCCGAGCGCAGGCGATCGAGATCTACTGGGAGCGCTACTGGCAAGGCCGCGGATACGAGCGGCTACCCGAGGCGATCGCCATCAAGGTGTTCGATCTGGCCGTCAACCTCGGGGACCGGCCGGCGAGTACCGACTGCGGCTCGCGCGCGACGGGAGCCAGGCGGTGTTTGGGGGTGGGTGGATGGAGCGGGCGTACGGATAGCGCCACCACTCCCAGTGGCCGGCGGTGGCTCTCAGGCCCCTCACCCCCCGCCCGTCGCCAGCTCCCAGAACGACTTCTTGCGCCCGTGGGCCGCCCGCAGGCGCGCCTCGAAGTCGGCCTGTTCTCCCGCGAATCCCCCACGCGCTGCCAGGTTGGACATGGCCCGCAGATAGCGTGCGGCATGTCCGTAAGCTCGGCTGTACGCCCGCTTGAGGATGTCTTCGAGCAGTAGCCGATAGAGATCCCAGGCCTGTCGCGGGTACTCCTCGCTGAGGCGCTCCGCCACCGGCAGAAGCGTCGTGTAAGCGCCGCCGTACAACTCGTCGACGCGACGATCGATGAGGGTTGCAGCCCTGGCCACTTTGTCCTGATCCAGAAGGAAGCTCAGCGCGCAGTGGACCTCCCGGAACTTCTCGGCCAGGGCTACTGCCTGAGTACGATAGGAGTCGATCTCCTCCGCCGGCACCAGCGCGAGGACGCGCTCCAGGTAGTCCCGGCGTAACGTCTGCCCGAAGGCATCCCACGCCCGGCGCGCCGCATCGCCACGGCGATCCAGCGCCACCAGGATGTCCACGTGGAGCGTGACCGGATCGTCGGCGCCGAAGGTCGATCGACCGCCGGCGCTCTTCGCCTCCACGTAGCGCAACGCTTCAGACGCGCGTCCCGCGTCCAGGAGGCGCCGGGCGATGTGGAACGTATGGATCTCCGCGTGACCGCTCTCGGTGCACACGGCGATGTACTCATCCACGTCGCCGCGGGCATCCGCCACATCCTGCAGCAGGCTCAGGATGCTTCGCCGGTCGTACTCCTTGTGGCGGGCGATCCTCTCTTCCTCCGTCTCCCGCCGCAGGCCGTGTAGGATCGGCTCGTTCTTCTCGTGGCGCGGAAGCGGCAGATTCTCCATCTGCTCCCGCAGTGCGCGCCTCAGTTCCAGGAGCCCCTCCTGGGCGAGCGCGCCGGCGAAGTCGCGGACGATCCGGTCCCGAATGCCGAAATCATTGTCCAGCGCCGCCGCGCAGACCTGTCGGGCCAGCGCAACGCGGTCCCGGTCGGCAACGCGCGCGGCGATCGCCCCCCACGCCTGC
>CAZRWW010000148.1:0-6398 GCA_964603725.1 uncultured bacterium
AGGGCTCTTGATCGCTCCGAGCGCCCCGATGAGCTGCGTCCAGCGCCGCTCGTGCCGGCGATCGCGCAGCATCGCCTCCATCGGCGCGCGAGCCTCGGCGCGCTTCAGGTCCCCGAGCAGGCGGATCACATTGCGCTGCACCCACTCGTCGGGCGAGGCGAGCAGCGGCAGGACGCGCGCGGCGAAGGAATCGGGGTACGCCTTCGACAAGTCCTCGATGGCGCGGTACTCGAGCCCGTCGCGCGTGGCCAGCTTGCCGGCGATCACGTAGTCGACCGCCGGGACGCCCTTGGCGACGAGCGCCTTGCGCGCGCGGGCGACCTTCTCGCGCGCGCTGCCCACTTCCCAGATCGACGCGGTCTTGAACAGCTCCTCGACCGTGCGAACCGAGTCTTGCGCGGTGAGCACCACCTCCGGCACGACCTCGCCGGGAAAGACCACGTCGCGGTCGAGATCGATCCCCACGCCGTACGCCTGCTGGCTCCACACGGCCCCGTCCTTGCCGGGCGAGTTCGCCGGGTAGGTGTCACGCCCCTCGAGATCGAGGAAGATGCCGGCGCCGCAGAACCCGCGCGCCCACGTGAGGCTGCCCTGGCCTCCGCCGTAGGTCGCGTAGAAGTCGTCGCCCAGCGCATCGATGAAGATGGCGGCGGAGTTCGTGATGCTGAAGCCGTGCGCGGCGTCGACCATGTAGTAGTCGCGGCCGCTCTCGTCGAGCAGCAGGCCGACGGACAAGTCGTGCGCGGTGCCCTGCGTCACGCCGTTCTTGGAGATGTAGTGATCGTCGCCGCCCCGATCCCACAGCGAGCCGATCGCCAGGTGGATGCCGGCGCCCTGGCCGTACTGCGTCTCGAGGTAGCGGTCGTTGCCGCCGCCGTCGAAGAGCAGGCCCAGCGAGTACCAGTAGGCCGCGCCCTGGGCGTAGACCTCGGCGTCGTAGTAGTCGTTGCCCGCCTCGTCGATCAGGATCCCCACGCCGCCCGCGGCGCGCGGGCGAAAGCCGATCGAGAAGCCCTGCGACAGCGACTGGAAGTCATGCGGCAGCAAGGGCGCATGCAGGTAGCGTCCGCCCGACCGATACGTGTCGTTCCCCTCGCGGTCGTAGAGGAGCCCCACGCCGAAGGTCGACGCGAAGCCCTGCGATTGGCGCGCGCAGAGGTAGGTGTCGTTCTCGTCGTAGCGGATCGGGCGCGCGCCCGTGCCCGGCACCGCGATCAGCCCGGCCTCGAACGCACGGTCGGGCTCGATCTCGAGGCCCGGCGGCGCCTGCGGGGCGCAGTCGGAGATGAGCACGCCGAGGCCGAAGGCTCCGGCGCCCTGCGACAGGTTGCGGCCCTCGAAGATGTCCGCGCCCGCGCCGTCGTAGAGCAGGCCGGCGCCGAAGAAGCCCGCGCCGCAGCTTCCGTCCTCGCCGCGATAGGTGTCGTCGCCCGCCAGGTCCAGCAGCGCCGCGATGCCGAGCACCGCGCCGCCGATGGCGTAGGATCGATCGCGCGCCTCGTAGAGATCGTTGCCCGCGAGGTCCACAACGGCCGAGAGCGGGCGCAGCAGCGTGCCCACGGCGGACGCCACCCGGCCGCGATAGACGTCATCGCCGCCGGGCTCGACCAGGAAGGCGATGCGATCGAGCGCCGAGCTTTCGTAGATGTTGGGCCCCGGGCCGCCGACGACGAAGAGGCCCCACGGGGTTTCGGCCGTCATCGTGACCGGCCCCGTCACGCCGTCGAGCCCGATCGTGGCGCGCGGAAGCTCGATCTCGCGGGCGCCCGCGGCGAGAAGAACCAGGCCGTTCAGGAACTGGCGCGTGGCCCGCGTGAGCGCCGCGCGGTCGAGCTTGACGGCCAGATCGAGGAGCAGGTCCTCGTCGGCCTCGATCGTCGTGTCGGCCAGCGCGCCGAGCTCGAAGTGCAACCTCCCCTTGCGCGCCTTCTCGGCCGGCTCCTCCCCGTTGGCCCAGGCCGCCGGCGCCGCGATGAGCAGGTGCTGGCGGTCGGCTTCGGTGAGCCGGCGGAAGGCCTGCGCGAGGTCCTGCTCCGCGGCGCGCGCGGAGGCCAGGAAGGCCTCGAAGCGTTGCTCGAGGTCGAGGCCCTCGGCGTAGACGCGCTGCAGCGCCGGCCGGGCTCCTTCGCGGCCCGGCCATGGCCCGGGCGGCAGGCCGCGGTCGTCGGCGGCGTCGATCAGGCGCGCCAGCTCGCCGGCCAGCGCGGCCGGGTCGTTCACCGCCAGCCGCAGGCGCCCGACCGTCTCGGCTTGCCAGCCGGGCAGGCGCAAAGGATCGTTCAGGATCTCCTCGATGAGCGGCAGGCGGAAGGTGTCGTCCTCGGCGTAGAGCTTGTCGAAGCCGAGCTCGGCCCGGGAGATGTCGAGGTAATCGAGCGCGCGCAGGAGCGTCGCGGCGGCGAGGGAGTCGAGGCCGGAAATCGTGGAAGGGCCTGGCGCCTGGATGGCTCGCTGGGCTGGCGAGGAGGCGACGGCCAGGCCGGGCAGGAGGGCAAAGAGCAGGCTGGCGCCAAGGGCCCTGTGTTTCTTTGGGACGATGGCCATCGTGGCTTCTCCCTGCGTTGGTGTGCGCGCCTCGGGTTACTGCGGCAGCTCAACCAGCCCCGCCTTGGCGCGGTACCGACGTGGTCACTCCTGACTCGGCCGCGGTCTTGTCGGAACCTGCAACGGTTCATCTCTGGAAGCAAGGGGATTGGCCCACCCGCTCCGCGTGTCACCAGGCGCACCCTCTCGACGCCGGCATGGCCGCCCCAGGTGCGCTCCGTCCAGAGCGGCAAGCATCCTATGACCCGCCGCGAGGACGGCCTCGCGCGCTCACCCCCCGCCATCCGGCGGAGATCAGCGGCTCGGCCAGGAACGCCAGCGCGGGTGAAAGGGGCACGCGGAATCTCGGATGGTAGATGCCCAAGGGTCCGATGATGAGCACCAGCACCAGCGTGCCCAAGATCACCCAGGTGAGCCGTGTGGGCCGCGGGAACCAGACTGGCAGGCGCCGCCCCGTGGCGACGGGCCTGGCGCCACGTCCGTCACTCGGCGCGATCAGAAGTATGAACAATCCGGCGAGCCCGCAGACTGTCACGATCAGGTCCGCGACTGAGATCAGCCCCACTGCGATCAGAACGGGCCACAGGACCGCGCCGGGCTGCCCGGATTCAGCAGCGTTCACGCGGAGGCGATCCCAACCGATGCGTACGGCCTCTGCCGGGCCCTGATGCGCAAGCTCTGCGAGCGTTCCCGGTGAATCGCGCCACAACCCGGCCGTCTTCAGCAGATCCGTGACGGGCGGCGCCCACAGCATCGGGAAGCTCTCGGCCGCACGCCCCACGAATCGCCAAGGGTGAGTGGCGATCAGCCGCGCGACCACGCCCGCCCGCACGCGACCCTCGATGAAGGCGTTGGGGATAGCGGTCTTGGCCCGGGCATCGGCCACAGCCGCACTGTACTCGTCCCTGGAACTTGCCAATCCGCCCAGGTAGTCTACCGTCCCCGTGGCGGGGTTCAGGGCCACCACACCGAAGCATTGGTGGTTTCTGATCAACCAAGGAGCGATTGCAAGGAGCAGCGAGAGACCACCAACCATCACGACGGCGCGGCGCTTCGCGGCCAGCAGCCAGATGAGGGGCCACAGGAGAATCCACGGCGCGAGCGCGGCCCTCGTCAGCGCCGACAGGCCGAAAAGGATGCCGGCGCCTACCGCCGCGTGCCACCAGCGAGCATCGCCGGCATCCCGACGCTGGACGCCGAGGAAGAGCCGATTCGCTCCTGCCAGGATGAGCGCGACGAACATCGTCTCCGAGAGCACCCGGCCGGCATAGATCACCGGGAGCGGCGACAGCGCATAGATCGTCGCCACGGCTCGCGCTCGCAGATGGCCAATCCCCGCTCGCAGGGATAATCCGTACAGGCTGCGGACGGACCATAGAAAGAGGCCACATTGCATGATGAGGACGATCAGGCGAACTGCCGGAGGCGTCCCACGGCACTCGCACGCGTCCGCGGCGGGCCCGCGCACGCCGAGGCCGGTGGCGATCGCCTGGGCCAGCCCGATCAGTAACGGATACACCGGCGGCCAATTCGCATGCGGCGTCCCGTCAGGGTTGGCGAAGCGCGCGTGGAAGACGATCTCGCGCCCCAGCCAGAGGTAGCCGTCACTGTCGGGAGCACACGCGCGCCTGCCGTCGAGCACACCCGGCAATACCGCGCAGGCCGTCGTCACGAGGGCCAGGGCCAGAGCCAGCGTGGGCTGCGCCCCTCGAGCCGCGAGGCTATACCATCGCGAGCCTACCGGCGACGGGTTCAAGTGCGTCATCGAGTGCGATCCCCCTCCAGCGACGCCGGAGACCCCGCTTCTCGGATGGGCCGCTGCGTTCCTGCCTGAGGAGTCTACGTGCGTTGCGCAGAGCCGATCAACAACATGGATGCGTGAATGCGCGTTACGGCCGGTGAGCAGGGCGCGCCACTCCAGTCCTTTGACACAACGGGCAGAGATGGTAGACTTCGGTGGCTGAGCTGAGCTCGGTCGGGGCGCCAGGTGCGCCCGCGGGCACCAGCAGGCGGCACAATCGACACTGCGCGGACAGTTACCATCAGATGCAAATCGGTCGGCTCCAGTTTGGTGATTCCCGAGTGGCGTCTGCAGCCGTCCTGGCAGCGGGCATCCTCGCCATGGCCGTGATCGGCATGGCGTCCCTCGCCCATCCGGATCGAGCCTTCACTTCAGGCGACGCATCCTACGTGAGAATGGCTCGCACGGTCGCCGAGGGAGGTCCCTTCGGATTGGAGACGGCAAGCGGGGCGCCCGAGCTGCATCGCACGCCCGGCTATCCGCTCTTTGTTGCAGCAGCCGCGCCATGGAAGGGGATGGGCGCCTTGCGCCTGCTGCTGGCGTTGCAGGGCGTGCTGGCGCTCTGCACAGCGGGATTGCTCGTGGACGCGGCTCGGCTCGCCTTCGATCCTCCGGGCCGCGCCAGACCCTTGTTCGCCGCGGCTCTGTGGATCTGCAATCCCGTGGTGCTCGTCCTGACCTTCCAGGTGCTGAGCGAGATCCTCTTCGCGTTCTTGCTGGCCCTATCCCTGTGGCTGTCGGTACGTGCTCGTCGCTCGCGCAGAAGCGGGTTCCATGTCGCGGCGGGCCTGGCCCTCGGCGGGGCGATCCTCGTTCGGCCGATCGGTTTGCTGCTGCTGCTTGCCGGCGCGGGCGCGTGGCTGGCCGCCAGGCATCAGCCTGCGGAGGCGAGCGGCCACCTAGGATCCGGGCGGCTCACCGCGGCAATGCTCGGTGGCCGCGCGGCCGCCGCGCTGTGCCGTGGCCGGGCTGCCGCGGCAATGCTCCGCGGCCCGCTCGCCGCCTGGTTGGCCGGCGCGATCCTGCTGCCCGGAATCTGGATGCTCCACAACGGGATCGAGCACGGCTATTGGGGCATCTCGAAGACCGGCGTCTCCTTCGCCTATTCCGCGTACGGAGAGCAGTACCTTGCGGCCCGTGTCGAGACGGAGAGCCTGAACTCCTACGACACGGGCAACCTGACCGCTCGCGGTGCGCTGGCCGCCGTGGCGAGGAGCATCTCAAGGCACCCCGCTGCCTTCGCACGCACCTGGCTCGAGGGCCTGTCCATGACCCTGATCGGCCCCGGGGAATGGACGCTGCGCCGAGCGTTGCTGGGCGATCGCTCATTCCGCCCCGGAACGCCCGCGATCGTCACCACGCTCACGCAGGCCGAGGGTGGGCTCGTCATCGGCACATCGACCGTCGCAGACCCTGAGCCGCCTCCTGCCCGCAGCTCAGCCGCGTGGCTCTTGCTCACATGGAGCATCATCATCACGCTGGTCACCTATGGCGCTGCCCTCCGCGGCGCGCTGGCCGGACTGCGCCGGCGAGATGCCGTGGCTATCTATTGCCTGCTCGCCATAGTGTTCCTGGTGCTCGGATCGTCGGGCTACCAGGCGCACGCGCGTTTCCGGGTCCCGATGATCCCCTACCTCGCGCTGCTGGCCGCAGCCCCTCACGCCCCACCGTACCGCCGCTTGAGCCGGAACCCGTCCTTGATCGCCTCGCGCTCGAGCTCTTCGCGGAAGTCGGGGTGAGCGATCTGCACCAGCTTCTCCGCCCGCTTGCCGAAGGGCAGCCCGGCCAGGTTGACGGCGCCGTACTCGGTGACGGCCCACGCGACGTCACCCTGGCCCGTCACCACCCCAGCGCCCTCGGGCAGGCGCGGCACGATGCGCGAGACGCGCTTACCGCCGATCGTGGCGGTCGAGGGCAATGTGATCACCGGCTTGCCGCCGGGGCTCAGCGCCGCTCCCCGGATGAAGTCGACCTGGCCCCCCAGGCCGCTGTAGAACTGCCCGCCGCGAATGGAATCGGAGCAGACCTGGCCCTTGAGGTCGATCTGGATCGC
>CAZRWW010000148.1:6408-7399 GCA_964603725.1 uncultured bacterium
TGTTTGGCGCGTTGTTTTCGTATTCCATAGGTTTTTGCGTGTTGTTGTATTTGTGGGTTGTGTACGAGGCCGGCATGAGCTGGATGCCCGGATGGCCGTCGGCCCACTTGTACAGCTCCTGGCTGCCCATGATGAAGCTCGAGACGGAGCGACCGGTGTCGATCTTCTTGCGGCTGTTGTCGACCGCTCCGCTCTCCATCAGGTGCATCATGCCGGTCGAGACCATCTCGGAATGAATGCCCAGGTGCTTGCGATCCTTGACGAAGCCGAGCACCGCATCGGGGATCGCGCCGATGCCCATCTGCAGCGTCGAGCCGTCCTCGATGAGGTCGGCGACGAACTTGGCCACGCGCGTGCTGACGTCGTCCTGGCCGTGCTGCTCGAGCGTCAGCAGCGGCCGGTCCACCTCGACGAAGGCGTGGATCTCATCTTCCCGCAGCAGCGTCTCGCCGAAGGTGAACGGCATCTGCTTGTTCACCTCGACGATCACGCGCTTGGCGATGCGGGCCGCGTCGAGGTTGACGTCGACGCACACGCCCAGGCTGAAGAAGCCGCGATGGGGCGGCGAGACCTGCAGCAGGGCCACGTCGAGACCGTTCGCCTGCATGGCGCGCGGCACATTGCTCAGGTGGATCGGGATCGCGTAGGCCCGCCCCTCGTTCTGGGCCTGGCGCACGTTGGGGCCGGTGAAGTAGGCGTAGTGGGTGAAGGACTCGACCACCTCGGGCTTGACGTAGGGCGCGGATTCGTCGGTCGTGCCGAGGGTGAGGATGTGATAGACCTCGACGTCGCGCAGCTCGGGGGCGCGGCGGGTCATGGCCTGCACGAGTCCGATCGGGACGGCCCCGCCCGATCCGACGAAGACCTTGTCGCCCGAGCGGATGCTCTTGACCGCCTCGTCGGCGCTCATGACCTTGGATGTGGGCAGCATCGTTCCTCCTCAGCTGCTCGCTCGACCTTCGGGCGCGGTCCCGGCGCTCGGTCGCTTCCC
>CAZRWW010000149.1:0-7165 GCA_964603725.1 uncultured bacterium
AACCACGCCGCCCAGTCGGATGGCGCGCTCAAGAGCGAGCCGTTCACGCTGGAAGTCGATGCCGTGCTCACCTTCTGGCACTGGATGCGCGCGGAGACCAGCTCGAGCTACCCGGGCTACGCCTACGACGGTGGGTTCGCGGAGCTATCGGTCGACGGCGGCCCGTGGACGCAGATCACGCCGCTGGGCGGCTACCCCTACCGCGTGCGCGTGGGCAGCGGCCCCGGCCCGTATCCGGCCGAGACGCCGATCTACTCGGGCATCTTCGACTGGGCGCAGGCCCGCTTCGACCTGACCGGCATCACGGGCGAGATCCGGCTGCGTTTCCGTTTCGGCAGCGACGGCGCGGACAACGACGAAGGCTGGTACGTCGACGATCTGTTGCTGATGCCGCTGGAGCCCGGCACGGCCACGACGCGCGAGCTCGAATTGCGGCCCGCGAGCCTGGGGCTTCACCAGAACGCGCCCAACCCCTTCGGCCCCGGGCGCGCCGGAACCGTCATTCGCTTCGATCTCCCCCGCGCCGAGGACGTGCGGCTCGAGATCGTCGATGCCGCGGGTCGTCTCGTGCGGACGCTGGTCGCGGGCCCAATGCCCGCGGGCCGGCATCACGCGGTCTGGAACGGCCGTGGGCAGGCGGGGGAGCCGGTCGCCGGCGGGATCTACTTCTACAGGCTCGAGCACACGGGGGGCCGGCAGGCGAAGCAGATGCTGGTCGTCCGATAGCGCGCGCGGGCCAGGTCTCGGGCGCGGCTGCCGGATCGGACGCGGCCCAGCCGGAGCCGTGCACGGTCAAGCGGCCTACGGCCCGAGCAGCACGAAGCGGCACGACCCGCCGGCGCCGGGCCCGCGCAGGCGCGCGAGGTAGACCCCCGCAGCCAGGCGTGCTCCGTCGGCGTGCCGGCCCGGGTGCCAGACCAGGCCCGGGCCGCCGCCAGCCGTCTGGCTCTCGGCGCCACCCACCACCGTCGCGACGACGCGCCCCTGGCAATCCACGATCTCGACGCGCGCCGTCCCGCTGCCCGCTGCGCCGGCCGTGCCGCTCGCCGCGCCGCTCGCGCCGCCGGCCGGCGGCGTCTGACACGCGGGCGACACGTGGAAGAGCACGGATTGGCCCATTCGCGCCGGATTGGGCCAGGCGCGCAGGCCTCCGGGGTCTCCGCGGGCCGCGTCCGCCTCGGCACAGGCTGCCGGCTCCGTCAAGCTCACGTCGAGCGTGACGTGGGCGTCCGCGGGCACGACGACGCCCTCGACCCGCACGGGCGCGAAGCCCTCGGCCTCGAAGCGCAGGTCGTAGGTGCCCGGCGAGAGCAGGCGGCAGTAGTCGCCCAGCACCGGATGGCTGCGGCGCGGCGCGCTCAGGGCGGGATCGTCCAGCCCCTCGACCAGGATCGTGCCCTCGATGGGCGCCCCGCCGGCCGTCAGGCGGCCGCGCACGCCGGGCCCATCCAGGCGCTCCTGCAGGTAGAGCGCGCCGGCCACGTTGGCCGCCACGGTGTGGGTCAGTTCCGCCTCCTCGGGATAGAGCCAGGTGCCCGTCTCGACCGTGAAGGCGAAGGTGTTGAGCGTCCCGTAGGCCCAATCGGACACGGTGCCCGAAGCCGCGTAGACCTGATTGGCCTGTTGCGGCAGGTACCACCCGCCGAGCCAACTGGGGATGCGGGCGGCCATCGCCGCCCCCATGTCCGCCAGCGTCGCGTCGTCAGGGGCCTGGGTGGAATCGTCATGACCGAACGGCCAGAGCACGAGCTCCCCGAAGGCGTGGTAGTCGACCAGGATCGCGGGCCGCTCGCGCAGGATCAGCGCGCGCAGGGCCTGGGCCTCGGGCTCGGACAGCGGCTCGGGCCCGCAGTAGAGCTCGCCGAGCGGATTGTGCGTGGTCATCGTCGTGCCCCAGAACCAGTCCTGGTTGCGATTGAGGTCCACCCCGTCCGGCCAGTACCAGTTGGCCTCGTCCTGCCAGGGGGGCGTGATGGCACCGTTGCCGTCGTTGTCCCGCGCGTTCTTGCGCCAGCCGCGCCACTGGGTCGTGTGACAGCAGTAGTGGCCGTCGGGGTTGACCAGCGGCAGGACCCAGGTCTCATGCTCATCGATCCACCGCGTGATCCGCGGATCGACCCCGTAGCCCGTGACGAGCGAATCGATGAGGGCCAGGGCAATCTCGACGCCGGCCGGCTCGCGGCCGTGCTGCGTCCCGAAGTAGAGAATCACCGGCTCCGCCTCGTCGATGGCGGGATTGTCCGAGATCTTCAGCGCCCACAGGTCGTGCGACGGGTAGGTGGGCAGCGCGTAGATCTTGCCCCAGGCGTCGCCGACGTCCTCCAGCCGCACGAAGCTCGGATACTGCGCGGCGTAGGCCGCGAGCTCCGGCAGCATCTCGGCGTAGGTGTGGAAGTACTCGGGGACCTCTCGGAGCAGCGCCGGGCGCAGCCGGATTTGGTAGCCCGCGGCGCGCAGGCGCTCGAGCTGGCTGGCCGCAGCCAGCACGTCGATCCACTCGCCGGGTCGGGCGCCCAGGATGTCGTAGCCGCCCGCGGCCAGGTGCCCCGCAGCCCCCGGAGGCGGCGCCAGAATGCGGGCGACCCGGGGCTGATCGGCCGACCCTGGGGCAAGGGCGGTCGCTGTGGGCGCGCCGGCGGCCGGGCGAGGCGCCGCCACAACCGCAAACAGCAGAATGAGTAGCCCGATTCTAGCCAACATGGAGCTTCTCATCGCTTGCCCGAGGTCCTGGAATCGAACGCCCGCCGCGGTCGCTCGCGTAACGGGCCGCCAGTCGGATCAGTCCCGCCTATTGTACCACACCCCGAAGGGCCGGGCCGCCCGGATCCAATTGACGCTGCGGCCGGAGGTGTGGTCCAATTGACTGTGTGAGATAGCGCACGATCAGCGCACCAAGTTCAAGTTCACCTCTCGCCGAAGGAGGAGGCATCATGAAGGTCACCTGGTTGCGATCGATTCTCGCCCTGTCGCTCATCGTCCCGGCCTGCTTCTTGTTCACAACCTCGCGGGCCCAGGCCGAGATCGCCCTCGACGGGATCTTCGCCAACATCGAATTCGTCGATCTGCCCGCCTACACGGTTTGGGAGGGCGGCCGGCCCATCGACATCGTCGGCAGCACCGCCAGCTCGTCGAGCGGCACGGGGCGGGCCAAGGGCAATGCTTATCGGGTCGACATCAATGTCGTCCTGAACGAGGTGGAGTTCTGGCTCAACTTCACCAGCACCCAGACCTTGACCTACTACGTCTTCGATTCGCCGGTCGAGTTCGGCACCTACACCGAGGTCTACCGCGATTCGGAGACCGTCACCGGCTTCGGGGCGGGCTGGTACTCGTCGGGCCCGCTCTGCATCCCATTGAGCGCCGGCCAGTACTACATCATCGCCGTCTCCTGGAACGGGACCCTGACGTACTACTACGGCTCCGGCGACACGCAGGCCACCTCGTTCGGGGCGCATGTGCACGGTTACGCCACGGGGTATGATCCGCTGCCTGCCAGCTTCCAGAGCACGGTCAACGATCAGGCGATCTACCACCAGCGCATCACGACGGGTGGCGCCTCGCCGATCGATGAATCGACCTGGGGAGCGATCAAGTCGCTCTTTCGCTAGTCGCCGGGCGGCGTGAGCGAGCGGGGCGCGGCAGCGTCCGGGCGGCGGCCGACGCGGCGCGGGCGATGCCGCGCCCCAGCAGCGCGAAGGCGTCCTCCGCGAGCGAGGCCGTCGCCGGCAAGAGCACGAGCGTCAAGACAGTGGACAGCAGCAGGCCGCCCATCAGCACCAAGGCCATCGAGTAGTAGTAGACCCCCGCCAGGGCCGGACGCTGGATCACGACCGGCACCAGCCCCACCAGCGTCGTGATGGCCGTCATCAAGATCGGCCGCAGCCGCTCGCGGCCGCCGCGCAACATCGCCGCATGCCGTTCCATGCCCGCCCGCCGGTACTGGTTGATGTGCTCGAGCATCACGATGGCGTTGTTGACGACCACGCCGATCAGGAGCAGCAGCCCGATCGCGGCCGGCTGGTCGAAGTCGACGCCCGTGGCGAGCAGCGTCCAGGCGGCGCCGGCCAGCGCGAAGGGCAGCGCCACCATCAGGCCGATCGCCTGGCGCACCGACTCGAACAACCCGGCCATCACGGCGAAGATGAGCAGCAGGGCCAGGAGCAGGTTCGTCAGGAAGTCGCTCTGCTGCTCCTGCTGGTGGCGCTGCCAGTTCTGCATCGTCCAGCGGTAGCCGTAGGGAAACTCCATCCCCGCCAGCATGGCCTGCACCTTGGGAATGTAGTCCTCGCGCGTGCCTTCGTCGTACCGCGCCCCCACCCAGACATTGGTCAGGCGATCCTCGCGCTGGATTCGCTCGGGGCCGGGCGCGGTGTGGAATTCCGCCAGCGAAGCCAGCGGAATGCGCTCGCCGGCGGCGGTCCAGAGCGGCAGATTGCTGAGCTGCGACAGCGATCCGACTTCGCGCTCATCCAGCGTCAGGCGCATCTCGCGTTCCCCCTCGGGCGTGCGGAAGCGCGGCAGGCGCCGCCCGCGGAAGGTGAGGGCGATCACCTCGCCCGCCTGATTGAGCGGCACGCCATAGCGGGCGGCGAGATCACGGTCGAGATCGACGGACAGCTCCATGCCGCCCGACTGGCTGCTGGCCCACGGATCGAGGAGCCCCGGGATCTCCGCCAGGCGCTGCTTGGCTTCCTCAGCCAAATGGGCCAGCACGCCCGAGTCCTCGCCCACGAGCTGGAACCCGATTCGCTTGCCGCCGCCGCGGTGGCCACCCCAACCCTGCTGCTGATCGGCCACGTTGAGTTTGACGCCGGGCAGCTCCGGCAGCGCCGCGCGCAGCCGGGCGCGGGCCGCGTTCATGGCGCGCTCGTTGGCGTGGCCCTCCGCCATGTAGATGCGCATCATCGAGTAGTCGTTGCTCCAGAAGCTGTAGATCGACTTGGCGTGCAGCTCCTCCTTGATGGGCAAGACCGCGGCCTCGACCCGTTCGACCACCTGCCGGCGCCGCTCCAGCCCCATCTCCTCGGTGAATTCGTAGTGCACCAGGACGAAGACCTCGGTGTGGCTCAGATCGAAGTTCTTGTCGATCTTGACGAAGGGATAGGCGGTCGAGCCGATGAAGAGCAGGCCGGCGGCGGGCGCGATCCAGCGGTGGCGCAGGACGTGCGCCAGGACGCGCGCGTAGCGCTCCTCGAGCCCGCGCATCAGGCGACCTTGCGGCCGCGGCCGGGAATGGATGATGTGCGTGGTTGCCAGCGGGATCAGCGTCTGGCTGATGAACAGCGACGCCAGCAGCGTCAGACAGACGGTGATGCCCAGCTCGCTCAGGATCACGTTCATCTCGCTCGGCTTGTCGAAGATGATCGGCAGGAACACGATCACCGAGGTCAGCGTCGCCGCCACGACCGCATTGCTGACCTCGCGCGAGCCCAGCAAGCTGGCCGCGCGGCGATCCAGCCCGGCTTGCTGGTGGCGGAAGATGTTCTCCATCACGACCACGGCGTTGTCGACCAGCATCCCGATGCCGACGATCAGCCCCAGCAGGGTGACGGTGTTGAGCGACTTGCCCTGGGCCCAGATCACCCCGCAGGCCACGATGAGCGAGAAGGGTATGCAGACCACCGACGCGGTCGTCATGCTGGCGCGCCGCAGGAAGACGAACAGCACCGCCGAGGCCAGCAGCGCGCCGAAGATCCCGGTCGAGGTCAGGTTTCGCAGGGCCTGCTTGATCTCCGCCCCCTGGTTGAACCAGATCAGGAAATCGACGCCCTCCAGCTCGGGGTCGTCGTTCATGGCCGCCACGCGGCGCTCGACCGCCTCGCAGATCGAGACCGCATTGCCGCCCGCCTCCTTGGTGACGGTGACCCCCACCGCGAAACGCCCGTCGAGGTGGCGTCCGTACTCGAGGGGCGGCTCCTCGTAGACGACATCGGCGACATCGTCCAGGCGCAGACCGTCGGCGCGCACGATCAGGTTGCGAATCTGATCGAGCGAGTCGAAGGAGCCCAGCGTGCGCACCGTGTAGCGTTGGTCGGGCTCGGTGAGCGTGCCCAGGCTCTGGTCGAAGTTCTCGTTGCGCAGCACCCGCACCACGTCGCGCACATCGGCGCGGTGGGCCTCCAGATCGGCGGCGCGCAGGTTGATGCGCACCTCTTTGGGCTGCACGCCGTCCAGGCGCACCTGCGCGACGCCGGGGATGCGCTCGAGGGGTTTTACGATCTTGCGCTCGAGCAGATCGTAGCTCTCGCTGAGATCGCGCACCGATGAGAGCCGGCCCTCGAGGATCGGCTCGTCGGCCTCGCGCGCGTCCCAGTTCGAGCTGATGCGGATCTCGTCCACGTCGTCGGGCAGGTCGCGGCGGACGCGATCGAGCTTCTCGCGCACCTCCACCCGGGCCAGGTCCATCGAGTGGCCCCACTCGAACTGCAGGCGGATCGTCCCGCCCTCGCCGCTGCAGTGCGACCACATCCCGCGCAGCCCCTTGACCGAGCCGAGCGCCTCTTCGAGCGGGCGCACGATCATGCGCTCCACCTGCTCGGGAGTGGCGTTGGGATAGGAGACGCTCACGAAGAGGCCGGGCTGTTCGATCTCCGGCAGGAACCCGAGCGGCAGCCGCCCCAGGGCCACCAGTCCCAGCACGACCAGGCTGATCAACGCCATCAGCACGGTCACGGGGCGGCGTATGGCGATCTCGGGCAGCGTCATGACGCGTGGGTCCTTCCGGCCCGGGCCGGGTCCCCCGCGGGGTCGATGCGCGACGGCACCAGGGCGTAGACGGCCGGAATCACGATCAGGGTCAGGGCGGTGCTGAAGATCAGGCCGAAGGAGACGGTGACTGCCAGGGGGGAGCGCAGCTCGGCCCCCTCGCCCAGCGCCAGGGCCATCGGCAGCAGGCCGAGCACCGTGGTCAGCGTCGTCATGAGAATCGGGCGCAGCCGCACGTGGCAGGCCCACCGGATCGCCGCAACCTTCTCGGCCCCCCCGCGCCGGAGCTGGTTGATCTTGTCGATCAGGACGATGGCGTTGTTGACGACGATGCCGGCCAGCAGGATGACCCCGAGCAGGGAGGGGAGATTGAGCGGCCGGCCGGCGATCAGCAGGCCGAAGATGACCCCGATGATGCCGAGCGGGATGGTGAACATGATGATGAACGGATGGCGGAAGG
>CAZRWW010000150.1:0-2764 GCA_964603725.1 uncultured bacterium
GCCCCAATTGCTTTGGGTCCATTCGGCCATGGTTGTTTAGGGGTTGTGCGTGTTTTTGCCGTAGAAGTAATGGGCGTTGAAGCGGAAGAAGTCGGCCAGCTCGCAGATGGCGTCGATCTCCGACTGATAGACGTTCTTGCCGATGCCGAGCATCGTCGTCGCGTTGATCTCGGCCCTGCGCGGGCCGACCAGCATCTCGGCGGCCTTCAGGAAGATCGAGACCCGCTCGGGCCAGGGCAGCCGGGGCCATTCGTGCCAGGCCGTGTGCGCGGCCTCGATCGCCTGCTGGACCTCCGCCGGTCCGGCCTGGTGGTAGGTGGCCAGGACGTGCCGGTGCTCGTGCGGCATGACGCACGAGGCCGTGCGGCCCGTGAAGACCTCCCGGCCGCCGATGATCAGCGGGATCTCGATCTCGCGCGCGGCGAGCTCGGCCAGCTTGGCCTTCAGCGCCGCCTTCTCCGGGCTGCCGGGGGCGTGGTTCAGGATCGGCTCGTTCTTGGGCGTCGACAACGTGAATAAGGCCTCGTCCATGGGTCACCTCCTCGTCCCGGCCTGCCCGGGCACGTGGCTAACAACGCCCGCGGGCGGCCACGGTTCCCCGTGCAGGTCCGCGAGTTCCGATCGCGGGACCTCCCGCGGCCGAGCCTAAGGCCCCGGGCCGGGCCACCGCAAGAATGGTGCGAGCTGCTCTGGCGCGAAGCTGGAATCGTGCAAGCTGCGCCCACCAGCGGCCGATCACTCTGGGTAGCAGGAAGGCGCCAGCGCACGTGCGCATCCGGCGTATCCCGGGACGGCTCCGGCGCCTTCGCCAGGTCGGGCCCCGCGCGGAGCGCGGCCGGCTCGGAGGACACTGCGCCGCGGATCGCCAGGAGGGGTGAGCGGACAGCATGTGGCTCGCAATCGTCGCCTCGGTGCTGCTGCAGTTTGCGGCGGTGGCCATGAGCCTGCGCCTACTGCCGCTCACGCGCCGGCGGATCCCATGGATCCTGTTGGCCGGCGGCATGCTGCTCATGGCCGTGCGGCGGGTGCTCCACCTCCACGACGTGCTCTTGGTGGGAGCCCTCACTCCGGAGCACACCTGGCCAAGTGAGGCCCTGGCGCTGGCGACCTCCCTCCTGATCGTCGTGGGCCTGGCGCGCATCCGGCCCCTCTTCATCGAGCTGCGCCGGCACGAGGAGCGCCTCGGCCACGAGGTTCGCCACCTGCAGACCATCCTCGACAGCCTGGGCGAGCCCGCCTACGTGGTCGAGCCCGACAGCCACGAGATCCTCTTCGCCAACCTGCCCGCCCAGGCCGCCTTCGGCACCCTGGCGGGCGCGCGCTGCTACCGGGCGCTCCACGGGCGCTCGGCGCCCTGCGTGCCGTGCGGATGCGCGGCCGCAGCCCGCGGCGCCGCTCCAGAGACCCGCGAGTGGCAGATGCACTGCCGCGACAGCGGGCGGTGGTATCACATGGTCAACCGGAGCATCGAGTGGACCGGCGGGCGCCGCGCGTGCCTGGAGCTCTGCTACGACATCACCGAGCGCAAGCGGCACGAGCAGGAATTGGCCAACTACTCCGGTCGACTCGAGAGGGCGAACCTGACGCTGGCAGCCAAGCAGAAGGAGCTGGAGGAGTTTGTCTCCATGGTCTCCCACGACATGAAGGCCCCGATCGTGACCGTGGCCGGCTTCGCGCGGCTCCTGAGCGAGCAGTGTGGCGGTCAACTCGGCGAGCGGGGGCGCCAGTATCTCGAGCGCATCGTGGAGAACGCCCGGCGCATGGAGGCCTTCCTGCAGGACCTGCTGGAGCTGGCCCGCGGCGGACACGCCGAGGATCCGGTCGAGGAGATCGACATGCTTGCGCTCGCGCGGGCAGTGCTGGCCGACCACGGGCCGGCAGCCGCCGAGCGCGGCATCGGGCTGCGCCTGAGCGGCCGGCTGCCGCGCGTGCGCGGCCAGCGCCGGCGGCTGCACCAGGTCGTCACCAACCTGGTCGACAACGCCATCAAGTACATGCCGATCCGCGTGGATCCGTGGGTCGAGATCGGGTTTGCCGAGACGCTGCCCGAGGGGATTCCCGCGGAGGGCGCCTTCTACGTGCGCGACAACGGGGCCGGCCTGTCGGCCGAAGAGCAGGACCGGGTCTTCCGCATGTTCTATCGCGCGCGGTCGGGGAGCGAGCAGGCGCCCGGCAGCGGCGTGGGTCTGCCGATCGTCAAGCGGATCGTCACCAGCCACGGAGGCCGCATCTGGCTGCGCACGGCGCCCGGTCTGGGCGCGACCTTCTACTTCGAGCTGCCCCTGGCCGGGGCGGGCTCGCGGACCGGGCCCGCCGCCGCGACCTCGGTGCAAGCCGAGCGGGACCCGCGCGCCGCGCCGCCGGCGCCGCGCGATGTCCCCGTGGACGACCTCGCCCCGACCGGTCTAAAGTAGCCTCCGCCGGCCAGGCCCATCACGGGGCAAGCAGAGCAGATCCGCGGAGGAAGCGTCGTGGTCCGGGAGCAGGTCTTGTTCCGCCCGCCCTCCGAGGCCGAGAGCCTCATCATCCGGGTGGCCGACGGCTGCCCGCACAACGGCTGCACCTTCTGCGGCATGTACAAGGGCGTGCGCTATCGACCCCACGACCCGGGCGAGGCCGCGCGAGCCATCGACCGAGCCGCCCGGGAATGGCCCGCCGCCGCGCGCGTCTTCCTGGCCGACGGCGATGTGATGGCGCTATCGTACGAGCGGCTGGAGGCGCTGCTGCTGGAAGCGCTGGAAGAAAGGAGCGCGGGCGAATGTAG
>CAZRWW010000150.1:2774-7159 GCA_964603725.1 uncultured bacterium
GGAGGCGCTGCTGGCGCGCCTGGGCGAGCGGCTCCCGCGACTTGCGCGGGTCAACGTTTACGCCAACGGGCGCTCGATCCTGGACAAGACGCCCGAGCAGCTCGCGCGCTTGCGCGAGCTCAAGCTCCAGACCTTGTACATGGGACTCGAGAGCGGTGATCAAGAGACTCTGACGCGCGTGCGCAAGTCGGATGGGGTCGAGGAGATGATCGCCGCGGTCGAGCGGGCGCAGGCGTGCGGCCTGAGGATGTCGGTGATGATCCTGGTGGGGCTCGGCGGGCGGGCGCGCACGCGCGAGCACGCGCAAGCGACCGCGGCGGCGCTCAACCGCATGCAGCCGCAGTTCCTGGCAGCCCTGCGCTACATCCCCGTGGCGGACACGCCGCTGGCCGCGGAGATCGGCGCCGGGAGCTTCACGCCCCTCAGCGAGCGCGAGGCGACGATCGAGATGCGCGTCATCCTGGCCGCCGTCGAGCTCGAGCGCACGCTCTTCCGGGCCAATCACGTCTCGAACGTCGTGCCCCTCGGCGGGCGCTTCCCGCGCGACAAGGAACGGCTGCTGGCCGAACTGGACCGGCTCCTGGCGGCGAACGTCCTCGACGCCGGCGGCCCCGGGCCGCTGCCGCCGTGGCTGTGAGCCATCGCCGGGTGCCCGCCCGCCGGACGCGAGTCGTGAAGCTATGTTGCGTTGCGGGAGTAAGTTGACGCGTCTGCTCCCGTGGGCGATACTCGCCAACCACGCCGGGTCTCCGGTTCGGGTCGCGCCGTCCGCGCCCGCCCGCGGCCCGGCACCGGAGCGATGATGCTCGCGATCGATCTCGAGGCTTTGCCGCCCAATCTCCTGGTCGGCACATCGTCCTTCAGCTCGGACGACTGGCGGGGGAGCTTCTATCCGCCCGACCTGGCGAGCGGGGAGTACTTGAGCTATTACGCGCGCACGTTCCGGACAGTCGAGATCGACGCGACCTGGTACGCCCTGCCGGCGCGGCGCACGGTCGAGTCCTGGGCGCGCAAGGTGCCCCCCGGGTTCGTCTTCAGCCTCAAGGTGCCCAAGCGCATCACCCACGAGCTCTACCTCGAGAACTGCCAGGCCGAGTGGCGGGCGTTTCTCGATCGGCTCGCGCCCCTCGGCCCGGCGCGCGGGCCGCTGCTGTTTCAGTTTCCCTACGTGGCCAAGGGCGCCGACCCGCAGGAGTACGAGACCGGCCGCGAGTTCCTGCGCCGCCTGGCGGCGTTCCTGCCCGCGCTCCCCGCCGGCGGGCAGTACGTCGTCGAGGTGCGCAACGCGAAATGGATCGCCGAGCCGCTCATCGACCTGTTGCGCGCTCACGGTGTCGCCCTGGCCCTGGCGGCGTACTACACCATGCCGAGCGCCGCCCAGCTCCTGCGGGGGCCGGACACGGTCACCGCGCCCTTCAGCTACATCCGCTTCCTGGGCAATCACCGGCAGATGGACCAGCTCGTGCGCGGCGCGCGGGAGACGGGCACGCGCGAGAAGGACTGGGGCGCGCTCCTGGTCGACCGTGAGCGCGAGACGCGCGACTGGGTGTCGATCGGCCGGCGCTTGCTGGAGCGGCAGGACAGCGTCTACGCCTACTTCAACAATCACTTCGCCGGGTTCGCGCCGGGGTCCGCGGAGCTCTTCGTGCGGCTGTGGACCGCAGGCGGGGCCGAGCGCCCGCCGTCATCCGGGGAGAGCGCCGATGCTTGAGATCCTGCGTTCGAGCCTGCGGCTGGCGCTGGGCGCCGGCTGGCTGCTGTCGGCCGCGTGCGCGCCGGCGCACGCCGCAGTCACCCCCGTGCCGGCCGCGACCTCGCCGGCTTGGGCTGCGGACGCCCCGATCGCTGTCCCGGCGCCCGCCGCGCGCGCGGACCATGCGCCCGGGGAACTGCTCGTTCAGCTCGATCCGGCGGCGAGTCAGAAGGGGCGCGATACCGCCGCGCCCGCGGCCACGGAGGAGCTCTGCGCCGCCTTTGCCGCCCGCGGGCTGCGCCCCGCGCGCCTCCTGTCGCGCCGCCTGGGGATCTGGCTGATGCGCTTCGAGGCCGGCCACCCGCCCGCCCGCCGGCCCGAGGACCAGGAGCTGCTCGCCGCGGTGCGGGCGCATCCCGCGGTCCTGCTCGCCCAGCTCAACCATCGCGTCACGCCGCGCGCTCTCTTTCCCGACGATCCGCGCTTCGGCGAGCAGTGGGCCCTGCACTACACGGGCGCCCCGTACGATCCCGACATCGACGCACCGGAAGCCTGGGACCTGTGCACCGGCGGCGTCACGGCGCTGGGCGACACGGTCGTGATCGCGATCGTCGACGACGGCACGAGCCTGACCCACCAGGACCTGCGCTTCTGGAAGAACTGGCACGAGATCCCGAACAACGGCCAGGACGACGACCACAACGGCTACATCGACGACTACCACGGGTGGAATGCTCTCCTTCACAACGGCACGATCCCGCAGGCCTCGCACGGCGCGCACGTCACCGGCATCGCGGCTGCGGCGGGCAACAACGCCGTGGGCATCAGCGGCGTCAACTGGGAAGGGCGCGTGCTGCCGGTGGTCGGCTCGTCGGCCTCCGAGGCGGTCGTGATCGAGGCCTACGGCTACGTCCTCGAGATGCGCGCGCGCTACAACGAGACCGGTGGCGCCCGGGGGGCGTTCGTGGTCGTCGCCAACACCTCCTTCGGCATCGATCAGGGCGACCCGGCGCACTACCCGCTCTGGTGCGCGATGTACGATGCGCTCGGGGCGCAGGGCGTGCTCAGCGCCGCGGCGACCGCCAACCAGAACTGGAACGTCGATGTCGTGGGCGACATGCCGACCGCGTGCCCGAGCGACTTCCTGATCGCGGTGACCAGCACGACGATCGGCAACGACCTCTACTTCCGCGCGGCCTGGGGCCCGACGACGATCGATCTGGGCGCGCCGGGCGAGGACATCCTCTCGACCTCGCTCAACAACGGCTACGCCCTGCGGACGGGCACCTCGCAAGCCTCGCCCCACGTGGCCGGCGCCGTGGCCCTGCTGGTGGCGGCCGGCAGTCCGGCGCAGCTCCAGGCCTACCGGGCGCGCCCGGCGGACATCGCGCTGGCCCTGAAGGAGGTTCTCCTGCGCACCGTCGATCCGGTCATGTCGCTGCAGGGCCGCTGCGTCTCCGGCGGGCGCCTCAACCTGCACGGCGCGGTGGCGTTCTGGCAGGGCGGCGCCGGCGTGACCCCGGCGCCAGTGGTCGCGGCCGGCGCCGGGGAACCGCGCTGGCTGGCGAGCCGCCCCAATCCCTTCGACGGCTCGACGCTCATCGAGCTCATCGGGCCCCGGGCGAGCGTGGCGGGCGAACCGCGGCTCTTGATCAGCGACGTGAGCGGCCGGACCATTCGCCTGCTCCCGCTGCGGGCAACGATGGACGGCGCCGCGGCCGTATGGGATGGGCGCGACGAGCGGGGCGGCGCCGTGCCCGGCGGGGTCTATCTCTGCCGGCTGGACTCGGCGGAAGGTCGCGCCGCGGGGCGCGTCGTGGTTATCAGGTGATGGGCCGCGAATCGGAGCGAGCGGCGGAGGGAGGTGCTGCGGTGTGGGCTGCGCGCACGAGGAAGAGAGGCAGGGTGGCGCGAGTGCGGCTCGCCACGGCGGTCGCGGCGACGGCCGCCGCGGCGCTGCTCGTCTCGGCGGCGGGGGCCGCCGCGCGGGCGCCGCGCCCGCAGCGCGGAGGCGCGGGCGCGGTGCGTGAGCACGCCGAGATCCTGCGGCTCGAGGACCGGCGCGAGCCCGTGCGCCGGCTCACGGCCTATCTCGAAGCCCCATCCGCCGAGGTGCGGGCGCTGGCCGCGCTGGCGGTGGGGCGCATCGCGGCCTGCGCCCCGCTGGCGGACGATCCCGAGGCGGCAACGGCCCGGGCGCTGCTGGGGGAGCGGCTGCGCGCGGATGGCGCGCCGCACGTGCGTCGCGCGGCGGCGTTCGGCCTGGGCTTGCTACAGACCGAGGCGGCCGGCGCGACCGTCGCGGCGCATCTGGCGGCGGGCGCCGAGCCGGATCCGGCGGTGCGCGCGGCCGCGGTCGAGGCGCTGGGGCGCTGCGGGCCCGATCCCCATCCGGCGGCCATGAACGCGGCGCTGGCCGATGCCGATCCGCAGGTCGTGCGCGCGGCGCTGCTCGCCGTCTGGAAGGGGACCGGCACGGCGCACCTCCCGCGCGTCATCGAGCTCAGTCACGCGGGGGACGCCGAGACGCGCTGGCGGGCGGCCTACGCGATCATGCGCAGCCTCGGCGCCCGCGCCGCGGGTCGCACGGCCATCCCCGGGGGCGCGGCGCTGGACGCGGCGCAGCGCCGGCTGCTCTGCGAGCGCCTGCTCGAGCTGGCCGCGGATCCCGACGTGCGCGTCCGCCTGCTGG
>CAZRWW010000151.1:0-7155 GCA_964603725.1 uncultured bacterium
TCGAGCAGTCCGTGGTCCTGCTCGGAACCGAGGCGGTAAAGTGCATCGCCACCGGCGCGTCGCTCGCCTCGGTCTTCCCCACCGCTCGGGGGGCCGGAGGCGAAGACGAGCTCGGCAGGCTATGGAGGCACTCGCTCGAGTGCTCCCTCGTCGCGCGCTCCCTCGCCCGTCAGCTCGGGTACCTCAACCCCGACGAGGTGTTCCTCGCCGCCCTCCTGCACGACGTCGGGAAGCTCGTCCTCCTCGCCGTTTTCCCCGACGCGTACCCGAGCTGCCTCGCCCGGGCTCGCTCGAACCCGGATCTGCTGCTGCTCGAGGAGACGCGCCTCGGGGCGACGCACGCCCCCCTCGGCGCGTGGCTCGCGCGCGGATGGCGCCTCCCGTCGGCCGTCGCGGACGCGGCGGCATCGGCCACCGGGCCGCCGGCCGAACCGCCGGCCGGGTCGTCGGCCCGCCCGGCCGGCGCCGGGGCCGCGCGAGCCGGCTCGGCTTCCGGGGCCGGGCGCGCCTTTACCACGCGGAATCCCAGCGGGCGGCCGAAGGCAGCCTCGATGGCTTGCATGATGACCCGTCGATTGACCGCCTGCTCGACCTGATCGCCCATGAAGCCGTTGGCGTCGTTCAGGACGATCAGGAGCCGCCCGTCGGCCAGTCCCGCGACCTGGCTGGTGTGCAGGCACGAGCCGAGGAAAGCCTTCTCCGCCCGCACCCGGGCCACGACCTGGGCCCAGGCGTCCCCCCACTCGCCGCCGGAGGGCGCCGGGGCCGTTGCGGCGACCCCGCCGGCCTCCCGCACCGCGCCGGCGGCCGAACGACCCCGCGGGCCGGGTCCGGGAGTCTCGCCGGCCTCGCCCCCGCCCAGCCCAGACGGCCCTTTGGCGGGCGCGTCTTCCCCGGCGCGCAGCCGCGCGAGCACCTCGCCCAGATCGACGGCGCGCGCCAGCGTGGCCATCTCGGCCAGCGCGACCTCGAGGTGCACGCGCGCGTGGCCCGATCGGCGCATCCGGCCGGTCACATCGAGCAGGATCCGCACGAGGCGCAGCGCGTCGGCCGGCCCGACGCCGTGCGCGCGGATCTGCTCGGTCAGGCGCGCTCGCTCGTCGGAGGTCAGCTCCACGGCCGCGGCCAGCTTCTCCCCGAAGGTCATGAGGAGCAGACTGCGGAAGTGCTGCACCAGCTCCTCGGCGACCTCCTGGAGGTTGAGACCGCTCTGATAGGCCTCCTGCAAGCGCAGCAGCGCGCGCTGCGGGTCGCGCGCCACCACCGCTTCGGAGATCTCGAAGCACAGGGCGCCGCCGGAGAGGCCGAGGATGTCCTGGACCCGGGCGGCATCGAAGGGCCCCTCTCCCGTGGCGGCCACCTGATCGAGCAGCGTCAGCCCGTCCCGCACGCCCCCCTCGGCCTTGCGCGCCAGCACCAGGAGGGCCTCGGCGTCGATGGCCAGGCTCTCGGCCGCGGCGATGCGCTGCAGATGCTCCTGCAGATCCGCGGCCGGTACGCGCCCGAAGTCGAAACGCTGGCAGCGCGAAAGGATCGTGGCGGGGACCTTGAGCGGCTCGGTGGTCGCCATCACGAAGCAGACGTGCTGGGGAGGCTCCTCGAGCGTCTTCAGCAGCGCATTGAAGGCGTCGGTCGTGAGCATGTGCACCTCGTCGATGATATAGACCTTGGTGCGCACGCTCGCCGGCGCGTACTTCACGCTCTCGCGCAGCTGGCGTACATCGTCGATGCCGCGATTCGAGGCGCCGTCAATCTCGAGCACATCGAGGCAGTGGCCCTCGGTGATCGCCGCGCAGGCCGCGCAGGCGTTGCACGGCTCGGCCGCCGGGCCTTGCTCGCAGTTGAGCGCCTTGGCCAGGATGCGGGCCACCGACGTCTTGCCGACGCCGCGCGGTCCGGCGAACAGGTAGGCGTGGCTGAGGCGGCCCGTCTTGAGCGCGTTCGACAGCGTCAGGGAGACCTGCCGCTGCCCGATCACCTCTGCGAAGCGCTGCGGGCGCCACTTGCGCGCCAGGACCAGGTAGCTCATGGGCCGTCCTTGGATCGCAGGTCATCGCTCGCCGGCCGACCCGAGCCCCGGCCCGGGTCGAGACCGGCGGAACCGTGCACCCTTTCTCGGTCGCCTATCCTCTCCAGCCCAATAGGGCTCGCGGACTCGGGCCAGGCAGATCCGCGGCGCCCGGCGGTGACCACTTACCGCTGCTACCTTCCGGTCCTGACGGGGTTCGTAGGCCGCCGTCGCGCGGGGCCTGACCTTCAGCGCCCCTCAAGCCAAATGGGTGGAAGGGAATCAGGATCTCAAAAGGGAGTTCGACCCCGCTGTAGCGGATTGCGGGTGCAGGGCACCGCTAACTCCCCGTCTAGCACGGTTCCCCCGAGCCGATGTCCCCCCCTCGGGGGCTGTGGAGATGATCGGACTCGAACCGACGACCTCCTCGTTGCGAACGAGGCGCTCTCCCAGTTGAGCTACATCCCCATGCCAGGCGGCTCCTGGCCCGGCCGCCAGATGCCGCCGGGGCGCCCTGGGCGCCCCTAGAGAAACGAGATCGACCCCGAGGGTTGCGTGAAGCCTGGCGGAGAGACCGGGATTCGAACCCGGGAGGCGCGTTAGCGCCTACACGCTCTCCAGGCGTGCTCCTTCGACCACTCGGACACCTCTCCGCGGAGAATCTTGTCTGCTGCCAAAGAGCCTACAGGGGTTCTCCCCCGGGCCGCCTTCCGTCCTCGCGCAGGGCGCGGAAGAACGACCGCATCAGCGCCGAGGATTCCTCGGCCATCAGTCCCCGATCGACCCGGACAGTATGGTTCAACCCCTCCACGCGCGTCAAGTCCAGCCGCGAGCCGCAAGCCCCGAACTTGGGCTCCGCCGCCGCATAGACCAGCCGTTCGATCCGCGACTGCAGCAGCGCCCCCATGCACATCGCGCACGGCTCGGCGGTCACGAAGAGCGTCGCTCCGATCAGTCGCCAGGAGCCGAGCGTTCCCGCCGCGGCAGAGATCGCCAGAATCTCGGCATGGGCGGTGGGATCCTGCAGCGCCTCGACCCGGTTGTGCCCGCGCCCCAGCAGTCGCCCGTCGGCCACCACGACGCAGCCCACCGGGACCTCGCCTTCGGCGGCCGCCATGCGGGCCTCGTCGAGGGCCAGCCGCATCCAGCGCTCATCGGCGCCCAAGTCGCGCGCGTAGTCCGCGCCGGTCACGATCGCTCACTCCTCCCGTGCGCCGGGCATCAGTCGCGCCCTTTGCCGGTCACGAGGGCCTGGACCAGGTCCTCCACCACGAGGGCCGACACGTCCTCCACGCGGGGGGCATCCGAGCCGGTGCGCAGGCCGCCGACGAAGCCGGTGCCCATGGGATTCTCGCGCGCGGTGGCGTCCTCGTTGCCCTGGAACTGCGTCGCCTCTACCGTCCGGCTGGCACGGGTGCGCCAAGCGCGCCGCCCGCTGGCCGCCTCGTAGATCGCGAGCTGCGCGCTGATCTTCGTGTAGGAGGGCTCGTCGGAGTTCGGCGTGGCCTCGACCTGCATCCACTCGCGCAGGCCGCCCACGAGGACGCCCTGAATTCCCAGCGCGCCGCACAGCCGCTGCAGTTGCAGCTTGTCGACCTTCTGCTGATCGCGCCAGTAGCTCGAGACCGCCCGGAACTCCTCGAGCACGCCCTGGCTCCTGGCCCGCGCCTCGCCGTCCTGGATCGACAGCAGGATGAAAGGCGGAGCGGCCCCCGCCAGCCGGCGCTCGAGCAGCGGCTCGAAGACCGGAATCGCCTGCTTGTCGCTGGTGCCGCCGGGGGCGACCCCTATGAAGGCCACCACCTTGAGGCTCGCCAGATCGAACTCGGTCTCGGCCGGCGCGGCGCCGGGTCGAGGCCCTCCTGAGGACTGGCAGCCGCAGGCAGCCAGGGCGAGGGCAACCAGAGTCGCGCTCCCGACGAGTCTCATGGGATCACCTCCATGTTCGGCGATGGTTCGCGCAGGCGGGCCGGCGTCGCGGACACCCGGGGGAGAGCACCCGGCAGGCGGGGCTGCCGGGTGCCGAGATCTGCGCGCCCAGGAGGAGTTGAACCCCCAACCTTCTGATCCGTAGTCAGACGCTCTATCCAATTGAGCTATGGGCGCACCGGCCGCGGAGAGGGGGGGATTCGAACCCCCGGTGAGCTCAACACCCACAACACATTAGCAATGTGCCGCCTTCGTCCACTCGGCCACCTCTCCCAAGCGGAGCGAGCCTAGCCTACGCCCCGCGGAGGTGTCAAGCGCCGGCTGGTCCAATGGCGGCCGCGCGGGGGCGGCCCTGGTGACCCGCCCGGCCGGGACGCGGCCGCGAGCCGGCGTCGCCTCAGTTGCCCGACTCGTGGCGTTCCTTGAGCAGGAACGTGCGCTCGATGAGCTGGTCGAGGCGCTCGATCTGCTGCTTGGCATAGGGCGCGTAGCGAGCGTTGAGGTCGACGACGCGCTGGAAGAGGCGCTTGGCCTCCTCGTAGGTTGCGATCGCCTCGTCGAAGCGCTTCATGTTGACCAGCGTGGTGGCCTCGAGGTCCATCATCACCATGCCCCAGTTGTAGGAGAGGCAATCGGCCCGGTCGTTGACCGCCAGCCCCCGGCGCACCGCCTCCACCGCCCGGGCGGCGTTCTTGGCATCCTTGTGGATCGAGGCCAGGTTGCAGTAGTTGTCGGCGTTGTCGGGTTCCTGCGTGATCACGTAATCGGCGTGTGTGGCGGCCTTCTCGTACTGCTTGGTGCGCTTGTAGCAGTCGAGCAGGATCTTGTGGTAGAGCAGCGCCTGGGCGTGGTCCGGCGCCAGCTCGAGGATCTTCTCGTAGTAGGGGATCGCGTCCTCGTAGAACTTGATCTTGTAGTAGTAGCCGCCCAGGATGCCCAGCGTCGCCACGTCCGTGGGGTTGGATTCGTAGAGCTCGTGATAGAAGGTCACCGCCGGGAAGAAGAGCTTCTTGTCGAGTGACATGCGCCCGGCTTGCGCCATCATCGTCGGGTCCGAGCGCCCCAGCTCGATCAACCGGTTGTAGAGCATGACCGCCTCGGCCACGAGCCCCTTCTTCTCGTACACGAACGCCAGGTTCCGCATGATCTCCGGCTTCTCCGGGCGCGCCCGGTGGAGCTCGAGGTACAGGGCGATGGCATCATCCAGCTCCCCGGAAGAGCTCAGGGCGAAGGCCATCGATTCCTTGATGTCCAGATTGCCCGGATCGTGGTCGAGGGCATCCTCGCAGGTGGCGATCGCCTCCACGTACTGCCCGAGCTGCGTCTGGATGAAGGCCAGATTGAGGTACGCGTCCAGCATCTTCGGGCAGGCTTCCTTGACCTCCGAGAAGGCCGCTGCCGCGTCGTGCAGCCGCTGGTTGCGCAGGTACTCCTGGCCGGTCTGGAACTTCGTCTTGCAGATCTCTTCCTGGGAGAAGACCGCGCCGCCCTGTCCCAGGGCGCTCGGCCCGCCCACCATCAGGAAGAGCACGACGGCCGCGGCCGGTCTTCCAAACATGCCCCACTTCATGATCGCTCCCTCCCGCCAGCATCTCGCGTTCAAACCCCGCGGACGCTAGCAAAGTCCCCCGGAGGTGTCAACCTAACACCTATCAGCGGCTGCGAATGGCGTCCTGGCGCTGCCGGTGCCGCTCACTCGCCAGGATGGCCTCGAGGCGCTCGAGGTTTTCCCGAGCCTGGCGACCCTCGACCGTCTCCGGTCCGGCGGCGACGACGGCCTGCCATTCGGCCACCGCCTCCTCGAAGAGGCGGGCTTCCGCGAACATCACCCCCAACTGGAAATGCGCCAGTTGATTGGCCGGCTCCTGCTCGATCACCTGCGTGAGCAGCTCCACCGCCCTCTCGGTCTCCCCCAGAGTGTAGCGGGCAATCGCCAGATTCGTGCGCACCGCGGCATCCTCGGGTCTGAGCGCCAGAGCCCGCTCCAGGTGCGTGGCGGCCTCCTGGGCCTGACCCAGATCGTTCAGCGTCACGCCCAGGTTCACCAGCGCCGGCACCGACTCCGGGGCAACCGCCACGGCTTGCCGGAAGGCGCCGGCGGCCTCTTCGAGCAGGTCCGCGTTGTAGCACGCCTCGCCCAGGTCCATGAGGGCGTCCAGGTCGCGCGGGCTCGCGGCCGCCCGCGCCTCCGCCGCCGTCACCTCCGGCGGGCGCTCCGGCGCCTGAGCCGGCGTCCGGCCCGCTCCGATCAGCGTCGCCAGCAGGGCGACGACCATGACTCTGGCACCCATCAGCATCGTCCACCTCCACCTGCTCGGGGGCCCTTCCGCGGAACCGGCCCCCGGGCGGGCACGCGGGCGCTTGCGCCCAGCGCTCGCGCCGCCCGATCCGCTATCCGTGCTTACCCTTCTGCCGGCGCATCTGCTCCAGCCGCCGGGCCTGCTTGCGCTGGCCGCGGCGCCGCCGCGCTTCCCTGGCCGCCCGCGCCTGCGGCGAGTCGCGCCCTCCGGGCGCCGGCGGCTCGGGAACGGGCCGGTCGGGCGGGCTCGCGGGCTGTGTCCGGGGCCGGCGCGCCTGACCGTCCGGCTCGCGCACGGGACCAGCCTCGCCGGCATCGGCGGTTGACCCGGCGCGCGCCCGCCAGCGCTCGGCCATCTGGCGCTCCCGCCCGCGGGCGCCGCGGCTGGCCCGCTCCATGATCTCCTCCTGGCGGGCGAGGAAGGCCTGCTCGATCTGCCGCCGATCGTCGGCCGAGATCTGCTTGCCCTCCTGCCCATCGGCCGGTCGCGCGACGCTCAGGAAGCGCTCCTGGAACTCCTCCACCCCGAGCACGTGTACGCCCGCCGGGAGGCGCGCCGCCAGGCTGCGCTGATCGTTCGTCACCACCGTCGCCGCCCGTCCCCTCGCCAGCGCCTGGGTGGCCAGGAAGACGATCCGGTCGTCGGCCTCTTCGGCGGGCGGCTGGCTGAACAGGATCCGGATCCCGCGCTCTACGCCCGCCTCGGGATTGCGTTCGAGCTCATTGCCGTCGTACACGATGGTCAGCGGATGCGTGAGCCTGGCGGCGAAGGGCCGCAAGAGGGTCTCGAGCGCGGCCCGGGCCGCTTGCCGCTGGCCCTGGGTCTGCAGCCGATGCACAGCGGGCCGCGCGAATACAACTTTGGGGCCGACTAGTACCACCCGGTACGCCGCCAAAGTAACGTTGTCACCGGGGGGGC
>CAZRWW010000152.1:0-6933 GCA_964603725.1 uncultured bacterium
CGCTGATCAACATCGCCTTCACGCCCGCCGAGCGCGACTCGTTGCTCGAGATCGTGCGCGAGCGGGTCCGCGACTTTCGCCGCCTGCGCGCCCTGGCACTACCGAACGATGCTCGCCCGGCCTGGCGCTTCGACCCCTGGCCCGCCCCGGGCGCGCCGCCCGAGCGCCCGGTCGCCGGCCGCTCGCCGGGCGCCCCCACGGTCGAGGTCCCCGAGAACCGCGAGGAGCTCGCCTTCTACACCGTCGGCGAGCTGGCCGAGCTCGTGCGCACGCGGCGGGTCACTTCGGCCGAGCTCACGCGACTCTACCTCGAGCGCCTGCGGCGCTTCGGGCCCGCGCTCGAGTGCGTGGTCACCTTGACCGAGGAGCTGGCGCTCGCGCAGGCGCGGCGCGCCGACGCGCAGATCGCGGCCGGCCGGTACCTGGGGCCGCTGCACGGGATTCCCTACGGGCTGAAAGACCTTTTCGCCGTGCCCGGCTATCCGACCACGTGGGGCGCGGAGCCCTTCCGCAACCAGGTCATCGCGGAGACCGCCACGGTGGCGCGTCGCCTGGAGGAGGCGGGAGCCGTGCTGGTGGCCAAGCTCTCGCTGGGCGAGCTGGCCTGGGGCGACGTGTGGTTTGGCGGCCGGACCCGCAATCCGTGGGATCTCGAGCAAGGGTCGAGCGGCTCGTCCGCGGGCTCGGCCGCGGCCACCGCGGCCGGCCTGGTGGCGTTCGCGATCGGCACGGAGACCTGGGGCTCGATCGTCTCGCCCTGCGCGCGGTGCGGGACGACCGGGCTCAGGCCCACTTTCGGGCGGGTCAGCCGCGCCGGGGCGATGGCCCTGAGCTGGTCGCTGGACAAGGTAGGGCCCATCGCGCGGTGCGCGGACGACTGCGCCCTCGTCCTGGGCGTGATCGCGGGCCCCGACGGGCTCGATCCCACGGTGGTGGACGCGCCCTGGAGCGATCCGGGCGAGGTGGCCCTGGACGAGCTGCGGGTGGGCTATGCCCACGCCCTCTTCGAGGAGGAGTACGCGGGGCGCGATCAGGATCGGGCCGCGCTGGACGTGCTGCGCAATCTGGGCGCCCGTCTCATCCCGATCGACCTGCCCGAGCGACCGGTGGGCGCGCTGGCCTTCATCCTCGAGGCGGAGGCCGCGGCCGCCTTCGACGACCTGACCCGCTCGGGGCGCGATGATCTGCTCGTCCGGCAGGTCAAGTGGGCCTGGCCGAACGTGCTGCGGGCGGCGCGCCTCATCCCGGCGGTCGAGTACATCCAGGCCACCCGCGCGCGCGCGCTGCTCATGGAGGATATGGACCGGCTCATGGCCGAGCTGGACGTCTATGTCGCGCCCTCCTTCGGCGGGGACAACCTGCTCCTGACCAACCTGACCGGTCATCCCTGCGTGGTTCTGCCCGACGGCTTCGACGCGGACGGCCATCCCACGAGCATCACCATCGTGGGCCGCCTGTACGACGAGGGCACGCTGCTGGCAGTGGCGCGCGCCTATCAGGAAGCGACCGACTTCCACCGCCGCCGCCCGGAGGCATTCCGATGAACGAACCGCACGCGTCGCCGCCCGCATCGGACGATGTCTACCGCAAGACCCTCGAGCACATGGAGGACGCGATCCACGTGGTCGGGCGCGACCTGCGCATCGTGCTGCTCAACGAGGCCCTGCGGAGCTGGAATCGGGAGCTGGGGCTGCCGACCGAGGTCGTCGGCCGGCACTTGTCGGAGGTCTATCCGTTTCTCATGCGAGTCGTGTTCGACGAGTACGAACAAGTCTTCGCGACGGGCCGGTCGCTGGTGACCGAGGAGAAGACGAGGCTGCAGGGGAGGACCTTCATCACCCACACGCAGAAGATCCCGATCGCCGAGGGCGGCGAGGTCACCACGGTCATCACCGTCTTGCGTGACATCACCGCGGCCCGGCGCATCGAGAGCGACCTGCAGCGGTTGAGCGCCGTCCTCGAGCTGACCAGCGACATGGTATCGAGCATGACGCCCGACGCCCGTATCGTCTACCTGAACGAGGCGGGCCGCCGGATGCTCGGGTGGGGCCCCGACGAGGACATGGGGCAGAGGCGCGTCTCGGACTTGCACCCGGCGTGGGCCTATCGCCTCATCAAGGAGCAAGGCCGTCCAACGGCGATCGAGCGGGGAACCTGGAGCGGCGACACGGCGCTGCTGGGTTCGGACGGACGGGAGATCCCCGTCTCGCAGGTGATCGTGGCCCATCGGGACTCATCGGGCGAGCTCGAGTACCTGTCGACCATCATCCGCGACATCAGCGAGCGCAAGCGGGTGGAAGCGGAGATCCGCCGGCTGAACGCGGAGCTCGAGCTGCGCGTGCGGCAGCGCACCGCCGAGCTGGAGGTGGCCCGCCAGGAGCTGGAGAGCTTCTGCTACTCCGTGTCCCACGACCTGCGCGCGCCCTTGCGCAGCATCGACGGTTTCTCGGCCGCGCTGCTCGAAGACTGCCGCGACCGGTTGGACGCCACCGGCCAGGAGCACCTGGAACGCATCCGGCGCAGCACCGTCAGGATGGGCACGCTCATCGACGACCTGCTGCGGCTCTCGCGCGTGACCGGACAGAACATGAACATCGGCGAGGTGGACTTGTCCGCTCTGGCGCAGCGGATCGCGGCGGACCTCCAAGCCGGAGCCGGCGAGCGCGAGATCGAGTTCGTCATTGCCGCGGGCCTGCGGGCGCGCGGCGATGAGCCGCTCCTGCGCATCGCGCTCGAGAACCTGTTCGACAATGCGGTCAAGTTCACCGGCCGGCGTCCGCAGGCCCGCATCGAGTTCGGTGTCCGGGCGGGTGCCGAGACGGTCTACTTCATCCGCGACAACGGGGCGGGGTTCAACAGCGCCTACGCCCCGAAGCTCTTCGCGCCCTTCGGGCGGCTGCACCGCCAGGACGAGTTCCCCGGCAGCGGCATCGGGCTGTCGATCGTCGAACGGATCATCCGCCGCCACGGCGGTCGCATCTGGGCCGAGGGAGAAGAGGACGCCGGGGCGACGTTCTACTTCGCCCTGGGCGGGTGACGCTCCGCCGGGCACGCCGCCCGGCCCCGGCGGTCGCGCAAGCGCGTGCAGGCGCCCTACCGCAGGACGATCAGCGTGCGGCTGGCGGCGCCGCCGGCGGTCGTGAGCCGGCAGTGGTAGACGCCGCTCGCCAGCCGCGCGCCGGCGCCCGCTCCGGCACCTGCTGCGCTCGCCCCGGCTGCGCTCGCCCCGGCGGCGACTCCGGCCGCCCGTCCGCCGTCCGCCCCGCCGGGCGCCCACAGCAACTCGTGCCGCCCCGGGCGCCGCGGTCCGTCGGCGAGCAGGCCGACCTGGCGGCCCGCGCTGTCGTACACGGCCAGGCGGACGAGCTGCGGGCCCCACTCCGCGGGCAGCTCGAAGACCACGCGGACGGGACCACGGCCCGGGCTCGCGATGGGGGGCACGATGCGCAGCGTTGCGCCGGGCACGGGGGCTTCCGCCACGCCCATCCAGGAGCAGCCCACGGGCCACGCGCCGATGAGCGCGCACTCGGGATTGGGGGACGACTGAGGCAGGCAGGGCGAGCCGGGTTGCAGATGATAGTCGTCCAGCGCGGCGTCGCAGAAGAGCGGGTCGGCCGAGATGTTTCCATCGACGCCGAACTGGCCGGCGATGGCGCCCACCCAGTCGCCGCCGGGATTGCCGTAGAGGTCGCAGCAGCTCAACGTGGCGGTGGAGGAGCCGTACAGGGCGATGGCCTGGCCCTGCGCGCTGAAGGCGATGACGCTGTGGCTCAGGAGGAGCGTGCCGTCCGGGTAGCAGAGCGCCCCCGCGCCATCGGGGCTGCTGTTGCCGGCGAAGGTGCAAGTGGCCGCCGACACCGTCGAGCCCCATCCGCAGTAGATGGCCCCGCCGCCGTTGTAGGGGCTGGAGGCATTGCGCACGAAGGTGCAGCCCGAGAGCTCCACGCGCGAGGAGGAGGCGGCGAGACCGGCGCCGCCGCCCACGGTCGTGTTGTCGGCGAAGAAGCAATCGATGAACGCGGGCTCCGCGCCGTCGGCGCAGAGCGCGCCGCCGCCGTCCAGCTCATAGGCATGGTTGCCGACGAAGACGCAGCCGACGAGGGTCGGCGATCCGCCGATGCAGGAGAAGCCCCCGCCGGCCTTGCCCTGATTGCCGGCGAAGACGCAGTTCTCGATCGTTGGCGAGGCGCCGTTCTGGCAGTGGACCCCACCGCCCATGAAGACCCCTCAGGATCCGCAGGTGTAGCCGTTGGCGATGGTGATGCCTCGCACCACCGACTCCGGCCCCTCGGCGGTGAAGAGGAAGGCGCGGACGGCGTTGGTCGGGCTGCCCCGCAGATCGATCGTGCACGCCGCCGGGTCGTCGCTCGCCGAGCGCACCGCGATGCGCTTGCCGCCAAAGGTGATGGAGTGGTTGCCGCTGCCGGTGAAGACGCCGTCGCCCAGGAGGATGACGTCGCCGTGCGTGGCGGCATTGACGGCGGCCTGGATCGTCGGGAAGTTCCCGGACCCGTCCGGCTCGACCGTGTAGGTCGCGGCGCCCGCCGGTCCCGCGCCAGCGACTGCCGCCAATAGGCCGGTCAGCGCCAGGGCGGCGGCGAGCGAGGACGGCCGGGCATCGCGGCGGGGGTTGCCGCGCGGACGATGCCCGCCCGGCGCCGCGACCGCGGCGCCGGACCAAGCGCTTTGATGGGACGAGAACCGCTGGGACAAGGATTTCCTCCTCGCACTTGCGTGCGGATCCGTGGCTCCGGAACTCGGCGGGGCCGATCCGTGCCCGTCACGGCTATCCGTGCGCCTCTGTGCGTCTCGGCGCCCTCGGGCCACGTGCCCCGCGCCCGCGCGCCGGCGGCGGAGGGCGGGGCACCGCTGGCGCCATTATACCGCGCCGGCTAGGCCGTCGGCGCAAGCATTGAGCCGCCCGGAGATTCGCAGGCGTGGGCGGGGTTTCACGCGCCGGGCAGGTGGTCAAGGGGCCCGAACGGGCCGGACAGGCTTCGCCCCAGGGCGCGGAGCGTGAACGGCCGGGGCTGTTCCAGCGCTGGTGGCCTCCCTGCTCGACCAGGCCGCGCACGCGACGATCTGCCCGCCTGTGCCCGCTGGGCGATCATCGGAGCCGGCGTCCTCGTCGCGGCCAGGCCGATTGCTTGCTTCCGCGAGCTGGAGTCCAAGCCCTTTGCCGACTACTATCTCGTCGGGACCCTCACGAGCCTGCTGGTGGCGTTCGCCTCCGGCATCCTCGTGCGCTGCGCCGTCGGGCCCTGACCGGCCGGGTGGGGGCGAGCCCCTTGGGCGTGTCTGCCCCCCGTCCGAGCCGCGGCCCCCGGCCCGCTCATGGAACGCCTGGAGGTGTCGCATGCGCTTTCGTCTCCCGCTGCTCCTGATCGTCCTGGCCGCCCTCTGCCTCGCCCCGCCGGCCCCGCGCGGATCGGCGGGCGATCCTGGTCCAGCCCTGAGCGACGCGCGCAGTCTGGTCGCCCAGCTGCAGGAAATCCGCCTGGAGAACGGGCTGCGGATCTTCGTGCTCGAGCGCCGCCACGCGCCGACCTTTGCGACCTTCTACCGCTTCAACGTCGGGTCGGCCTTCGAGCCGAAGGGCCGCTCAGGCATCGCGCACCTGCTCGAGCACATGATGTTCAAGGGCACGCGCGACATCGGCACGCTCGACGCCGCCCGAGAGGCGCAGATCATGGCGCGCCAGGAGGCGCTGTGGAGCGAGAAGGACGCGCTCCTCGAGGCGCGCGAGGACCCCTTCGCGCCCTTCGACGCGCCGCGGCTGGCGGCCATCGAGGATGAGATCGCGCGCCTGACCGAGGAGCACAAGCGGATCATTGTCAAGAACGAGTACGACGAGCTGCTGACGCGCGCCGGCGGGGCCAGGATCAACGCCTCGACCGGCAACGACGCGACCAACTACTATGTCGCGCTGCCCGCCAATCAGCTCGAGTTCTGGTTCCAGCTCGAGCGCGAGCGGCTGCTGCACCCGGTGTTCCGCGAGTTCTACTCCGAGCGGGACGTGGTCGGTCAGGAGCGGCGCCAGGGCGTCGAGAACAATGCCGACGGGCTCGCCTGGGAGGCGCTCGACGCCTCCGTGTTCCGCGCCCATCCCTACGGCATTCCGGTCATCGGCTGGTCGAACGACATCGAGCGCTACGACTGCGATGACGCGCGCGACTACTTCCGCACGTTCTACTCGCCCGGCAACTGCGTCATGGTGCTGGTGGGGGATGTCGAGGCGAGTCGCGTCGAGCGGCTGGCGCGCAAGTACCTGGGCGACTGGCAGCGCCAGGAAGTGCCCCAGCCCCGCGTGACGGCCGAGGAGCCGCAGCGGGGCGAGCGGCGCACCACGATCGAGTTCGACGCCGAGCCGAGCGTGCTCATGGCGTGGCCGGCGGTGCGCGAGGGGCACCCCGATCAGGGCGCCCTCGTGCTCCTGGGCCGCATCCTGGGCGGGATGGCAAGCGCGCGGCTCGACCGGTCGCTCGTCCAGGAGCAGCGCATCGCCACGCAGGTCTACGGCAACAACGAGAGCCTGCGCCACGGCGGCAAGTTCGTGATCGGCGCCTCGCCGCGTCAGGGGCACGCGCCGAGTGAGCTGGAGGCGCCCATCCTCGCGGCGGTGGCCCAGGTCCAGAGCGAAGGTGTCTCGGCGATCGAGCTCGAGCGCGCCAAGGTGGCCACGGAGGTCGCGCGCGTGCGGCGCCTCGACTCGAATCAGCGCCTGGCATCTACGATCGGCCGCGCCGTCGGGACATCCGGCACGCCAGAGTACCTCTACCAGTACGAGGAGCAGTTGCTGGCCGTCACGGCCGACGACGTCGCACGCGTGGCGCGCGAGTACCTGCGCCCGGAGCGCCTCAACGTCGTGACGGTCGTGCGCCCGGCCGGCAGCAGCGGGCCGCCCCCGCGCCAGCCGCGCGGCGAGCGCGCCGG
>CAZRWW010000153.1:0-6913 GCA_964603725.1 uncultured bacterium
GGGCGGCCGGCCGGCGCGGGCGGCGCGCCGTGTTCGTCACGGGGATGCTCTTCGCGCCTCTCTTGCGCGAGCGCATCGGCCCGACCCTGGCGCGCACCGGCGAGGCCGGTTCCTTTGACGCCGACGTGCTGGCGGTGCACAATGAGCTGTTCGGGCCCGGGGTCACCGTGGCGGGGCTCCTGGGCGCCAAGGACATCGCCGCCGCCCTGGCCGCGTGCGGGCCGTACGATCTGGCCGTGCTGCCGCGCGAGATTCTCAACGACGACGGCGTGACGCTCGACCACCACACGCCTGGAGAGCTGGCCGCGTGGTCGGGTCGGCCCGTTCAGATCGGGCTGGCGGGCGATCTCCACCAGGCCTGAGTGAACAGGCCTGAGTGAATGAGTGAAGCGGCCATGCGCCGCAGGGTGGGTTCTCCATGCATCTGCCGGTGGTTGCCATCGTGGGACGCCCCAACGTGGGCAAGTCCACCTTCTTCAACCGCGTGCTCCATCGGCGGCAGGCCGTGGTCGATGACACGCCCGGCGTCACGCGCGACCGCCACGCGGGCCTGGCCGAGTGGATCGGCCGCAGCTTCTTCCTGGTCGACACGGGCGGCTGGATGCCGGGCGCCACCGAGGGCATGGAGGCGCGGATCGCCGACCAGGTGCTCCAGGCGCTCAACGAGTGCGACGCGGTGCTCTTCATGGTCGACGGGCGCGAGGGGTTGCAGCCGCTGGACGGGGAGATCTCCCGCGCCCTCCATCAGCTCTCGACCGAGCTGGCCGTCGTGGTGCTGGTCAACAAGGTCGACGGCGAACGCTGGGACGCGCACGTCCACGAGTTCGCCGCGCTGGGCTGGGAGACCCTGCTGCCCGTCTCGGCCGCCGAGGGTCGCCTCGTGGCCGAGGCGCTCGATGCCTTGATGGAGAAGCTGCCCGCCCGGGGCAGCCTGAAGGAGCCCGAGGAGGGCACGCGCATCGCGATCCTGGGCCGGCCGAACGTCGGCAAGTCGAGTCTGACCAACCGGCTGCTCGGGCAGGAGCGCGTGATCGTCGACGCCGCGCCAGGCACGACCCGCGACGCCATCGACGTGCCGTGGCGCTGGCACGGGCGCACCCTGTGGCTGATCGACACGGCCGGCATCCGGCACCGCTGGGACCACCTGCCGGGGTTCGAGTTCTACGCCTCGCTGCGCAGCATCCGCGCGCTCGAGAGGGCCGACGCCGCGCTGCTGCTGATCGATGCCACCGAGAAGGTCTCGCGCCAGGACCAGCGCGTCGCCTCGCTGATCGAGGAGAGCGGCAAGCCGGTGTTGATCCTGGTGAACAAGTGGGACGCGGTCGAGAAGGACGCCGCGACCATGAAGCGCTACGAGGAAGAGGTGCGCGCGGCGCTCTCGTTCCTCGACTACGCCCCGCTGCTCTTCGTCTCGGCGCTCACGGGCCAGCGCACGTCGCAGATCGCGGAGAAGATCCTCGCCCTGCACGAGGCGAGCCTGCGCCAGATCCCCACGCACGAGGTGAACGAGCTGTTGCGCGAGGCGATCGAGCGCACGCCCCCGCGCGGCGCGCACGGCAAGCGCGCGCCCAAGATCCTCTACGGCACCCAGATTCGCTCATCGCCCCCCACCTTCGCCCTGTTCACCCGCAACCCCGAGAGCCTGGGCGCCGAGTACACGCGCTACCTCGGCCGGCGCTTTCGCGAGGCCTTCGGCTTCGAGGGCTCGCCCATCCGCTTTAAGATCCGCCGCACGACGGGCAGCACCCCGGCGCGCGGCAAGAGGCGCTCATGAGCCCCGGCGCGTCGGCGACCGCCCTGGCCGCGGCCGCGTCGGCGACCGCGAGTGCCCCGGCGACTCTGGCCGCCACCGTGCGCTCGGCCCTGGCTCCGGCGATGCTGTACGTGCTGGTGGCGTTCCTGCTCGGCGCGCTGCCCTTCGCGCTCTGGATCGGCCGCTGGGCGCGCGGCATCGACGTGCGCGAGCACGGCAGCGGCAACATGGGCGCGACGAACGTCCTGCGCCTGCTGGGCCCGGGGTGGGGCGTCGCCACGCTGCTGCTCGATGTGGCCAAGGGCTGGACGGCGGTGGCGCTCGCCCCGCGCTGCCTGGGCCTGCTCCCCGTGAGCGCGGGGGGCGCCTGGCCGCTGGCGGGCTGCGTGGCGGCCGTGCTGGGGCACATGTTCACGCCGCTGGCCGGATGGCGCGGCGGCAAGGGCGTCGCCACGGCGCTGGGCGGATTCATCGCGCTCGCGCCCCTGGCGGCGTTGATCGGCGTGGCCGGGTTCGTGACCACCGTGGCGGTCAGCCGCTTCGTGTCGCTGGGCTCGCTCGTCATGGCGGCGGCCTTCCCGCTGGCCGCCGTCTGGTGGGGTCCGCCGCCGCCCTTGAGATGGGCGATCGTCGCGCTCGGCGCCGCGCTGGCGGCGCTCGTGGCCTGGCGGCATCGGGCCAATTGGGCCAGGATCGCCGGCGGAACCGAGTCGCGCTTTCGCTGGAGGAGAAACCTGTGAGCACGGGCGGCCAGACCAGAGCGCCGATCGCCGTCCTCGGCGCGGGCAGCTGGGGGAGCACCCTGGCGCTTCACGTCGCCCGCCAGGGCGCGCCCGTGTGGCTCTGGGAATTCGACCCCGTCCGCGCCGCCGAGGTCGAGCGCACGCGTCTGAGCCTGCCCTTCCTGCCGGATCATCGTCTGCCCGGCGAGATCCGCGTGACCTCCGATCTGGACGCCGCCCTGCGTCAGGCGCAGGTGGCGGTGATCGCGGTGCCGTCGCACACCCTGCGCTCGGTGGCGGCGCGCCTGGCGGCCTGCCCTGCGGCCGGAGCGGTTCCCCAGGGAGGTCGGGACGCTCCCGGCGGCATTGGCCCCGCGCTGTGGGTCTCCGCCACGAAGGGCATCGAGGAAGGCACAGGCTTGACGCCCCGCCAGGTGCTGGCGGTCGCGGCGCCACCGGCCCTGGGCGACGTGGTCGTGCTCGCCGGACCGAGCCTGGCGGCGGAGGTGGCCGCCCGGCTGCCGGCCGCGCTGCTGGCCGCGGCAGACCAGCCCGAGCGCGCCGCGCGGGTGCAGGCCATCTTCGCGGCGCCCCATCTGCGGGTCTACACGAGCGGCGATCCGCTGGGCGTCGAGCTGGGGGTCTCGCTCAAGAACGTCGTGGCCATCGCCGCGGGAATCGTGGACGGCCTCGGGCTGGGCCGCAACGCCATGGGCGCCCTGCTGACGCGCGGACTGGCCGAGATCACCCGGCTGGGCGTCCGGATGGGGGCCGCGCGGGAGACGTTCCTGGGACTGGCCGGCATCGGCGATCTGGTCACGACCTGCACGAGCCGCCTGAGCCGGAACCACCAGGTGGGATTGGGCCTTGCGGAAGGAAAGCCCTTGGCGCAGATTCTGGCCGGAATGGTGATGGTCGCCGAGGGCGTGCGCACGACCCGCTCGGCGCTCGAGCTGGCGCGGCGGCTCGACGTCGAGATGCCCATCACCGAGCAGATGCACGCCGTGCTGTTCGAAGGCAAGAGCCCACGCGAGGCGCTGGCGGCGCTGATGGAGCGCCCGCTCCGTCCCGAGTTCTGGGGAGAGACGCCATGAACGACGCTCCCGAGAAGCTCTACTACTCGATCAGCGAGGTGAGCGACGCCACGGGCGTCAAGGCCCATGTGCTGCGCTACTGGGAATCGCAGTTCCCGATGCTGCGCCCGCGCAAGAGCCGCGGCGGGATGCGCATGTATCGCGCCAAGGACGCCGCGATCATCCAGCGCATCAAGTACCTGCTCTACGATCGCGGCTTCACGATCGCGGGGGCGCGCCGCAAGCTGTTCGAGGATCGGCGCTCGGGCATTTCCTACGAAGCCTTCGAGCTCGAGGCGCGCGAGGCGAGCTTCTCGATTCGCGAGGAGTCGGGCGCGGGCGAGGACGCCGAGGCGGGGGCAGCGGAACCCGCGACCACGGCGAGCTCCGCAGCGCCCGCGGCCGGGCCGGGCATCGCTTCACGGCAGCTCGAATTCGGCAGCGCCGCGCCACCGGCCGCCGCGGCGCAGCCCGATGCGCCGGCCGATGCGCCGGCCATGGGGCCGGGGGCGACGTTGCAGGAGATCCGCGCCGAGATCGAGCTGCTGCAGGCCATGCTGATGGCGCCGCCACGCCTCAAGATTCGAACTTGAACGCCGGATAAGAGTATCGGTAGAATCAGTTTCCCAAGCCCAGGCAGTCTTAGGTCGGGGCGTAGCGCAGTCCGGTAGCGCACTTGCATGGGGGGCAAGGGGTCGCTGGTTCAAATCCAGTCGCCCCGACCATTCTTGCGCAAGGCATCTGGCTTGGGGGCGTCTCCGGGTACCCGGTCCGGGTATCCGTTTTTTGTTGGCTGCCCGCAACCGATTCGATCGACGCGGAACAGGCACGGCATGCGAATCCTCGTAACCAATGACGACGGCATAGGGGCCCGCGGCCTGGCGCGTCTGGTCCAGGCGCTTGCGAGCGTAGGGGAGGTGTGGGTCGTGGCGCCCGATCGCGAGCAGAGCGCGGCCAGCCACGCGCTGACGTTGCGCGATCCGCTCCGCGTGATCCAGCACGGCCCGCGCGAGTTCTCGGTGTCGGGCACACCCACCGACTGCGTGCTCGTGTCGGTGCGCGGCATCCGTGGGCTGCTCGAGCCGGCCCCCGACCTGGTCGTCTCGGGCATCAATCACGGCCCCAACATGGGCGACGACGTCACCTACAGCGGCACCGTGGCGGCGGCCTTCGAGGCCCGGCTGCTGGGGTTACCCGCGCTGGCCTTCTCGAACACCGAGTGGAAGCCGGACCACCTGGAAGCTTCCGCCTTGATCGCCCGGCAGATCGTGGAGGCTCTCGTCTCGCGCGGCCTGCCGCGAGAGACCTTGCTCAACGTCAACATCCCCGACCTGCCCCTCGAGCGGATTCGGGGAATCCGGGTCACCCGGCTGGGCCTGCGAGTCTACCGCGACGAGATCATCGCCAAGGTGGACCCGCGCGGTCGCCCGTACTTCTGGATCGGCGGCGACCCGCCGGTCTGGGAGGCGCACGATGAGAGCGACTTTTCCGCGGTCTCCGCGGGCTTCGTGTCGATGACCCCGCTGCAGACCGACTGGACGGACCAGGCCGGCCTGGAGCTGCTCCGCGGCTGGAGCATCGCCGTGCCCCGCCCGCAGGCCCCGCCAGTCGGCAGCGGTTGAGGGTAGCTGGCGGAGGAGGCCTTGCCGATCGACTACCGCCAAGCCCGGTTGCGCATGGTCGAGCAGCAGCTCGCCGCGCGCGGGATCACCGACCCGCGCGTTCTGGAAGCCTTCCGCGAAGTGCCCCGGCACCGCTTCGTCGACTCGGCCCTGGAGGCCCAGGCTTACACCGACCGGGCCTTGCCGATCAGCCACGGGCAGACGATCTCCCAGCCCTACATGGTCGCCGTGATGACCCAATACCTGGCCCCCGACCCGCGGGATCGGGTCCTCGAGATCGGGACGGGGTCCGGGTACCAGGCGGCGATCCTGAGTCGCCTGGCGCGGACCGTCTTCAGCGTGGAGCGCGTCACGGAGCTCGCGGCCCAAGCCAGGCAGACGCTCGCCGACCTGGGGATCGCCAACGTGATCCAGCGGGTGGGGGACGGATCGCGCGGATGGGCGCAATACGCACCCTATGATGGAATTGTCGTGACGGCCGGGGCTCCGCAGGTCCCCGCCTCGCTGCGGGCGCAGCTCGCCGACGGGGGCCGCCTGGTCGTGCCGGCCGGGTCGCGGGGCAGCCAGATGCTCCAGATCATCCGCCGGGACGGCAACTCGTTTCGCGAGGAGTCGGCGGTGCCCTGCATCTTCGTCCCCCTGGTGGGCGAGGAGGGCTGGCCGGGCGACTGAGGCCCCTGGCGCGGGGCGATCCGGGGCCCTCGCGAGATCTCCGTGGGAAAGAACCTTGACCCGTCGACTAATAAGATGCAAACTGGTTCTAGAAGGTTTTAGGTCGGGGCGTAGCGCAGTCCGGTAGCGCACCTGCTTCGGGAGTAGGGGGTCGCTGGTTCAAATCCAGTCGCCCCGACCAGGTCCCCCAGGATCTCCTTGGATGGTCTCCCCCCTGAAAGGGGGGGAACCATGAAAACAGCACTGCGCGTCGCCCAGCGCGCGAAGACACTCACCGACCTGCTCTCCCTCGGGCAGGACAAGGGAGTGTTGCACGCCAAGCAGATCGAGGCGTCGATCTTCCACGAGGTCCCCGATGCCTCGGAGTTCTCGCTGTTCCTCGATCTGACCCGCACGCTCAACATCTCCATCCAGGAGCGGCCCGAGGTGAAGCGGGCGCTGCAGCCCGCGTCCCTGAGCGCGCTCAACGTCTACTTCCGCGACGTGGGCCGTCACCGGCTGCTCACGGCGCACGAGGAGCGCAAGGTCGGGCGCCTCGCGCGCGAAGGCGACGAACGCGCCCGCCAGCTCATGGTGCTCAGCAACCTGCGGCTCGTCGTCAGCCTGGCCCGCCGCTACGTCGGGCGCGGCCTCGATCTCGAGGACCTGATCGAGGAGGGCAACCTGGGTCTGCTGACGGCCGTCCAGCGCTTCGACCCGGAGAAGGGCTTCCGCTTCTCGACCTATGCGGCCTGGTGGATCCGGCTCGGAATCGCCAAGGGCCTGGCCGAGCACTCGCGGACCCTCAAGATCCCGCTCCACGTCATGCGATCGCTGCACAAGTACATCGAGAGCGAGCGGCGCCTGACCCTCGAGCTGGGGCGCTTCCCGGAGCCGGAGGAGATCGCCAGGGCGGCCGGCTTCGGCGCACGGCGGGCCCGCACCGTGGCCACCTTGGTGCAGGGCATCAAGTCGCTCGACGAGACGGCGGTCGGCGAGGCCGGCCGGGGGCTCACGCTGCTCGAGCGGCTCCCCGACACCCCGTCGCTCTCGGACCTGCTTCACCGCCAGATGGAGTGCTCGCACCTCGAG
>CAZRWW010000154.1:0-6857 GCA_964603725.1 uncultured bacterium
GTTGGGGAATCTCCTACGACAAAAGTGTCAACCCAGGCAAGGGGAACAGGATAGCGTCCGCCCCCGCTGGTCTCTCGGACTGGTTCAGGCCTGATTGACCTGAGTACGCGCCCCGGATCTGGGAGCTATTCCGGGCGCGATTTGGTCCATAGTGATTGGAAATGAGTTCTTCTCTGGCATCCCTGATGACATCGCAGCCGCAGCGTTCTCCACACCGTGGTGGGAACCACCCTTCTATTGGGGACTCTTGCGCCCATTGCGTTGTTCGGCTCTCCAGGGGGGCATAGCCTTTCAGTGGGGACTCCGGATTCAGCCGGGACCAGGAGGTACTTGGACGCTCACCCCCGAAACCATTTCGTCTCCAGGTTCGGCGCCAGGAAGAACGGACTTCTTCACGACCGGCCATTCCAGCTCGGAGACGAACTATGCCATCTTCTTCAGCTGGGTCTTCGGGAGTTCGTGTGGGTGATTTGAGTGGGATTGCGGCCTGAGTTGCTCCTGATACCCTGGCCGGCAGGACTTCGCCGGGAGGGATCATGGACGACAAGAAGCTGTATGCCGCGATTCTGGGCCTGACGCCGTCGTGGGGCGTGGAGAAGGTGGATCTGCAACTGGCGCAGGGAGAGATCCACATTTGGGTGGCGCTGCCGGAGAACCAGCCGTGGGTGTGCCCCGAGTGTCATCAGCGGGCGTCGATCAGGGATCACAAGGAACGCGTCTGGCGGCATTTGGATACGTGCCAGTATCGGACGATGGTCCACGCCCGCGTGCCGCGGCTGGACTGCCCGACGCACGGGGTGAAGCAGCTGGCCGTCCCCTGGGCAGAGCAGGGCTCGCGCTTTACGGCGCTGTTTGAGGCGCTGGTGATCGATTGGCTGCGCCAGGCGCCGATGTCGGCGGTGGCGAAGCAGTTGCGGATGACGTGGGATCAAGTGGCCGGGATACAGAAGCGGGCGGTACGTCGCGGGTTGGCCCGTCGCAAGAAGGAACCCGTGGCGCATCTGGGGATCGACGAGACGTCCTTCCAGCGGCGGCACGAGTACGTGACCGTGGTATCGGACCTGGATGGCTCGCGGGTGTTGTTCGTGGCCGACGACCGCAAGCGAGAGAGCCTAGACGGATTCTGGCCGGAGCTGACGCCGGAGCAACTGGGGGCGATCGAGGCGGTGGCGATGGACATGTGGGAGCCCTATATCGGGTCGGTGAGGTCGGCGGTGCCGGACGCGGAGTCGAAGATCGTCTTCGACAAGTTCCATGTCGCCATGCACCTGAACGAGGCGGTGGATCGCGTACGCCGGCAGGAGCACCGGGTCCTCATGGAGCTGGGGATCGATGGCCTGAAAGGGACGAAGCACGTTTGGCTGCGCAATCCGGCGAACTTCACGTTGTCGGAGTGGCGCAGCTTCCTGGGGTCGACTCGCACGAGCACGCTGAAGACGGCACGCGCATGGCGGCTCAAGGAAGACTTCATGGGAATCTTCGACTACCGGTATGCGGGAGCCGCTGAGCGGCACTACCAGGCTTGGCATTCCTGGGCGGTGCGGAGCCGATTGGAGCCGATCAAGCGCGTCGCGCGGATGATCGGCAGTCACTGGGAGAACATCAAGACCTACTTCACACACCGCGTCACCAACGCTGGCGCTGAGAGCATCAACTCGAAGATCCAGCGGGTGAAAGCTATGGCCCGGGGATTCCGAAACCGCGCACGCTTTCGCGACGCGATCTACTTCCACTGCGGCGGACTGGATCTCTACCCATCATGCTGGCAGAACATCCAATGAATTCACCCACACGAACACCGGAAGAGGTCTTCAGCTTTGCTGAGTCGTACACCTCCTCGGATCTCCACATCGAGAGGATGATCGATGCGATCTGGCGGGCAATGCTCAGCTTCGCCAGATTCGGTTTCGTGCCTCCGTCGAGCAACTGCTGATAGTGTTGGTAGAGAGGATCGTCTCGACGGGCACGCATGATCACGGTCGTGGCCGCGCCCTTGAAGATCCGCTTGAGCGTGTGATTGTGGTTGCGATTCAGCCCCCGCGTCTGCTGCACGGGCACCCGCACCCAGCTCCCATCTCGGGCCCTTGCCCAGTCCGATGAACTGCGCATGACGATCGCCAGGCCGCCATAAGCCCAGAAGGAACGTTTGCTCGAGAATCGGTAGGGTGTCACCACGATCGGCAGCAACTGCGCCACACGGATCGGTCCCATGCCGGGACAGGTCATCAGGATGCGGGGAATCTTGTGCTTGCGGGCCTCGGCGAGCATCTCCCTCTCCGCCCGCTTGTGCAGATCCCGCACTCCGTCCAGTTCTTGGTAGAGGATCTCTGCCAGAGGACGCGATGTCGTGGGAAGTTTCCGCAGCCACTTCTCCCGGGCCGCCGGCCCGTAGATCTCCTTGCCGCCGGTGGGAATCCCGCGCGACCGATAGAGGCTCTTGATGCGGTTCTGCACGCGAACCGAATCGCTGACCACCATCGAGTACCCCCGGCTCAGCTCCCGCAGCTGTCCGAACTGCCCAACTCCCTTGTAAACCCGCGTCTGGATCGCTCCAATGCGCAGCTCCTCGGCCAATCCGTATGCATCGCGCTTGTCGTCCTTCGGGCCGCGGCTCTGCCTGATACCGGCAACTACGATCTCCTGAACATGCGCCGCCAGCACCTCGTGGAGCCAGCCGGCATGCGTGCCTTCCTCCAGACACAAGTGTCGCGGTCTGGGAATCGTTTTGAGGAAACTGATCAGTACTCTGGCATTGGTTTCGAGAACCTGGGACTGCAGCCGCCTGCCGCTGGGTCCGATGACCGCGACCGTGCAGCTTGACGAGTGGGCATCCAGTCCAATATACCTGTTCATAGGCGTCCTCCGTCTTGGTTGGGGGTTGTGAACCGACGTAATTCACCGGAACCTTGCTCCCAACCAGCGGAGAACGCCAGGTCTTCAACCAGCGCAACCAGAGGCACCTGGCCCTATTCGAGCTCGCGGACGCCATACCCCCATAATGCCTTTCAGTGCCCTCGTGGCACGCTCTTGTGACGGACAGCCTGTCAGCCGGTTCTTCTACTGCGCGCGGTACAGGGCCTTGATCCTACCCCAGCTCGCTCGTTCCGTCGGCACCGGAGGCCGACAGGGGTTCGGATCGCATTCGGTCCACTCGGGATGCCACACGCCACCCGCCATGTCGCATTGATCTTCGCGGACGACCGAACACTGCTCGCCCAGGCAACAGACTGCCACACATGGATTGGGTGGACCGCAGTCTCCGTATTCCGGGAACCATACCCCTCCCAACAACAGGCAGTCCTCCTGCGTAGTGCATCCACATAGGCCGCCGATGCAACAAGGTGCACAGACTGGCGGCAGGCACGGGTTGGGATCGCAGGTGGGTTCCTCGGGCAGCCAGGTGCCACCCAGGGCCCGACACTCCAGACAGGTCCACAGCTCACAGACCTCGTAGAAACAGCAGGCCCGGATGGCGTTCGCCTGGGGTTGTGCCCAGATCCCGTCGGTGTTGATTCCCAGGCCACCCATGGACCCCGCCTCCCAGGATTCCAGAAGCACCTCGCAATTGCAGAAGCCCGCGAAGCCGGTCGGCGGATCGATGCCCAGGGCAATCACCCCAGGACCAGGATCGGAGTAGGCGTAGCCGCAGAACACGTAGATGGGGGTGTAGTTGCCCGTCCATGGCCCTCCACCTGATACGAACGCGGTTCCCTCGTTCGGCCCCGGCCACCCCTGTGTCGGCAGCTCGAGCCCCTGTCCGGGATAGCAGGGTCCGTACTCCACGAACTGATAGAGCTCCGGATCATACACCCCCAATCCGAATTCGCACCCACACCATTCCTTGTCGCTAGCCAACCAGGCAGCCAGAACAAACCAGACGACTGGTCGGGATCCCTGCACATCCACGCGATTGACCTGTTCTTCCCAGGACGAAATGGCATGAGCCTCATACGCTGCACACCATCCCCCTGCCGGCGGATCCGTTGAATAGACCAGCTCGGGAACCTGGTGGACGATGAGGGCGCCACCCTCCAGAAACCACGGTGGATCAGCGCGGACGAAGCCGGCCACTGAGCCCGCGAGAAGCAGCAGCGAAATAGCACGCCAGATCATGTCCGATGTCCCTCCTCTGAGGAGACCGGGGAGCATCTCCCGTTCGTCGCCATCCCGCGCGGCCCTACGGATTGAGTACGCATCGCCGGCCGCTCGGGATGACGATAGGCCCCTACCGCAGAATAACGACGGATCGCCTGCCTGAGGTTTGGCCTGACCGCCAACGAATCGAGTAGACCCCGGCACTCACAGCGGCCCCGTTGGCCTCCCGTCCGTCCCAGACGATCTCGTGAATGCCGTCTGAAAGCGTCACGCCCCCTGTCAGGGTGGTCACCAACCGCCCAAGGGCATCATGGACATTCACGATCGCGGGCTCGGGTCCCTTCGCGAATCTGATGGCAGTCGAGCCCCGGCTCGGGTTTGGTGAAACCAGCATGGAAGTTCGGTACTCAGGACCGAATGCTGGAGACACGTCGGCGAGGTAGTCACCGCAGGCGACCGGGAACGCGCCCATCAAGCCGCACTCGGCAAGCGCACAGGGAGACTCGGCGTCGAGTGAATAGGGGGAACTTGGATTCTGCTCCCCGCAGAAGATGGGATCCTCGTTGATGTTGCCATTGCCTGGGTATTGCCCCGCGATGCAGCCCACCCAGTCGCCTCCGGTATTCCCGTACACGTCGGTGCAAACCAGGATCACGTTCTCTGCCCCGTAGCAACCGATCGCTCCACCACCGTCTCCTCCCGAGTTCAGCGCCAGAATCGACTGCTGTACCTGACAGGAGGATCCTTCTTCCCAGAGAGTGATGGCCCCACCGCGATTGGAGGGATCGCAGGAGTTCCCAGCCAGGGTGCACGAGGTCATGTCTGCGTTGCCAGTCCAGACAGTTATTGCTCCGCCCAGGTCGGCGGAATTCTCCTGGAAGAGGCATCCCTCGAACGTTATGTCGCTAATCCCACCGACCCACACCGCACCTCCCATCCCGGCGGTGTTGCCCGTGAACGAGCAACCATAGAAGTGGGATTGGTTGGAGCTGTTGCCGCCGCCGTGACACATCACGGCTCCGCCGCCATCCACAGCGGTGTTGTTCTCGAAGTGGCAATCTAGAAACGAAACAGAAGCGTTCCACACGGAGCGCACCGCGCCACCATCGCAATAGGGTCACCCGGGCTCGTCATTGTAGCCATTGCGGAAAGTTATCCCGGAGATCTGCGACCCAGCTACAACGCCCCATGTCGAAGTAAAGGTAAGCGCAGTGCTCATCCCCTCGCAGTTGATCTCACAGGCCTCGGGATCGCCGCTCCGGGAACGAAAGAACAAGTAGTGGTCGTCAACCCAGATGTCTCGGTTGTCGGCGCCCGTGAACTCCCCATCGACGAGTTCAATCGTGTCACCCCTACGGGAACGTTCCACAGCATCCCGGATGTTCAGGTACGTGCCTTGCTCGTGCCATGGATCTACCACAATCGTCTGGGGAAAGCTGCATGGATTCGGATCACAGGAGGTATACTGGGGGAGGAACAGACCCACAAGATCGTAGCAATCCTCCTCAGTGAGAAGGGAGCAGCTTGTGCCGAAGCAGCACGCCGCGGTCTCCTGAGTGAGGAGTCCGCCGCCCCCCTGCCCTCCGGTCTGCTCCGGCCCCAGTTCACCTCCTTGAATCGCAGGAGGGCAGACGTAGATTCCATCAGCAAACAGCCCCATCGCCCCCAGCGTATCCGCCGCCCACGCCTCGGGTGGATTCGAACAGTTGCTCCATCCCGCGAACTCCGTCGCCGGGTCCACCGCCAGCGGGATCACCCCCTCCTCGTAGGCGTACCCAGCAAACCAGTACACCGGGACGAGGTTGCCTTCCCAGTGATCCCCGGTCACCACGATCGCGGTGCCTTCTTCCGGACCCGGCCAGGAGTCCGTCGGGATCTCGAGACCGTCCTCCGGCCAGCAGGGACCGTAGTCGGTGATCACAAAAGCGGCAGGATCGTAATCACCGAAGCCAAACTCGGTGCCGCACCATTCCTTCTCTTCGTCCCAAGCGGCCAGGACAAACCAGATGACCTGATCCTCCGTGTCGATCCGGTTGACCTGGTCCTCGCAGTCCTCGATGCGGTAGTTGTCCCAGTAGTGCTGGCACCATCCGCCCGTGGGCGGCTCACTGGAGAATGCCATCCCCGTCGGGAAGTGCGCGATCAGGCACCCCCCCCCAAGATTCTCGGGATCGGCAAGCGCCGAGCCCGTGACGATGCCCGACACACACAGCAGGACGATAGCTTTGCGCATCTCACGGCCTCCTTCCGTGGCACATGTCCATGAACCCGCGCGCTGTGAACTCGCGGGCGAGATGAGGCCGCGCACCCGCGCCAGGGATGAGCCGCACTCATCGCACCCGGGCGAGCAAGGCCCAGTGGGCTTCCTTCCAACGGGTCTTGCAGGCGGAGTCACTCGGTCGCTGCCTAGCACAAGGGTAGACCCGCCGGCCCACGTGGGTCAAGACTGACGCTGATTGGCTGTCCTGGTCGTGGATCAGGGCATCGAGATGCAGGATGCCGCTTTGCGCATATGGCGGCCGAGCCGGCGGCCGTTCTCGAGAGCCATGGGGGCAGGAGAGGGGCAAAAAGGCAAAAACGGCAATCTCACAAGCGCCGCCGTGCTCTAAAGTGGCAATAAGGGCATTTTGAGGGCGGAAATGGGGAGATGGGGATTGGTGGCCTGAATCGGCACTATTGGTGCCGGTTCGGGGCGGAGTTTAGCGACGTGTCGGCGGCCACGTCGCATCCAGGCCGGCATTCGTAGGATCCAACCTTGGCGA
>CAZRWW010000155.1:0-4843 GCA_964603725.1 uncultured bacterium
GAGGTCTACCTGATCGTCCTGTTGATCGACGAGCGGCCCGAGGAAGTCACCGACATGGAACGGACCGTAAAGGCCGAGGTGATCTCCTCCACCTTCGACGAGCAGGCCACCCGGCACGTCCAGGTCGCGGAGATGGTCCTGGAAAAAGCCAAGCGCCTGGTCGAGCACGGCAAGGACGTCGTCATCCTGCTGGACTCCATCACCCGCCTGGCCCGGGCCTACAACCAGACCGTGCCCACCAGCGGGAAGATCCTCTCCGGCGGAGTGGACTCCAACGCCCTCCACAAGCCCAAGCGCTTCTTCGGCGCCGCCCGGAACATCGAGGGCGGCGGAAGCCTTACCATCATCGCCACCGCCCTGATCGACACCGGCAGCCGGATGGACGAGGTGATCTTCGAAGAATTCAAGGGCACCGGGAACATGGAGCTCGTCCTGGACCGGCGGATCTCCGACAAGCGCATCTTCCCGGCCATCGACCTCAACCGCTCGGGCACCCGCCGCGAGGAGCTGCTGCTGGCCGAGGAAGATCTGCGTAAGGTGTGGATTCTGCGTAAGTTCCTGAGCGAGATGAATCCGGTCGAGGCGATGGAATTCCTGGTCGAGAAGATGAGCCAGACCAAGACGAACAAGAAGTTCCTGGAGGCAATGAACGGCTAAGTGGTATGCTTGCCGCTTGGCTTTCAGAGGGGCACGGTAGTGGGGCAGTGGCCCGCGGGGGTGCCTTCAGGCCCCGCGGCCGGTTGACCCTGCGATGAGGGTCCGAAAGGCCGGCGTCCAGGCGCGCCGAGTGCGCCGGCTGGGTTGGATCATGAGCCTTCGGGCGGGGACCAACGGGTCCTGCAGGGCGCGCGATAGGAGAAGGGCGAGCGATGAAAGAGGGCATTCACCCCAAGTACGGAAAGACCGCGGTGACGTGCGTCTGCGGTAACACGTTCGAAACACGCACGACCGTCGGCAAGGAAATCAAGGTCGAGATCTGCTCCAACTGCCATCCGTTCTTCACGGGACGCCAGAAGCTGATCGACACGGCCGGACGCGTGGAGCGCTTCCTCAAGAAGTACGGCATGGAGGATGGAGGCGAGAAGCCCGCGCCGGCCGACTCGCCCGCGCCGGCCGCGAAGGCCGAGCAGGCCGCGAAGCCCGCGAAGGCCGAGCAGGCCGGGGCCGAGAAGCCCGTCAAGGCGCAGAAGGCCGCGAAGGCTGACAAGGCCGAGAAGCCCGCGAAGGCTGACAAGGCCGAGAAGCCCGCGAAGGCCGACAAGACGGCCGACCAGTAACGAGCGCGAAAGAACGACCGCCCGGTTCCCGATCGGGGGCCGGGCGGTTCTTTGTGCGCCCGGCAATGGGGTGACTGTGGCGGCGCCCGGCGCGGCGGGTGCGGCGATACCGCTGGGCGAGAGCGGCGCCCGGCCTGGGGGTGCGGCGGTACTGCTGGGCGAGAGCGGCGCCCGGCCTGGGGGTGCGACAACGCCGCTGGGCGGATGCGCCATCGGGCCCGCCGGATGGGGCAGCCCGATCGAGCGGACGCGGAGGGTGGCCATGAGCAGCAGCGACTTGTTGCGGACGTACGATGAGCTCAAAGCCCGGTACGAGGAGCTGAACCGCCAGATGGCGGACCCCAAGGTGCTGTCCGATTCCCGGGAGATGCGCCGGATCGGCCGCGAGCACCTGCGTCTCGAGAGACTGCTGGAAGCGATGGAGGATTATCGCAAGGCCCTCGAGGCCCACCGCGAGGCCAAGGAGATCCTCGCCCACTCGAACGATCCCGAGCTCGTCGCGCTGGCCAAGGAGGAGATCGACCTGGCAGCCGAGGAGGAGGAGCAGACCCGCGAGCAACTCAAGTCACTCCTGGCGCCGCGCGACCCCGATGACGACAAGAACGCGGTGGTGGAAATCCGCGCCGGCACCGGCGGCGAAGAAGCGACGCTCTTTGCGGGCGAGCTCTTCCGTCTGTACTCGCGGTTCGCCGAACGCCGGGGCATGAAGATCGAGGTGCTCAGCTCTAGCGAAACGGAGTTGGGCGGCGTCAAGGAGGTGATCTTCATGCTCGAGGGCGAGGGAGCCTACGGCGCGCTGCGCTTCGAGGGCGGGGTCCACCGCGTACAGCGGGTGCCCGTCACCGAGGCTTCCGGTCGTATCCACACCTCGGCCGCGACCGTGGCCGTCCTCCCGGAAGCGGAAGAGGTCGATGTGAAGCTCAATCCCGACGACCTCAAGGTCGACGTGTTCCGCTCGTCGGGGCCCGGGGGGCAGAGCGTCAACACGACCGACTCCGCCGTGCGCGTGACCCATCTGCCAACCGGGATCGTGGTGCAGTGTCAGGACGAACGCTCGCAGCTCAAGAACAAGGCCAAGGCAATGAAAGTGCTCCTCGCCAAGCTGCAGGACCTCGAGCGCCAGCAGCGGGAGGCCGAGGTCACCGCCGCGCGTCGCAGCATGGTGTCGACCGGCGATCGCAGCGCCAAGATTCGCACGTACAACTTCCCGCAGAACCGCGTCACCGACCATCGCATCAACTTCACGCAGCACAATCTGCAGCAGTTCATGCAGGGCGAGATCGATGAGCTGGTCGAGGCCCTCAAGGTCGCCGACACGGAGGAGAAGCTGAAGCGCGGGGCGCTCGAGTAGCGGGGGGCCGGCTGGCCGTTGAGGCGCCACCCGCTGAGCCGGGCGCGCGGGCGGCGCGGCGCGCGGGCGGCACGGCGCGCGGAGGTGGTTCCGGGGTGACCGCACGGGAGCTTCTGGCGGATGCCGCGGAAGCGATCGCGGCGATCGGCGCCGGCAATCCGCGCCTCGAAGCCGAGCTACTGCTCGCGCGTGCCCTCGGGCGCACCCGGGTCTTCCTCATGACCCACCCGGAGCACGAACCATCCTCCAGCGAAATCGCTCACTTCCGCACCATGCTTGACCGCCGGTGCTCGAGCGAGCCCCTGCAGTACGTGCTGGGGGATGCCGCCTTCCGCCACCTGACCCTGCGCGTCCGGCCCGGCGTGCTCATTCCCCGCGCGGAGACCGAGATCCTGGTCGATCATGCCTGGGCCGCCCTACGGCGCTGGCGCGCGCGGCACGGCCAGCTCGGGGGGAGCGGCATCGCGACTCGAGGTGAGGGGAGTGCCCAGCATGACACCGCGGGATCTGGAGCCGGCGCCTGGAACGGCGATGACGCGCGGCCTTGGGTGATCGACGTGGGTGTGGGCTCGGGGGCGATCATCCTGGCGATCGTGCACGAGGCGCTGGCTGCCGCGGGCAGCGCCGAGGCGATGAGACCGGGCGGGCTCTGGTTCCGCCCGTTGGGGATCGATATCTCGGCGATCCCCTTGTCGGTCACATCCGAGAACGCCGCGCTCAACGCGTTGCCCTGCCCGCATCTGGCGTTGGTCGACTTCCTCGCGGCAATCCGACCGGACGCACCCGTCGCAGGCATCGTGAGCAACCCGCCGTACATCGCCACAGGCGAGATGGCGGATCTTCCGGCGGAAATCCGCGAGTATGAGCCGCACGAGGCCTTGCACGCCGGGCGCGACGGGCTGGGTGCGATACGAATCCTGCTCGATCAAGCGCGGCCGTTTGTTGAGCTCGGCGCGTTCCTGTGCTTCGAGATCGGCGGTCTCCAAGCCGACGCGGTGCGCCGCGAGGTGGCGCACCGCGGGTTGCTCGAGCTTGCCCGCATCCACCCTGATCTGGCGGGCCGGCCCCGAGTCGTGCTCGTCGAACCAGGCGTGGCCGGCGTCTGACCAGCATGCGTGTCGGCCGCTCCCGACATCCGATCACCAACCCGAATCGGGGCCGTGTGAGGCCATGCCGTCCGGCGGGGGCGCGGGCGTGCGTGGCCGGGCGATCCAGTCGCAGCGGCCGAACGCGGCGCTAGATCAGCTTGCCCACGGGTGCGATGTAGATGGTGAACTCCTCCTGGCCATCCACGCGCAGCAACGCGTCCATTGCCCGCTGATCATAGGCTCCAATGGCGCACGTGCCGGCCTCGATGGCCTGGCAGGCGAGATAGAGATTCTGGCAGACGTGGCCGGCATCGATCGCGATCACTTTGTGAGCCGCCAGGCTGTAGCGCCATTCCATGCGATAGGGCACGACCGTCCAGATGAACGTTGCGGCGCAGTCACCCGCGAAACTCTGGCCGCGACAGCCCGCGATCACATACGGTGCGAGATTGCGTTCTGCGCGCTCGCAGACGAGTTGGTGATCGAGGGGGAGATAGCGATAGATGCCTTCCTCGAGCGACTCGACGCGGCGGCAATACACGTAGGTCTCCAGGGCATGGCGGTTTCCGGCCGAGGGCACGGTCCGCAAGACTGGGCCCTGCCCCGGCGCGCGCCGGAGCCCTTGGGTCGTCCAGAGAAGGTAGGCCAGCTCGGTCAGTGTGAGGGGCGTCCGCGTGAAGCGACGCAAGCTCTGGCGAGCGCGGATCGCATCCAGGACCGAAAGCGCTCCCAGCCCGGCCTCGATGAACTGCGGCAGGGCCGGCAAGTCCACTCGGGGGGCGTCGGGCGCGGCGGGCTTCTGGATCGGAGGCATTGGCACGCCGCGGCTCTGATCCGTGTTGGAGAAGTCGACCATGTCCCGCATGGCCTCCTTCAGGAAGAAGCGGCAGTGCTCCAGCGGGCTGTCTGGGAAGCCTGGTCGCGGTGACATGTGCGGATCCTCCTCTCGGTGGCGGACCATCAGGGGGCGGGGCCAATGGCCTCAGGCGAACTCATCCCGAGCGTCGGTGTGTCGAATCTGCGACGGCGGCGCGGGCGCCCGTGCGCGGCGGTGCGTCGACGCTGCGACGGGGGCGCGGGCGCCCGTGCGCGGCGGTGCGTCGACGCTGCGACGGGGGCGCGGGCGC
>CAZRWW010000155.1:4943-6851 GCA_964603725.1 uncultured bacterium
GGCGCGGGCGCCCGTGCGCGGCGGTGCGTCGACGCTGCGACGGGGGCGCGGGCGCTCGCTCGCCTGGTGCGTCTCGGAGCGAACCAGCCGCCGGCCCAGCGGATTCTGCCCCACCTCGGCGTGGCTGGGAAGAGCGGGCCGATGACCGGCGGATCCCCGCCGAGCGCGGGCCGCATGTCGCCCGTGCGCCCGAGGGGAGTCGCCCGTGCGCCCGGGGGGAGTCGCCCGTGCGCCCGGCGAGGCTGGCCGGGGGCCACGGAAGCGGGCCGCATGTGCGCCGGAGGCGAGCCGCTGTCGGGCGCCTGGGAGCGCTCCTGCGCCAAGGGGCATCTCCAGGGTGTGGTCACGGCCGCGAGCCGAGGCCCGTCGCTTCCGTCGCGACTCGGCGGCGTAGCGCAAGTCTCTTCAGCGGTTGCCCGTCGAGCTGACGGGCATGCCAGTGCTGGTGACAGGTCGAGCACAGCGTCACGAGGTTCTCCGGCCGGTTTGTGCCGCCGCGCTCTCTGGGACGGATGTGGTGGACCTCAAGGAAGCGCGTCGAGCCACAGCCCGGCGCGCGGCAACGGTAGTGGTCCCGGGCCAGGACAGCTCTTCTGATGGAAGGCGGGATCGTCGCGGCGTTACGCCCATCCGGTTGCTCGATATTGGCGTCACAGGTGATCGCGGCAAGCTGGGCAGGCGCGACTGCCTTGGGGCCGAACGCGCTTGGAACGACCGCTCCTCCGCAGGCACTGCATCTGTATATGACTATCTTGTAGTGAGTTGCGGACTGGCGCCGGGGCCACTCGCGACCCGCGTCCGTTTCCGCTGCTCCGGCAGGTTCGCCCGCCTCCAGGGTGGGGTCGGGGTGCTGCTCGGCTTCGACGCCCAGGCCGTCGCCAGTCTGCGAAGCGATCTTGGTCTGAGCATGACCGGCCGCCGTCGCGGCGCCACCGGGGTTCGCCGCGCACGGCGGCTCCGTGTCGGCCTCGGCGTCAGCGGCCGCGCTGGCGTTCCCACCAGCCCCGGGCGCCTGGTTCCGAGCGGTGAGCAGCAACGACTCGAGCGCCTGCAGCAGGATCTCCTCGCGCGGAAGAGCAGGCGCCACCACGCGCGCCTTGCGGATGCGCTCCATCAATGCCTCGTAGCGGGAGAGCTGGATTGGGTCCAGGCGGAAGACGAGCGAGACCGGGGCATCGTCGGGCGGCAACTCGTCGGATATGCCTGGGATGTCGATGGCCGGAGTCGCAGCGGGGGCGGCGATCGCGCCGGAAGAGGCAACGCTGTTGGCGGCCGCGATCGTGCAGGAGCTGGCGTGATTCCCCGCGGCCGCGATCGTTCCGGCTTCAACGACGGCGCCGGCGGCGGGCGCGGTCACCACGCCGAGGCCATTTGCCGTCGCGTGTGCAGGCGTCACTGCGGCGACAGCCTCCGCGAGCTGTGGTTGTCGAGGATCGGCTCTCCTCTGCGCCTTCGCTTGGAGGCGCGCGCCCTTGACCTTGCGCTCGAGTTCACGCCGGCTGGAGCGCCGCGCTACCTCAATCCAGCGTCCCTCGGTCGCGGCGCTTGCGATCTTGGCGACCTCGCGCGCCTTGGTCCAGCCGATCTCTCCCGTGGTGAGCGACTCGCGCAGACGCGGGAGACGTTCCAGATCGGCGGCCAGCCGCAGAAAGCGGAAGGTGCGACTTGATGAGAAGCCGAGGGATTCAGCGGCGTATTGGTGAATCGATGCGTATCCCAGCTCGCGGAACAGCTGGCGACGGCTGATCTCGGAGAACCACAGGACAACGCTTTGCTCGGCACGCTGCAGATCGGCCAGCGCCCGGTGCAGGGCGGCGTCGACCTCCTTCGCGGGAAGGTGTGGCTCGAAGGCCGCGGGCGGCGCGCCTCCGCGTGGGGCGTCTGCGGGCGGCGCGCCTCCGCGTGGGG
>CAZRWW010000156.1:0-6769 GCA_964603725.1 uncultured bacterium
CGCCATTTCATAGAGAACGATGCCGAACGCGTAGAGATCGGCCGCTGATCCGACCCGCTCGCCGCGCACCTGCTCCGGCGCCATGTAGGCCGGCGTCCCGAGGATCACGGGCCCGCCCGGGACCGACGTCCGGCCCGCCAGCCCGGCACCCGCACTCGTCTCGGCCCCCGCCGTCGTGCTCCCGGCCCCTTCCGGTCGCATCGCCAGACCGAAGTCCGTGATGACCGCTCGCTCGCCACCATCCGCCGGCACCAGCATCACATTCGCGCTCTTGAAGTCCCGGTGCACGATCCCGGCCCGGTGGGCCGCATCCAGCGCCTCGGCCAGTTGCCGGGCGATCGGCAAGGCCTCGGCCCGGCCCAGTCGGCCCCGGGATGCGATCCGCGCCGAGAGCGTCTCGCCCGGCAGGTACTCCATCGTGAGAAAAGAGACGTCCCGCTCCGCGTCGCAGTGCCGCCCGTGATCGTAGATGCGGCACACGTTCGGATGCGTGACGGACCGCGCGAGCAGCACCTCCTGCTTGAAGCGCCGGAGGATCGCCGGATCCGACGCGATCTCCGCCCGGATCGTCTTCAGCGCCACCGGCACCCCAAGATCGAGATCCTCCGCGCGGTAGACCTCGCCCATTCCGCCGCGACCGAGGATCTTCACGATCCGGTAGCGGTTCCCAAGCACCTGACCCGGCGCGAACCAGTCCGGCGGCATGCTCATCACGGTCGCATCGCTCAGGGAGACCGAAGGAGCCGAGCTCGCGGAGGATCGGGACTCACCCGAAATGAACGTGAGCCCGTCCAGCCCGCGGAGCAGAAGATCCTCCGCCTTCTGCACCTGACTCTTGCCGCCCGATCCCACTTCTTCGTGCGCCAGCAGCCCCTCGATCTCGGTTCGCAGTCCGGGATCGTCCGCGTAGGCCTGGTCCAGGATCGCCTGCCGCTCCGTCTCGGGCAGATCGACGACGCGCAGGAGGATCTCCTTGATGCGCTCGAAACGATTGGGATTCATGGTCGGGCCTGTCCCCACAACTCGCGCGCCAGCCACATCGCCGCCACGCGCCAATCTCCTCGCACCGTCCGCTCGGATACCGCCAGCAGCTCCGCGATCTCCTGTTCCTTCAGGCCGCCGAAGACCCTCAGCTCCACCACTTGCGCGGCGCGCGGGTCGATCTCTGCGAAGCGGGTCAGCGCGCGGTCCAGCTCCAGAACGTCCAACTCGGAGCGCCCGGCTAGGTTGGTTCTCTCGTCCAGCGTGACCTTGCGCCAGCCGCCCCCCCGCTTGTCCGCGGATCGACGCCGCGCGTGTTGCACCAGGATTCGCCGCATCGCCGAGGCAACGATCCCATAGAAGTGGGCGCGGCTCTGCCATTCCACCGGGGCATCGCCGACCAGGCGCAGGTAGGCTTCGTTCACGAGGGCGGTGGGCTGCAACGTGTGGTCGCGCCTCTCGTTGCGCATCACCGCGGCCGCGAGGCGGCGCAGCTCCTGGTACGCCACCTCGAACAAGCGTTCCGTGGCGGCCCGCTGGTTCCCCGGGCTCCCCGCCAGGACCCGCAGGATCCGGGTGACCTCTCCCTCGACCGGCCCGCTCATCTTCCCCCCACACGGGGTAACGCACGTTCGTTTACAGGCAACAGCTTAGCGCGCGGGCGGCCACCCTTCAATCGGGAAGCTGCGGAAGAATCTCTGCCGGTTTCGGCGATGAAACGCACAACTTGGATTGGGGCAGGACGGAAGGATGTGGATAGAAGGGACGTGACGAATTCTCGAATCAGGGAAGGAGGGACACCATGTTCAAGTTGGACACGGCCGCAACGAGTCTGGCGCTGCTGCTCACGGGCTGCGCAGGCATCCTCGGGCCGGTGAACGTACAGGAGTCCAGCCGGTCCGATGGAGGAAAGGATCCGGCTTACATGCGGTATGCCTGGACCGAGGCTCGGGAGATCCCGGACGGCGACTGCCACGGCATCCTGATCGGTCCGGTTCTCACGGTGGACAACGGATCGAACCTCGGCCCGGTGGTTCTCCAGCTGGACATCCGCCACCCGGCCGCGGGCGACCTCGACCTCTGGCTGGCCTATGACGCCGACGGCGACGGCGACCCGGAGGCCCGCGCCCCCATCGAGCTCTTTCGCATGCGGTCGGGCATTTCGGCGGAGCAGCTGTACGCCTGTCCGCAATCCCTGGAAGGGTGCTACTTCTTCCGGGACGGCAACGGCGAAGGGGAGGCGCTCTTCGCGCCCTTCCATGCGCTCCGGCGCGGCCATGCGTTCTACCTGGCGGTCGCTGACACCCTGGCCGAGGACACGGGAAGCGTGCTGGGTTGGGCGGTCTACACGCAAGACCCCGAACTGCTGGCGCAGCGCTGAGCCGAAGCCCAGGGCCGGTTGCGGACAGCGATCAACTCCTGCCCGAAGCCGGCCACCGTCCGTGGGTGCTCACCTTCCCTTGGGTCTTGCGCTTCCGCCTGGCGGTCGATCGCTGGCTCTTCACGGCGCTGCTGCTCCCCTTGAGCCAGAAGAGGGTGGTCGCTGCGGATACTGCCATCGTGCAAAGGAGGACTGATCTATGTCAAAGGAGGATTGCTCTATGTTAGTGAGAATGGCCCTGTGGATGAAGAACGCTGGGAGGGCGATCGCAACTGCGCTCATCGCAGTTCTTCTGTTCGTTGCAGCGGCTTGCGCAGGGGCGCCGCATGCGTCCCCGGCCCGGAGTGCCCTGTTGTCGGGAGCCGGTGAGGAGTGGCAAGGCGACTCCGAGGGTTTGCGGGAGAGTCCCGCGTGGATTGGGGAAGGCGACCAGGACAGCACCTGGTTCGGCTGCAGCGTGGCAACGGCCGGCGATGTCGACGGCGATGGCCACAGCGATGTGATTGTGGGCGCCTTCGGCTACGATGGCGGCCAGATGGACGAAGGCCGGGCCTATCTCTACTTGGGAACACCCGAGGGCCTGGAGAACGAGCCCATGTGGACCGCCGAGGGTGACCAAGCCGACGCCTGGTTCGGCTTCTCCGTGGCGACAGCCGGCGATGTCAATGGCGATGGCTACGACGACGTGCTCGTGGGAGCCCCCAAGATGGACGCCGGCCAGACGGACGAGGGTCTGGCCTATCTCTACCTGGGTTCGGCCACCGGCCTCGGTGCCACACCCGCCTGGCAGGCGGAGATCAACCAGGCCGATGCGCGCTTCGGCCGGTCGGTCGCCACCGCCGGCGATGTGAACGGCGACGGCTACAGCGATGTACTCATCGGCGCGCCCCACCAGGACGGCGGCCAGATCGACGCAGGCCGGGTCTACCTCTACCTGGGTTCACCCGCTGGTCTCAGCGCGACCCCAGCGTGGAATGCCGGTGGCGGGCAAGCCGGCATGGCCTTCGGCTGGTGCGTCGCGACCGCCGGGGATGTGAATGCGGATGGGTACAGCGATGTCGTGATCGGGGCCCCGCTGCGCAACTGTCCCGAGAAGAACGAGGGTCGCGCCTATGTCTATCTGGGCAGCCCGAGCGGACTGGAGACATCCGCCGCCTGGCAAGCGGAAGGCGATCAGGAAAGCGCGCAGTTCGGCTACAGCGTGGCCATGGCCGGCGATGTGAATAGTGACGGTTATTGCGACGTGGTCGTGGGAGCGCCGTGGTATGACGACGGTCAGACCGACGAGGGTCGCGCCTACATCTACCACGGCTCCGCATCAGGACTCGACGCCACCCCAGCATGGATAGGACAGAACGACCAGGCCGGCTCCCTCCTGGGCTTCAGCGTCGCACCCGCCGGAGACGTGCACGGAGACGGATTCAGTGATGTCCTCATCGGAGCGCCATACTACGACCTCTATCAGATTGACAGGGGCCGCGCGACGGTTGCCTACGGCTCAGCCACGGGCATCCAGTATGCTGGCCCCATTTGCCACGGAGAACAAGCCGGCGACGCCCTCGGGTACTGCGTCGCGACCGCGGGCGACACGAACGGGGATGGCTTCAACGACATTCTCGTCGCGGCGCCGTGGGTCGACGCTGGACAAATCGATGAGGGTCAGGTCTACCTCTACCTTGGGGCGGGGGGGTTGCCGCGCTTGGACTCGTGGCTGGATGGAGATCAGGCTGACGCGCAATTCGGCCACAGCGTGGCGACGGCCGGGGATGTAAACGGCGATGGCTACAGCGATGTGCTCATCGGTGCGCCCTATCGCGACGGCAGCCACACGGACGCCGGACGGGTGTACTTCTACCCGGGTTCGGCCACCGGCCTGAGCCCGACCTCTGTGTGGGATGTCGGCGGCGGGCAGGCAGGCATGCTCTTCGGCTGGACCGTTGCCACGGCAGGGGATGTCAACGGAGATGGTTACAGTGACGTGGTGATCGGCGCTCCACTGCGGGACTGCCCCGATCCGGACGAGGGCCGCGCCTATCTCTACCTGGGAAGCCCGAATGGTCCCGGGGCATCGGCCGCCTGGCAGGCGGAGGGTGACCAGGAGCATGCACGCTTTGGTTACAGCGTGGCGACCGCCGGCGATGTGAACGGGGATGGATACAGCGACGTTCTTGTGGGTGCGCCCTACTGGGATGGGAGCCAAGTCCACGCGGGGCGGGCGTGCCTCTATTTGGGCTCCGCTTCCGGTCTCGGCTCGACGCCCATCTGGCAGGCCGAAGGCTCTCAGGCCAGCGCGCTCTTCGGCTACTGCGTGGCGCCGGCCGGAGATGTGGACGGCGACGGCTACAGCGATGTCCTCATCGGAGCGCCATACTACGACGGCAGCCAGATCGATGCGGGCGCGGCGTACCTCTACCTGGGCTGTGCATCGGGCCTGGAGGGCGAGCCAGCTTGGCAGGCGCAAGGCGATCAAGCAGGGGCGGTCTTCGGCTCCTGCGTGGCGACAGCCGGCGATGTGAACGGGGATGGACACAGCGACGCGGTGATCGGTGCCCCGCTGTATGACCCCCCTTCCACGGACAAGGGGCGAGCTCTTCTCTACCTGGGTGGACCGAGTGGCCTGGGAGCATCTGCCGCCTGGATGGTGGATGGGGAGGGCTGGGAAGAGCGCCTTGGTATCAGTGTCGCAACCGCTGGGGACGTGAATGCGGACGGCTACAGCGATGTGATCGTGGGGGCAGCGCATGGCCCGCTCGAGTCCGACGGGGCCACAGCCTACGTCTTCTGTGGATCAGCCTTGGGATTGGGCGGCAACCCGGACTGGTTGTGGTCCATGCTCGAGTCACTCGACTGCTGTGTCGCCTGCGCCGGGGATGTAGACGCGAATGGCTTCAGCGACCTGGTTTTCGGGGTGCCCGAGGAGCACCCTGGAGGGTTGGCCGTTACCTTCATCAGCTGTGCAAAGCCGAATAGCCTCCCCCGCTTCCCGCGGCAACTACGGACAGATGGCACCACGCCCATTCACCTGCTGGGCAACTCGGACTCCCCCTCGGAGTTTCGCGTGAGCACCCTGGGCCGCACACCTGCCGGGCGCGGGTTGGTGCGCATGGTGTGGGAAGCCAAACCCCTAGGCACCCTCCTCGACGGCACGGACCTTGGCATCGGCCCGTTGACCGACACGGGGGTGCCGGTCGCGGGCTTCGGCAGTGTCGTGCCGCTCAACGACCGCGTCTCCGGACTCGCCGAGGGAACGCCGTACCATTGGCGGCTGCGCACGGTGTCGAGGTCTCCCTTCTTCCCCCGCACGCCGTGGTTCTCGATGGAGGGAAGCGGCTGGCAGGAAACTGATCTGCGAACCGCGCGCGGAGCTTCGGGCGTCGCGGATGACGAAGCAGGGCAGACGGCGGGCCTGACGGAGCTGCGCCTCGAGGCCGCGCGTCCCAACCCGTTCGCGCCCCACACGCGGCTGGTCTATCGGCTGCCGCGCTCCGGGCACGTGCGACTGGCGATCTTCGACGCCGAGGGACGCCACGTGATCGTGCTGGTGGACGAAGAGCAAGCCGCGGGCGCGCACGCGATCGCCTGGGATGGTCGCGGCGAGTCGGGCGGGTCCGCTGCATCAGGAGCCTACTTCGCACGGCTCGAGGTCGGCGGGGACGTCCAGAGTACGAGGCTTCTCTTGACCCGCTAACGCGTTTGCCGCGAGGGAGCTCGTCCGAGTAGCGTCCAGCTTGCGCGTCGGCAGTCGGTCGCCCGGCTCCGCTGGCCCCCGACACCCGCGACCGTGCAACTTGACGCGTGGGCACTTATCGACGTGTCCGGGGCCGTACCCAGATCCCGACCCACCGCTACGCGATCTGCTATCATCCCGGCGTGACCATGATCCAACACCCTTGGCCGTGTAGCTGCGCATGCCCCGATGCCCTCGGGGGGTTAACGCTGCGCCGTGCTCGCGTGACGATGACGTTCGTGACCGCACTCGCCGGCCTCATCAGCGCGCACGCCACACCGGCTGCTGCGCGCCCGCCGCATCAGCAGCGCGCCCTCGCCGCCGTCGAGTCGCTGTGGGTGGCCGGGCAGGTCGACTCCTGCTGGACGCTCCTCGAGACCGAGATCGCCGCGGCCCGCGCCGCGCGGGACTCGAGCTACCTCCTCGAGCTGCTCGTGCTGCGCGGCTCCGGTCGCGCGCGTTTGGGTCTCGTCGTCGCGGCCGAGCCGGATCTGCGCGAGGCGATCCCCCTGGCCGAAGAGCTTGGCGCGGGCCCACGGCTGCGCCATTGCCTGCGCTGGCTGGGCTTCTCGCTCTATCGCCTGGGGCAATCCCAGGAAGCTGGCACATGCTGGACTCGCGCATAGAAGGAAGTTTGAACTGCCTTTCGCGCCCGTAGCCGCCCGGGGCCAAGCCAGTGG
>CAZRWW010000157.1:0-3963 GCA_964603725.1 uncultured bacterium
CTCATCGCCAAGATCCGCCGCCGAGGGGCTTGCGGCGGAGTCCGCGCCGCCGCCGGCTCCGTCGACGAGAGGGGCCTGCGGACCGCCGGCGGCCGGAGCGCCGCGCCGGCCGGCCGCCGCCCGGCTGGCGATCGGATCGACGAGCGCCTCGATCTCGCGCTCGGCCCCTTCGCGTTCACCGCCGCCCAGGGACCCCGACCGCGCCGCTCGCCGGCGATCGCGCAGGAGCAGCAGGATCGACCCGACGAAGAGCCAGGCCGCCTGGCCGTAGAGGACCCCGGTCAGCCGGCCGGCCAGGGGCGGCACCTTCGCGGCGGGCGCCAGCTCGCCGGCGGGGACCGCGGCGGGCATGACCGCCGGTCCCCCGGCGCCGCCGATGAACCAGGCCGCCAGCCCCAACACGGCCGAGACCGCGAGGCTGAGGGCAAAGGTGCGCGAGAGCCGAGCCGCGAGCCCGATCTTGGCGCGCGGGTAGATCAGCAGATGCAGTAGCCAGCCGGGGGCGAGCAGCAGATAGCCGAGGCCTGCCAGCCCGCGCGCGGATTCGGGCAGCGAGGGCGACAGCAGGTGCAGCGCGGGAATGCCCAGCGGGCTCGCCAGCCACAGCGCGTGCACCGGGTCGAGACCGCGGCGCATCCGCCCCGGCGCCTGCGGCACGCTCTCGTGGGCGTCCATCCCGATCACGATCCTCCCGGACCCGGCCGTTCCGACCGCCTTCGCGGCCCAAGGGCCGGCGGCCCGCTCACGAGAACCTCTTGCGCACCAGATGCGTGAGGTTCTCCCAACCGTCGCGCCACTTGCGAAGCTTCACCTCGCCGATCCTGGGCTGGTAGGCGATGTGGCGCTCGGCGAACCGGACCTCGGGATGGCGAGCGGCCTCGATCTTGATCTCCTGGGAGAAGGGCATGCCGTCGCTTTCGACGCGCAGCTTGCTCAGCGCCGCGCGCCGGAAGACCCACATGCCGCTCTGCGAATCGGCCATACGCCGGCCGAAGAGCAGCCAGACGGTCGCCGTCAGGACCCAGTTGCCCACCTTGTTGCTGAAGCTCATGGCGCGCCGATCTTTCAGAGGAAAGCGCGTCGCGGAGATGAAGTCGAGTTGCCCGTCGACGAGAGCATCGACCAGCCCGGGGATCTCCTCGGGCGGATAGGTGCCGTCGGCGTCCATGGTGACGACGAGGTCCTTCGTCGCCGCGCCCAGACCGCGCTTGTAGGCGGCCCCGTATCCCTGACGGGTCTCGAGCACCACCCGCGCGCCGAGAGCGGCGGCCACCTCGGCCGTGCGGTCGGTCGAGTTGTTGTTGGCCACCACGATCTCGTCGACGCAGGCCGGCTGGCGGCGAATGACCTCCCGAATCCCCTGCTCTTCGTTGTAGGCTGGGATCACGACGCTGATCGTCAGGCCGCGCTGCAAGTCCGTCCTCCCCCTCGGGTCTCAGCAACTCCATTCGGCCCCTTGGCCGTGGCCGACCGATCACGCAGCGGCGCCGACCTTCGGCTGCGGACCGGATTGGCGCAGTGTAGGCGACGCGGCCGCACCAGGCAACGCCGCTGCGCGCAGCGCGGGCGGAGGAAGCGTCCACGGCTCCCCCCGCCCGCTCGTGTGGTGACCACCACAGATCGCCGGATCGTTCTCGCCGGCCCATCGGCGCCGGCTGGCCGCGCGCGGCGGCCGCCGGCCCGCGCCGAGCTGCGCCGCGCGCAGCAGCCGCCCGCCCGCGCCGAGCTACCGCACGCGCAGCAGCCGCCCGCTGCGATCTTGCTCGCCGGCCTTCAGCACGTACAGGTACACGCCCGCGGGCACCGCCCGCCCCTGCGCATCCAGCCCGTCCCATAGCAGGGCGTGCTGGCCGGCCGCGAAGCGTCCGCCCAGCTCGCGCACGCGGCGCCCCTGCGGATCGAAGATCTCGGCCCGCACCTGGCCCGCGCCGCCGATCGCGAAGCGCAGGGCGGCCGCTCCGGGGGCGGGATTGGGCCGCGCGCCGAGCAACTCGAGGCCGCGGGCCCAGGCGGTCTCGTCCACGCCCTGCGAGGCCTCGACCACGAACCAGGCCAAGTCCATGCACGGTCCGCGCTCCTGGCCGTCGAAGGCATAGGCCCGCCAGTAGTAGGTCCCGTTGGCGAGCGGCGGCGTCACCTGCCAGGCCGTGGTGCCCTGGCCCTCAGAAACGCCGTCGACCGCCGCGATCAGGTCGGTCAGCAAGGCGTCGCCGAAGACCTGGAAGCCATAGGTGAGCTGCGTGCCCGGATTGGGATCGCTGGCGTTGTACACCGTGAGGGCCGGCACCGGGGTGGGAAGGGTCGCGCCGAGCGCGGGACCGCAGAGCGCGGGCGCCGTCGGCGGCAGGTTGGTGCCCGAGACCCCCACGATGTCGATGTCATCGATGTACCATCCCTCGCCGCCCGTGTTGCCGTCGCTGCAGAAGCGGAAGCGGAGCTGCGCATCGCCGCTCAGCCCGATCAGGGTCACCGTCTCCGGCCGCCACTCGAAGGACCCCGAGAAGACCGGCGTGCCCTCGGGCAGCGCCCCCGGCTGGCTGCCCGTGCGGATCGTGTGCGTGTAGCCGCCGTCAGGGGCGATCTGCTGCCAGGCGCCGCCGTCCACCGACAGCTCGAGCAATCCGCCGTCATAGGCGCGGCCGGGATAGGCCCCGCTCTGCTCGGCCTGGATCCAGTGCCAGAAGGTGATCTGCGTCATGGCCCCCAGCGGGAAGGACGGCGTCTGCAGGCGCCCATCGGCCAGGTTGGCGTAGGCGCCGGTCCCGGTCGCGCCGAACTTCCAGCTCTGCGCCCCGCCGGCGGTGTGATTGCGCTGGGTGCTCAGATGCCACTGGTCCACGTAGCCGCTGCCCGCCTCGTGCGTCCAGCCGCCGGGACCGGTCTCCATGGCATCGCTGAAGATGACCGGCAGATCGCCGACCAGCCACTCGTGCGGGTAGGCCAGCGCGAACCCATCCGCCACGACCTCGATTGTTATGGCGAGCCGATGCCCGACCGGGCAGCTCGGATGGACGCTGAAGGTGAACGGGTCGCCGCTGTTGCTGCCCGTGCCGGCCGGCGCGATGGTGCCGATCGACGCGGTCGCGTCGACCATCTGCACATAGGGATCGCTGCTGCGCAGGGTCACGCTGCAGTTGGGCGCCGCGGCAATCGGGCTCGAGTTCTCGAGCGTCACGACCAGATCGAGCGTCTCGCCCGGATCGGGCTTCTGGTCGCCGTTGCCGCCCGCCAGGGTCAGCACGTCCAGGGCGGGATAGCCGCCCGCGACCTTCATCAGGTAGAGACACTTGGGGATGTTCTCCGCCACCAGGCCGGGCACCTCGGCGTTCGTCGGCCAGAAGCCCGAGCCGTCCACCTCGGTGCAGAAGCTGAAGGTGGTGTTCTGGTAGTAAGCCCAGTCGGTGGTCGTGCCCGAGCAGGCATACAAGACCTCCGGCGGCTGCCCCACCGTGTAGCCGCAGAAGGCCTGCATGGCGTAACCCATCTGGCGGAACTGGGCGTCGTGGGGCGTGTGCTCGGTCGTGTAGGACCACGGCAGGAGGATCAGCCCGGCCACGCTGTGATAGGAATCGTGGGTGATCACGTCCAGCGAGTTGTGGAAGTTGATCAGCGCCTGGACCTCCGGCTCCGAGGCGGCCGAGGGTCCCCGGTAGGTGTCGCTGCACGGGTCGCTGCTCGAGCCCACCCCGCCCCACTGGTACGGGTAGTTGCGGTTGAGATCGACGCCGTAGCAGCCGCCCGTGGGGGCGCGCCGGTTCTTGCGCCACATGCCGCCCCCGCCGGGAGACTGCTGCTCGTTGTAGACGTAGCCGTCGGGATTGATCACCGGCACGAAGTAGATCTCGCGGTTGTCGACCAGGAACGTGATCTCGGGATCCACGCCGTAGCCTTCGCACAGCGTGCGGATGGTCTCGATCAGCACGTTGACCGTGTCCTGGAAGAAGGTCATGACCGCGGGATCGG
>CAZRWW010000157.1:3973-6690 GCA_964603725.1 uncultured bacterium
ATCGGCTCGCGGGCGTGGTGCGTGCCGTCGAAGGCGACGTCGGGCTCGTCGGGCTCGTTCAGGCCGGGGTTGTCCGAGATCTTGAAGGCCCAGATCGCGCGGCCCTCGTGGGTCGTGCCGATCGAGAACTTGCCGCTCGTGATCTGCGGGTACTCCGCGTGGAACTCGTCCAGGTAGGCGATCATCTCCGAGTAGGTGTAGAGGTCGCCGAAGTTGCGGTAGCCCTCGCGCTCCCCCGCGTAGTACGCCTCGAGGTCGTCGATCTCGATCGTCACGTCGAGACCGAGCGCCCGCAGCCGCTCGACCTGCTCGGCGTCGCTCACCAGGATGAGCTCTTCACCAGGTCGGACCTTCATGACGTCCAGGTCCGGGAGGCTCTGCAGGGCCGCGGCCTGGTCCGCGGTGGGCCAGGCGACCCGCACCTGCAGCACGGGGAGCTCTCCGGTGTACGCCTGCACGCCGGCCGGCGTGAGCAGGCCGAGCGCGCTGAACAGCAGCGCTGCGGAAACCAACAGACGTCTCATGGGGATGCCTCCTTCCAGCAGAGCGTCGGGGCCCAGCTCCATGCCGGGCGCGCAAAAGGCCACCATCGATTGTAGCACGCGGGGTTAGCGTCGACGCCGGAAAAGGGCCGGGTCCCGGTCGCGCGTCACCACCGGCCCCGGGTGGGCGTCTGCCGGTGAGGCGGTCTGCCGGCGAGGCGCCGAGTTGATGCCCCTCACCGAGCGTCATCCCCCCGATGATGGGTCGGCCCGGGGAATGAGGGGAGCGCCGGCCGCGGGCTCGGCCAGCTTCACCCGCAGCCAGACGTCCAACCGCTCCCCGGGCCCGGCCGGCCCGAAGCCTCGGTGGCGCTCGCCCTCGCCGCCTCCCGGACCGCCTCCTCCCGCGCCTCTCGACCTGCCGCCCCCACGCCCCGCGGAGGGCCGCTCGCCCCCGGCGTCACCGGGACCGCCGCCCGGGAACCCCGGCCCGCCGGGCATCCCCTCCAGCATCCGGCGCCGGTCCATCGCCGGGGTCTGCAGCCCAACTCCGATCACGTCACCCGGCTGGGCGCCCAGGGCATAGGGGTACTCCGGCCGGCGCGCCAGCGGCAGCTTCAGCTCGTAGACGAGGACATCGCCCGCCAGCTGCGCGCGCACCTCGACCCCGGCCAACGAGTCGACCGCGTACGGGTCGCCGGCGCCGGAGCCGGCGCGCAGAATCTCGAGCGAGTCCAGGCCGGCAGCGATTCGACGGCGACCCTCCTCGGTGGCGATGTCAGGCGGCCGGCCGCGGAAGGGAATCCGGCCGCCCCGCGCGCCGCGCGGGAAGCGAATCCCCAGGTGCTCGTCCTTGGCGCCCCGCGGGTCGAACCAGATCGTCAGGCCGAGCATCAGGATCTGGCGTTGCAGGGCGTCGTCGCCCGGCGTGAAGGTCAGATAGAGATTCTCGGCGTCGTTCGCCACGCCGAAGATCACGTTCTGCTTCTCGAGCGGCCGGCGGGCCTCGCCCCACTCCGCCACGGATGCGTCGACGGTGATGCCGGCGGCACGCCAGGTGCTGATCAGCGGCTTGCTTCCACCGCCGGCCGGGGTCAGCGTCGTCGAGGCGACGACCGCCGACACCAGGGCGAGCCCGGCCCGGGCGATCACGCGGCAATTCGGCTCCATTCCGCCTCCCTCCCGTCACTCTCTGGGTGGAGCGTCATGACCCGAGGGGATGCCCGGGTGGGTGCTCGCGGGCACCCCGCCCGCCTGGGTGAGGGCATCGTCCCACGCGTCTGATGGGTTCACCGACAGAAGTGGCCGGCCGGGGCGCGGCGGTTACGCCGGGCCGTGCGCGCCTCCGATCGAGGCGGCGCACAACGTCCGGGCGTTGCTCGCCGGACGGGCGGTCGCGCGGTCGCCGAAGGCCCGGCGGCCGGTTGCCCGGGGGGTTGGCTAGAAGCTGGCGCGCACCAGCGCCACGCGCACGCCGCCGCCGTGCGGATTCCAGGCGATCGGCCAGGGCTGAGGGCTCTCCGGCCCCGCGGCCTGGTCGTCGCCCCCTCCCCCCAGCACGAACTGCTGCAGAGCGAAGAGCCCCAGCAGCACCCCGCCGACGATCGCGTAGGTCTGAGCTTGATCGTCGTGATCGGTCGCCGCCGTGTACTTCTCCTCGGCGGCGTCGATCTCCCCGGCGTGGTAGAGCTGCTTGTACTCGTCGTACGCGTCGTCGCCGCTCGAGCGCTCCGAGTACCACAGCCCCCCGGCCACCACCGCTCCCGCGAGACAGCCCCACTTCGCGATGGCGCGCAGCGTCGATCCGCCGCCGCCACCGCCCGATGCCGCCGTCCGGGCGGCGCGATCGGGCTGGCGGTCGGGCGCGGCGGTCGGACGCTCCCTCTCGCCCGGAGCGTCCGGAGCGCCGGCCGGCTCGACGGGCTCCAGATACTTGGCCGCCACCCAGCCCTCGGTTCCATCCGAGAGTCGCACCCGGGACCACTCACCGCGCTCCTCCACCACGGTGACGGCCGTCCCCTGGGGCAGCGACCTGAGGACGGACTGACCCGTGCCCGCCCCGGCGCGCAGGTTGAGACTGCTGGCCGCCACGCGCATCGCGCGGCCGGCTCCGTCACCGTCCCTGGCGCCCCCCTCTTCGCCCGCCCACGCGGCCGCGAGCGGCGCCAGTCCGTGCGTGATCAGGAGCAATGCCAATCCAATCGCCAGCCATCGCCGTAGCATCATGGACCCTCC
>CAZRWW010000158.1:0-6689 GCA_964603725.1 uncultured bacterium
CCCGCGGGCGAGCCGACTCCACCGCCGGGCGGCGCAGAGCTTCGCGGCCGCCGGCCTCGCGCGCTGCGCTGCGCCGGCCATCCCACTCGCTCCGGCGCGCACCGCCGCGACGGCGATCCGGGCCGCGATCCCGGCCGCCTCGGCCGCGATCCCGGCCGCCGCGCTCCGCCCACGAACGCCCGCGCTCCGCGCGCGAGCCCACGCGCCTCTCGCGCCCCTCGGCGGGGGAGTGCCGCACGGCGGGCAACCTGAGCTCCTTGACTGTGTTGGGGCTGACCGCCACGACGATGGACAGAACGAGCAGGAGCAAACCCCGCAGAGCATCCATGAACAGGAAGGCCCAGGCGGCGCCCTGAGCCCGGAAGGCGACGAACAGCACCATGCCGCCGACCAGGGTGAAGCCGCCGTAGCCCTGGAGCAGCGGGTGAGCCTCCTCGCGTTCCTGAATCAGCCAGCGGAGCAACAAGCCGTGCAGCGCGGCAGCGGCGAGACAGGCCAGCGCGGCGAACAGGAGCAGCCCGTCGGCCTGCTGGTAGTCCGTCCAGACCGATGGCGGGATGCCCTGCAGAAGCATGTGATCATGCCGCTGGATCGCCAGAGAAACGCCCATCGCGATCTCGATCAGCCCCGAGATCACGACGAGCACGTACAGCACCATCAACATGGCTCGTCCTTCCCCATACCCCAGGTGGCGTGCAGCGCGGCCTTGATGCCGGAAAGGCGCTTCGCGATCGCGTCCCTCGCGATTCCCTCGCTCACGGCCGGGGACTGTAATCCACGCGGGGCCTGGGGGTCAACGCGGGCCCTGCCCGCGCGGGGCCGGCCGGCGGCTCCGGTCGAGCGGTCTAGTAGCCCCGCTGGATGAAGTAGTCCGCCAGACCCCCCAGGATGCGTCGCCAGTGGTCTGAGTCGGTCACACCCGGAACGTGTCGCTTGCCCTCGTCCACGAGACGCCGGGCAATCGCCTCCGACCGGGCGAGCGCCCCCGTCTCCCGGATGATGCGCCGCACGGCGCGCAGGTCCTCGGGCCCGGCCTGCGGGTTCCCGTGGGCCCGCTCGAGCAAGGCCCGGTCGGCCGGAGCCGCGGCCGCGTAGGCGTGGACGAACAGCAGCGTCTTCTTGCCTTCCTTCAGATCCGAGTCCACCGGCTTGCCGAGCAGGTGCTCGTCGCCGAAGAGCCCCAGGATGTCGTCCTGGATCTGGAAGGCGATGCCGATTGGCACGGCGTAGCGGCGGATGCTGGCCAGAGCCTGGTCGGGCGCCGCGGCCAGAATGGCGCCCATGAGCAGCGGCAGCATCACCGTGTAGTGCGCAGTCTTGTACTCGTGAATGAGCAGCACCAGCTCCTCGTCCAGCTCCGCCAGGCGCACATCGCCGACGTCGAGGAGCTGCCCGGTCACGGTGTCGATGGTGACCTGACTGAGCAGCGTCACCGCCTTGAGCAACACCTCGCCCGGGAATCCCGACGAGAGCAGCAGCTCCTGGGCCAGGGCCTGACCCTTGTCGCCGAAGTTGAGGGCCACGGCATTCCCGTAGGCCAGGGCTGCGGCCGAGGTCGCAAACCGCTCGCGCGCCGCATCCGCGTAGCGGCGGTGAACCGTGGGGACACTGCGGCGCAGATCGCTGTTGTCGACGATGTCGTCGTGGATCAGGAAGGCGTTGTGCAGCACCTCGACGCACCCGGCCGCGCGCTCGATACCGTCCGTGACGGCCGGCGGCGGCGAGTGCGCGCCGCGACAGGCGTCATGGCCCAGCTTGACGAGCCCGGCGCGGATCTTCTTGCCGTCCGAGGTGAGCAGGTCGTAGGCATCGGCGGCGCCGCGCACAATCGGCCCGAAGCGATCCCACTCGACGCGCTTCGCGGCCCAGAAGCTCTTGAGCACCGGGTTCACGGCGGCGGCGTTTTCGGCCACGTAGCGCTTGGCCTCATCGATCGCCGCGCGGTCTATCCGGTTGTCAGCCGCCATGGCGAGCACCCCCACCGTCCCGGGGCCGCGCGCCGAACCGTCGCTCGCGGCCGACGAACCCCCTGATCGCTTGCCGGAAGTCCTCTTCCTCCAGCTCCGGCAGGAAGCGAGGGATGAAGGCCATCTCCGCGTAGGCCGCCTGGAGCGGCAGGATGCCCGAGAGCCGGTGCTCGCCCGAAGAGCGAATGATCAGATCCGGGTCGGGCTGGCCGGCGGTGTCGAGCTTTTCGGCCAACGCTTCCCAGGTCACCTCCGCACCCGGCGCGCCGCCCGCCACCAGCTCGCGCACCGCGCGCACGACTTCATCGCGGCCGCCGTAGTCGAGCGCCAGGTTGAGCGTGAAGGGCCGGTTCTCGACCGTCTCGCGCTCGAGCGCCTCGAGCAGCCGGCCCAGGCGGGGGTAGCGCTCCGCGATCCGATCGCGCCGCCCGAGGTGGTGGAAGCGGATGCCGTCGCGCTGAAACCCCTTGCGGTTCTGCCTGAGCGATACCTCGACGAGGTTCATGATCGCGTCGACTTCGACGGGACTGCGCCCCCAGTTTTCGGTCGAGAAGGCCCACACCGTGGCGAACGGGATGTCCCAATCTCGGCAGACTCGCAGAAACGCCTTGACGGCCTCGGCGCCGCGCCGGTGCCCCTCGGCGACGGGCACGCCGCGGGCGGCGGCCCAGCGCCCGTTGCCATCCGGGATGAGGACAACGTGGGCGGGCAGCTTGCTGGCGTCGGGCTTGGTCGACTCTTCGGCCACGGTTCTCCTCCAGCCGGACAGAACGGAAGTGCCGCGCAAGCGGGTGCGCGATCCGACCGGAGAGTCTAGGCGACGAACGGCGAGGAACGCAACGGGGCCCGGCCCAGCCCAAGGTGCATTTGCTAGTGTCCTAGGACCGGGCCCCCGTGCGATACCGGCGTTGGCCCCCGGGTGGTGTCAAGGGTCGGTGACCTTCAGCGCAGCCGGGGTCCAAACAGCCTTCCCCCGCTGATGATCGGCTCCGCGCCTCGCGGTGTTGATCCGCGAACGCGGCGCCGCGCGGGCCTGGCCCAAGTGCGCCAGGCGAATGGTCGGCTGCCGCCCTGCCGATCGATCCGTAGGGGTGGGAAAGGCTTTGCGCCGCCGACCCGCCCGGCTAGACTGTCCCGGTCCGGCCGCGCCGCCGACGCGGCGCGCGAGGGCGGGGACTCTGAAATCGGAGGCGTCGTGAACGTGAGGGCAATGCGTCCACCGGCCGCAGCCTCGGCCGATCGGGACGTCAAGCGATCGCGCGGCACCGGGCGATTCGCCCGGGTGCGGCGGGGGCTCCTGGCCGCGCTCGGGTTGGCCGGTCTGACGGCCTCCGGCGCGCTGCCGGCCGCGTACGCGGACGAGCCGCCGCCCGCCGCCGCGAGCGAGGTGAACGCCGCCGATCCCGGCGGCGCCCGCGGCTATGAACGGGCTCCCGGCCATGCGGGCGAAACCGCCGCCCTGGTGGTGCCGCGGCTGCTTCTGCTGCCGGTCCGGGTCGGGCTCCACGCGGTGACATGGCCCGTGCGCCTGGTGGCCGGGCCGATGTCCTCCGCGGGGTGTATCGAGCAGAAGGTCCGCGGCCTGAGCGAGGAGCGATACTTCGTGCCCACGGCCTTCGTGGACCCCGATCCGGGCGTCAACTTCGGCTTCCGCGCGGCGCACGGCAGCCCCCTGGACGATCGAGGCTGCGTGACCTACCGAGCGGCCTGGGGCGGGACGAAGCGCCAGGTCTACGCGCTGACGCTGAGGTCGCGAGACCTGCGCCAGGCGGGCTGGACCTATCGGCTGACGGGCAAATGGGAGGTGATTCCCGACCACAACTACTTCGGCCTCGGCAACAACAGCTCCTACAACGCCCGCAGCTACTACACGGCGGAGAAGTACCTGCTGCTCGCCAAGTTCGGCCGGCCCGTGAGTCCCACCGTGCGTCTCGATCTCACTCTCTCCCACCACCGCAGCCTCATCTCGCGGGCGGCCTACGTCGAGCCGCCCGAGAAGAGCATCGAGGAGCGGTTCCCGACGGAGCAGAGCGCGCCGGGATGGCGCAACGATCCGCAGAATTACTGGGCCGAGCTGGCGCTCACCTGGGATCGGCGCGATCGGCCCGGACTGACCACCGCCGGCTGGCTGGCCGAAACCTACGCCGGCTACGCCAAGGGCGCAGCGTTGGATGCGGCCGACTACTGGCGCTACGGCGCCGAGGTGAGCGGGTACCTCCCGCTGGGCCGCGGCCGGGTGCTGGCGGTGCGCGCGGTCGGCGAAGAGGCCCGCACGAGCGGGGATGTGCCGATCAAGATCACGGAGCTGATCTCGCTCGGCGGCCGCAGCAGCCTGCGCGGCTACGTCGAGGACCGCTTCCTCGATAACGCCGCCGTGATGTGGACGGCCGAGTACCGCTACCGCGTCGCGCCCTTCGCCGAGGCTTGCCTGTTCGCCGACTTCGGCAAGGTGATGCCGCGCCTGCTCGATTTCGACCTCGACGACATTCATCGTTCCTTCGGCGGGGGCCTCCAGTTCGCGACCGCCGAGCGGCTGCTCTTCCGCTTGCAGTTTGCCCGCAGCGACGAGACCTACGTGTTCTTCGGGACGCTGGAGCCTGTGTTCGAGCGCGAGGACAGGAGGGACAGACGATGAGGAAGATCATCCTGGCAATCCTGTTCTGCCCCGCGCTGCTGGCGCTGATGCTGCCGGTCCCGGCACGCTGCGCGGCGCGCTTTGCGGACGCCGAGCCCGTCTGGGCGGTGAACGATTCGACGCCCATCGATGCGCCGGCGCCCCGCGGCTGGAACCGCTATCAGGACTTCATCGACGGCTACTGGCTGCGCCCGCTGGATCAGGCCCTGGCGCTGCGCCAGGGGCGGCCGGCGGCGGACACGAATTGCCTCGAGGAAGTGCCGGCATCCGCCTGGTTCCAACCGCGCAACGGCCGCGCCCCGCTCGCGCCCCAGGCGCTCGGGCGCGGCAACGGCGGCGGCGCGCGCCTGGATCATGGCGCCGCCTTCCGCGTTCGCGCGGCGCGGGTGGACGGGCCCGAGCCCTATCTCGAGATCGAGACGGCCGGCGGCGAGCGGTGCTGGCTGGAGCTCGATGATCCTGCCCTCCCGGAGGTGCGCACCGCCGCGGCCGTGATCGCCGCGCGGCTGCTGCACGCCGCCGGCTACCACGTGCTGCCCGCCGCCGTCGACCGCGTGCGTCCCGAGGAGTTCCTCCTCGAGGCCGACGCGGTGCGGGTGGGCGAGTTCGGCGGGCGCGAGCGGCTCACCGCCGCCGATCTGCAGCGGCTCTGGAGCCGGTTTGCCGAGGTGGCCGAGATCCGCGTGGCCGTGTGCCGCCTGCCGGCGGGCACGCTGCTGGGCGGATTCCGCGATCACGGCACCCGCGCCGATGACCCCAACGATCGCATCCCGCACGAGGAGCGCCGCTCGCTGCGCGGCCTGCGCGTGGTGGCCGCCTGGCTCGACCACACGCGGCTGCGGTCCGACCGGACCCTCGACATCCACCTCGCCGACGGCCGCTTCGTCCGGCACTACCTGACCGGCCTGGGAACCGCCCTGGGCGGCCGGGCGATCGCCCCGCACGCGGCGGGCCTGGAGGGTCGCGAGAGCTACTGGCAGATGGGGACCTGGCTGCTCAACGTCCTCGCGCTGGGGTTCGGGCGCGACTACGCGTCGATTCGTCCGGCGCTGGCGATGCGCGGCGTGGGCGACCTCGCGGCCCGCGGGTTCGACCCCCGCGACTGGCGGCCGGCCTACGGCTGGGCGCCCTTGGCGCGCGCGCAGTGGGCCGACGCGCTCTGGGGCGCCAGCCTCGTGGCGTCGTTCACGGACGAGCAGATCGCCGCGGCGGTCGCCGCGGGCGAGCTCAGCGATCCGCAGGCCCGCGCGTATCTGGCCGGGGTCCTGGCCGAGCGGCGCGATCGCATCGCGGCGACCTACTTCACGACGCTCAACGCCGCCGCGGGCTTCCGCATCGAGAGCGAGGGCCCGGGCCGCTGGCTCCTCACCTGCAACGATCTGTCGGTGCAACACGGGATCGTCGAGCCCGAGGACGTTTTCCTCGTCATGCGCTTCGAGCTGCCCGAGCTGCGCAAGAGCCTGGGCGAGCAATCGCGCGGCGGCCGGCGGCTCGAGTTCGATCTGGCCCCCTTCGCGCCCGCGCCCTGGCTGCACCGCGACGATCCGGCGCGCTATGGGATCGCCCACATTCGGGCGTATGACTACCAGGGCCGCCGGCGCGCGGGCACGACCCGCGTGCACGTCTACTTCCCACCCGGCGACGCGCCGCGGGTGCTGGGCATCGAGCGAGACTGATGGCCGTCGCGTGCGCGGAACCGCTGTCGTGAAGGGAACCGGCGCGTGGTGATGGGGGGCGCGGATCTGGCGCTCGCGGGCCTGGCCGCCGTGGCGGCCGGCGCGGTCAACGCCCTGGCCGGCGGCGGCACGCTGATTACCTTCCCCACCCTCGTCGCCCTGGGCCTTCCGGCCGTCTCGGCCAACGTCACCAGCACGGTCGCGCTCGCGCCAGGCTACCTGGGCGGCACGCTCGCCCAGGCCCGTGACCTGCGCGGGCAGATGGGCCGCCTGCGCCTAGTCGTGCCGGCGAGCATCATCGGAGGCATCGCCGGCGGGATGCTGCTGCTCGCTTCGGGCGAGCGCCTGTTCCGTGAGCTGGTGCCGTTCCTGATCCTGCTCGCGTCGGGCCTGCTGGCGGTGCAGGACCCC
>CAZRWW010000159.1:0-6269 GCA_964603725.1 uncultured bacterium
GCCCTTGCCTTGAGCTAGCAGTTGGCGTCAACATCGTTGACGGTGGTCCTCCTGCGGGGGACTTTCACCCCGTAAGTCCACGCCCGTGCCGGGTGTACACCCTGCATCCACCAGACGGGCGGTCCCGTCACGTCCCTGGCCCAGGAGCCCGAGTGCCCCCGGCACCGCCCTGCAGGGCCAGGGCCGCGCCGGCCCCCCCCCGCTGGTGATGCTTTCGTTGAGTCTGTAGGAAAACCCTTTCCCGTATCGCCCTATTCGGAATATGGTCTCCTCATCACCCGCTTGCACAAGGAGACCCCATGCCGCGCTTCAGGCCCCACGATTACAGCCAGCTGAAGATGATCCCGATCGACTTCACCCGCCAGCTCCAGCCCGGCACTTTCGAGTTCGCCCTGAACCAGATCATCGATCAGATGGACCTGTCCTTCTTTCACGACCGGTTCTGCAACGACGAGACCGGTGCTCCGGCCTACGACCCGGCCGTCATGCTCAGGATCGTCCTGTTCGCCTACTCCCGCGGCATCACCTCCTCGCGCGAGATTGCCCAGGCCTGCCGCGAAAACGTCCTCTTCATGGCCCTGTCCGCCGATTCCCAGCCACACTTCACCACCATCGCCCACTTCGTCTCCTCCCTGGCCGCCGAGATCACGCCCCTGTTCCGCAATGTCCTGATGCTCTGTGCTCAGGAAGGCCTGATCGGCAAGCAGATGTTCGCCATCGACGGCTGCAAGATCTCCTCGAACTGCGCCAAGGAGTGGAGCGGAACCCGCGCGGACTTCGCGCGCCGCAGCGCGAAGATCGACCGGTCGATCCAGCAGATTCTGCAGAAGCATCGCCAGATGGACAGCCAGGCCGACCGAAGGCGGAAGGAGAAGGGCGGCGACGATGCTGATCCACCGGCGGGCAATATGAGGGAGAAGGAGCTGAAGGCGATCGAGCGACTGCGGGCTCACAAGAGGAAGCTGGATGGGTGGTTGGCTGCGAACGAGGACAAGCCCGGGGCCCGGGGTCGTGTGAGGCAGAGCAACATCACGGACAATGAGAGCGCCAAGATGCCTGGCTCCCATGGCGTGGTCCAGGGCTACAACGGGGTCGCCGCCGCGGACAGCCAGCACCAGGTGATCGTCCATGCCGAGGCCTTCGGCGAGGGGCAGGAAGCGAGCCTGCTGGAGCCGATGCTGACGGGGATGCGCTCGAACCTGCAGGCGCTGGGGGAAGAAGGCGACCCGCTGGCAGGCAAGGTGCTGCTAGCCGACTGCGGGTACCACAGTGAGGCCAATGCCCGGATGGTCCTGGAGCAGGGCCTCGAGGCCTACCTGCCGGACAAGAACTTCCGCAAGCGCGATCCGGCCTTCCAGGACTCAGGAAGGTACAAGCGGCCTGTGGATCGCAAGGGGACGGTGAAGACGAAGAAGTACTTCAGTGCGGACGACTTCAGCCTGGATCCCGCGAAAGGCAAGCTGATCTGCCCGGCGGGCAAGGAGCTGTTCGTCAAGAACCGCAACTTCAAGACCCATGAGGGCTACCACGGCACGGTCTACATGGGCAAGAAGACCGACTGTCGGGTCTGTCGGCTCCGGAAGAAGTGCCTGCGCAGCGTGCGGTCAGAGCTCCGGCAGGTGGCGAAGTTCGAGGGACGGGGCCCGCGGGGAACGCGGTCGTACACGGAGCAGATGATCGAGCGGTTCGACAGCGCGGAGGGTCGGTTTCTCTATAGCCGTCGGATGGGGAGTATCGAGCCGGTGTTCGCGAATGTGTGCTACGCGCTGGGGCTGAAGTGGTTCAGTCTGCGGGGGAAGGTGAAGGTGGACATTCAGTGGAAGTTGTTCGGGATCGTGCACAATCTGAAGAAGCTGTCGCGGTACGGTCCAAGCTTCACGGCCGCGGAGGGCGCCGGCGGAGGGTGGCGGCCTCGGGACAGGCCACGAGGTCGAGAGAGAGCCCGCTATGGAGGGTTGGCAGAGGTGAACAGAATCTGCGATCATAGGGCGATCGCGAGGGAGTGACGCTGCGGAGTGGCCGCAGAAGACCGAGAGCTTGGTGTGAAAGGGTTTTCCTACAGACTCGTTAGGCAGCAGGGACCCGGCATCTGTCGGTCATGCAAATGCGCACTATCATGGTTCCGGCCCATTCGCTTCAAGTGCGCCCAGTGGCGCAGGCCGAGCTGGATGCGGTCCTCGGCGTCTATAGGCGCTGTGAAGACTTCCTAGCGTTGGGCCCCGTCCCGGCCGCGTCGCTGACGATGGTCCTCCATGACCTGGCGCAGGCAGCGGACGACGGCAGCATCTTCTGCGGCATCTGCACTCTGGAGGGCGCTATGGTGGGGGTAGTCGAGTACGCCCCGAAGCCTAGCAAAGGTGACTCAAAGTGCGCATGCTTGTCCCTATTGATGCTGGCGAGGGAACATCGAAGCCGAGGGATCGGCAGTGCCGTGTTGGCTGCAGTGGAAACTGAGCTTCGGGAGAATTCGCAAGTGGCCGCCATCGTGGCGCCCGTACAAGTGAACAACCCGCGGGCTTTGGCCTTCTGGCAAAGGCACGGGTATCGCGTCGTCAGCGGTCCGGAGCTCCAACCGGATCACACCACCGTCCTGACACTGCGGAAGGACTTGCCTTGAATGCGCTTCTGCTAACTACTGCATAGAGCTGCCGGCGGTCGCCCGCCGGCATTGGGGCAGGACCGCAGCGACAGGCGGGGCGCCCGCCGCAGCTCATGCATGCGTTGGGCGAACCTAGGCACCGGGCGCATGCTACCCTTCGGCAATGGCAGATCCCGACAAGATTGGGGAGAAGTGACGGATTGACGACAGGGGCGGTTGTTTCGCATAATGTGATCCGTGATACGGTCGTTTCACAATCGCGGCACTGAGGATGTCTTTGAGGGTGCCGGAACCCGTGCCGCAAGGTCCGTCTGTCCCGCATCGCTCTGGGGGGTTGCCCGACGCAGGTTGCCCGACGCAAGCTGGACCAAATCAACCGAGTCCAGCAACTGCGGCAGCTGGCAATCCCACCAGGGAATAGACTCGAACGGCTGCGCGGCAATCGAAGCGGCCAGCACAGTATTCGTATCAATGAGCAGTATCGTATCTGCTTCCGTTGGGAGGCTCCGAATGCCGAAGACGTCGAAATCACGGACTACCACTAGATCACGCCGTGTTGACTCTCGCTCGCCCCGGTTTCGCAGCCGCTCCGCAGGGCGACTTCCGAAGTACCGTCCGCCGACGCATCCGGGTGAGATGCTGATGGAGGAGTTCATCAAGCCATTGGGGGTGACGCAAACGGAGCTGGCCGCGAAGCTGGGGATCTCGTTCCCTAGGCTGAACGAGATCCTCCGGGGCAAGCGCGCTGTGACGCCGGATACTGCCTTGCGTCTAGAGCGCGTATTGGGCATGTCCGCAGACTTCTGGCTTGGCCTGCAGCTCGACTGGGACCTATGGCACGCGATTCGCGCGGACGGAGCCGCCGAGATCGCCAAGCTGCGGCCTATCGCCCGAAGCCTGTAGACCTGCGCCCAACCCTGCATTCACCAGCCGGGCGGAGTTGGCCAAGCAGGGCGCATGCGCCCTGGGGGCCCAGCGAGATCACCCGCCCAGCGTCCGAATGGAGTGACTTGCAGGGGCTTGACCATCTGCCAGTGAGTCTCGGACCATGGGCTCGTCGCTGAGGACGCGGAGTCAGGAAGATAGGATCGGCACATCCAACAGCCGTAATCGTCGCTGGGCCAAATGTCTCCGAGAAGACCACCTTCGCGCGCGAGTACCTCCTGACCCATCCCATGGAGTACATCAGTGCCGACGAGATTGCCGGCGAACTCGCTCCGTCCGCGCTGCAAGAGGTCCGGCTCCAAGCCGGACGCCTCTTCTTCCAGCGGATCAGCGACCGAATCGAGCGCCAAGCCAGTTTCCTCGCAGAGACAACTCTGGCGGGCAAGGGATTCCAGAGATTCGTGCAACGCCTCTCTCAGGCCAACTACACGGTCATCCTGGTCTTCGTGTGCCTCGATTCCCCCGAGCTCTGCCTCGCTCGTGTGCGACAACGCGTCCGCAAGGGAGGGCACGCGATCCCTGCAGCGATGTTCTGCGGCGCTTCCAACGCAGCCTGGAGAACTTCTGGCACCAGTATCGACTTGCTGTCACGCGCTGGCATCTCGTCCAGAACTCGCGAACGAGCTTCGAGGAGGTAGCCATCGGCCAGGCAGGCCGAGTCCTCATCAAGGACAACGATCAATACCAGGCATTCTTCTGAGCAATAGGAGAACCAATCAGTGAGTGACGTTGATGTCCATGGCATGGAGATCTTCGACGAGTTGACCGAGGTCGAACGGATCGGGAATCGCGCCGTTCGGAAGGCGCAGGCGGAAAGCCGCAGACTTGGGGTTCCCAATGTCTACTCGATCAATGGAGTGATTCACTACGAGTTGCCTTCCGGGGAGCTGACAACCGAGGACCCATATCGCCGAGATCGGAGGCTGACACCCAACAAGTGAATCGAGCTGAGGGTTCTGGTCTGGCCTGTCACGGCCCCTGCAGGGCAGGGTCCGCGCCAGGCCAACCCGCAGCTCATTCTGTCGTTCTATGGCCGTCAAGACACTGCATGACGACCGCGCATGATTGGCTTCCGACCATGCGATTCGCAGAGTAGAACCCAGTGGGGGGGGCATGGAACGCGTCGGAACGGCGCACGCGCGATGCCGTACCTGATTACGCGTGCAGAGGTTAGCGCCGCTAGCCAGGCACCCCAGCGACGCCAGCTTGACGCGTAAATACAACGTAGGTATGCTCGCGTCCATGGACGATCTGAGCTTCGAATGGGATCCACGGAAGGATGCGCAGAACCAGCGCAAGCACGGGATCTCATTCCAGGAGGCCCTGACCGTGTTCTATGGTTCTATGACGAAGAAGCACTCCTGCTTCATGATCGCAAGCACTCTCACGAAGAAGAGCGATTTCTTGTGCTGGGAGTGAGCGGAGGGCTTCGCCTTCTCGTTGTCTGTCACTGCGACCGACACGGCCAGACGATTCGAATCATATGCGCCCGAACGGCAACGCGCAATGAGCGCAGCCAGTACTACCAAAGGTGGAAGCGATGAGAAAGGAGTACGACTTCTCAAAGGCAACGAAGAACCCGTACGCGGCGCTGCTCAAGAAGCAAGTTACAATCCGCCTCGACATACGGACTATCGACTACTTCAAGGGCTTGGCCGATGAAACGGGGATTCCCTATCAGACGCTGATCAATCTCTACCTGAGGGAATGCGCCACGACCGGCAGGAAGCTCTCAATGCGCTGGGGCGAACAGGCCAGACGGACGCGCGCGTAGCAGAGGGTCGTCGCCTGGAGCGACAGAACACGACCTTGTTCAGCCGGATGGTGTTGGAGTCTGGAATCAGCGATCGTCGATGTGACGTGTTGAATGAAGGCTGCGACACGGATCCACCACATGAGGGAACGGCTACAGAACAACGCGTTGGAGCGGCTCGGGTCAGCTGCGCGACCCCGCCCGCTCAACGCGGGCGTTGGCGGGGCAAGCGACAGGCACAAGCGATCATGGCAGCCTTCGTAAGAGGCACCCCTCCCCCGACCCCGGGGCCCTTGAGAAACAGAAACCTTGACCGATCACCGGGGTATGACGTATCGTCATACCAGGAGGTGATGCATGCCCAGAGCCAAGGTTGCTATCTCGCTCGACAAGGAGGTCCTCGCACGCTTGGATCGACTGGTGCGGGCAGCGATCTTCGCCAATCGCAGTCAGGCCATAGAGCAAGCCATCGCCGAGAAGCTCCAGCGACTCGAACACGGTCGGCTGGCCACGGAATGCGCCAAGCTCGATCCGGACTTCGAGAAGGCCCTGGCGGAGGAAGGCCTAACGGAGGACCTGTCTGAATGGCCAGACTACTGAGAGGCGAGATCCGCTGGGCAGATCTGAATCCAACCCGTGGGCACGAGCAGGCGGGGCTTCGGCCGGTCCTGATCTTGAGTCAGGACGTATTCAACCAGCGCTCGGGTACGGTCATCGCCCTTGCTATCACAAGTCAGCCCCAGCGGGCAGGGTTTCCTCTAACGCTACAGCTTGATGAGGATCAGCTGCCCAAACCATCCTGGGTCAAGATCAGTCAAGTGCGAACCTTGGCAGTCGAGCGGATTGGGCGGCGCCTTGGTCGAGCCACCTCGGACCAACTGACGCAAGTTCTCGAGGGTCTCAATGAGATCCTCGGCGGATGAGAACAGGGAGTCCCGACGTCCAGCGGACCACAATGGACCGCCAATCGGG
>CAZRWW010000160.1:0-3560 GCA_964603725.1 uncultured bacterium
CGTAGCGCACGACCAGCGGCGCGACCGGTGCGGCGCGGCGGCCCAGCAGCACGAGGAGCCGGCGCGCCAGCGCCGCGCGCGGATAGGAGGCGCGCCGCGCTCCGGGCGCCCACGCGCCGGCCGCGCGGCGGCCCTTGGCGCCGCCCTGCAGATCGAGCACCTGGCCGTAGGGCTCGACGGCGCCGGGGCCCTCGCCCGCGTCGGCCACGAGCACGCGCCGCACCGCCGGGTGACCGCGCCACACGGGGGCGTAGGCGTCGCGCGTCAGGACGTCGATCGCGAGGTCGGGGCGCCGCGCGCCCAGCAGCGCCACGACGCCGGTGGCCAGCACGACGTCGCCCAGGCTGCTCAGGCGCACGACCAGCACGGGCCCGCGCCAGTCGTCGCAGGGCCAGGCGCCGGCACTACCACTCATAGCGCTGGACGAACTCCTCGTCGAAGTCATAGCCGTCCGTGAAGTCCTCGAGGCTGTCCTGCTCGGTCTTGCTGAGCAGTCCCTCCTGGACCATCAGGAACACGAGGTCGCCCACGTCGCGCGTGCTCTGGAAGCCCATGTGGTTGAGCACCGTCTTGGCCATCGGCCCGTACTGGCTTCGGGCTTCCTCGGCGAAGGCGCGCAGGAGCTGCCCGCCGGTCACGTGGCCGCTGATGCCGTCGGTGACCCGGCAGCGCGCCAGGGCCATGAAGATGAAGAAGAAGGCCTGCGGCTTGAAGCGCCCCTTCTGCTCGCACAGCTCGTAGATGCGCTCCTCGCGCTCGTCTCGCACGGCGTTCCTCCCGGCGGTCGCTGGCCCGCCGCTCCCGCCCATTCCCTAGCTGCGAGCGAACGGGTTTTCGCCCGCGCGGACCAGGCGCGCGGTCCCCGTGGCCGGCTCGCACAGGCTCTCTCTCGCGCCGCCCTCGCCGGCGGCCTCGGGGTGGTCGACATTGTAGTGCAAGCCGCGCGACTCCGGTCGTACGGCGGCGGAGCGGATGATGAGCTGCGCCACCAGCGCGAGATTGCGCAGCTCGATCAGATCGCTGTCGAGAATGAAGTCCCAGTAGTACTGCTCGACGCTCTCGCGCAACAGGGCAATGTAGCGTTCGGCCAGCGCGAGGCGATGATCGCTGCGGACGATGCCGACGAAGTCCCACATCAGCGCCCGCACCATCTCCCAGTGCGCGTTGACCAGCACCGATTCCTTGGGCACGGTCGCCTGACCGGGGTTCCACGGCGGCGGCGACCAGGCGGCGGCGCGCGCCCGGCGCTCCGCGAGCGCCTCCCCGGCGTCGCGCGCGGCGCGCAGCGCGTAGACCGCGGCCTCCAGCAGCGAGTTGCTGGCCAGCCGGTTGGCGCCGTGCAGACCGGTGCACGTCACCTCGCCGGCGGCGTAGAGCCCCACCAGGTCGGTGCGTCCCGCCGCGTCGGCGACGACGCCGCCGCACAGGTAGTGCGCGGCCGGCACGACCGGCACGGGCTCGTGGGCGATGTCGATGCCTTCCTCGAGACACGTGGCGTAGATCATCGGGAAGCGCGACTTGACGCGCTCGCGCCCGATCGCCGTCAAGTCCAGGACCACGTGCCGATCGCCGCGGCGCTTCATCTCCTGATCGATGGCGCGGGCGACGACATCGCGCGGCGCGAGCGAGCCCATCGGATGATAGGCGTCCATGAAGGCGTCGCCCGAGATCGACCGGATGACGGCGCCCTCGCCGCGCAGGGCCTCGGAGAGCAGGAAGCGGCTGCCGCGGGGCTCGTAGAGGCACGTGGGATGGAACTGGACGAACTCGAGATTGGCCAGGCGCGCGCCGGCCCGGTAGGCCATGGCGAGGCCGTCGCCCGTGGCGACGTCGGGGTTGCTCGTGTAGCGGTAGACCTTGCCCGCGCCGCCCGTGGCCAGGAGCACCTGCGGCGCGCTGAAGGCCTGGATGCTGCCGGCCCGCGTGTCGAGCGCGTAGACCCCCAGGACGTGCGTCAGGCCGGGCACCGGGCGGCGCCCCTCGAGCTTGCTGTCGGTGATGAGATCGATGCAGCAGTGATGCGGGTAGATGTCGATGCCGGCCTGCTGGCGGGCGCGCTCGAGCAGGGCCATGCCGATCGCTCGGCCCGTGCGGTCCTTGGCGTGCAGAATCCTGCGTCGCGAATGGCCGCCCTCGCGCCCCAGATCGTAGCCGCCGCTCTCCCCCGCCGAGAGCGCCACCCCATAGCGCTCGAGCGCCGCAATCGCCTGCGGGCCCTCGGCCACGACGCCCGCCACCACGTCCGGGCGGCACAGCCCGGCCCCGGCGGCGAGCGTATCGGCGATGTGCAGATCGAAGGAGTCGTCGCCGGCGCTGACGCTGGCTATCCCCCCTTGCGCGTATTGCGTGCTGCTCTCCTCGGGCAGCCGCTTGGTGATCAGCGCCACCCGCCCCCGGGCGGCGACCTCCAGGGCGAACAGCAGCCCGGCCAGGCCGGAGCCGATCACCAGGAAGTCGTATTGCTGCTTGGACATGCGCGCCTCTGCCCCGCGGGGCGGGTCCCGGCGCCTCGGGTGTCCCCGGCGCCTTCGAACTTCAGGCGAGTATAGGAAACGCCGATAGATACGGCAAAGGCTGAAAACCCAGGGCGGCCGGAGGTTCGCGCCTTCCATGCCCAGGACGAGGAGGTCGCGCACAATGAGACGGGGTCTGCTCGAACTTGTCTCCGGGGTGGTGCTACTCGCGCTGTGGGCTGTCGCGTTCCCTGGTTGCGATGACCAGGATGCGCCCCGGTCGTTGGTCTACGTGAGCCGCATCGCCGAGAGCCCGACGGAAGAGAACAGCTACGGCCACGTGTTCCTGTCGGATCTCAGGACCGACGGCGCGCTGATCGAGGACGAGGTCTACATCAGCTTCAAGAACGTGCCGCGGTCGAGCCGCCTGTCGATCGAGCCCGACGGCCCGTTTGGCTCCGTGGTTCTCACCGGCTATCGCGTGGACTACAACGTGACCGGGTCCGAGGTCGAGAGGATCCAGCCGGTGAGCGGCCGAATCCACGTGGTCGTCCCCAGCGGCGAGGAAGCCAACCACCGCATCGTGCTCGTGACGGCGATCGCCAAGGCCAGCAATCCGCTCCTGGGGATCTACGAGACCGCCAACGAGCTCCTGGCCGAGGCCACGCTGACCTTCACCGGCTACGAGGAGACCTCCGAAGAGCCGATCGTGGTCAAGGCGTACGTCACGATTCACTTCGCCGACTGGACGGACGAGGACTAGGACCCCACGTCACGGGCCCGTCTCAGCCGGCGCCGACGCGGCGCGCGGCGCCGGCTGGGGATGCTCCTGCGCAAAGGCGCGCACGAAATCCGCCAGCAGACGCTCGTCGGCCTTGATGGGCGCCACCTCGGCCGGCACGACGATGACCGGCGGGATGTGACTGACGTAGGCCTCCATCTTGACCGCGTCCTTCTGCGTCACCAGAAAGGCCCGCACCCGTTTCTCCCGGGCGATCTGTACCAGCACCTGGCCCACGCCCCCCCCAATGGCCCGGTAACCGGGGCCCGGCGGGGCCATTTTTGGCCACCCCCCTTTCCCCACGCCCCCTCAACTACCGCGGCGTT
>CAZRWW010000160.1:3570-6202 GCA_964603725.1 uncultured bacterium
TTTCTCCCGGGCGATCTGTACCAGCTCCTGGGCCTCGCGCCGCCCGAAGGGCGCGTGATCGCGGGCCAGGCGCTGCCAGATTGGGCGCACTCCCAGTCGCTCCAGGCCCGTCAGGAACGCGGCCGGGTTGCCCAGCGCCGTCCACACCCCCAGGCGCTTGCCGATCAGGTCGGCCCACGCGTAGCGCCCGGTCGGTCCGCCCGTGGCGAGATCGTACGGCCAGCCGTAGCGACTCTCGCAGCGCAGGCGCGGCGTGCCCGGGGCCGCGCGATCGAGCAGGCGCTCCCAGGCCTCCGCGTCCCGGCAGAGCTCCGTCCGATGCAGGACGATCCAGTCCGCGCGGCGCAGGCCGCGCCACGGTTCGCGCAGGTCGCCGCGGGGGAGCAAGCGCGCATGAGCCGGATCGCGCGAGATGTCGAGGAGGGCGAAGCGGACGTCCTGGTGGAGGCGGCGGTGCTGAAAGCCGCCGTCCAAGACGAGCACTCCGGGATCGAGCTCGCTGCCCGCCGCCGCCGCGGCAGCCTCCTCGTAACGGGGCGCGACGGCCACCGGGATCTCCGGCGCCAGGCGCGCCAGCAAGATGGCCTCTTCCCCCGCGGTCTCCCAACCCTCGGCCAGGCCGTGCCCCATCCGGCCCGGGGATATCATGCGCGCGCTGCGGTCGCGCCGTGGCGCGCCGTAGCCCTGCGACACGAGCACCGGGCGCAGGCCCGCGGCGCGCAGGCGCCGGGCGAGGACCGCGGCGAAGGGGGTCTTGCCGGCCCCGCCGGCCGCCAGCCCCCCGACGCCGATCACGGCCCAGGGTGGGCGCAGCCGCCGGACGGGCAGGAGGCGCCAGTCGTAGGCCCAGGAGTGCGCCGCCACGCCCAGGCCGTAGAGCGCCGACAGCGGCACCAGGGCGGCGCCCAGCGCGGCCTCAACGCCCCGAGCTTCTCCTTGCGCCAGACGCCTGTGCGTTTCGAACCAGCCCATCACGTCCTCGCGATCGGCACGCCCCACGCCTCGAGCGCCGCCAGGGTCCGCTCCACGGCGCCGCCCAGGGTCGCCGCCGCGCGCAGCGCCCCCTCGGCCGCGGCCTGGCGCTCGGGCTCCCCGCTGGCGAGCGCGCTCACCCGCGCTCCCAGCTCCGGGCCGTCGGCCACGCGGAACGCGCCCCCGGCGTCGGCCAGGGCCGCTGCGACGTCGGCCACGTTGGCGGTGTGCGGGCCGTGCACGACCGGCACGCCCAGCTCGGCCGCCTCGAACAGGTTGTGTCCCCCGATCGGGCACAGCGTGGCCCCGACGAAGGCCACGTCGGCCACGGCGTAAAACTGCCGCAGCTCGCCGACGGTGTCCACGTGGAGCAATACCTGCGAGGCATTGGCATCCGCCGCGTCAGGCAGCAGCGGTGCTGCGGCCGTGGCGCGCACGATCGCGCGCCCCATCACCCGCGACGCCGCGGCCACGATGCGCCCGGCGCTCTCGCGATGGCGCGGCGCGAGCACGAAGAGCGCCGGGCCCGGCACCGCGCCGCGGCACGCCCGCAGCGCCTCGGCCACCGCCTCGGCCTCGGATGAGCGCACGCTGCCGAAGACGATGAGGGTGCGCCACCCGCCCCGCAGCGCGGCGCGCCGCTCCGGCGCGAGCGGACCGCGCGGCTGCTGGTACTTCGTGTTGCCGGTGACGCGCACGCGCTCCGCCGGAGCGCCCAGCGCCCGCCAGCGCTGCGCGTCCGCCTCCGACTGCGCCGCCACCCAGACGCGCGCCAGGAGCGCCCGGGCGAGGGGCCGCGCCGGCCCGCAGCGCCAGCGCCGCAGGCCGCGCTCGGTCAGCCGCGCGTTGACGAACGCCACCGGCACGCCGCGGTCGAGCGCGCCGGCCAGCAACCCGGGCCAGATCTCGGTCTCGAAGATGAGCAGCGCCCGCGGGCACTGGCGGGCGACGGCCCGCCCGGCCACGGGCCGAAAGTCGAGCGGCGCGTGGCGCACGTCGCTCGCCCCGGCCGCCCGGATCTCGGCGGCCTGCGCGCGCGCGGCCGGCGTCACGGTGGTCACCAGGGGCGCCTCCCCGCGCGCCGCCAGGCCCCGCAGGAGCGGCAGCGCGCCGCGCACCTCACCCAGGCTGGCGCAGTGCAGCCAGAGCCCGCCGGCCGCCTGCCCGGCGCGGGGATCGCGCCGGCCGCAGCGCTCGGACATCTCGGCCGGGTGGATGAGAGCGCGGAGCGCGACGTAGGGCGAGGCCGCCAGGAGGCCCGCGGCCCAGGCCAGATCGTAGAGCCCCAGCCCGGCGCGCGCGGCGAGCGGCCAGCGCTCGCGCTCCCAGGCCGAGAGCGCGCGGGCGGCGGCGGCGCCGGTCGCGTTGAGCGCCTCCTCGAGACGCGGCAGCCAGCGCTCGGCCAGCTCGGCGGGCCTGAGCCCGGCCGGCACCTGCCACGCGGGCCCAAAGGCGAGCGTTGCCCGGGCGAAGGGGGCCGGAATCAAGAACTCGTCCCAGCTCGCCAGCCGCCGCGCGCGCGACAGCCGGGCCGCGACGGGGATGATCGGCGCCCCGGCGCGCTGCGCCGCCAGGAGCGCCCCGATCTGCGCCTTGTGCCGCGGCCCGCGCGGTCCGTCGGGCGTGATGGCGATGAGCTCGCCGGCGCGCCCGCGGCGGG
>CAZRWW010000161.1:0-6170 GCA_964603725.1 uncultured bacterium
CGAGCCCGACGCGCAGGCCCGGGCCGAGCCCGCCGCCGAGGCCCGGCCCGAGCCCGCCGCGCCGACCCGGCCCGAGCCCACGGCCGAGGCCCCGCCCGAGCCCGTCGCCGAGGCCCCGCCCGAGTCCGTCGAGCAGATCTCGGTCGAAGCGGCCGCGACGCCGCCACAGACGACCGTGCCTCGAAGCGCGTCAGATGCCGGGCCGGCCGCGGCGCCGCCCGAGCAGGCCGGCGCGGATGTCGCGGTGCGCCTGCGCAGGGCGGTCGAGCCGGGGCGCGAGCCCTCCACGACCGTCGGCATGGGGCTGACCGACGTGATCTGGTACCGCGCCGAGCGTGGCGCTCCGATTCCGGGATTCCCCCCGGGGGTCTCCCGGCTGGACGACCTGATCTCGGGGCGGATGGGCGACGTGCTCTCGAAGGACATCATCGCCATCGATCAGAGCCTGGCCGTCGCCATCCTGAAGCAGGCCAATTCGGCGGAATTCAGCGGCATGGAGAAGGTCGCCGGTCTCGATCAGGCGATGCTGCGGGTCGGCCAGCGGGGCGTGGCCCGTCACGTGATCACGACCTGGGAGGCTCGCTCGCGGATCGCCCCCCCGACCCGCGAGTTCCTGCTCGGCGACTACTGGCGCCACTGCCTCATGGTGGCCTGTATCGGCGAAGAGATCGCCATGCACCTGCGCTACCGCGCCTGCGACGCCGTCTACACCGCGGGCCTGCTGCACGACGTGGGCAAGCTCTTCTTCGTGACCTATTTCCGCGAGGACTACGAGCGCGTGCGAGCCCTGGCCGCGGAGGACGACGAGCTGTTCGGCGGGCCGCTGGACATCAGCCCCTACGAGCGCGAGGTGTTCAAGGTCGATCACGGCGTGATCGGCAGCGAGCTGTGCCGCGCCTGGCTGCTGCCGCCGATCGTGCAGGCGGGCACCTTCCACCACGTTCTGAACACCGATCGCGCCCGGCGCCTGCCCGATTCGCTCGTGACGATGGTCGTCGCTCTGGCGAACCTCGTCGAGCACACCCTGCGCCGGGTCCAGGAGCAAAAATACGCCGACGGATACGAGCACGATCCGACCATGAGCGACCTGGCCGCCGACATGGAGACCGTCGCCCAGGAAGTGCTGCAGGGCTTCTACAAGTCGGTCTACAGCACCGTGCCCTTCTGGGTGCATCAGTTCCTGCGCGGCAAGCAGGTTCCCCTGCGACAGGTCTATGACGCCGCGCTCAGACGCGTGAAGCGCGCCACGCGCCGGGCCGAGCTGCAGAACTACAGCCCGCGCTGGGCGGGCGGCACGCGCGAGGATCGGAAGGCGGGGTAGAGCAGATACTGGTCCTGCGCGTGCGGCGTCCACTGCAGCATGTGCAGCAAGCGCCGGCGTGGGTCGGCGGGCAGGGTCGAATCGGCCAGCGCCCGTTCGTAGCGCGCGCGGAACGCGGGGTCGGCCAGCAGGTCTCCCAGCCGCTCCTCGAGGGCCCACTGCTCGAGCACGATGCCGATCTCGAAGATCGTGTCGAAGGCGTTCCAGACCAGCAGGGCATCGGGCGACTCGGGTTCCAGCAGGTGCATGGCGGTCAGTCCGCCGGGCTGGTCGAGGGGCACCCACCAGCTCCCGGGCGCGAAGACGCGCTGCTCGGTCGTCCAGTGTCCATCCAGCTCCTCGATCGGGTGATGCCCTTGATAGGGCTCCGCCGAGAAGGTGGCCGACTCGATGCGGTACGCCTCGACCTCGGTCTCGAACGGCGAAGCGAGCTGCGCGACGTCGATGCAGTGATCCCTCAGCTTGCGGGCCACGTGTCCCCACTCGGGCCCGAGCAGGTAGCCGCGCGGCATCGGAGCGCTGACCTGCGGGCTCAGGCGCTCGTAGAAGGGCACGGTGTAGGTCGTGTCTTCCTCGCCGTACAAGGCATACCGCTGGCCCGTGATCGCGCTCGTGCGCAGCGCGAACTTCTTGCCCAGCCATTCGCCCAGGACGGGGGCGGTCGTGTCGGCCGCGCACCTCAGTCCGATGCGGTGCCGTCCGGGCTCGAGCGGCCAGCGCTCGGCTTCCGCGCGCGCCCGCCCCACCACGTCCCACACCTCGGCGCGGTTCGCGGCCGTGCAGGCCAGCGTCGCGCGCACGAAGGCATCCGTCGCGCGGACGCGACGCTCGTAGGGAATGTAGGGGTACGCCTCCGTGAGGATGCTGATGGCCTGGCGCGTCTCGAAGTAGCCGGTCGAGTAGCGGGTTCGGATGCTGAGGTCGAGGAACCCCCGGGAGGGATCGCGGCGGTCCTGCGGATGCACGAGCCGCCGGCTGCGAAATCCCGCCCGCTCCATGGCCTGCGCGATCTGCGGCGCGAAGCGCTCCGCAATGAGCTCGTCGCGCCCGGCCGGGAAGGTGGGGTTCACGCTGGCCTGGTAGAGCAGATCATACTGATGCCCGATGCCGTCATCGGTGTGCAGGTCCATGTAGATGTGCGGCCGGAACTGCGAGGCCAGCAGCACGAGCGCCTGGCACTCGGGGGTGTCGAGCTTCGCGAAGTCGCGATTCAGGTCTAGATTGAGCGCGTTGCGCCGGCGGCCGAACCCGCACTCGGGTCCGACCTGGGTGTAGCGATTGTAGGGCGAGCGGCGCACGTGGCCGTCGACATTGAAGATCGGCACGAGCACCAATCGCAGGTGGGCCGTGACGTCCGGCTCCAGCCCGCGCGCGATGTCGCGCAGCAGCAGCAGGAGGGCATCGGCGCCGCAGCTCTCGCCCGAGTGGATCGCGCCGGTGATGAGCACGACGGGCTTCTCGTCCCCGTCCTCCCAGGCCCGACCGGGGCCGTTGCTCTCCCAGACGAAGGCCACCGGGATGGGCCGCCCCTCGGTCGTGTAGCCGCAGGCCGCGACGTGGATGTGACGGCAGGCCGCGGCGGCCGCCCGCAGGTAGGCGTAGGTCTCTTCGTAGGTGGCGGCGCAGGTGAATCCGCTCAGGTCCGCCGGCGTCGGGCCGGGGTCCGAGGCGGCCGGGGGCGCGGGCTTGACCGCCGCCGCCCCGTCGGGGACGGGCTCGATCGAATCCGCGCGGGCCGGCGAGCACCAGCTCACCACCGGCCAGAGCGCCGCCGCCAGCAGCCGGATGGTCCATCGCCTGGTCACGCGCTCTTCATGCTCCCGCGAAGTAATCGTCGCCCATCGGGGCAAGGTTCTCGAACCGGGTGTACTCGTTCAGGAACGCCATCCGCACGGTGCCGACCGGTCCGTTGCGGTGCTTGCCGATGATCACCTCGGCCTGCCCCTTGACCTCTTCCTTGTCGGGCTTGTACATCTCCTCGCGGTAGATGAAGATCACCAGGTCCGCATCCTGTTCGATCGCCCCCGACTCGCGCAGATCGGAGAGAATGGGCCGCTTGACCTCGCGCGCCTCGACCGCGCGCGAGAGCTGCGAGCCGGCGATCACCGGCACGCTCAGCTCCTTGGCCAGCGCCTTCAGCCCCTGCGAGATCTGCGAGATCTCCTGCTGGCGGCTCTCCACGCCGGGCATGCCCCGCGCGAGCTGCAGGTAGTCGACGACGATCAGGCCCAGACCGTGGCGCGCCTTCAGGCGCCGCGCCTTGGCGCGCATCTCCATCAGGCCGATGGCCGGCGTGTCGTCGATGAAGATCGGCGCCTCGCTCAGATGAGCGGCTGCCTGGGTCAGGAGCGGCCACTCGCTCTCCTTGAGGAACCCCGTGCGCAGGCGGTGGGCCGGCACGCGCGCGCGCGAGCAGAGGAAGCGCTGGACGATCTGCTCCTTGGACATCTCGAGGCTGAAGATGCCGACCGGCACCTTGTGATCGATCGCCGCGTTCTCGGCCATGTTGAGCATCAAGCTCGTCTTGCCCATCGACGGGCGCCCGGCGATGACGATGAAATCGGAGGCCTGCCAGCCCGAGGTCATGCGGTCGAGATCGGTATAGCCCGTCGGCACGCCGGTGACCGCGCGCTTGTTCTCGTAGAGCTCCTCCAGCAGGAGGAAGGTGCTCTTCAAGATCTCCTTCATCGGCGCGAATTCACGGCGCAGGCGCGCCTCGCCGATCCCGAAGAGCTTCTGCTCGGCCTTGTCCAGAATGTCCGTCCAGGGCTCGGCGCTCTCGTAGCTCTGGTCGATGATCTCGGTCGAGACCTGGATCAGCTTGCGCAGCACCGCCTTCTCGAGCACCAGCCGCCCGTGGTACTCGACATTGGCCGCGGTCGGGACGCTGTCGAGCAGGCTCTGCAGGAAGGTGGCCCCGCCCACCGCCTCGAGGGCGCCGTGGCGCTTCAACTCCTCGGTCACCGTGATCAGGTCGACCGCCTCGTTGCGCTCGCTCAAGCTCGAGATGGCCCGGAAGACCTTGCGGTGCGCGTCGCGGTAGAAGAGGTCCTCGGTCAAGATCTCCTCGACCTTGTCGATCGCGGCCTGCTCGAGCAGCATCGAGGCCAGCACGGCGCGCTCGGCGTCGAGGTTCTGCGGCGGGATACGCCCGGAAGCCCCGCTCCCGGAGTAGCCGGAACGCTCGGGGCGCTCGCCCCGGGGGCCGCGCTCGCCGGCTGGCCCGCGCGCGGGCGAGGCCGCGCGCTCGGAGGCCGCCGGGGACTGCCTGTCGGTCGTGGGTCCGTCCATAGGTCCTGGGCGCGCCTCCGCCGGTTGCGATATCGATCATGGCCGGGACGCGGGACCGCCTCGGCCATGCCATCGGTCAAGGGTTGACGACTCGGACTACCTGCCGCGGCCAAGAGTAGCCTATCGGATGCCAGATGAATAGCCGGCGATCGCCGGCCGCGCATCCGCTTGGGAACCCTGGCGTTGGCGAACGGCTCCCGGGTGAGGCGCGCTCAGCGCTCGGGGGCGCGGAACCGCAGCATCAGCCGCACGCTCCAGTAGCCCGCGTAGACCACGAACGCCACCAGCGCGATCCAGAACCCCGGGCCGAGCCGATCCGTCCCGGTGATGCTGGCGCGCATGCTCAGGTGGAAGGTGGCCGCGATGAAGGCCACCGTCGCCGTGCCCATCACCAGCACCTCGCGGCCCACGTGGTGCAGCGTCGCGTCGCGGCGCTCGGGCGCGAGCCAGTAGTCGCGGTTGGGGATGTTGATGAAGTTGACCGGCAGGCGCGGCAGGAAGGCGGCGATCGCAAAGAAGAGCAGCCCCAGGCCGCCGGCCAGCAGGCCGTAGGCGAGGGCGAAGCTCTGCTTGCTGCTCCAGGCGTCCGCCCGGCCCCCGAGGCCGAAGTGGGTGGCCACGCGCCCCGGCAGGTGCGGGTAGTAGTAGCCCAGGTGCGCGGCCGCGCCCAGCAGGATCACCCAGAAGAGCAGGGCCTGCGACGAGCGCCAGACCGGGACGGCATCCCGGGAATCGTCCAGTGGCCGGCGATCCATGCTGGGTACCCCCTGGCAGGCGCGCGGGCTCGCGCGGGCTCGCGCGGGGCGCACCCGCCCGCGCGGGCGCACGCGCAGGCGCACGCGCGCTAGAGAAGCCTTCCGCTCTCCGGCTTCTGCTCCTTGCGCCCCGGGATCGTGATCTCCGGAGGCGCGACGCCCTCATCGAGAATCCGGCGCAACTGCTGGACGTCTTCCCAGACGGTGCGCTTCAGGTTCGGATTGCGCAGCAGGGCCGCCGGGTGATAGGTGGGCAGCAGGGGCACGCCGCGATAGCGGAAGACGCGCCCGCGGAGCTGCCCGATCGGCGCCGTCGTCTCGAGCAGGAGCTGCGTGGCGAACAGCCCCAGCGTGCAGATCACGCGCGGCTTGAGGATCTCGATCTGGCGCTCCAGATAGGGTGAGCAGGTCTGAATCTCCGCCGGCAGCGGGTTGCGATTGCCCGGCGGCCGGCACTTGAGCACGTTGCAGATATAGACCTCGCGCCGATCGAGGCCGATGGCCGCGACGATCTTCGTCAGGAGCTGTCCCGCGCGCCCGACGAAGGCCTCGCCCTGCGCGTCCTCATCCGCCCCCGGGGCCTCGCCCACGAAGACGAGCGGCACGCGTCCCGATCCCGACGCGAAGACGACGTTCGTGCGCGTCTCGTGCAAGGGGCACCGCACGCACGCCAGCGCCTCCCGGCGCGCCGCGTCGAGCTGGGCCTCCCAGTCGGGCGCGCGGCCGGTCGCCGCCGGGGGCGGCCCGAACGCCGGCTGCCGAGCCTGCGCCGCGGTCGCGCGCGGGCTTGGGCTCGCCGGGCT
>CAZRWW010000162.1:0-6047 GCA_964603725.1 uncultured bacterium
CCGCGCGACCCGCCCGCGCCGCCCGCCCGCGCCGCCCGCCCGCGCGCGGTATTGAAGCCGGCGCGACTTCACCTTAGGATCCCGGGACTGGATTGCACTACGGCGAGAGGAGGCAAGTATGTCCGCAGGCACGAACGTCCTGATCGTGATCGGTGTCGTTTTCGTGGTGATTCTCTTCCTGTCGGGGATCCGGATCGTTCGCCCGACCCACCGGGGGCTGGTCGAGCGGCTGGGAAGGTACCAGCGCTTCGCCCATCCCGGGTACCACTGGATCATCCCCATCATCGATCGGATGTTCCAGGTGAACGTCACCGAGGTGATGGTCGACGCGCAGCCGCAGGAGATCATCACCAACGACAATCTCAATGCGCGCGTCGACGCCCAGGTCTACTTCAAGGTCAAGAGCGATGAGCAGAGCGTCAAGGCCAGCCAGTACAACGTCAACAGCTATCAGTGGCAGATCGTCAATCTGGCCCGCACCACGCTGCGCAACATCATCGGCACGCTGACGCTCAAGTCGGCCAACAGCGAGCGCGGCAGGATCAACGAGGAGCTGCAGAAGACCCTGCGCGCCGAGACATCGAGCTGGGGCATCGACATCGTTCGCACCGAGCTCAAGGAGATCGACCCGCCTCAGGACGTTCAGGAGACGATGAACAAGGTCGTCAAGGCCGAGAACGAGAAGATCGCCGCGGTCGACTTCGCGACCGCCACCGAGACGATGGCGGACGGCGCCCGGCGCGCGGAGATCAAGAAGGCCGACGGCGTCAAGCAGGCCCGCATCCTGGAAGCCGAGGGCGAGGCCCAGGCGATCAAGCTCGTCAACGAGGCCGCCCAGCAGTACTTCATCGGCAACGCGCAGATCCTGCGCAAGCTGGAGATGGTGGAGAAGGCCCTGTCGCAGAACGCGAAGATCGTCGTGCCGGGCGGCAGCGACCTGGTCAACGTCATCGGCGAGATGGCCGGCGTGCTGCCGTTGCCGCGCCGGGAGCACGGCGGCGGAGGGGGGCGGTCCTGAAGCGATCCGGCGAAGTCAGATCGTGGGACCGGCGGCCGGATGAGGTGGCCTGCCCGGCGCGCCGCGCCTGGCGCCCCCGGCCCGAGTGCGTGTGGCTGCGAGCGGCATTCGCCTCGCTCGGCGCGGCCTGGGCCGCCGCCGGCGCCGGGACCGCCGCGGCCGGCGGCACGAGCCTGGTGGTCTACCAGACGCTCTTCAACGGCCAGGAAGCGCCGGAAGAGGGGCGCATCATCCTCGAGCACCGCGACGGCGTCGCCCGCATCCGCACCCAGCCGGCCGGCGCGCTGCGGCCCGAAGCCCCCATCGAGAGCGGGCACGTCGACTACGTCGAGCGCCGCACCTGGCAAACGGCGCTCTTGCGGGATGGCTCGCGCTCCACGGTGCGGACCGACTTCGCGGCCCTGCCCGCGCTGGAAGCGACCGGGGACAGCGCGCGGATCCTCGGCTACGCTTGCCGGCGCTGGAAGACGGTGATCCGCTCGAACCAGATCGACGTCTGGGCGACGACCGAGGCCGGGATCCGCGGCACGCCGTCGCTCAACCTGATCGTTCCCAATGGGCTCGTCCTGCGAGTTGTGCGCAACAACAACTTCGAGCTCGCAGCCGTGAGCCTCGATTCGGTCTCGGCCGCCCCAGATGAGCCGCTGCTGCCGGTCGAGTGGGGCGAGATCGTTGACAGCGCTGAGCACCGCGCGCGCCTGACGGAGAGCTGGGTCACCACGGTCACCGTCTTCGACCGCGAGCAGATTGCCTTCGGCAACGAGATCCACAATCCCACCGGCGAGGACAGCGCCGGCGTCTATCGGTTCGCAGGCGGGACGGTCATTCTGCGGCGCGTCGATCTGCCCGACGTGCCGGACGACACCATGGTCATGGCGGAGATCTCCCAATACAGCAACGGGGATGCCTACGATCGCACCGGATCGATCTTCCTGATTCCGCTGTCCGGCGGCGCAGGAAGCGAACGCCGGGGCGCCGGCGACAGCCTTGCGGCCGGTGGCGTGGGGCGCGAAGGCGCGGGCCCCGCCGCGCCCCGCCGCTCGTTCCTCGATGGGCTGCGCGAAGGCGTGGAGGTCCTTCCCCGGACGCAGGGCCGCGATGGCCGGACGTATCAGGGCATCGTGGCCTGCGACGGCTATCAGCCGCCGATCGAGCTCGTCCGCTTCATCACGCCCTTTGGGGTCCGCCACTACAACGAGCAGGTCAAGGTGCTCGGCATGGCCTGGGAAGATTCCGCCCTGTACAAGCTCGAGGTGACCGAGCTGTTGCCCGCTCTGCGCGGGCGCGCGTGGATCGGAGCCTTCATCGGCAACTACGACCAGGGTGGGCACGTGCTCAGTCTGAGACTGCGCTATCATCCCGGGGACCGCGTGGTCAGCGCCGATCCGCCGCGGCGGTCCTGGGTGGCGCCGGTGTTCAACACCGTGAACGTCATGGAGATGGCGGGTCAGGAGTACGGACGCATCTTCGCGCAGGACTCCCTGACGGTGGTCTTCGATGTCCCGGAAGGCGCAGCGGACTGCCGCCTGCGCTACATCACGACCGGGCACGGCGGATGGGAGAACGGCGACGAGTTCAATCCCAAGCTGAACGAGATCTTCCTCGACGGCCAGCGGGTGGCGGGCCTGGTGCCCTGGCGCAGCGACTGCGGCGCGTACCGGCGGCTGAATCCCTCCTCCGGCAACTTCTGGAATGGCATCTCCTCCTCCGATCTGAGCCGCTCCGGCTGGTGTCCGGGCGCGGCGGTCGATCCGATCACCATCCCGCTGCCAGGGCTGGCGCCGGGCCGGCACGTCCTGCGGGTGGCGATCCCGCTCGGGCCCACCGAGGGCGGCAGCTTCAGCGCCTGGAACGTCTCGGGCGTGCTGCTGGGGCGATTCTGACGGTCCTGCCGAGGGGCGCGCCCGCTGTCGCGCCCCCCCCCCGAGGCATCCGCCCCCGCCGGCGCCCCGGAGCCGGGCGAGGGCCACATCCCTAAGATCAAGGTTTGGAATCAGTTCTGGGAGCTTGCGCGCCCCGCCCCGCTCGGCTACCTTCAGCCGGTTTGCAGGCGTGCGGGGCCCTGCGGGCGGCATCGCGCCACGACCCTGCGCACGCGCGTCCCCGGGCTCGGCTGAGCCGGCCGCTCGACCGGGCCCCTTCGGCAGAGGAGAGGGGAGGACTGGCCATGGAGAGTTGGATCTACCTGATGCCGCTGGCGGGCGTGATCGCGCTCGTTTTCGCGGGGATCAAGACCGCCAGGGTCAGGCGCCAGGATGCGGGCAACGAGACGATGCAGACGATCGCAGGACACATCCAAGAGGGAGCCATGGCCTTCCTCGGCCGCGAGTACCGGGTCCTGGCGATCTTCGTGGTGGTGGTCGCGGTGCTCCTGGCCTTCGGCAACACGGGTCTGCCGAGCTCCCACCCCCTGATCGGTCTCTCCTTCGCCATCGGTGCTTGCTGCTCCGCGCTGTCGGGCTTCTTCGGCATGCGCGTGGCCACGATGGCCAACGTGCGCACGACCCAGGCCGGGCGCACCAGCCTGAACAAAGCGCTGGGAGTGGCATTCAGCGGCGGCACGGTCATGGGCATGTGCGTCGTCGGGCTGGGCACGCTCGGCTTGAGCGTGCTGTTCATCATCTACGCCAACTCGTTCTACGTCGGTTCGGGCGGCTGGAGCATGGCCCGCGTCCTGCAGGTCCTGTCGGGCTTCTCGCTGGGCGCCAGCTCGATCGCGCTCTTCGCCCGCGTCGGCGGCGGCATCTACACCAAGGCGGCCGACGTCGGGGCCGATCTGGTGGGCAAGGTCGAGTCGGGCATCCCCGAGGACGATCCGCGCAACCCGGCCGTGATCGCCGACAACGTGGGCGACAACGTGGGGGACGTGGCCGGCATGGGGGCCGACCTGTTCGAGTCCTTCGTCGGCGCGATCGTCGGCTCGATGATCCTCGGGGTGGCCTTCCTGCAGGGCACCAGCATGGAGGGCAGCCTGAACGCGGTGCTGCTGCCGCTGCTGTTGGCCGGCGCCGGCATCATCGTCTCGATCTTGGGCACATTCCTCGTGCGCACCAAGGAGGGGGGCAATCCGCAGGCGGCGCTCAACGCCGGCACCTTCGGCGCCGGCATCCTGATGGTGATCGTCTCCTTCTTCGCCATCCGCGGGATGCTGCCGGCCGAGAAGGCCATGGGTGTCTTCTGGGCCACCATCGCCGGGCTGACCGCCGGCATCGCCATCGGCCTGATCACCGAGTACTACACCTCCGAGAGCCGCGGTCCGGCGCGCAGCATCGCCAAGGCGAGCGAGACCGGCCCGGCCACCAACGTCATCGCGGGCCTGGCGCTCGGCATGCTCAGCACAGCCCTGCCACTGGTGGTCCTCTCGGCGGCGATCCTGATCGCCTACGCCGCGGCGGGTCTCTACGGCATCGCCATTGCAGCGCTCGGCATGCTCTCGACCACCGGCATCCAGCTCGCGGTCGATGCCTACGGACCGATTGCCGACAACGCCGGCGGCATCAGCGAGATGGCCGGGCTGGGCCCGGAGGTGCGCTCCCGCACCGACAAGCTCGATGCGGTCGGCAACACCACAGCCGCCATCGGCAAGGGCTTCGCCATCGGTTCGGCCGCGCTGACCGCGCTGGCGCTCTTCGCCGCCTACCGCGAGGCGGTTGGCCTGACCCAGGTAAATCTGCTCGAACCCCAGGTACTGGTGGGCGTGCTGCTGGGCGCCATGCTGCCGTTCCTCTTCTCGAGCTTCGCCCTGAATGCGGTCGGACGCACCGCCTTCTCGATGATCGAAGAAGTCCGCCGCCAGTTCCGCGAGATCAACGGCCTGATGGAGGGCCAGGCCAAGGCCGATTTCCGGCGCTGCGTCAGCATCTCGACCGCCGCGGCGATCAAGCAGATGGTCCTGCCCGGTCTGATGGCCGTCCTGGCCCCGGTCGCGATCGGGTTCCTTGGCGGACCGGAGATGCTGGGCGGCCTGCTCGGCGGCGTCACCGCCACGGGCGTGCTGCTGGCGATCTTCATGGCCAACGCCGGCGGCGCCTGGGACAACGGCAAGAAGTACATCGAGGCCGGCAATCTGGGCGGCAAGGGCAGCGCGGTGCACAAAGCCGCGGTGGTGGGTGACACGGTCGGTGATCCGTTCAAGGACACGGCCGGCCCCAGTTTGAACATCCTGATCAAGCTGGTGGCGGTCATCAGTCTGGTGATCGCGCCGATCCTGGTTCGGATGCACATTCACTGATCGGGCGGGCCGCGCGCGGAGCAGGGAAACCCTTATCCGGACGCTCAGCCGTCGCGGTCCTGGCGGCGCCACGCCCGAACCGCGACGACGGCCAGGGTGATGGCGGTGAGAGGCAGGACGAAGGCCAGCATGATGCCGCTGTAGAGCGGCAGCGCATCGTGACCCATGGCGTTCAGCGCGAGGAAGACCACGTAGGCGGCGTAGTAGGCCAGGAAGAGCGCTCCCTCCCAACGGGATATCCGATGACCGGAGAAGAAGACCGGCAGACACGCCACGGCGGCCGCCAGCATCACCGGCAGATCGAACGAGCGGGCCGATGGCGCCACGGGCAGACCACCGGGCGCCGCCAGCGAGGCGGCGCCGAGAACCCCCAACAGGTTGAACAGGTTACTGCCGACGATGTTGCCCACGGCGATGTCGGTCTCGCGCCGGAACGCGGCCACGACCGACGAGGCCACTTCGGGCAGTGACGTCCCCGCCGCGACGATGGTCAGGCCGATGATGAGCTCGGAGACGCCCAGGCCGCGGGCGATGTCGGCCGCGCCCTGCACCAGCAGCCGCGATCCGACGACCAGCAGGCCGAGGCCGGCGGCCGCCATGCCGATCAGCGCCGGCAGCGGCGCCGCTCGCCGTCCCGCCGCGGCCGGCACCGCCGGGCCCTGGTCGGCGCTGCTGCGCCGGGCCAGCCAGATCAGGAGCGCCACGTAGGCGACCAGGGTCGCCACCAGGGCGATTCCCTCCAGGCGTCCGATGCGTCCATTCCAGGCCAGCCCCGTCACGAGCAGCGAAACGCCCACC
>CAZRWW010000163.1:0-5960 GCA_964603725.1 uncultured bacterium
CGGATAGGGGCCGATGCTGAGCGCTGAAGAGAGACAGGAGATCGAGGCCATCCTCGCCCACGCGGGCGGCGATGCGCAGCGCGCCTCGATCGACGCGCTGGCGGCGGTGCAGAGCCGCCAGGGTTGGGTGAGCGACGAAGCCCTGGGCGATCTGGCCGATTGCCTGGGGCTCACGGTGCACGAGCTCGACAGCGTGGCGACCTTCTACAACGACATCTTCCGCCGTCCGGTGGGACGCCACGTGATCCGGATCTGCGACAGCGTGAGCTGCTACGTCTGCGGCTACCAGACCCTGCGCCGGCACCTGGAGCGCAAGCTGGGCGTGCCGCTGGGGGGCACGACGGCCGACGGCCGCTTCACGCTGATCCCGACGCCATGCCTGGGCGCCTGCGATCGCGCCCCGGTGATGATGGTCGATACGGAGCTGCACGGGGAACTGACGGAGCAGAAGATCGACGCGATCCTGGCGCGGTACCCATAGAGGCCGCGCAGGACGGGCACGCCTCGGCGCAGGGCCTGGAGCTGCGCGCGGAGCTGAAGGACAGTCTCGAGGACAGCCTTGATGGAACGCCCGCTGACAGAGCACATCCGGCCCGACCGGGCGCCGCTCTACCTCGCGGCCTACGAGGCCGCCGGCGGCTATCGTGCGCTGCGCCAGGCCCTGAAGGGCATGTCGCCCGAGGACGTGATCGCGGTCGTCAAGGACTCGGGGCTGCGCGGGCGCGGCGGGGCGGGCTTCCCAACGGGCCTCAAGTGGTCGTTCGTGCCGGCGGGCCCGCAGGCGCCGCGGCCAAAGTACCTGCTGTGCAACGCCGACGAGATGGAGCCCGGCACCTTCAAGGACCGGCTCCTGCTCGAATCGACGCCCCATCAGCTCATCGAGGGGATGCTCCTGGCGGCCTACGCCATCGGCGCCGAGGAGGCCTACATCTTCCTGCGCTGGGCCTACCACGAGGCCGCCGCGACCCTGCGCCGATCGCTGGCCGAGGCGCGTCAAGCCGGCTACATCGGCCGCAACATCCTCGGCTCGGGCTTCGATTGCGAGATCGACGTGCACGTGAGCGGCGGCCGCTACATCTGCGGGGAAGAGACCGCGCTCATCAGCGCGCTCGAGGGCCGCCGCGGCAATCCGCGCAACAAGCCGCCCTTCCCGCCGGTGGCCGGCTTCCTCGGCCAGCCGACGATCGTCAACAACGTCGAGACGCTGTGCAACGTGCCCCATATCGTCGCGCGCGGCGCGTCGTGGTTCCGCGGCCTGAGCCTGACCGGCGACGCGGGCACGAAGATCTACGGGGCGAGCGGCCGCGTGAAGCGTCCCGGCCTGTGGGAGCTGCCGCTGGGCACGCCCATCCGGGAAGTGCTCGAGGAGCATGCCGGGGGCATGCGGGACGGCTACGAGTTCCGGGCGCTGTTGCCCGGGGGCGCCTCGACGGACTTCCTGGTCGCGCAGCACCTCGACCTGCCGATGGATTTCACTTCCATCGAGAAGGCCGGCTCGCGTCTGGGCACGGCGACGATGGTCGTCCTCGACGATCGCACCTGTCCCATCGGCGCGACGCTCAACCTGATGCGCTTCTTCGCGCAGGAATCGTGCGGCTGGTGCACGCCCTGCCGCGACGGCCTGCCGTGGGTGGTGCGCACCCTGGTGGCGTTCGAGCTGGGCGACGGGCGCGCGGAGGACCTGGCGGTGCTCGAGCACCACTGCCGCACCCTCGGCCCCGGGTTCACCTACTGCGCGCTGGCGCCGGGGGCGGTCGAGCCGCTCCAGAGCGCGCTCAAGTACTTCCGCGAGGATTTCGAGCAGCACATCCGCGAGCGCGGGTGCCCGCTCGCGGCGAGCGCGACGGCGATGGCGGGGGCTGCTCGGAGAGCGGGCGGCTGAGAGACGCGATGGCGACGATCTACATCGACAATCAGCCTCACCAGGTGGCCGATGGGCAGAACCTGCTCCAGGCGGTCCTCGCCTTGGGGCTGGATCTGCCTTACTTCTGCTGGCACCCGGCGCTGGGCTCGGTCGGCGCCTGTCGCCAGTGCGCGGTCAAGCTCTTCAAGGACGAGAATGACGCGCGTGGGCGGATCGTGATGGCCTGCATGACGCCCGCGGCCGACGGCACGCGCATCTCGATCGACGACCCCGACGCGGCTGACTTCCGCGCGGCAGTGATCGAGTGGCTCATGGCCAGCCACCCGCACGACTGCCCGATCTGCGACGAGGGCGGCGAGTGCCACTTGCAGGACATGACGGTGATGACCGGGCACACCTACCGGCGCCACCGCTTCCGCAAGCGAACCTTCCGCAACCAGGACCTGGGGCCGCTCATCAACCACGAGATGAACCGCTGCATCACCTGCTACCGCTGCGTGCGCTTCTACCGCGACTACGCCGGCGGCCGGGATCTCGTGCCGCTCGGGTCGCGCGATCGCACCTACTTCGGGCGCTCCCGTCCGGGACCGCTCGAGAGCCCCTTCAGCGGCAACCTGGTCGAGGTCTGCCCGACGGGGGTCTTCACCGACAAGCCCTTCAAGGCGCACTACACGCGCAAGTGGGACTTATCCTGCGCCCCCACGATCTGCGTCCACTGCGGCCTGGGCTGCAACACGATCACCGGCGAGCGCTACGGCACGGTGCGCCGCGTGCTCAATCGCTACCACGGCGCGGTGAACGGCTACTTCCTTTGCGATCGCGGGCGGTTCGGCTACGCCTACTTGCACCACGAGCGCCTGTTGCGCGCTCCCCGGCTGGAGCTGCCGGACGGTCCCGCCGCGCCGGGCGGACTCGCATCGCCGGACGCCCCGCGCCTGGATCCGGCCGGCGGCTTCGCGCTGCCCGATGCGCCGCGGCCCGATCCCGAGCGCGAGGGTGCCGCCGCCGAGGCCGCGCTCGAGCGCTTCGCGGCGACCTTGCGCGGGTCCAAGGGGATCGCCGGCATCGGCTCGCCGCGCGCCTCGCTCGAGAGCAACTTCGCGCTCCGCGCGCTGGTGGGCGAGGCGCGCTTCAGCGGCGGCCTGGCGGCGCCCGAAGCGGCCTGCGCCGCGGCGGCGCTCGAGGTTCTGCGGGCGGGCGTCGTGCGGCCCGTCTCGCTGCGCGAGGTCGAGCAAGCCGATGCGGTGCTGGTGCTCGGCGAGGACGTCACGGGCACCGCGCCGCGGCTCGAGCTGGCCCTGCGCCAGGCGGTGCGCCGCCGGCCGCTGGACGAGCGCCTGCCGGCGATGAAGTGCCCCGAGTGGGACGATGCCTTCGCGCGCCTCATCACCGGCGCCGCGCGCGGGCCGCTCTTCATCGTGACGCCGGCCGCCACCGCGCTCGATCGCCTGGCGACGCGCACCCTGCGCGCAGCCCCGGCCGACATCGCCCGGCTCGGCTTCGCGGTGGCCCGCGCGCTCGACCCGCGGGCCCCGGCTGCACACGACCCGGGCGCCGAGCAAACGGCGCTGGCGATCGAGATCGCCAAGGCGCTCGGTGAAGCGCGCCGTCCGCTGGTCGTCGCGGGCACGGGCCTGGGATGCCCGTCGATTCTCCACGCGGCGGGCAACATCGCGCGCGCGCTCAGCTACCGCCAGAGCGCCGCGGGCGTCTTCCTGGCGGTCCCGGAGTGCAACACCCTGGGGGCCGCCATCCTCGGGCCGCGTAGCGTGCAGGAGATCCAGGTCTTGCTCGAGGCCGGCCATATCAGCACGCTGATCGTGCTCGAGAACGATCTCGATCGCCGCATCGGCGCCTCCGCGGCCGAACGGCTCTTCCGGGCGGCGCGCAATGTGATTGTGATCGACAGCCTCGCGACGCCGGCCGTCGCACGGGCCCAAGTGGCGCTGCCCGCGGCCACCTTTGCCGAGGCGGCCGGGAGCTACCTGAACAACGAAGGTCGCCTGCAGCGATCCTACCCGCCGTGCGTGGCCCCCGCCGGTGTGCGCGCCGGCTGGCGCTGGCTCGCCGAGGCCGCGGGGCGCAGCGGGCGAGGCGTGACCTGGGCGAGCTTAGAAGAGGTCGCATCGGCGATCGGCGCAGCGCTGCCGGAGCTGGCCGGGCTCGCGAGCGCGGCGCCCGCGGGGGACGCGCGCTGGTTGGGCCGGCAGGTGCCCAGACAAGCGCACCGTGCCAGCGGGCGCACCGCGCTCGGCGCGCATCTCGGCGTGAGCGAGCCGAAGCCGCCGGAGGATGGCGAGACGCCGCTCGGCTTCACGATGGAGGGCTACCCTCTGCAGCCTCCCGCGGCGCTCGTGCCGCGCTACTGGGCGCCGGGCTGGAACTCGGTGCAATCGCTCAATCGCTTCCAGGAGGAGATCGGCGGTCCGCTGCGCGGGGGCGATCCTGGCGTGCGGATCTTCGAGCGCCGCGAGCGCGCCGCGGCGGGGCAGCCGGCGGGAGCGGGCGCGGCGGGCGCGGGCGCAGCGGCCGCGGCGGGGCAGCCGGCGGACGCGGACTACGCGACCGACATCCCGCCCGCCTTCACGCGTGCCGATCGGGCGCCGGGCGAGCTGCGCCAGGTGCCGCTCTACCACGTCTTCGGCTCCGAGGAGCTGAGCGCGCTCGCGCCGGCCGTCGCCGCGCTCGCCCCGGCGCCGTACGCGGCGCTCAACGCGCGCGATGCCCGCGCCCTGGGGGTGGCGGCGGGCGAGTGGGTCGAGCTCGAGTCGGGCCCGCGGCTCGTGGTGACCATCCGCGCTGAGCTGCCGGACGGCGTGGTCGGGGTGCCGTTCGGGCTGCCCGGGCTGCAGGATCTGCCGGCCGTGCAGTGCGAGGCCTGGGTGCGCCTGCGCGCGGCCGGCCCGGCGCAGGCGGCCGCTGGGCCTGCGGCGGGAGCCGGGGCAGGGGCTTCGGCGGGAACGGAGGAGCGATGAGCGAGATCCTGCTGCGCATCGCGACCGTTCTGGGCGTGCTCGTGGGAGCGATCACGATCGCCGCCGGGCTGATCTGGGTGGAGCGCCGACTGCTGAGCCTGTGGCAGGACCGCTACGGCCCCAACCGCGTGGGACCATTCGGGCTGCTGCAGGTCGTGGCCGACATGGTGAAGATCTTCTTCAAGGAGGATTGGATCCCGCCCTTCGCCGACAAGCCGGTCTTCATCATCGCGCCTGCCATCATCATGATCGCCGTGCTCATGTCCTTCGCGGTCGTTCCGTTCGCGCCGGGCATCTGGGTGGCCGACCTGAACATCGGCCTGCTCTGGTTCCTGGGCATGTCCTCGCTGGCCGTCTACAGCAGCGTGCTCGGGGGCTGGGCCTCGAACAGCAAGTACGCCCTGCTGGGCGGGATGCGCGGCTCGGTGCAGATGCTGGGCTACGAGGTCTTCATGGGCCTGTCGGTCATGGGCGTCGTGCTCCAGACCGGCTCGTTTCGCTTGATCGACATCGTCGATGCCCAGAAGGGCCTCTGGTTCTGCGTGCCGCAGTTCTTCGGCATGCTCGTCTTCGCCGTGGCGGCGGCGGCCGAGAGCAAGCGCCTGCCCTTCGACCTGCCCGAGGCCGAGGCCGAGCTGATCGGCGGGTATCACGTCGAGTACTCGGGGATGAAGTTCGGCATGTTCTTCGTCGGCGAGTACCTGGGCCTCACGCTGCTGTCGGCCATGATGGTGGTGCTCTTCTTCGGCGGCTGGCACGGGCCGCTGCTGCCGCCGATCGTCTGGTTCCTGCTGAAGACCTTCGCCCTGATCGCGTTCATGATCCTGGTGCGCGGGTCGTTGCCGCGACCGCGCTACGATCAGCTCACGGCCTTCGGCTGGAAGGTGATGTTGCCCCTGGCGCTGGCCAATCTGGCCGTGACCGGGGCGGTGGTGCTGTTGACGCAGAAGCCCTGATGGGGCGACCGGCCGAGAGACGGCCTGGCGACCACGGCCGGCGGGCCGTGAGCACGGGCGCGGCCTGTGCGTGAGAGGAAGCAGCGTGCGCGAGATTCTGAATTCGTTCCGGACGCTGTGGATCGTCTTCCTGCACGCCTTCAGGAAGCGCGAGACGATCCTCTA
>CAZRWW010000164.1:0-5924 GCA_964603725.1 uncultured bacterium
TGGGCGAGGGCACGGCCTGCGAGCCCGTCAATCCGTGCCCGCAGCCGGGGGCCTGCTGCACCGCCGGGTACTGCCACGTCATGCTGGAAGAGACTTGCGCGCTCCTGGACGGCACATTCCAGGGCGCGGGCACGATCTGCGAGCCCAATCCCTGCCCGGCGGTGTGCTGCTACTGTGCGCTCGGCCACCCCCCTTGCGAGATCCTGCTCGAGGCGGATTGCCTGGCGATCCCAGGCTTCTGGCATCCTGAGTGGACGACCTGCGACCCGAATCCGTGTGACGTCTACCCTTCGCCAGCGCAGTCGACGACCTGGGGGCGGATCAAGAGCATGTACCGGTAGTCGAGCCCAGGACCCTGGCGCAGTCCCGCGACGCGTGGTCGGAGGGGCAGGCCGCGTGGGTCGCATCCGCTCCTCCCGGGCTGTCGCGTGCTGTGCTATACTCGATCCTGGAAGCTCTCAGGGGTCACGAGCGCGTGATCCGCACCTCTGTTTCGGGCCCGAGCACGAAGAGACGGTGGCTTGGAGAGACGGCAGGCCCGCCTGGCAGCCAGGTCCCGCGTCCGGGTGCCCTGCAGAACCTACGATGACAATGACGGTGCAAGCGAGGAGGAGTAGCTCATGCCCAAGACATCTTCAGCGTCGATGGGTACAGCGTCGATGGGTACGTCTTTGCGGATGTGTTTGTCTGCCGCTTGTCGAATCTGGGTTTCTGTGTTGGTAATGAGCGGGCTCGCGGGTGGGGCGCTGGCGGATCCGAACAATCTGAGAGGGGGAGTGCTGATACAGCACTTCGATTCCAGGTACATGCCCAGCCCCGGCTATGAGCCGCCGCCGGGAGGTTGGTGCGCCACCTACGCCCTCTATCCCATTCAAAGCCTCCAGGAAGTCAATGCTCAGCTGGCGCCTGGCGCGGTGGTGTGGTTCGTCGTCGCCGCCTGGGAGGAAGATAAGACCTGCTGCGGGGTCGAGTTCGGCTTCGGCGCCTACGACCCCTCACTCATCAATCTGCAAGCCTACGGCCCCTGCTTCCCAGTGAACGGCCTCGAGATCCCGACGGCGGGCTGGCCCGGGCCCGATGAGGGGACGGCCTTTGTCACGACCGGAACACCGTGGAGCGGCAACTACATGCCGGTGTATTCCTTCAGCGGTTATGCCTACGACTACTCCCACGGCGCCACCGTCATTCCGCTCAGTGTCGATCCGCCCACTGGCTTCTGCGGTTTCTGCAACTGCACCAATCCGCCGCAGATGGCCGTCGTTGGCCCCGAGCAGCGCGGCGACATGGGTATCAACATGCAGGGGGTCGTCCCGGTCTTTCCTCCTCCCCCGGCGATCGCAGCCTGCTGCCTCGGTCAACCTCTCGGGGCGTGCGTGATGCTGACGGAAGAGGAATGCGGCCTGGCAGCCGGCACGTGGCTGGGCGAGGGCACGGCCTGCGAGCCCGTCAATCCGTGCCCGCAGCCGGGGGCCTGTTGCACCGCCGGGTACTGCCACGTCGTTCTGGAAGAGAACTGCGCACTCCTGGGCGGCACATTCCAGGGCGCGGGCACGATCTGCGAGCCCAACCCCTGCCCGGCGGTGTGCTGCTACTACGCGCCCGGCATCTACCACCCTTGCGAGATCCTGCTCGAGGCGGATTGCCTGGCGATCCCAGGCTTCTGGCACGCTGAGTTGACGACCTGCGACCCGAACCCGTGCGAAGCCTACACACCCACCAGGACCGTGACCTGGGGGCGGATCAAGAGCTTGTACCGGTAGACCGCGGCAGCACGAGCAGAGCAGGGCAGCAGGACACGGGGATCCGGGGAGCCGCCGTCCCGGGTGAGCGCGCCCGGCACCTGCAACCGGTCGGTGGGTGGCCAGTGCTCGGAGCGGTGTTATACTGGAGCCAAGAAGTCCACGGGCCTTCGGCGCGCGACTTGACCTCCGGTCCAAGCCCTGTAGCGGCGGTCCGTCGCGCAGTCAAACCTCGCGTCCGAGCGCCTTGCCGAGACCGCGACTGCTTGCCGAGAACGACGATGAGATGACGGTGGAGCGAGGGGGAGGTCGCGTCATGCTCAGGGTGTCTGGGGCGCGGATGCCTGTGCTCGTGCGGGCGCGCGCGCGCGTCGTGCTTCCGGCATCGGTCCCCGGCCTGCATCGGATCCCCAGGCTTGCGCTGACGCTGCAACTTCACATGCGCGTTGTGCACCTGCTGTGCGCCGCTGCAGTGGTGGCCGGCGCACTCCCGGGCGCGGCGCTGGCGGACCCGAACGATCTGACGGGGGGCGTTCTGATCCAGCACTTCGATCCCCGGTACTTGCCCAGCCCCGGCTACGCGCCGCCGGCAGGCGACTGGTGCGCCGTGTATGATCTCTACCCCATCCAAAGCCTCCCGGAGGTCAATGCTCAGCTCGACCCCGGCTACGTCGTGTGGTTCATCGTCGCCGCCTGGGAGGGAGAAGACAGGACCTGGTGCGGCGTCGAGTTCGGTTTCGGCGCCTACTCCGCCTCGCTGGCGGACCTGACCGGCTGGGGCCCCTGCTTTCCCGCGACCGGCCTCGAGATTCCGACACCCGGTTGGCCCGGCCCGAACGAGGGAACCGCTTTCGTGACCACCGCCGCGCCCTGGAGCGGCAACTGGGAGCCGCTGTACTGGTTTGGCGGCTACGCCTATGACTACACGCACGGCACGACGGTGATACCCATCGGAGTGGACCCGCCCACCGGCTTCTGCGGTTTCTGCAACTGCGCAACCCCACCGATGATGTTCAGCGTTGGCCTGAGTCAGCGCGGCAAGCTGGGCATCAACGAGCCGGGTTACACGCCCGTGTGGCTCGAGATCCAGCCATGGGCCTGCTGCTTCCGGCAGCCGCCGTACTGCCGGATGTTGGCAGAGCTGCCGTGCATCCAACAGGGCGGCGCCTGGATGGGCGGCGAGCCCACCACGTGCGACCCGGATCCCTGCCCGCACCCCGGCGCGTGTTGCATCATCGGCAACTGCTCGATGATGTTCGAGGCCAACTGCGTATTGGTGGGCGGCCAGTTCATGGGTCAGGGCACGACCTGCAACCCGAATCCCTGCCCGGGGGCGTGCTGCATCCAGATGCAGACCGCTCCCCATCAGTGCGAGATCTTGTCGGAGGGCGACTGCCTCGCCGCCGGCGGCTTTTGGCATCCTCATCTTGGGTCGTGTGATCCGAATCCATGCGAAGGCTACACGCCGCCTGGATCAGTGACCTGGGGGCGTATCAAGAGCATGTACAGGTAGCCCGCCGCAGACGCAGGAGCGGACTGGACCAGCCGGCCGGACCGAGCGGGCTGCCGCGGCAGGCTGGACCAGCCGGACGGACGGAGCGGGCTGCCGCGGCAGGCTGGACCAGCCGGCCGGACCGAGCGGGCTGCCGCGGCAGTCGGCCGGCGTCTGAGAACCTCCGCCCCCGGAGGCGTCGCTGAATGGGGGAAGCGATGCGGTACGTTATTCCCAGATTCCTGCTCCTCAGCCTCGCCTGCGCCGGTGTGCCTGCTACCGCCGACCAGCACAACCTCGCGCGCGGCGTGATGATCGCCCACCACGTCCCCGCGTTGTTGTACACCTCCGACCCACCAGGGGGAAGCTGGTGCATCGCCTATGCGCCCCATGCCATACACAGCCTCGCGGAGGTGATCGACTCGATCCTCGTTGCCGGCGTGCGCCCCGCTGTCTGGTACGTCGTCGCGGCCTGGGAACAAGAAGCGAAGACGTGGTGCGAGGTCGATCTCGGCTTCGGGAGTTACAACCCGTCCGCCTTCGACTTCACCTCCGCCGGCCCATGTTTCCCGGATGTGGGCCTGGAGGCGCCGACGCCCGGATGGCCTGGCCCCAACGAGGGAACGGCCTTCGCCGTCTTGAATCAGCCGTGGCAAGGCAACTGGCTGCCACTCTATGCGTTCGCGGGCTATGCCTACGGCTACGGAGGGCTGGCGACCTCGATCCATCTCGACGCGAACCCGGGCACCGGCGCGATTGGCTTCCGCAACTGCGAGCCTCAGTCCCGGTTCTTCGCGGTCGGCGCGTCACGCCGGGGGGCGCTCGGCATCAACATGCCCGGCGTCACCCCCGCCTTCCCACCGCCCCCCTACCGGTCCGCCTGCTGCCTCTGGATCAGCGAGTGCGAGCTGATGCTCGAGGAGGAGTGTCTGGCCCACGGCGGGGTGTGGATGGAAGAGGTGACCTCCTGCGACCCCAATCCGTGCCCGCTGGCGGGGACCTGTTGCATCGGAGGTGTCGGAAGCTGGATGTCGGAGGAGAACTGCAAGCGGGTGGGCGGCGTATTCCACCCGGGCATTCCCTGACACCCCAATCCCTGCGCAGCCGTGTGCTGCCGCGCGCATGAATGTGGTATCTGCCTCGAGGACGAATGCGCCCAGAGCGGCGGCTTCTGGCATCCCGAATGGACAACCTGCGCCCCGAATCCATGCGAAGGCTACACGCCGGCTCGGCGCACGACGTGGGGTGCGCTGAAGATGATGTACCGCTAGGAACCTCCCCGCGCGGAGAAGTGAGAATGGCCAGCAAGGCGGCCGAACGCTCTCACCGGGGCGTTGTTCTTCACGGCCGCGTGCGCGATCGTCGTCGGAGCAAGTGGACTGCAGGCGAACTGGCAGGGGCTCGCGCGAAACCATGCGCGACTCTGCGATCGGGCTAGGGTCCTGCAGGCCGATGCGACCCTGCGACCGGGCCAGGGTCCTAGCAGGCAGGGTGCGACCCTGCGAGACAGGAGGTACCGATGCGGATGAGATCCATGCCCGTGATTGTCGCGCTCCTGGTCGGAACGCTGGCACCCATCGGTCTGGGCGGCGAGGCGGTCTTGGCTGATTCAAACGACCTGTCGCTTGGCGTGCTGATCGCCCACTACGTGCCCGAGCTCATCTACTCGTCCGGTCCCCCGGCAGGCGGCTGGTGCGAGGCCTATGGGCCGTGCGCCATCAGCAGCCTCGCGGAGGCGAACGTCCAGGTCTCGACGGAGGACTCGCTCGGCGCGGTGTGGTACGTGATCGCCGCCTGGGAGTCCGAGGAAAAGCGCTGGTGCGGCGTGGAGTTCGGCCTCGGCGAGTACGACCCGGCCGTCCTGCGCATCCTGTCCGCCGCGCCGTGCTTTCCGGTCGAAGGCCTGGAGCTTTCGACGTCCGGCTGGCCGGGCCCGGGCGAGGGCACCGCGTTCGTCGTGACCGGCAACCCGTGGGAGGGCAACTACGTGCCCGTCTATGCCTTCGGCAGCTACGCCTACGGCACCTACGGCGCGCAGACCCTGGTGGCGCTGGACGTGGACCCGGCCATGGGAGTCTGCGCCTTCGCGAGTTGCCCGATCCCCCCCACTGTCTTTTCAGTGGCGGCCGCGCAGCGCGGCGCCTTGGGCATCAACACTCCCGGTGTCCTGCCCGAGTTCGCGCCGCCGGAGACCTGGGCCTGCTGCATCGGCTTCAACTGCCTGATGCTGACGGAGCTCGACTGCACGCTGGCGGGGGGTATCTGGTTTCAGGGATTCGATTGCGATCCGAACCCCTGCGAGATCCCAGGTGCATGCTGCATCGAGGGCAACTGCAGCATTATGTTCGAGCAACCCTGTCTGCTCGTGGGCGGGGAGTTCCTGGGCATGGGCACGGATTGCCACCCCAACCCCTGTCCGGCCGTCTGCTGTTACTCGGAACGCTCCGGACACAACTGCGTGATCGAGCTGCAGGGAACCTGCCTTGCCGGCCAGGGCTTCTGGCACCCCGAGTGGACGAGCTGCGATCCGAACCCCTGTGAAGCCTACACGCCGACGGGTTCGGCAACGTGGGGCCGGATCAAGAGCTTGTACAGGTAGGCCAACGCAGAACCCGGGGTGAGCTCCGACCGGGAGCAGCGAGTCTCGAGCAGACCCTCGGCGGCATGCTGGGGCACGCGCCGCAAGAGCGGGG
>CAZRWW010000165.1:0-5764 GCA_964603725.1 uncultured bacterium
GTCATAGCAGGGGAGATTGCGGCACATGGAGGTCGCATGGCAAGGCGCCATCGGGTGTCCTGCGGTGATGGCAAGTTCCACCGGGGCAACGCGGACGAGGTTTTGGCCCGGCACAGCCGATCGCCGAGATGTTCGCGGAGGCCCCGGTTCTCCTCTCGCAGATACTCGATCGCGTCCTGCTGGCTCCTGTTCACCCAGCCAGCGATCGCCAGGATCAGAAACTGAAGCGGCAGCGAGTTCATGCCCAGGAGCCTACAGCATTCGAGTGCCGCCGTGGGCCAACCTCCGCTCGAACTCGGCAACGCAAGCCAATGTCTGTCCGCTGCTTATGCCCGGCTGAGTTTTGGCACAATACGCCGGCCGCTCCTGCGACGTCGTTGAGACCGAACGCAGGACGTGGACTGGCCCGCTCTGAGCGGCTAGTATGAGGCCAAAGACCTCCTCGAGCGGACCGATCGTAATCCAGTCCAACGAAGGGTCGGCAGCAAGGCGACGGAGGATCCTGGTGATTCGATACACATGTCCATATCTCAAGGGCGAGGTGGAACTGACGTCGGAGCGCGAGCGCCACATTGCAGCACGACATCCTGATCTGCTGCCGGGGCACCAGCACCAGATTGCAGAGGTCCTGGCGGAGCCTGATCAGGTCCGCCGGAGCACCAAGTTCGGCAGCGCGAGGTTGTTCTCTCGATGGTACACCGATTCTAGACAGGGAAGACACGTCGTCGTCGTTGTGGTCAGCGAGCGTGACCCCGGCGGGCGGCACTGGATCATCACGGCCTACATGGCCAGAAAGCTGGCAGAGGGAGAGGTCGAATGGAAACGGGCCTGAGATTCCTGTACGATCGCGAGGCCGACATTCTCCACATAGACAAGTGTCCGCCCTACGCCGAGCAGGAATCGGAGGAACTGGGCGACGAGGTCGTGGCTCGCATCAACCCAAAGACAGGTGAGGTGGAGAACCTCGAAGTGCTCTTCTTCTCGACAAGACTCCTACGCAACGAGCTGTTCGAACTACCCCTCGCCGCACAACTGCGGGTTGCCCGAAGACGCGCCTGAATGACATCGGCTCATGATCATCCCGGGGCGCAGGCATGCCGGGGTGGTCTGCAGGATTGGGAGCGATCGTGATCTCACCATGACTCGCTCGCACGATGGTCTCAAAGGGGGCGACACACCCACCGCCTCCGACCCCGATGCCGCCCCAACCTTGCCCTTGGTCGATCCTCGCAGCTCTGCCTCGTCCGGCCTCAAACCGGGTGACTTCCTGGCGGATCGCTACCTCGTAGTGTGCCAAATCAGGAACGACGTCATGCCGCCCGCCGGTGGTAGTACCGGAGCAGACCACCGAGACGTCCCCGGCACACCACCCGGCCGCGGCCCATGGCGCCCGGCCGCTGGATCAGCTCGTTGCCCAGACCTTGGTGGTTCCTCTCCAGATGGTAATGCTCCACGTACTCAGACACGACCCAGCGCAGATGGCGCTCACCCAGCGGGATCACCCGCGACAGGCATTCTTCCCGGATCGAGCGGACGAACCTCTCCGCATACGCGTTCAGGTCCGGGCTCTGCGCTGGGAGCTTCACGGTCTACACCCCGGCGGACCGCAGAACCTGTCTGAACTCCGTCGTGAACAGCGGGTCGCGGTCGTGGATGAGGTAGCCTGTTCCGTTCAGGAAGCCGTCCTCCGCATCGGTCAGATTGCGCGCCATCTGCTTGATCCATCCGCCATCTGGCTCGGGTGCGATGCCCGCGATCCTGACCCGACGGCTCTTCAAGTCGATGACGAAGAACACCAGGAAGCGGATGAGGCCCACCCCGGTAAGCGCCTCGACGGTAAAGAAGTCGGCCGCGGCGATCGCGCCCCAGTGGACCTTCAGGAACGTCTCCCACGACATGCCCTTGCGGCGGGTCGTGGTCGGCTCGATCCCTTGGGCAGCAAGGATCCGCTTGATCGTGTTCCGGCCGATCTCGTGGCCAAGGTTGCGCATGGCACCGCGAATCCTGGTGTATCCCCAGCTCGGGTTCTCTCGGGCCATCCGGAGCACGAGCTGCTCGATGCTCGTCGCCGTTCGCGGCCGACCCGCCTTCCGAACCTGGCTTCCGTTGTACTTCTGTGCGATCAGTCTTCGGTACCAGCGCAGCAGCGTGTCCGGGGTGACGATCGGCCCGATCCCCAGCAAAGTCTTCCGATTCAGCCTCCTGGCCTTCTCCGCCAAGCGTCGGCGCTGGATGTCGGTGAAGCGCGGGCGCCGATCGCCGAGATGTTCGCGGAGGCCCCGGTTCTCCTCTCGCAGATACTCGATCGCGTCCTGCTGGCTCCTGTTCACCCAGCCAGCGATCGCCAGGATCAGAAACTGAAGCGGCAGCGAGTTCATGCCCAGGAGCCTACAGCATTCGAGTGCCGCCGTGGGCCAACCTCCGCTCGAACTCGGCAACGCAAGCCAATGTCTGTCCGCTGCTTATGCCCGGCTGAGTTTTGGCACAATACGGGATGGCAGCCGCGTTGCTCACGACGGTCGGGGCGCTGCTGCGGAGGCGTTGGATTCTGGTTGACGCACCAGCCTTGTCGCGGGATGATTAGTTTGGGTGTATAGGTTATTGGCCTCCGCACCTCGGAGGTGCCCATGAAGGCCGTGACCCTCTTCCTGGGCCTGGTGACCACCTTCGCGGGACTCGCCTCTGCCACGACCTATCTAGTCAGGCCGGATGGGACCGGGCCGTTCCCTACGATTCAAGCCGCAATGAACGCTGCGGCCACAGGCGATACTGTCGCCCTTGCGCTGGGCACTTTCCGCGGGCCAGGCAATCGGGACCTCGACTTCTTGGGCAAGGCCATCACAGTCCGGTCGCAGAGCGGAGATCCCAACGATTGTGTCCTCGACTGCGAGGGCAGCCTCCAACATCCGCGCCGCGGGTTCTACTTCCACTCGGGAGAGGGGCCGGGGTCGATACTAGAGGGGATCACGGTGCGTTGGGGCTTCGCCCAGTACGGCGGCGCGATCCACTGTGCGAACGGGTCATCTCCCACCATCACCGGCTGCTGCCTGCGAGACAACACGGGACCCTATCAGGCGTTCGGGGCGGGGATCTACTGCTACCAATCCACTCCAACGATTGAGGACTGCGCACTCATCGGCAACGTGGCTGATTACGGGGGCGGAATCCACTGCCGGTTGTCCGCCGTCTCACTTCGCCGATGCACGTTTACGGCGAATCGCGCCACGCAGTGTGGAGGCGCAGCATACTGGCGCCAGCAATCCAATGGGGAGATGTCCGATTGCGTGTTCACAAGCAACGAGGGGCTCTTCGGGGGCGCAGTGAGCTGCAGCGGTTGCTCTCCTTTCATCGAGGCGTGCGACTTCAGCTACAACCGCGGTTCCTACGGCGGCGCACTTTGCTGCACCGAGGAAGCATCTCCGAGTGTCAACAGCTGCACATTCTCTGCGAATGCCAGTGCGATTGGGGGCGCGTGCGCCTTCTATGATGATTCGCAGGCCACCATCGTCCGATGCGACTTCTTCGGCAACAGCGCGACTCCCGCAGCCAGCGCACTGGGCGGAGTGATGTATGCCAACCACGCCGCACCCCGCTTCCGGGCCTGTACTCTGGCTGACAATTGGAGTGACCGCGACGGCGGGGCGGCCTACTGCGTGGGGGCGGCCGCTGAGTTCGACTCGTGCATATTCTCGAACAACATCGCCACCTACTGGGGTGGGGCGCTGGTCTGCAACTCGAGCGCCATGGTCTCTCCTATCCTGAGGTACTGCACTTTGTACCAGAACGCTGGGGAGCAGGGCGGCGGCATCCACGCCAGGAGCCTCGTTTGCCCCACGCTGGAAAACACCATCGTTGCCTTCGGCACGGCGGGGGAAGCAATCTATCTGGGAAGTGGAGCGACCGCTTCTCTCGCGTGCTGCGACCTATACGGCAATGCGGGAGGCGACTGGACTGCTGGCATTGCGAACCAGTACGGTACGAACGGCAACTTCTCGGAAGACCCTCACTTCTGCCTTTACGGCAACCCCGAGGATCCGCTCACGCTGCGCATCGACTCCCCCTGCGCGGCGGAGAACAATCCTGAGTGCGGGCAGATCGGGGCCCGGCCGATCGGGTGCGGCTTTCAGGGGATTGTGCTGGAGTCACTGATTGCATCCATCCGCCCACTGCTGTGGAGCAGCCCCAACCCTGTGGCGTCTATCGCACGGGTATACTGCCGAGTGCCGACGGGCATGCGGCCGGTGCCGATCCGAGTCAGCATCCACGATTCGGCCGGGCGGCTCATCCGCACGCTCCTGAACGGAACCGCTCCGGGCGGCCTGCTCGCCTTGGAGTGGGACACACATGACAGAGACGGGCACGCCGTCCCGGCGGGCAGCTACTTCGTGCGCGCCCAAGTGGGGCGGCAGCCGTTGACGCGATCGATCGTGGTCCTCCCATGAGGCTCCCGCCTAGCCGGGGCGCGGCTTCAGCTGCGGGAGCGGGAGGCAGCAACCTGGGAGGGGACATACGATGGCGAAGACCGACCCTTGCAGGTGCGGCATGAAGACGATGCGGACCATCCTTGTGGTACTCGGCTGTTGCTGCGCCTTGGCTCCTGTCCTGATAAGGGCGCCAGGGGCATCTGATTGGCCGATGTTTTGCAGAGATCTCGCACACAATGCCAAGACCTCGGATGCGGGACCTGATACCGATGCCCTGCGGTGGTTCCATTCTGTGAGACCGACCGGATGGGGAGACGGTCCGGTCATTCGCTCCTCGCCCGTTTTTAGCGACGGGGCACTCTTTGTCGCCGCACTGAGCGGCTCGCTATGGTGCTTCGACGTCGAGAAGGAAGACACCAGGTGGGTGGCGGATGTCGGTACCCCTCTGTCATCCACCCCGGCTGTTTCGAACGGTCTCATCTACGTCCTCGGAGGGGCTGACGACCGCCGTCTGCACGCCTACTACACGGCAGACGGCTCTGGAGCATGGACCAGCGTTCCCCTCGGAGAAGCCAACTCTTGGTCTGAGGTCGGATACTGGGATCGCTCGTACTGGATGGAGTCGTCACCTGCAGTCGTGGGGGACTCGGTAGCATTCGTCGGAGCGCCCAATGGGTACCTCTACGCAATCTACAGCAGTGTGAGCGACACTGCAAACGTCGTGGGCACGATCAAGTGGTCGGCCCACCTCGGGGTCTCTGTACGATCTGCCCCAGCCTATGCGGGGGGTAGAGTGTTCGTCGGGGCCACAGGCGCTGGCGAGACCAACATGGTCTTCGCCATGGATGCGGCAGATGGCGATACCTTGTGGTTCTGGACGGGCGCGGCCGGGAACGCAGGCGGAACCATGTCCTCTCCGGTGGTCACCGGCCAGGCCGTGTACATCGGCACCAACTGGAACGGCAACGCCAACTATGACGGATGCGTGTGCAAATTCGCCTATAGCTATGTTGGCGAGAATGGTCAACCATATCAGCCAAGTAACCCGGCTCACTACGGCATCGAGTGTGATGTACGGGGAACGCCAGTTGTTCTAGGTGGTCTGGTCTATGCCTCCTCGGGGAGGGGGCTTTATGGCCTGGATGCGGACAACATGGCGTTAGTCATTGGAACCGACCACGGTGTGGGAGTCCAGCCGGGGGGTGTCGAGGAGATCTGGTCCTCATTTGCGATATCGGTGCGGCCGAGCGCTTCTCCCCCGGAGACGCTGCTCTACATTGGGGAGGTCCTCCGCCCCGCGGTTTCTTTGGACACCTTACTGGGGTAGCTTGACCCCAGAA
>CAZRWW010000166.1:0-5093 GCA_964603725.1 uncultured bacterium
GGCAGCGGGGCATCGCTGGAGGCCGCGCCGCTACCGGGAGCTGAGCTGCCACAAGTACGCCCCGCCCCGAGCTCACCCGGCCCAACCGCAATCCCGCAAGAGATGCGTGCGAACCAAGGGTATGCGCGGTCTCTCAGTTCCTCGCGCACTCGTGCATGGCCGCGATCGACCGCGACGTCTGGCCGGGTCGGTCGTGAAGCGGGCCCCGCGCTCCCTGTGTTAGTCTTTGAACAGCGTCTTGATCTGCCCCCATGTCGTGGCGACCGTCGGCGTCGGGCCGCACCCCACGGGCCATGCCCCGATCAGGTCGCACTCGGGATTGGGGGGCGTGAACGGCGCGCAGGGAGAATCCGCGTGCAGGGTGAAGTCCAGGTTCTCCGGGTCGCAGAAGAGGGGGTCCTCGCAGATGTTGCCGTTGATGCCGTACTGACTGGCGATCGGGCCAAACCAGTCTCCCAGTGCATTTCCAAAGATGTCGCAGCAGGTCAGGATCGGAACCGCGCCACTGCCGCAGCTAACACCCAGTCCGTAGATGGAGAAAGCGATGATTGTGTTCTCTATTGTGGGAGAACCGGCTTCCGTGAAGATCTCGACACAGCCCCCCGCACCTGCAGTGTTTCCGTAGAAGGTGCACTCGACCAGTGCAGCGTTGCCGCCTCATATGCATATCCCAGCGCCCATGCCCGCGTAGTTGTCATCGAAGGTGCAGCGAGCGATCGTCGGTGAGGCTCCGAGATCACATTCGATCCCCCCTCCCCAAGCGCCGGCGTTGCCGTGAAATCTGCATTCTGTGATCGTCGGATAGGCATCGACGCCGCACATGATGCCTCCCCCGAATCCCGCGTGATTATTGAGAAGGATGCAGCCAGTGACTCGCGGCGACGCATTGACCATGTGGATCCCGCCTCCATCGGATGCGTCACCATTCGCGATCGTCACGCGCTCGAGCACGGCATCTGGCCCGACGTCGTGGATGTAGAACCCGCTCAGATTCATCCCTGCATGCGCCCAACCATCGATGACGCAGTCTTCAGGGCTCCCGCTCTGGGAACGTATGGTGATCTCCTTGCCGCCCCAGTCGATGCCCCAGTTCCCGAAGTACCAGAACACCCCGTCGGCCAGCTCGATGATGTCGCCATCCACGACCGCATCAACTGCGGCCTGGATATTGGGGAAATCCCCCTGTTGGGGGTTGGGGCAGACGAGGTAGGTTTCTCCCCACACGGGTGGGGCGAGGAGTAGGCACAGACACATGAGAACCGCGTGGCGTTTCATGGCCACCTCCTTCTATCACGCCCGCGTGTTTGCGGGCGAGACCCTATCGGACCAGCAGCACTGGTCTGATCGTCCGGTGACTCTCAATGCGCAACTGGCAGTAGTACATCCCCGCCGGTGACGGGCACCCCCGGTCATCCCTCCCGTCCCAAGTGATGGAGTATCGGCCAGACGCCATTCGACGATCGACCAGGGTGCGGATGAGCCTCCCGCCGGAGTCATAGATGGTAAACTCCACTCCGCGGCAGCCTGAAACTCCTGGGACCGAGTAGCTCAGCAGACCGCCGGCAACGAACGGACTCGGAACCACACTGACGGTCACTTCGCCGCCGAATCCTGCAAGACGGGCGTTTGCGTTCGCGAGGTTGCAGTATCCCAGCCCGCAGTCGCCCGTCTGCATGGCCCCGATTACACCGCACCCGTACCAGTCGCCAGCGCAGGGGGAGTCGTCGTGGAGGGTATAGTCGTCCTCCTCCACATCGCAGAAGCATGGGTCGAGGTTCATGCTGTATCTTAGTCCCAACTGCTCCTGGATGCACCCGACCCAGTCCCCACCTGTGTTGCCGTAGACGTCACTGCATGAGAGCATCGGAGTGGCATCTTCGCCGCAACCCACGGCCGCCCCCGCTGCGCTGAACGAAAGGATGCACGCCTGCAGCAGAGCACCTGACGACGCAGCGCAGTACAGCCCGCCTCCCGAATCGGCTTGGTTCCCTGAGAGCGTGGAGCGAACCAGCGCCGGGAAGGCGCCGTTCTCGCACGCCATGCCGCCGCCCCTGGCCCCTCCGTCATTGCGGAAGAGCAGGCAGCCGGCGATCCGTGGGGATCCGTTCGAGCAGCGAATCGCCCCACCCCCGGAGTCGGGGGCGACCACGCCACCCGTGATCCCGACTCCCCGGAGCATCGATTCCTGACCAACACCCCCCGTGAACGTGAAGGCGCGATGGAAGTTGGAGGAGCTACCCTGGCAGTCGATAACGCAAGCGCTGGGGTCATCGCTCTCAGAACGAATCGTCACGGGTATGTCTGGGACGCTGATGTCCCGATTGCCCATCCCTGTAAAGTTCGCGTCCTCCAGCTCCACGACGTCCCAGTCGTCACAGCCATTCAGCGCTGCCTGGATCGTGGTGAAGTTGCCACCGCCTTCGGGGTCGACCACCCAGACATCGCCTGAGCAACCAACACCGTGGGCGCCGATCAGGCCACATCCAAGGAGGGTGTCGGGCATGCACGGCGAGGTGGCCTGGATCGAAAAGTTGCCGTTCAGCGTATCGCAGAATCCCGGGTGTCCCCAGATGTTGCCGTTGATGCCACGCTGATCGGCGATGTACCCCACCCAGTCGCCACCAGCATTGCCATAGACATCGCAGCAATTCAAGTCCAGAACTGGAGGTCTACCAGAGAAATCCACCGCTGCCCCTCTGGAGCTGTAGGCCAGAATCGTCCTATCCAGGGTGATCTGAGTGCGTGGTAAGTAGAGGGAGCTGTCGAAGCTGTACAGCGCACCGCCCTGCCCGAGTAGATATCCACACCAGTTGCCCGAGAACGTACAATTTGTCATGCGAACCTGCATTTGCTCACCAACACCAATAGCACCACCGCCACCGGCTTGGTTCCCGACAAACGTACAGGCTTCGATAGTCATGTCACCAAACGCATTGCCGTTCAATGCCCCTCCGCACTTAGAAGGGGAAGCAGCGCGGTTGTGCAAGAACACACACTGCGTGAAGAACGCTCGTGATTTGTGATACGTGTCCAGCCCCAGACCGACATACCCGGCACCACCACCGGCGTTGTGAGGTGAGGCGTCACAGCTGTCGAATACGCAGTTCTCGAAGGTAACCAGACCCCCATTCATGCAGCGGAACCCGCCGCCGTCGCATTGCGGTCAGCTGGAATCCCAGGAGAGGCCATCAAACACGGTAACGCTCCGCACTGTGACCCCAAGGTACTCCGCTCCGCTAATGTCGAAGGCCCGCCGCGCCTCCCTCTGGCCAGCGGAACTGCCTTCGCAGTCGATGATGCACCGCGTGGGGTCGTCGCACTCTGACCGAACGACCAGCCGCTTGCCACGAAACTCGATGTTCCGGTTCAACTCACCCGTGAAGGGATAGTCGCAACACAACTCCAGCGTGTCTCCGTCGACCACGATAACCGAGTCGACTGCGGCCTGGATGGTGCGGAAAGTCCCTCCCTGGGGGCAGACCATGTGAACTTGGTTTTGTACTGGTCCAAAGAACCCGCTGCCTCCTTCAGGCTCGATCCCGCCGCCCCCTTGCGGCCCCGACCCCTGGCCCCCGGCCATGAAGCCCTCCGGGCAGGCATACACCCCGTCCTGGAACAGCCCCATGCCCCCCAGCGAATCCGCTGCCCACGCCTCCGGCGGATTTGAGCAGTTGCTTCATCCCGCGAACTCCGTCGCCGGATCCACCGCCAGCGGGATCAGCCCCTCCTCGTAGGCATACCCCGCAAACCAGTACACCGGCACGAGGTTGCCTTCCCAGGGATCACCGGTCACCACGATCGCCGTTCCCTCCTCCGGCCCCGGCCAGGAGGCGGTCGGGATCTCCAGCCCATCCTCGGGCCAGCAGGGTCCGTAATCGGTGACGACGAACGCGGCAGGATCGTAGTCGCCGAAGCCAAACTCGGTGCCGCACCACTCCTTCTCCTCATCCCAGGCGGCCAGGACAAACCAGATGACCTGGTCATACGTGTCGATCCGGTTCACCTGGTCCTCGCAGTCCTCGATGCGGTAGTTGTCCCAGTAGTCCTGACACCAACCGCCGGCGGGCGGCTCACTGGAGAACTCCATCTCGGTCGGGAAGTGCGCGATGAACACACCACCCTCAAGGTCCTCGGGATCGGCCAGCGCCGAGCCCGTGACGATGCCCGACACGCATAGCACCACAAGAGCTTTGCACATCTCACGGTCTCCCTTCCGTGGCACATGTCCGTGAACACTCGCGCAGTGAACTCGCGGGCGAAATGAGGCCGCGCACCCGTGCCAGGGATGAGCCGCACTCATCTCAACCGGCCGAGCAAGGCCCGGGGCTTCCGTTCTCAGGTCTTGCAGGCAGAGTCACTCGGTCACTGTCTGAGATAAGGCTAGACCTACCGGGTCGGGTGAGTCAATACCCTAGCCTTCCCGTCTCGGTTGGTGGGTGTTCCGACTCCCCTGGGGATGGGACGACAGAAGGCGTAACCTGCTCAAGAAGATACGAATACAACCCACTGGGCGGGTCAAGGGGGTTGCGCCGTCGCCCGGGTTCCGCGGCTACCGTTGCGTTCACGACCGCCAGCCCGATCCGACACTTCGAACTCAAACGGCGTATGTTCTAACAGAGAGACGATCCGCCCGCCGGCCGTGAGGTGCCGGCCCGGGCGAGAGGCCTGCCAGACAGCACGCTGGTCGCAGAGCGAAGGCCGCTGTGGGCGCATCCACCAGGAGGTCCACAGTGTCCTAGGTGCCCGACGATCTTCCCCTGACTCCCGACCAACGCCGGCGCGAGATCGCGCGCATCCTCGCCCGAGCCGTCCTGCGCCTGCGCGCCCTGGCGCATGCTCAGGCGATCTCCGCCGTGCCCGAGGCGCTTGCTGAGCCCACCGATGCGTCGCAGGAAGGAGTTGATGTGTGCGCCCCAAGTCGCCCTCATGGGTCGGCCGGTTAGCGGCGGCCGAGACCCGAGAGAGGAGGGAGACACATGGCGCTCAACATCAGCAAGGAGCTGGCAGCCCTGGGGTGGATGACGCTGGCGGACCTGCGGCTGCGGTACGCCGAGGTCTCCGGCGAGGGCACAAGCTCGCGTCACAAGCAGTTC
>CAZRWW010000167.1:0-5002 GCA_964603725.1 uncultured bacterium
CGGGAAGGAGAGCAGGCGCCTGCGGCGCGGACCCGAGGCCGAGGCGCGCGCCGCTTCGCCGGCCGCCCGACCGGACCGCGCGGCGCCGGAGGTGCGGCCGGAAGAGGGGGCGCGAGAGGCGCCACCGGCGCCCGAGCGCGAGCAGTCTCCCGGCGATCGGCGGCCGCTGCATCCGCCCGACCAGGACTGGTCGATCTAGGCCGGCCCGGAAGGAGGAACATGTCCATCCCGCGACGCGGCCCACGCGCGGGCGCGACGGTCCTGGCGATCGACATCGGCAACACGCACACGGTCCTGGGGGCTTTCGCCGGGGAGCGACTGCAGGCCTTCCGGCGGTTGACCTCGGGGGTGGCGCGCACGGGCGACGAGCTGGGCGTGCTCATCGAGGCGCTCTTTCGCGAGCACCTCGCGAGTCTGCGCGCCGCGCCGCGCGTGGTCATCTGCTCGGTCGTGCCGACGCTCACGGGCGAGTTCGCGGCCATGGCCCGCGAGCTCTTCGGCGGCGAGCCGCTGATCGTCTCGCACGAAACGCCCGCCGGTGTGCGCATCGAAATGGCCGACCCGTCGTCGCTGGGGGCCGACCGCATCGCCAACGCCGCGGCGGTGGCGGACGGACCGCTGCCGGCGATCGTCGTCGACCTGGGGACGGCCACGACGTTCGACGTCATCGCCCCGCGGCGCCGCTACCTCGGCGGCGCCATCGCGCCCGGCATCCGGACCTCGGCCGACGAGCTCTTTCGCCGCGCGGCGCGGCTGGCGAAGGTCTCCATCCGCAAGCCGCGCCGCGCGCTCGGCCGCACGACCGAGGAGAGCATCCAGTCGGGCGTCTACTACGGGGCGATCGGGGCGATCGACGGCGTGGTGCGCGAGCTGCAGCGCGAGCTGCGCCGGCCGGCGCGGGTGATCGCCACGGGCGGCCTGGCCTGCCTCGTGGCGGAGGACTCCGCCACCATCCAGGAAGTCGACGAGGCGCTCACCCTGCGCGGCTTGATCAAGATCGAGTCGCGCAGCCGCGGGTGCTGAGGCCGCCGATCCAAAGGTCCCTTCCGCGGGCCGGCCCGGTCAGTCGGCCCCAGCGCGCGCGCGCCGCAGCGCAACGAGGTAGGCGCGCTCGACGCGCTCGACGACGCGCGGCCAGGCGAACGCCTCGGCGCGACGCAGGCCGGCGGCGCGCAGGCGCGCTCGCGCGGCCCGATCGCCGAGCAGGTCTCCGATTCCCGCGGCCAGGTCGGCCTCATCCCCGGGGCGGAAGAAGCGGGCCGCGTCATCGCCGCCCAGGGTCTCGGCATAGCCCGCGATGCGCGCGGCCACGATCGGCGTGCCCGACGCCAGCGCCTCGAGCAGGTTGATTCCGAAGCTCTCGCCATCGGTCGCCGGGGCGACGAACAGGTCGGCCCCGGCGTAGAGCCGTGGCAACTCGGCGCGCGCCACCGCGCCCAGCAGGCGCACCGGCAAGCCTCGCCGGGCGGCCCGGCGCGCCAGCCAGCCCGCCTCGGGGCCCGCGCCCGCCAGCCAGAGCTCGGCCCCGGGGCCGGCCCCGCCGCGCCGGACGCGCTCGAAGGCGGCCAGCAGCAGCCTGAGTCCCTTGCGCGGATCGAGGCGTCCCACGTAGAGGATGACGCGGCCCGCGGGCGGCACGGGGCGCATGCGGGCCGTCGCGAAGCGCTCGAGGTCGACGCCGTTGGGAATCACCTCGTAGGGGCCGGGGAAGTGCGCCGACACGTAGCGGGCCGCTTCCCGCGAGACGGCGATGCGCTGCGCCAGGAGGCGCGCGTACGGGGCCAGCCAGGCGGCGAAGCCCCGGTAGCCCCAGTGGGGCCGCGAGCCGCCGGTGTGAAAGGTGCCGACCTTGGCCCCGGGCAGGTGCCGCACGGCCCAGAGCGGCAGGAACGGCTCGAGCGGCGACATCACGTGCACCAGATCGGGCGGGCCGGGCCGGTTGCGCCGGAGCTGCCGCCCCAGATCGAGACCGCAGACTACACAGGCCCGGCCGCCATGCGAAGGCACCTGCAGCGTGCGTCCCAAGCGGATGACCCGCACGCCGATGGGGTCGACCTCGGCGGCGCGGCCGTTGCGGGCGGGCATTCCGGTCAGGATCGACACGCCGTGGCCGCGGCGGGCCAGTCCGTCGGCCAGATGCCAGACGTGCTCCGTGATGCCGCCGTGGTACGGCAGGTACGACTGGCTCACGAGGCAGATCTGCAGGGGACGCTCCGCGATCCGGCCGCCGTCCGTCTCTGGCCGGCATTCGTGATGGGGCGCTTCGTCCCGCATGGCTTGCCCTCCGACCGGCGGCGCGCGCTAGGGAGCGCGGCGAGCACTCTAGCAGCCCGGGCGGCCGGCCCACAACGAGCGCCCGCGCGGCCGCCGGACCCTCCGGATTTGCTCTTGCGGGCGGCCTGGCTCTCCCATACCTTCGAATGCGGCATGCACGGGGCCAAGAGCGGTCATGGATGTCATTCGACTGAAAGAGATTACAGCATTTCCTCGACTCGGAGTCGGCGATCTCGAGAAGAGCTGGGTCCAGAAGGTCACGCTCGACGTCGAGCTCCATCTCGACCTTGCCCGGGCCGCTCGCAGTGATCGCATCGAGGACACGGTCGACTATCAGCGCGTCTATGAGCTGGTGCGCGAGGTGAGCGTGGCGCGCAAGTACCACCTCGTCGAGGCGCTGGCCCACCAGATCGCGGTCGCGGTGCTCGACCGCTTCGCGGCGCAGCGGGTCTGCGTGCGTGTCCGCAAGCTCAGCCTGCCCTTCGACGCCGACCTGAACTGCGTCGAGGTGGAGCTGACCGAGGGGCGAGACGGCCCATGAGCGCGGATCCGCAGGAACTGGTCGCCCTGGCCCTGGGCAGCAACCTGGGCGATCGGGTGGCCCACCTGGCCGCGGCGCGGCGGCGCATCGCCGCGCGGTGGGGACCTCTGCTGGGCTGCTCGGCGGTCTACGAGACCGAGCCGCAGGGGCCGCCGGGCCAGGGGCCCTACCTCAACCAGGTGGTGACCTTCTCTTTCGCGGGCGAATCCGAGGAGCTGCTGCGCGGCGCCCTGGCGATCGAGGCCGGCCTGGGCCGGCGGCGCGCGGAGCGCTGGGGGCCCCGGACGATCGACGTGGACCTGCTCCTGCACGGCGATCGCGTGCGCAGCGGGCCCGAGCTCGAGCTGCCCCACCCGCGGCTGCACGAGCGGGCCTTCGTGCTGGTGCCGCTGGCGGAGGTTCTGCCCGGCTGGCGCCATCCGCGCCTGGGCGCGGCCGCGCGCGACCTGGCGGCGAGGGCGGAGCGCGCGGGGGTGCGACCCTGGCGAGCCGCGCTGTCGCCGGCCGGGGCCCCGCGCCGGGGGCGGCCGGAACGAGGTGTCCCGTGAGCGCGCCCCCTCCGACGCCGGTTCACTTCGTCGCCATCGAGGGCGTCATCGGTGTCGGCAAGACCACGCTCACCCGGCGCCTGGCCGACTACATCGGCGGCTACACGCTGCTCGAGCAAGTCGAGGAAAACCCCTTCCTGGCGGACTTCTACAGCGACCGGCGCGGGTATGCCTTCCAGACGCAGATCTTCTTCCTGCTCAGCCGCTACCGGCAGCTCAAGCGCTTCCAGCAGCGCGACCTGTTCCGCGGCCCGGTGATCAGCGACTACATGTTCGAGAAGGACAAGGTGTTCGCCAACATCAACCTCGACGATCACGAGCTCGACATGTACAACCAGATCTTCGGTCTGATGGAGCGCGATCAGACCAAGCCGGACCGGATCGTCTATCTGCAGGCGTCCGTCGACGTGCTCCTGCAGCGGATCGCGCGGCGCGGGCGGAGCTTCGAGCGCGCCATGGATCCGCAGTACCTGGCCACGCTGGCGGAAGCGTACAACTACTTCTTCCTGCACTACCTGGGAGCCCCGGTGCTGGTGGTCAACACCAACGAGCTCGACTTCACGAGGGATCAGACCCTGATCGCCGACCTGTGGGAGGTGCTGGTCGCGCACGCGAGCGGCACGCGCCTGTACAAGCCGGCCAACGACACAGCTTAATGGTCGCTCGCGGGCCGGGGGAGGAGTGATGGCCATGGTGCCAAGGATCACGGCGGCGGACCTGGCGCGCTGGAAGAAACGGGGGCGTCGCATCCCGGTGCTGACCTGTTACGACTTCACCCTGGCGCGCATCCTGGACCAGGTCGGCGTTCCGGTGCTGCTGGTGGGCGACAGCCTGGGCCAGGTCATGCTCGGGCACGGCTCGACCCTGCCGGTCACCCTGCGCGACATGATCCACCACACGCGGGCGGTCGCCCGCGCGCAGCCGCACGGCTTGATCGTGGCCGACCTGCCGTTCATGAGCTTCCAGGTCTCGCCCGAGCGGGCGCTCGAGTCGGCCGGGCGCCTGGTCAAGGAGGGCGCGGCCGACGCGGTGAAGCTCGAGGGCGGGGCGCGCAGCGCGGCCGCGGCTGAGCGGATCGTCGCGGCTGGGATTCCGGTGATGGGGCACCTGGGTTTGACGCCGCAGTCGATCCTCACGCTGGGGGGCTACACCCTCCAGGGACGGCGCAAGGGCGAGGCCGCGGCGCTGCTGGCCGACGCGCGGCGCCTGGAGGCGGCGGGCTGCTTCGCCATCGTCCTGGAGATGATCCCGGCGCCTGTGGCCCAGGAGATCACCGCCGCCGTTGCGATCCCGACGATCGGGATCGGCGCGGGGCCGCACTGCGACGGGCAGGTGCTGGTGCTGCACGACATGCTGGGGCTCTATCAGGAATTCGAGCCGCGCTTCGTGCGGCGCTTCATGGAGGGCACCGAGCTGGTGAGTCGCGCCGTTCACGAGTACATGCGAGCGGTCGAGGAGGGCACGTTTCCCGGACCGGAACACAGTTACGGCCTGGAGGAGCGGGGGTAGGCATGCCGAGCAGGAAGAACCTCAAGGGTCCGGCCGGCGCGCCCCGGGGCGCGCGTTCCGGCGAGCGGGGCCAGGCGGCGGGCAAGAAGGCCCCGCCGGGCAAGAAGGGCGGGGCGGGCGAGAAGGCCCC
>CAZRWW010000168.1:0-4920 GCA_964603725.1 uncultured bacterium
TTGCGATCGGACCCCGAACGACCCCTCTCGAAACAGAGAACGCCGGGCGCGCGGGACCGGAGGCGTAGATGTCTTTGATTCCTAGAGGTTACGGGAGAACCCCGAGCGCTCTCGCTCTCGGGGCTCTACGTTAACCACAAGGACGCGGTTATTCCGCTCCGTTTTGTTCTGCTCCCCGAACGTAACAGTATTCGAACTACCCGGGAAACATCGCCTCAGGTGCTCATCCGGATCCTGCACGTCGCGGAAGGCCGCTACGAAGGCCCTGGGAACGAGTTGCGCGAAGAGACGGTCGAGATCGCGCTCGGTCCCACAGAAGCGTTTGGGACCGCCAGCGAGGTCAGCTGCATAGCTCTAGCAGCAGGTCGATGAAGCCCACGACATCCGCCTGGATGGCGTCGTCAGGCTCGCCCGTCAGAAACTCCGCGACACGACGGGGACCAATCCCGTCGTGGTCCAGAAAGTCACGCCGGATGATGGCAATCGCCTGGGAGGCAGCGGGATCGGCCAAGAGCGGTTTCAGACAAGCCGCCACGTCCTCGACTCCCGAGCCGAAGTTCCGCACCACATAGAACAGGTCGTACGCATCCTTGTTCTCGCCCCGGGAGCCAAAGGCCAGCGCCTTGAGAACGACGTAGGCCCCTGGACCGCAGACCCACACCTCGCGCGTGGCAATCTCCCCCATGATCGTCGAGCCTGCCAAGGTTACTCGCTGACGGTCCCGGAACGCCAAGTGAAGGCCTGGGGCGATGACGGCCGCGAAGTCGGCCTCGATGTTGCGGATCTTCCCCCCAGCATCCTCTGACAGGGTTGGCTGTATCAGAAAGTCGATCGTGACTTTTCCTGCGCGCACGATCTTCCAACGCTGGCGAGTAGGGTTGCCAGCCTCATTGGCGTCCTGTGAGAAGCCCGCCTGTCGGAGACGTTCTGTGAGCCCGCGGTAGCGTCCCTCTTCCAGAAGCCCCACCGCGAGTCCCACGTCGAGGTCCATCGTGCCGACATGCACATCGGTCTCGCGGGCCAATCTCCGCTGATCGATGAGCAGCGTCGGGACCAGACCTCCCACAATCACCAGGTCATCCATCAGATCGCCGAGCTTCGTGGCCAGGTACAGGCACGTCGCCCGCACCAAGTCGATGTGCTCGCCGCGGTATCCCGCTGCCGTGGCCGGCTTCTCAACCATCAGCCCCCCAATCCAACAACTCGGCCCGGAGGTGATCGGCGGCCTCTTTCGCCCGCTCCGGATGACTCTGGAGGTCGAGATAGGCCTGTACGGGATGCACGCAAGCAACGCCATCGCGTTCACCCGATCCGAGGAACACGCCCTCATCGTTGGGAACCACGAACCACACGTTCGTCCCGCGCACCTCGTCGCGGAATCCCAGGCGCTCCAACACCTCCGACGGTGGGCGCTCGATCACGTACAGCATCACGAGTCGGAAGGCGGCAAACCGCGTGAGCTGCCACGCCGCAGCGAGCCCCGTCGCGGCATGCTTCACCGCCTGCCGCCGGAGGTCGCCCGAGAGACGATGTAGCAACTCCTCCCCGGACCGAGCCGCCACGTGGCCGCGGATGATCTGGTGCTTCGAGAAGTCGTACTTCTCTCTCCAGGCGTCGACCAGGAGGTCCGGGTCCCGGGGTCGGATCGCGCCGTTCGACTCGCGGACGATGAGGCCGTCCTCCTCCAGCCTTGAGACGATCCGGCTGGTGAAACCCTCATCCATGTCTGTCGCCCGCGCGATCTCACGCTGCACCATCGGCTGGTTGGGATGCAGCAGCAGCCAGCGGGCGATGCGGGCACTCTTGGGTGCGAACACGTTGAGGGGTCTCCCCCGGCTCTTGAACTGGTTCTCCTCACCCTCGATCCGCACGCGGATCCCCGGTGCGAGAATCCGGGCGTTGCCACTCAGGTCTAGCCAGGCAACATCGGCCTCCTGGCAGCGCTGGCGACCCGCGGGTCCCATGAACGGCACGGCGACCAACGGGATCGCGCGCCGGCCCACGGAGGCTGCCCAGCGCCGAGCTTGCTCGAGCGCCGCGGAAACCGGAGCGGCTGCCCCGGATGCCTTCCACGCGACGACGAAGGTGGAGCCCGCAAGATCGATGACTGCATCGGCTTCCGGGGCCCGACGGTGTTGACGGGTGCGCAGGTCGGAGGGCGTCGCGCCGAGGAACTCGGCCAGGCGCATTGCCACCTGCCTCAGAGCCTGCTGCTGTTTGGGCACTCGCATGGTTGACTAAATAGGCCAAATTGATCGGCTTGTCAAGGGGATTTAATTAGTCAGGCACAGTCCGAAGGCGGAGAGCTGGTAGGGTCGGCGACTGGCGGTGTGCATCCCGGAAGCCTGTGCGTCCCGAAAACCACATCGGCCTGCTTCTGCTGGACTTCCCCGGCAGGCGCAAGAACCGGATCGGCCCGCCTGAGATCCCGCTTGCCATCGGACGTCCGGCTCGGCAACCCCATCGCATCGCGATCCCGGACAACAGCCCTCCAAACCTCAGGATACCAGTGCTATGGATTGGCTTGCCACGCTGCTCAGTACGGTCCGCGCCACCTTCCGATCCCGCACCGCCCTCCAGATCGAGAACCTCGCGCTCCGGCATCAGCTGGGCGTCTACCACCGAACCTGTCGTCGGCCCCGCATCCGTGCTCACGACCGCATCTTCTGGTCCTGGCTCTCCCTGACTCTTCCATAAACTCCGTCCGACGCGCAGTCCTGCGCACTCAGCGGTGTGGCCCGACCTTGGACACGCAGTCAATGATAGCGCATCGGCCAATTGCGGTGAAGATCGTGGCGGTACCGGCGTCTTGTTCCGGAGAACCGCGGAGGAATCCATCGGAGCCCAGGTGTCCCGAGCTACTTCGTACGTCCGCCGGTCAAGCAGCGCCTCGGAAGCAGCGATGATGGAGCCCGCCGACCCTGGGCTCGGCGCCGATCACGCCGAGGTGCGGTGGCTCCACCGGCCTCGTCTCCGGGCAGTCCTTCTCCAGCCCCAGATGCGTTCTCGACCCGTGGTAGTAGGCGATGTATGACCTGAGCACCCGTCTCAGCTGCTTCTCGCTCAGGACGATCACGTGATCGAGGCACTCCCGCCGGATCGACCCGATGACCCGCTCAACGTACGGGCTCTGCCATGGGGATCGGGCCGAGATCACGACCTGCTCGATTCCAAGCCCCTTCGCTCGGCGGACGAAATCAGTCCCAGAGATCCCATCGCGATCGCGCAGCAGGAACCTTGGTGCCGCTTCCCATGGATACGCTTCGACGACCTGCTGCCCCGTCCAGGCTGCGCTCGGCGCCGTCGTCACATTGAAGTGGACAACCCGCCGCCGCTCATTGCTCATCATCACGAAGACGAACAAGACCCGGAAGGTCGCCGTCGGAACGGTGAAGAAGTCGACCGACACAATGTCCCTGGCGTGGTTCGTCAAGAATGCCCGCCACGTCTGAGACGGCGGCCTCCGATGCCGCACCACGTACTTGGAGACGGCGGCCTGGCTGATCTCGATGCCGAGCTTCAGAAGCTCGCCGTGTATCCGCGGTGCACCCCAGAGCGGGTTGGCCCGGCACATCTGGCGGATCAGATCCCGGATCTCGGGAGATACCCTGGGCCGGCCCAGTCCACGACTCTTCCATTTCCAATAGAGCCGAAACCCCTTGCGGTGCCAGCGGATCACGGTCTCGGGCTTGACCAAGACAAGCGACCTCTCCCACCCGCCCCAGATCCTCGACAGCAGCACCCAGAGTCCTCGATCACTCGGCTTCAGCCGCGGCTGCTTGACGGAGCGCCGCAGCACCCCGATCTGGTGCCGGAGGGCGAGGTTCTCCAGGATCAGGGCCTGGCGTGACTTCATGACCGCTGCCGCGGTGCCCAGGAGTAGTGCTATCATGTCTATGAGGCTGATCGACCAGGCCTGCAACGTCAAGTGGCGCTGTGCGGACCGGATTTACAGGAGGGACACGATCTCCTGGGCCGGAATCGACTTCGACGGGCAAGCCTGCCAGCCGCGCTTCTGGGCGTTCGTGCAGACGTAGTACCGGTAGCGCCGGCCCCGCTTGGCCGTGTGCGAGTGCACCATCGCGCAGCCGCAGGGCACGCAGTGGAGCAGCCCTTTGAGGAGCGCGCCGTACCGGTTGCGCACCAGCCGGCCGCCGGTCACCCGGTTGCGCTTCAGGAGCTGCTGCGCGCGCCGGAAGACCTCCTCATCCACGATGGCCGGATGCTCGCCCTCGTGGACCTCCCCCTTGTGGGTGACTCGGCCGATGTAGAGCACGTTCGTCAGCAGATGGTAGAGACCATGCTTGTTGAACGCGTACCCGCCGGCCGCATGGCCCTTGCGTGTGATCCACCGCTTGTTCGTCCAGGCCCGGGCGTTCAGCTCCCGGACCGTGGGGATGAGCGACTCGTGCTCGAGGTAGAGCCCGAAGATCGCCCGCACCCGGGCCGCCTCGTCCTCGTTCACCACGATCCGGCGGGCTTGGGGGTCGATGTCGTAGCCCAGGATGGGCTTGCCCCCGGACCACTTGCCCTTGCGCCTGGCGGCGGCGATCTTGTCGCGCGTGCGCTCCGAGATGATCTCCCGCTCGAACTGGGCGAAGGACAGGAGGATGTTGAGCGTCAGCCGTCCCATGGAGCTCGTCGTATTGAACTGCTGCGTGACCGAGACGAAGGAGACCCGGCAGCGCTCCAGGGTCTCCATGATGCGGGCGAAGTCGAGCAGGCTCCGCGACATCCGGTCGACCTTGTAGACCACGACGCAGTCGACCCGCTCGGTCTCGATGTCGGCCATCAGGCGCCTGAGCGCCGGGCGCTCCATGTTGCCCCCCGTGTAGCCGCCGTCGTCGTAGCGGTCGGGCAGGCAGGTGAGCGTGAGCACGCTCTTTGAGGGTTGGCCGGTCACGCTTCTTGAGGGCCGTG
>CAZRWW010000169.1:0-4769 GCA_964603725.1 uncultured bacterium
TCCCGCCTCCGAGTCGTTCACGAGCACTTGGGCCAGCGGGTTGTGTTGAACACCACGGGTTAGCTTAGCAGGAGGCGCCCCGGACGGTCAAGCCGGACATTGTTCGGGATGAACGCAGGGACGGGCCTTCGCGGCTCGGCGGCCGCCGCCATTACTACAAGCGTACGGTCGTCATCCTGTACAATCTTCCAGCAACTTCCTTCCGAGATCTCAGTGCACAAACCCAACCACATAGTACAACACGCACAGCACGCCGAGCACGATCATCCCGGCATTGAGATCCCGCACCCTCCCGGTGAGGACTTTCAGGATCGGATAGACCGCCAGCCCCGCCGTCACGCCGTTGGCCGGATTGAACGTGAGCGACATCATCACGATCGTCAGAAACGCCGGCAGAAACTCGGTCAGGTCGTCGAACTCCACCTTGCGAAAGGCCGACATCATCATCACGCCGACCACGATCAGCGCCGGCCCGTAGGCGAAGCGCAGCTCGGCCAGCGCCACGGCCAGCGGCACGAAGAAGAGGCACAGCAGGAAGAGCGCGCCCGTCACGATCGCCGCCAGACCCGTGCGCGCCCCATCCTTGATCCCGGCCGCCGACTCGATGAAGGCGCCCGAGGTCGAGGTGCCGACCAGCGCCGAGAAGATGCACGAGGTCGCGTCGACCAGCATCGGCCGCTGGATGTCCGGGAAATCCCCGCGCTCATCGAGCATGTTGCCGGCGGCGCCCACGCCCATCAGCGTTCCGAGCGTGTCGAGGAAGTCCATCAGGAACAGCGTCAGCAGCACCGGAAAGAGCGTGATCGAGAAGAGGCTCAGCGTGCGGCCGTCGGGCAGCGTCTCGGAGAAGCGTAGCTGGCCGGCGATCGCGCCCAGGCCGTCGGGGCCGCTCCACTTGGGCAGCTCGATGATCCCCTGCGGCGCCTTGCCGTAGCCCAGGACGATGCCGGCCACGGCGGCGATGACCATGCCCAGCAGCAGCGCCCCGCGCACGCGCAGCACCGTCAGGATCGTGATCAGGAGCACGCCGGCAATCGCCAGGAGCACGGGGCCGCTGGAGAGCGCGCCGATCTCGATCGGCACCGGAATGCCCGCGCCCGGCACCGGGGTGGTCATGTCGGCGGGCGTGCCCGGGGGGAAGAACGCGATCGGGGGCTTGCCGATCGCGTAGCTCTTGATGATGCCGGTGTCGTTGAGCCCCACGAAGGCCAGCAGGAACCCGACGCCCAGCGCGAAGGAGTACTTCATCGTCGGGCTGATCGAGTTGGCGAGCCAGCCGCGGATGCGCAGCACCGTCACCAGCAGGAAGATCACGCCGCTCACGAACACCGCGCCGATCCGGAGCTGCCAGCCGATGCCTAGCGTTGCAAGCCCGAAGGCGATGAAGGCGTTCTCGCCCATGTAGGGCGCGACCGCGATCGGCCGATTGGCCACCAGGCCCATCAGGATCGTGCCGAAGGCGGCGGTCAAGATCGTGGCGATCGTCGATGGCCCGGCCGGGATCCCGGCCGCGGTCAGGATGGCCGGGTTGACCACGATGATGTAGGCCATCGTGATGAAGGTGGTCAGGCCGCCGAGGACTTCCGTGCCGACAGTGGCGTGGCGCTCCTTGAGGTGGAAGATACGTTCCATCGCTCACCCCCTTTGCGCGCGCGCATTGTAGCCCCGGTCGCGGAGATCGGGTACTCAAAAACGGGATGCTCAGGGGTGGGAGAACCCTGAGGTTTGAGCATCGGGCAGCGTGCCCCAAACCGAGCTTGCGCGCGGGTCGATGCCTGTCGCATCGTCTCCCGATCGACCCGGGACTCGCCGGGATTGGCGTCATGCGGCGCGGGCCCGACGGGAAACCGGCTCGGCGTCACGGGTCGCACGGGCAGGATCGGGGAAGATGTCGGCAGCAGTCCAATCCAAGCAGCGTGAGATCTCGCACCCGCGGCGGGCGATCGTCTACGCCGTCCTCGTGATCCTCTTCGTGATCTGGTCGAACTCGTTTCACGCCGTCGCCTACTTTCGGCAGCACATCGGAGTCGGCACGCTGGATCTGGTCACGCTGCGCTACGGGCCCGTCGTGCCGTTCTGCATGGCCTACTGCCTCTGGCAATGGAGACCATTCCGCGAGCTGATGGCGCGAGACGGCTGGCGCGTGCTCGCGGCCGCCCTCTTCACCGTGCCCGGCTACAACCTGGCCCTCAACTGGGGCCAGGGTCGCGTGCCGGCGGGCACGGCCAGCCTGCTGATCGCGACCAACCCGATCTTCACCTACCTGCTGGCCCTCGCGCTGCTGGGCGAGCGCGTGCGGTGGGCCAAGGCCGCGGGTCTGGGGCTCGCGTTTCTGGGCGTTTACGGCCTGGTGCGGCTCCAGAACGGGCAGTTCGGCGGCACCTACTTCATCCATGCGCTGGTCGTGCTGCTGGCGCCGCTCTCCTGGGCGCTGGCGACCGTGATCGGCAAGCCGGTCACCACCCGTCGCGATCCCTTGCTCTTCACCGCCGCCGCGACGGGCATCGGCAGCCTGCCCTTCCTGCCGATGCTCGCTCTGGGAACCGGGGACGCACACGGCGTGCTCGCGCGGCTCACTCAGACCGGCTGGATCGCCCTGGTGCATCTCTCCCTGGGCTGCACGATCATCGGCTTCGCGGCCTGGTTCTGGGCGCTGCGCCATCTGTCGGCATCGAGCGTGGCGGCGTTCGTCTTCCTCAACCCGCCCTTCACGCTCCTCTTCGGCATCGTGTGGGGCACCGAGGCCTTCCACTGGAGCCTGGCGCTGTTCGGCGCAGTGATCCTGGCGGGCGTTGCACTGAGCTCGGGGGTGTTGCGACCGCCGAGCCCGCGGTCGGCCCCGGGATGGATGCCGCGCGGCGATGACCCCTAGCACCGCGGCGTGGCGCGGGACATTCTCCGAGATGCCTCGGCATCTGAAATCCCGGCGACACCCGGAGCCCGCGTCACCGGAACAGCAACTCCGTCTCCTCCTGGGTGCGGGGCTGCATGGGCTTGCCCCGGTGGGCGCCATCCAGCCGACAAGAAGAACGCGCCCTTGGCTGTGCACTCACCTCAGCATGATCAACCGGTGCTTAGGCTGCTCCTCCCCCGCGTGGCGGACCCGGATGTGGTAGACACCGGCCGGAGCATCGCGCCCGTCCGCAAGCCGGCCATCCCAGTACGCACGCACGCCGGACTGCCACTCGGGCGCTCCCAACATACGCACAAGCTTGCCAGTCACATCGAAGATCTCGATAGGACAAGGACCGGATGTGCGCGGTGCCCCGTCCAGGCTTATCGCCACGCCGGCCGTGGTCGGATTCGGCGCCAGCTTCCACAGAGACCCGCCGGCGACTGATGTGGGAGACTCCACGACGTCCGTCGGCCAGCAGATGCCCAGCCGCGCACCGACGTCCTCCCCCCCCTCGCCGGATCCGATGCACGGGCTGCCTGGTTGCAGGCGGAAGTCCCCCGCGGCCGGGTCGCAGATCTGAGGGTCGGCGACGAAGTTGCCGATCTGGTAGCCGCAGTCTGGCGGCAGCTCAGTGTACACCAAGCAGTTGTATCTGAACTCCAGGACCTCTGGCTGCGCCGACGGACCAAGGCCGCAGTTGTAGTCCCACAGGATGTTGTTCACGAGGTAGACAGCGAACTGGCGATCGCCAGGGTGTGTGCCACTTACATACCCCCAGATCGTGTTGTTCGTGTACTCATAGACCGTCCCTGCGGGAGGCGCGTACGACCACAGAGTCATGTACGTCCATTCGGAAAGCTCAATGACACAGTCTTCTACAACGAAGCGCCCCTCCCTGTAGGGAAAGAAGACATACTGATCCTGGGCAGGGATTGTGCCGAAGTCAATGTGGGACTTCCTGATCGCCGCATTCCCTCGCCAGCTCCAAATCATGGTGACCTGCTGCTGTTGTGGACCTTGCCACACGAGATGGCAGCGCCGCACTTCGAGATCTGCATTGCCGAAATTCTCTATCGCCTCCCCATGCCAGCTTGGTGAGATTGTGATATTCTCGATGACCACAGGCTGATCTCCGGCTCCAGCAATGAAGGGCGCGAGTCCGGTCTCAGTTGGGCGCACATGCACTTGAGTCGAGTCCTCCACGAGGCCGAGTACGGTCACGCCAGCCCGCACAACGGCATAATACTCGAAGTAGACTCCCGGATGCACGCCCACGGTGTCGCCTGCGATCGCGGCCTCACAGGCGGCGAAGATCGTGGGGTATTGGTTGGGAACCTCGAGAAGTGCCGCCTGCGACGAACTCACAACCAGCATGATCGCGACGGCGGTCGCTGAAGCTTTCATTGCACCTGTCATGTCTACTTCCTCCTCGAAGGGCCGCCGGGGTACCTCAGGCCCGATGCTGTTTCGGCTGCTGCGCGGCCCCATTGGAAGCCCGTTCATGCCACGCCTCACTTGACCACCGAGATCTGCCTGACCGCAGCCTTGCCGCCGTGGGTGAGCCGCAGGAAGTAGATGCCGCTGGCTGCCCCGGGACCGCTGCCCATTGCCCTATCCCACGGGATCCGGTAGGGCCCGGCTGGCAGGGTCTCATCGAGCAAGGTCCGGATCCGGCGACCCTGTAGATCGAACACCGCCTCGAATGCGGATGCGCCGATGGTATCGGCGATCGCCTCCGCCACGAACACACCGTTCAACATGGATGCGCACCAGTCGTTCGTAGGCCCCGCTGCCAACAAGACATCCCGATAGCAGGATGTGTCGGCGGCCACGTCGCATCCAGGCCGGCATTCGTAGGATCCAACCTTGGCGA
>CAZRWW010000170.1:0-3840 GCA_964603725.1 uncultured bacterium
TGGAAGGCGTTATGCCCAAACGGGCCGCCGACGGTGGCCCCTGCCCCACCGTGCCCGTAGATCTCACCGCCCGGGCGTCGGGCTGGACGGTCGTGCCGAGCACGCGAGCCGCCCTGAAGCGCGCGCTGCTCGTCGGTCCCGTGGCGGCCGGCATGCACGTCTACCCGGACTTCCAGCACTACCAGGGCGGCGTCTACGAACACGACGGCAGCGACGAGATCAACCACGCCGTCCTGCTGGTGGGCTGGGATGACGACCTGGGCGCCTGGATCCTCAAGAACAGCTGGGGCCCGGCCTGGGGCGAGGACGGCTACGCCCACGTCGCCTACGGCTCGTGTCGCCTGGGCAGCTACCCGCATCGGCTGCAGATCCAGGCGCGGCGCGACCTGCGCATCCACCACCAGCCGGTGACCGACTTCTGCGCCGACGGCCGGCCGCTCGAGGTGCGAGCCGTCGTGGCCGCGCTCAAGGCCCCGCTCGATCCCGGATCGGTCCGCCTGGTCCTCGACCGCGGCGCGGGCCCCGAGAGCCACGCGCTCTTGCCGCTCACGCTCGACGACGCATCGGGCGTCTTCCGCGCGGTCCTGCCGGCCCTGCCCGCGGGAACGCGCGTGCGCTACTACCTCGAGGCGGCCGACATGCGGGGCGGCGTCTGCCGCTACCCGGAGGATGCCCCAGGCGCGCCGCTCGTCTTCCACGTCCTGCGGCCGATCTACGCCACCGGCTTCGAGACCGACGCGGAGCAGGCCGGCTGGATCGCGGGCGGTCCCGCCGACGATGCCGCCAGTGGATCTTGGGAGCTGGAGCGGCCCGCCGAAGACCTGCTCGACGGCCAGGTGAGGGTGCAGCCCGACGGCGACCACACGCCCGGCGGCCGGCTCTGCTTCGTGACCGGCGCCGCGGCCGGCCCGGGCATCGACAACGACGTCGACGGCGGCACGACCACCCTCCTGGCCCCCGAGCTCGATCTGGCCGGCTATGAGAAGGCGGTGCTCGAATTCTGGCTCTGGTTCTCGAACCAGTTCGGGGCCCGGCCGTACGAGGACACCTTCCTCGTCGAGGCCAGCAACGACGGCGGGGAATCCTGGACCGCCGTCTACGAAACCCGCGCCGGCGGGACCGAATGGCAACTCGTCTCCATTCCCCTGCACGAGCATCTGCTCCCGAGCGCGCGGGTGCAGGTGAGGTTCGTGGCCCGCGACCTGTACCACGACACGCTGATCGAGGCGGCCGTCGACGACGTGCGCCTGCTCGCCCCGGCGCCGCCCGAGGGCAACGTTCGCCCACCCTCCTTGCCTTCCGGGCGCGCCGGCGGGCTGGCCCTGGCCACCGGGGCCAACCCCACCCGCGGGCAGACCGACCTGGTGCTCACCCTGGCCGCCGCGGGCCACGTGCGGGCCGAGCTGCTCGACGCGTCCGGGCGCCTCGTGCGCACGCTCTGGCAGGGCGAGCTGCCCGCCGGCACCCATCGCCTCCCCTGGAACGGCCGTGATGACGGCGGCCGCCCCGTCGCCGTAGGGCGCTACTGGGCCCAGGTCGTCGCGGGCGCCGATCGCGCCGCCCGCGGCGTCACGGTGGTCCGCTAGGCCCCCGCCGGCTCGCCCGGGGCGTGGCGGTGGTCTGCTAGGCCCGGCCCGCTCGCCCGCGGCGTCACGGTGGTCCGCCAGGCCCCGGCCGGCTCGCCCGCGGCCAGGGCGTCGCGCATTGCGCTTGTCCGCAGGCTCCGCACGCGTCAGAATGGTTGGTTCTTTTGGCCCATCGCCCCGCGCGCGGCGGGCGCGAGACCCGTAGACCAGGAGGCGGACATGGCAGACACCGCGGCCCGGACCAGCGCCGGGGGGGATTTTCGGCACAGCCCGCAGATTCCCTACAACGTGCGCATCATCGACAACCCGACGCAGCAGGAGCTGCGCGAGCTGTCGCGCTACCATGTGCCCCACGCCTACCGCTCCAGCGTCGGCAATCTCAATCGCATCACGCGCTGCAAGGCGCGCATGGCGCAGTCGACCTACCTCATCGCCGATACGTCCGAGCAAGGCCTCTTCTCGGCCAAGGTCATGCCGCGCGAGCGGGCCGAGCGCCTGATCCGGATGCAGCGCGAGTACATCGAGCGCGGGGGCATCCTGATCAAGATCGACGGCTACCAGGGACACGGCCCCTTGGCTCCGCCCGTGCAGTGGCTCTACACGCCCGAGGGCGCCAACATCGCCGGCATGCAGCAGGTCCTCTGCTTCCCCCGCGCCTGGGAGGAGACGCCCGAGGAGCAAGCCCGGCCCTTCCGGCCGCGCTTCCGCCTGATCATGACCCCCGGCTGCCCGTCGCCCGACACGCCGGGCGGCGTGGGAATCGTCGTCGACCTCGAGAACTGGACCACGTACGTCCTCGGATCCGACTACTTCGGCGAGAGCAAGAAGGGCATGCTGCGCATGCTCAACGACTATGTCTACCGGCAGGGCGGCCTGGTGCTGCATGCCGGCGCCAAGGCGGTCACGTTGAACGGCCGCCGGATCATGATGGCGGTCATGGGGCTGAGCGGCACCGGCAAGACCACGACCACCTTCAGCCACCAGGGCGAGAAGACCGAGCCGATCCAGGACGACATGATCGTGCTCTGGCCCGGGGGGCGCTGCGGCGTGACCGAGAACGGCTGCTTCGCCAAGACCTTCGGCCTGACCGAGGAATCCGAGCCGGTCATCTTCCGTGGCACGATGCACCCCGACGCGTGGGTCGAGAATTGCTATCTCGACCTGGACCGGGGCCTGGCCTACGACTTCTCCAAGGGCACCCTGACGGCCAAGGAGGTCAACGACTGGCGGGTGGCGCTGCTCTACACCGGCGCGCCGCTGGACAACCTCGAGGCCTACGTCAGGGGCGAGGTCGCCCTGGCCGACGCGCTCGACGCGAGCGGCGTACCGAAGGACGGCTGGGACTTCGTGCAGTGGACGCAGAACGGGCGCTCGATCATCCCCATGGCGGCGATCGAGAGCGCGGCCAGCATGGACGAGATCCCGCCGATCGAGTCTCTGGGGATCCTCAACCGCGACGAGGGCCTGGAGGCGGCCACCCCGGGCGTCGTGCGCTTCGTCTCGCCCGAGCAGGCGGCGACCTACTTCATGCTCGGCGAGACCACCAAGACCTCCGCGGCCGGCAAGGAGCGGGGCAAGACGCGCTCGCCCTTCACGCAGCCCTTCTTCCCGCGGGCGCCGCATCTGCAGGCGCGCCGGTTCGAGCAGCTGGCCGCCCAGATGCCGGCGCTCCAGCTCTGGATGATGAACACGGGCTTCATCGGCGGCGATCAGCGGGCGGTGGCGGCCGGCGAGGCGCTCAAGGTGAAGATCCGCCACTCCTCGGCGATGCTCGAGGCGCTGCTCGCCGACCGCGTCGTCTGGAAGCGCGATCCCGACTTCGGCTACGAGGTCGTCGACCTGGCGTCCCCGGCGAACGGGGCCCTGCGCGAGCAGGTGCCCGACGAGATTCTCAACCCGGTGCTGTTCTTCGAGCGCCGCGGCCGCATGGAGGACTACCGGCGCTGGGTGGCCAAGATGAAGAGCGAGCGGCGCGACTTCCTCCAGCACCTGGGCGTCGAGCACCGCTTCCTCGAGCAGGTGTAGTCGCGCCGGCCCCCGGGGCCCTGGGCGGCCGGGGCGCGCGCGGTCAGTCGCGCGCCCGCAGCACGTCCTCCATGCCGTAGAGGCCCGGCGGCCGGCCGGGCAGGAAGCGCGCGGCCGCGAGCGCGCCCGCCACGAAGCAGCCGCGATGGTCGGCGACGTGCCGGATCTCGAGCCGCTCGCCCGGACCGGCCAGGATCACGCGATGCTCCCCGACCACATCGCCGCCCCG
>CAZRWW010000170.1:3850-4684 GCA_964603725.1 uncultured bacterium
CCATTTCCGGTTAGCTTTATTGGGCGTGGATCCCGATCTCCTCGCCGGGACGCTCGCCCGTCTCGCCCGAGCGCCCGTGGACGAGGCGCGCTCCGGCGCGCTCGGCGCGCACGATCTGCGCCAGGCGCAGGGCCGTGCCGCTCGGGGCATCGCGCTTGCGCCGGTGATGCAGCTCGACGATCTCGACGTCGTAGCCCGCCAGCCGTTGCGCGGCGATGAGCAGAAGCTCGCTCGCCACCGCGACGCCGAGCGACAGGTTGCTCGACCGCAGCACGGGGATCGCGCGGGCGGCCGTTGCGAAGGCCGCCTCATCGCTCGCGGAGAAGCCGGTCGTGCCGGTCAAGAAGGCCACCCCCGCGGCCCGCGCGATCTCGAGGTGGGCGACGCTGGCGCGGGCGTTCGTGAAATCGACCACCAGATCGCAGGTCGCCACGCGCGCCGCCAGGTCCGCGCCGATCGGCACGCCTTGGCAGGTGGCGCTCGGGGTCGCGCGCTCCGGCACTTCGATCGCCGCAGCCAGCTCCAGATCCGGGGCGGCCGCGACGGCCCCCGCCAGCTCGGCGCCCATCCGCCCCGCCGCGCCGCACAAGGCCACTCGGATCATCCTGCGCACCTCCCACCGCCGCCCGCTCAGGGTCGCGCCGCCGCGCTCCCGGCGGCGGGCTGCGGCACCGCGCGACCGCGCAGCAGCGAGTAGTCGGCCAGGGCCTGGGTGAGCCGGGCGACGTTCTCCGGCCGCATGCGCGCCAGGGGCAGGCGCACCTGGCCGACGTCGAAGCCCAGGATGTTGAGCGCTTCCTTGACCGGCGCGGGATTGGTTTCGAGGAACATCGC
>CAZRWW010000171.1:0-4510 GCA_964603725.1 uncultured bacterium
TTCCGGCCCCGACCAGCGTGACGCTTTGGAAGACCAGATCCGAGCCCGTCGTGGGCACTTCCATCAACGAGGACCAGGTCGTGGCGCCCGAGGTGATCTCCAGCAGGAAGCGCAGCGCGTGACCGGGCGGAGTGCCCGGGTACAGCCGCAGGACGATCGGCTGCTGCGAGACGACCACCTGACCGCCCCCGATCGTGCCGACGGCCACTTCTGCGTTGGTCAGCCAGCCCAGGTTGGGATCGGCGCTGCTGAGGTGCAGCGCGACATTCTCGGCCGGCGCCGTGCCGAAGTTCCTGAGCGCGACGCGCAGGCCGAAGGCCTCGCCCGGGTTGACCAGGCCATCGCCGTTGCCCTGGATGGGGGGATTCACGCCGTCATCGATCGTGAACCCATCCAGCCCCACATAAGTCGCGGCCGGGGCTATCTGGAAGCTGCCCTGGTGCGGATAGAGATTGTGCCCTGTCACGACGACGCTGACCGTGCCCGGTTGGCTCGTATCGATCGGCAGGTCCACCGACCCGCTTGCGTCCGTCCAGCCGCCGATGCGGATCTGGGCGCCCTTGGAGAGATACACCCACGCGCCCTCGACCGGCTGGGTGCCTTCTTCGGTGACCGTCACCGTGACGAAGTTGGCGCCTACGGCGACTTGCGGCGGGTAGGCGACGGTCAGGCTGGCCGGCACGCCCGTCCACAGCTCGGTGGCCGGGTCGGCGATCAGCGTGTTCCAGTAGCAGTAGCGGCCGGCCTGGCTGTACTCGAGCGCCTCGTAGTTGAGGATCAGCTCGACCTTCCCGCGCGTGTAGTTCTCGCCCAGTCGATAGGCGCGCTCGGTGAAGGCGCCGTGCGCCACGCCCGCCAGGAAGCAGTTGTTGTAGCGCGTGTGAGTGCCCGAGGTGGCCGTGCCGACGCCGCCGATGCCCGAGGTCACGGTGGTCGTGCCGGTGCCGCCGCGGATCCAGGCCTCGCTCTGCGAGGTTCCGCTGGTCCAGTTCCCGGTGCCGCAGGTGGGGATGACGGCGTAGGTGAGCCGCCATCCGTTCGTCAGGGCTGAGATGTCGCCGGCCGAGATGCCGCTCATTCCCAGCCAGCCGCGGTAGGCAAAGAACGAGCGACCCTGGTTGAGGCTCGCCACCGTCTGGGTCTCGTAGGATGCCGTGAATACGGTGTCGATCCGGGTGAAGCCTTCCTCGCGCAGCCGCTCCTTGATCCACTGCATGATGTGAACGCAGGAGATACCGGAGTAGGAACGGTCACCGGTCAGGCAAGCGCCGCCAAACCAGACGGTGTCCCCCATGTAGGGGGTCTGTTCGTAGCCGTTCACCTTGTACACGATGCGCTCGAGCGTCGTGTAATCCTCGGCCGACAGGCGCCCGACGAAGGCATCCGGCATGAGGTCATCGCCGGTGAGCTGGCAGTAGGGGTGATCGCCCGGGCCATGCGAGGAAGTCCAATTCTCGGTGAAGGTCGGCATCGAAAACGTTCCCGTGGCGTCCCCCACGATGCAGATGTAGTCGGGTGGGTATTCCCAGGTCGTGTAGGCGTTCTGCAGCCACGCGCGGATGCTGGTGTTCGACGTGCCCGTCTGGGCGGTCGTGGCATGGACCACGTTGAAGCCCATCCGGCTGCGCCAGTCGATCAGCGGCTGCAGGCGCGACGTCACCTGCGCGTCGTCGCGGGCGATGATCACGTAGGTGCCCAGATGCGGGGCGACACCCCCGCTGCGCCCCGTGCTTTCCGGGTCGTAGTTCACGACGACCGAGCGGTAGAGGTTGTCGAAGCCGGGCGTGAGCGGGAGCGACGCGCGCTGCTTGGCGCTGCGCAGATCGTCGCCGGCGTAGGTGAGATCGAGCTCCACGCGCCGCGCGACCCGGAGCGCTCCGGTGGCGGGATTGAAGCGCACGGGCTGGAAGATGACGGGCACGACGCGCAGGTCGCGCAGCAGCGACGGCGAACCGATCGTCACGGTCTCGCCCCCCACGAAGGCGTCGCGACTGTAGGTCTGGGCGTCGAGCTGGAAGCCCGTGGCCTCATCGTCCTGCATCGGCAGAACGCGGAAGCCGTCGAGGACTTCCTCCTCGATCGCGACAATCCGCATCGAAACGCCGGCCGCGGCGGGCACGGCGACGTAGCGCACGTAGGCCGGCAGCGCCGGCTGGCCGGGCTCGCCGTGGAGCTGGCCGCCCTCCACCAGGACCGAATGGAAGACCTCCCCGTTCAAGTCGAGCGTCTCGATCGCCAGCGCGGGCAGCTCGACGATGAGGCGCGCGCCGTGCTCGTCGGAGCGGACCACCTCGATGTCGGGGGGCGCGAGCTCGCCGCCCGCGCGGAGCGCCAGCGTCGTTACGGCGCCGGCCGCGGGACCGATGAAGGCGAGCCCGACGGCCGCGGCGAGGACTAGAAACGGCAGACCCATCCGCCGGCCGGCGGAGATGCGACGATCCAGCATGGACTCCTCCCTGAAAGATGTCATGGCTCCGGGCACCAGGCAGGCGGACGGACAGGCACGCCCGCGCGGATGTTCTGACTCAGTCAATGATACTACAACTACCGGAGCACGAGAACCCGACGGCTCAGCGTCCCCCGGTCCGAACTGGTTTCCCCGTAAGGAGATACATGATCGAGACCCAGCAAGTATACGCCCGCGTCGACCGGACGCCCCTGCCGGTCGCGACCGTCCCAGTCGAAGGCGTGGGCGCCCGCGGGGAGCGGCCCGTCGTGGAGCAGCCGGATGAGGCGTCCCGCCGGGTCGTGAACTGCCAGGCGAACCTCCTGCGCGCGCGCCAAGACGAAGCTCACCGACGCCCCCGCTCGGGCGGGGTTGGGCGCCACCGCGAGCTGCCGGAGAGTCGCGCGGCGCGCTTCGGGCACCGCAGCCGGATCGCCGCCCAGCAGGCGCAGGGCGATCGAGTGGGCGGAGTAGTAGAGCACGCCGTTGCTCCGGCGCGAGAGCGAGGGCAGGCCGCTCGTGCCGATGCACGCGGCGCCGTCGTAGTCGAGATGCTGTGCGGTCAGGCGGATCCAGTAGCGCCCGGCGGCGAGGGTGGCCTCGATGGGGAAGCGCGACCAGGCGATCGTGTTCGTGCTGAAACGGTACTGGCAGTCCGTCCAGGCGATCGGCGCGCTCTCGTCGGGGAAGGCGCCCGTGCCGTCATCGGGGAAGATCGTCGCGCGGAACCCGGTCGGATGGTAGATCACCGTGTAGCCGTCGAGATCGACGGCCGTGATCGTCACCTCCGACTCCGTCACGTCGAAGGGCTGGAAGATCTCGTAGCCGTTGACCGCATCGCCGCTCAGCACGCGGTGGCTCTGCGACGGATCGCTGCCGTGGTCGAGCAGGAAATCGGGCGGGGCGCAGGGATCGTCCTCGCACTCATCGGGAATCCCGTTGAAGTTGCAGTCCTGGCTGAAGCCGCTCTCGATGTCATCGAGGTCCCGGATCTGGTTGTTGTTGCAGTCCATGATCGGCTGAGGCGGGCGCAGATCGAGCGACATGTCCGTCGGGGTGAGCGAGCCCGGGCTCGTGTAAAGCAGCTCGGCCGCGCTGCCGGCCAGGTCGGCGCGCTTGATCGCCTTCTGCAGCTCGTCCGACCAGTAGAGCTTCCCGCCCGGCAGGTCGACCTCGAGGTCGATCAGGCCGGAGGTTCCGGCCGTTCCGGGCGTGTTGTCGACCAGCACGGTGAAGCGGGTGTCATCGAGGTCGGCCCGGCCGACGTAATCGGAGTTGGTGTTGGCGTCGAGGAAGTAGAGCTGGTTGGCGGCCACATCCAGGGCGATCGCCGTCACGGTCGTGACGCCCCGCACGACGGTCTGCACGTAGCCCGTGCCGTCCAACTTGACGCGCCGGATCGCTCCGCCGGTGCAGAAGTAGACGTAGCCGTTCGCCGGGTCGACCGTGGGCCGGCCGATGTAGGAGAGCGTGGGGTCATAGGGATCGACGGCGTAGATGGTCTCGATTCCGGAGCCGTCCAGGTTGGCCCGCTTGAGCAGGCCCAGCGCGTTGCCGGCGGGCGGCGCCTGCACCCAGTACATCTTGCCGTTGACCGCGTCGACCGCCATTCCCCGCGGCAGCTTCAGACCGCTCACCAGGAGCTGCATGCCGCTCCCGTCGAGGTTCGCGCGCCGGATGGTGCCCGGGGTGCTGCCGTGGGTCCAGTAGACCTGCTGGCCGTCCGAGTCGTAGTCGCAACCCAGGGGCAGCCACTCGGCGGGCGGGATCGTGAAGAGCTCGGCCACGCCCGACCCGTCGAGGTTCATCGACTTGATCTTGGGGTTGTTGTACTGGTACTCGGTGAAGATGAGCCTCGTCTGGGACGCGGCGGCGGAGACCGAGAAGACCGTGAGCGCGCAGGCCAATGTCCGGGCGATCGCGGACTGCATGACGCCACCTCCTTGCGCGGAACGCCTCGCTGAAGCAAGTCTGCCTAGGCCCGGGGGCCGCTCCGGGAACATGTCCGGAGCGGCCCCCCGTTCCTTCCCCGGCGCGAGGCGCAGCTTTATCGAATCAGCAGCA
>CAZRWW010000172.1:0-4446 GCA_964603725.1 uncultured bacterium
AACCCGGCCGGCGGTAGGGGAACGATGACGCTGCACGACGCCGATCCGAGCCCGGCGACCCGGGCGACGCAGGCCGCCGGCCCGCGCGCCGCGCCCGATGGCGACGCGGCCGCCGTTGAGGCGCACTACCGCCTGGCGTCGCCGCCGCCGCTCAGCCGCGAGTGCCAGCGTCGGGTCACGCTGCTCTTCGGCGGCCTCACCACGACGCACGAGCGCCTGATCGAAGGGGCCTGGGAAGGCGTGGGTTTTCGGGCCCGCGCGCTGCCCACGCCCGACAACGAGGCGCTGGCGATCGGGCGCGAATACTGCAACAAGGGCATGTGCAACCCGGCTTACTACACGATCGGCAATCTGATCAAGTTCCTCATCCGTCTGAAGAAGGCGGGCGTCCCGCGCATCGAGGATCGTTTCGTGTTCCTCACGGCCGGCTCGTGCGGGCCGTGCCGCTTCGGCACCTACGAAGCCGAGTACCGGCGCGCGCTCGCCCAGGCCGGCTTCCCCGACTTCCGCGTCGTGCTCGTCCAGCAGACCCGCGGCCTCGAGCAGACCGCCGAGGGCAGCGGCCTCGCGCTCGATCGGCCGTTTCTGCTCGCCCTCGTGCGGGCGCTGATGGTGGGCGATCTCCTGAACGAGCTGGGCTGCGCGCTGCGGCCTTACGAGGTCGAGCCGGGCTCGGTCGACGCGGCGCTCGACCAGGGGCGTCGCTGGCTTTACTGGGCGCTGCGCGACCGCGAGAGTCCGGTGCCAGCCCTGCGCCGGTTGCGGCGGGAGCTCGACCGCCTGGCGCTCGACTACACGCGGGTCAAGCCGCGCGTCAAGATCACCGGCGAGTTCTGGGCCCAGACGACGGAGGGCGACGGGAATTATCAGCTCGTGCGCTGGCTCGAGGAGGAAGGCGCCGAGGTCGTGATCGAGCCGGTGGGCACCTGGATCGAATACCTGATCTGGAAGCGGCTGCAGTGGCTCGGCGACCGGCGGGGCCTGTTGCCCGAGAGCGAGCACGCCACGCTGGCCGAGCTGCGCCTGCGGATGGGTCAGATCGTCTTCGACTCGGTGTACAACACGTACCGGGCGGCGCTGAACTTCCGCAACGAGCCGCTGGTCTCGATGGACACGCTCGGCCGCCTCGCTGACCAGTACTACAACACGCGCATCGGGGGCGGCGAGGGTCACCTCGAGGTCGCCAAGACGGTCTTCTCGGTGCGCCGCCGGCGCGCGCACATGGTCGTCTCGGTCAAACCCTTCGGTTGCATGCCCAGCACGCAGAGCGACGGCGTGCAGGTCAAGGTGATGGCCGATCACCCCGACGGGCTGTTCGTCTCGGTGGAAACCTCCGGCGACGGCGAGGTGCACGTCAAGAGCCGCATCCAGATGGTGCTGTTCGAGGCCAAGGAGCGGGCGCGCGAGGAGTACGAGGAGACGGCCCGCCGGCTGGGGCTTACCGAGCGCCTCGCGGCGGGGGGCGCCGCGGACAGCGCCCAGGCGACCGGCGCCGCGAGCGTTGCCCCGGGCGCCGGCGGGGCCGGACCGGCGGGGCCGACGCGCCCCGACATGCCGGCCGCCACCGTGCCGCTGCCGCGCCGCCAGATCGGGACGGCGGCGAACTACCTCTGGTGGCTGCAGCGCCCGAGCGCGCTGCGCTCGCTGCCGATTCCCTCGGAGAAGCTCGGGGACCTGCTGCGGTGGCACCGGCGGGCGGGGGAGTAGACGGCCCTCAGGCGCCGTTGCCCTCGCGCGTGCGCGTCGCCGTCTCCGCGATCACCGCGCCGGCCATCAAGAGCACGCGCTGGATGATCTGATCGCGCTGCCCGTCGACATTCGCTCCCGCGGCGTAGAGATGCCCGCCGCCGCCCAGGCGCTGGGAGACCCCGCCCACCGGAAAACGCCCCTTCGAGCGCAGGCTCACCTTGTAGCGGTTCTCGCCGCGCTCCTTGAAGGTTATCGCAATCTCGACGCCCTCGATCTCCAGCAGATGCGTGATCGCGTCGCGCAGGTCATCGGGCCGGGCGCGCGTGCGCTGGATCATCTCCGTGTCGATCAGGCCCCAGGCGATCTGGCCGCCCTCCTCGAGGTGGATGTGCTGCGCCAGCTCGCCCATGATGAGCACCTTGGCCAGGGGATTCGAAGCGAAGGTGTTGCGGTAGATCTCGTCGGTGTCGGCGCCGAGATCGACCAGGGCCGCGGCGATGCGCAGCGTCTCGGCGCGCCGGCGGATGTACTTGAAGGAGTTCGTGTCGTAGGCGATGGCCGTGTAGAGGCACGTCGCCGTGTCCGCGTCGATCGGGACGCCCAGGTGGGGGATGACGTGCCAGCACACCTCGCCGGCCGATGAGCACGTCGGGTCTCCGTAGAGGTTGTCGCGCGGGGCGCCCGGATTGGGGTGGTGGTCGAGGAAAACGGCCGCCTTCGAGTCGTTCCGGAGGATCTCACCCAGGGGACCCAGCATCGCCCAGGAGTGGGTGTCGACGACGAAGACGAGGTCGTGGGCCTCGAGCAGCTCCTGCTGACTGCGCGCCGACATGAGCTCCCAGTCGAGAACCTGGCTGGCGTCGGGCAGGAACCGATAGCGGCTCGGAATCTCTCCGATGGTGAGCGCCGTCACCGAGCGGCCCGCGTGCAGGAGGCTGCGGCGCATGGCGAGCAAGCAGCCGATCCCATCGCCGTCGGGAGTCTTGTGCGTGGTCAGCAGGATGCGGCGGGCATCCTGCAGGCGCCGGGCCAGGTGATCGAGACGCTCCACGGCAGCTTCCCCCGTCGCCAGGGCCCAAGGGGCGGTTCCGGCCCAGTCCGTGCACGCGCCCCCACAGCCGTTGGGGTTCGAACAGAACCCGCGAGCATAGGGGCCGCCGCGGGCGCCGTCAATCGCCAGGGTGCTCCGCCGAAGGGATTGTGAGCTGGGCCGGCCGCGTCAGGGCAGCAGCAGAAACGGCTTGCGCGCCGCCCATCCAGGCCCGCGCGCCGCGAGGACATACATGCCGGCAGGCAAGCGCCGGCCGGCCGGGTCCCGGGCGGCCAACACCAGCGACGGCCCCCGCTCCGGCCGGTCGATCCGGGTCTCGACGCCGACGCGGCGGCCCGCCAGATCGTAGGCCGTCACGTGCGCCGGGCCTGGCACGCTGCGCCGGAAGCCCCACTGCACGTCGTGGCGGGCGGGGGAGGCGACCAGGAGCAAATCCGCCGCGCGGCCGTCGGCGCGAGCGGGAGGCAGATGGGCCAGTCCCCAGACGCAGGCGTTGGGCTCGCTGAAGCCCGCCGGCTCGGCCGCCCACGCGAGCAGCCCGAAGAGCTCCCGCATCTTCCAGCGGAAGTCGAAGAAGCCGCCATCGGGCGCGGCCTGGATGAGCAGGGTGGCGATGCCGGCGACGAGGGGCGCCGCGGCGGAGGTGCCCTGGAAGACGTCCAGCCAGCTGGTCTGGACGCCGTCCAGCGCGCAGAGCTCCGGCTTGGGCACGCCGGCCAGGGTGGGACCGCGGGAGCTGAACTCCTCGAGCGTCGCCCGCGAGCCCTCGCGCCGATAGGCGCCCACCGACAGGACGTGCGGCGAGTCGGCCGGCAGGATCAGGCTGCCCTCCGGCGTGCGATGCTCGGTCATGTCAAAGCGACTCCGGTCGATCTGATGCAGGCGCATCCGGGCGGCCTCGCTGCCCTTGGTGCGGCGGATCATGACCGCGACGGTGCCGGACTTCGTCGTGTGGGCGGTGACGTCGCGATGGGCATAGACCGAAGGGTTCGACGCGTCCGCGCTGGTCGCGATCCGCGTGTCGTCGAGGAAGATATCGACCTCGAAGGCGAGATCGGGGGAGGCAGGCCAGCGATCCCAGGTGAGCAGGAAGCGCAGGTCGGTGTTCTCCGGGACGCCGGCATAGGTGAGATCCTCGTCGCCGGCTTCGTCGAACTCGTGCAGGCCGTTGCCGTTCTGATCGCGGAAGTACCCGCCCCAGTAGCGTTCGCCCTGGTTTCCGGCGGCGTTGACCCACACGATGCCGCGCTCGACGGCCTCGCGGTGCACGATCTCGGCGATGTCGCCGGTGCCGTCGCCGGGGCCCCAGAACCAGCCCACCGAGTGGGTGATGACGGAAACCCCCTCCTCCCGCAGCCAGCGAACGGCCGCCTCCATCTCGAGCAGCGTGGTGGCGTTGGCAAGTCGCAGGCCCGCCGCCGGCGCGACGTCGTGGACGATCTGGGCGCAGGCGGTGCCGTGGTAACGCGACGCGTCATTCGGCGTGGCCGTGCAGCGCCCGAAGGTGCGCAGCTTCGTGTCGGCGGGCAGCTCGCGGCCGATGTCCTGAGAAGCTCCCTCGAAGCAGATGTCGAGCACGCCGACCAGCAGCCCTTCGCCGCGCTGCCCGGCCGCGTGATAGGTGTCCGCCCCGCTCTCGGCGACTCCGGCGCTCACGATCGGCCCGGCCGCGGACCACGCGCCGCGGCGCGCGCCGTCCGCGGCGG
>CAZRWW010000173.1:0-4236 GCA_964603725.1 uncultured bacterium
AGCTCCTCGGCGCGGCCCACCAGCAGCGCGATGCGGCCCATCACCGTGTAGCCGAAACCGGCCCCGAACGTGACCATCAGCACCCACACGCCCAGGCGGGAGAAACGCCCAAAGGCGCCCGTGTGGGCCTTCGAGAAGTAGAAGTAACAGAGCGCCGCCAGCACCGCGACGACCATGACCAGGTCCCAGAACAGGCGCTCGAAGTTGAACGATCCCTGACTCAGCCCAGCGACGGAGACCAGGGTCGACTGGGTCTGCACCATGAAGTCGGCGGTGAGGAAGGCGATCAGACGCAGGCCGGCTGTGGTGCCGAGGATGAAGGCCAGGGCCCAGCGGCTCAGATACCCGCCCTTGGGCGAGAGCCTCATCAGCAGCAGGATCCCGAAGGCGAGCGGAACGAAGTAGACCGGATTGGCGCGCTGCGAGGCGATGCCCGAGAGGAACCACTGGCTGGCCAGCCCCGGAGCGAGCTTGCCGAACAGGTTCGGCACGAGCGTGGACCAGAAGCCCATCACCATCCAGTAGGCGGCCGAGACGCCCACAAAGAGGTGCTCGGCGAAGCGGTAGCAGGGGTTGTCCTTGTACAGGAAGCTCAAGATCGAGAGCGTGAGAAAGGCGGCCAGCCAGATGCCGAGGTTGCGCGCCGATCCCAGCGGGTTGTCCATCTCGCCCAGCGCCACGCGCACGGCCAGGACCGCGATGATGACGAGCCAGGCGGCGAGCCAGATGGCCTGCTTCCGGTTCAAGCGCGTGCCCCCCGCCCGTGGTCCGCGTCCCCGGAACGCGCCGCCGTTCGCCGGCGCTGCCGGCGCAGGATCGTGAAGGTGACGTTGCCCAGGATGATGAAGAAGATGATCGCCAGGTGCGTGACCGTCTGCGGACCCATCCGCGCCAACGCCGTCAGGAAGCTGGGATCCGCGAACTGCGGGTACTTCTGCTTCAGGAGCTGCTCGTACTCGGCGGCCGCCTTGATCCCGCCCATGAGACCCAGCAGCTGATCGGGATGGTAGGGGTAGAGCAGCGGGGCCTGCACGGCCGTGCAGCCGCCGGCCACGGGTATGTTGCCCGGGGTGCCCGCGTACTGCACCCACTCCTTCGTGCCCGGATAGCCGGCGCTGATGCTCAGGATCAGATCGCAGGACTGGATGTTGGCCAGCCCCGCGAGCATCGGGATCTCATCGATAGAGGTCCCGCGCGCGTCGGTCGTGAAGAGCTTCTTCAGATCGGTCAGGATGACCGCGATGACGCCCTCGTTGCCGGCCTTGTAGCCCAGATCAACGTAATCGCGACCGTACTCCAGGTGCGGGTACTCGGCGGAGATCACGCCGTTGACCAGGCTCTCAATCATGTTCTGGCCCAGAGGCCAGAGGGCGATGAAGTAGAGGCGGTGGCCCTTCTCGAGGCAGTGACGGACAAAGGCGTCGGCCATCGGCTGCAGCTCGGGCTCGGTGCCCGGATCGTAGTCGAAGGGCAAGAGCACGCGCGAGCCGGCCGGCAGGCTCTCGATCTTGTCGAAGACCGCCTGGACGAGCGGCGTGGGGATCTCGGGGAAGGTGAGTCCGAACAGGGTCGCGAGGACCACCGCCAGCCCGACGACGAGAAAGACCCAGCGCCGGTCGAGCCGGTCGAGCTTCTCGACGGTGGCGATGAATCGATTCACGTCGCCCTCCCCGCGCTAGTCGCCGCCCAGATAGGAGCGATCGATGCCGATGATCACCTTGAGCGAGGTCGAGATGATCCCCAGCGCGATGCCGATCATGATGGCGCGATTGCCGGCGAAGTTGAGCACCGTCATGATCTTCTCGGCCAGATAGGGGATGCTGAGAAAGTGCAGCTCGGGCGGCAGCCAGCCCGTGGCCAGCGTGCCGACGAAGGTGCGTCCCAGCAGGATGATGAAGGCCACGACCAACAGCACCGTCGCCTCGGCGTTCTTGGCGCGGAAGGCGCGGAACGAGGCCGACGCCACGTAGAAGGCGAGCATGGCGAACATCGTGGCGCCGCAGGGGCGGAAGACATACTGGTAGAGCCAGTCGAAGTAGCTCCCGGCGGCGGTGACGGAAGAGTCCTTGATACCGCCCGGGTTGCCCATCTTGGTGAGCCCGACCACGAGCATCGCCAAGAACCCCACCACGGTGACCAGGCTGTAGACCCAGCCCTGCTCGCGCCGGCTGACGCGGTTGCCGTGCATCTTGATCAGGTTGCCGCCACCGAGGATGAAGGCGATCGCCGCGATGATGTCGAAGAAGATCGCAAACTCCTCGCGGAGCGAGTCGAATGGCGGGTGGGGGATGAAATAGGCGACGACCAGCACCGCGCCGACGATGCCCGTGATCAGCAGCGGAATGGTCTGTCGCATCCGTGGTATCTCCTAGACCAGCGCCGTCGACCAGAGCTCGCGGACGAACCGGCCGATCGCCGTGAGCGGCCCCCAGCCGGTGACCGCCGCCGCCGTGAGGACGAGCACGCCGATGACGATCGAGAAGATGCTCAGAAGCTTGCCCACGTCCTGGCCCTTGATGCTGCCGAGCTGCTTGGGCTCGCCCGAGAGATAGGCGCTGGCGGCGAACAACTCTTCGCCGATCAGGGTGTAATCGCAGGCCGCGACGAAGAACGGCAGCTGGGCCGGCTGCGCCGTGCCGGCCACCTGAATGGCGCCGATCGAGTTGCCCGTCTCCGCGAGGATGAGGCTTTCGGCGAAGAAGGCGCCCAGGTAGAAGCAGGTCGCCGGCTTCTCGCGCACCATGTAGCCGTTCACGCCCGCCACGTAGCCGAACTGCTCGTCGGTGACGTAGTAGATGCTGTTCTCGTCGTAGGACTCCGGGCGCCCGGCGGCCAGGTAGGCCTCCTTGACGGTCTCGCGGGCGGTGGTCATCACCAGCGAGCGGCTCGTTGGCACCACGAGGCGCGAATCGTACTCGGCCACCGTGCGAGCGATGTGCCCCAGGAGCGTCACCCCGGCCACGGTCTGGATGTCGTTCATGTCCTGGATGCCCGGCACGAAGAGGATCGGCCGGCCCATCTCGGTCGCGCGCCCCACCGCCTCGGCCACCGCCTCCAGGCCGGCGATCTGGCGGATGAAGGGCTTGCCGCCCTTCTTGATGTGCTCGATGAAGTAGAGATTGAAGCCCAGCAGCAGTGCCAGGATGACGAAGACGTTCCACTGGTTCGTGTTGAGCCACTGCGGGTGGGCCTGCACGGGCCCGACGACCATCGACGCCACCGGCGGGCCCGCGCTCAGGGTCTCGACCTGGTAGTGGAAGTCGACGCCGTTGCGGGCGTCCTTATCGGCGTACTGGGCCCGACCGGGGGAGGCCTGGCCGATCGCGTGGAAGGGGCCGTCGGGCGTGGCGGCGCGCAGGATCCGGTAGCCCGTGACCAGCCCTCCGGGCCCGGTGTCCTCCGGCGGCCGCGTCCAGGTGATGGTGATGCTCTCGCCACGGTCGCTGGGCGTGTCGTGGGCGACGAGGTTGGTGGGAGGGCCGGGCGCGGTGGGGCTCTGGGGCGCGGCGGGGCTCTGGAGCGCGGCGGGGCTCTGGAGCGCGGCGGGGCTATCGGGCGCAGCGGGGCCATCGGGCGCAGCAACCTCGGTCGCGGCGCGGCCCTCGGCCGCCACGGTCGCGTTCGCGGGGGGACTCTCGGCCGCCACGGTCGCGCCGGCGTCAGCCGCGACCGGGAGACCGAGGAGGGCGAGCATGGCGAAGGCGGGCCAGAGCGCGGCCCAGAGGAACACCGGCCGACACCGGCGAGCCGCGCGGGGTCGTGAGCCCCGATGAAGATGGATGCGAGGCTCGGCCGGCAACGCCATCGTGGGCTGCGCCCTTTCCCTCAGGATCCGTAGACGAACAACCGCCAGGCGGGGAGGTGGTCGCAAGACTCGGGAGCAGTCTACGCGCTCCGGGGTCGTTGGGCAACCTTCTGGGCCGCACCTCTCCGGACGGCGCCTTTCGCGACGGCACCGGGCAGGACAATCGGGAGGAGCGGTGCGGGCGGCGCAGCCCGGGCATTGTGGTCGCTGCGGTCAGCAGGCATCTGCTTGGCCTCGGGCAGCAGGCATCTGCTTGGCCCCGCGCGGCGGATCTGGGATCATTTCCCGCGCTGGACAATCAAGGAGAACCCATGGAACCCAGCTCACACCGCGCCGAGACACCCTGGGGCGACCTGGTGCTCAGGATTCGGTCCGGACCGCCCCCCTCCGCGGCGCTGATTCTCGCCGGGCTGTTTCTCATGGACAGCGAT
>CAZRWW010000174.1:0-4209 GCA_964603725.1 uncultured bacterium
ACCTGCGCCCGATGCCTGCGCCCGATGCCCGCGCCCGATACCTGCGCCCGATGCCTGCGCCCGATGCCCGCGCCCGATACCTGCGCCCGATGCCCGCGCAGTCGCCCGCCCCGCCGGCCGCCGCGGCCCGCGTGAGTCCGGCGCCGGAGCTAGTGACGCCTCTCTTCGAAGACCTGGGCCTCGAAGACCTTGAACTTGGCGCCCGACCGCCAGGCGTCGCCGGGCAAGCCGGCCTTGCGGGCCAGGTGGGTGAGCATCGTCTCACGGTCCCAGCCCTGTTCGGGCGCGACCTGGGGCAGGAAGACGGCGCGTTGACCGCCGCGCTGGAGGACGACGCCGTGGCGGCCGACCTCGATCTCTTCCGGCCCGGCCACCTCGCGCGGCGGCGTCAGCACCGAGATCTCGATGTGCAGGTCCTTCACCTCCTCGGGCCGGACCGGCGGGAAGCGCGGATCCTCGAGGGCCGCGTTGAGAGCGTTGCGAATGACCCCGTCGCAGAGCGGCTCGCGGCCCTCGATGCTGCCGATGCACCCGCGCAGCGCGCCGTCGCGCTCGAGCGTCACGAACACGCCGCTGATCGCCCGCAGCCTTTCGGGCGACGCGCCGGGGGGGAAGCTCTCCACGCGGGGCGTGCGGTTGTGCTCGAGCTTCTCGCGCAGAGCCTGGCGCGCGAGGTCCAGCAAGAAGGCCTGCTCCGTCGCGTTCAGGGTCTGCGGGGGCTCGCTCGCCAGCGCGCGCAGGCGGGGGGGATAGAGATCGCCGGGCAGCAGATCGCCGGCGCGGAAGAAGCCGATGGCGGCATAGCTGACCGAGCCGTTGAACTCGCCCACCAGATCGGCCGATCGGTAGTAGTCGAGCACGCGGGCCACGGGGCGCTGGCCGCCCCACAGCGGCCAGAGCCGCTCGTCGCGCAGGATCTCGAGCAGCACGCCGATCGGGCGGTACCCGCACACCGAGATGTCGGTCTCCTGCTTGTACTCCTCCAGGGCGCGCGGATCGAGCCGCACGATCGGCTCGATCGCGCCGAGGTCCAGCTTCCGCAGGTTTTGATCCGGGTCGCGCCGGAAGGGGACATAGCCGAAGCGATCGCCGTAGTGCGTGAAATCCGAGCTGGCGATGATGAGCGTGTGCTCGTCGACGTGGGCCGCCAGCGCCCGGGCGATGCGGGCCCATTCGGAGTAATCGAGGCTGGAGAGCAGAATGGGCACGATCTGGAAAGGGCGTTCGAGAACGTGCTGCAGGAACGGGAGCTGGATCTCCAGGCAGTGCTCCTGCGCGTCGGCCGAGCGCACGCTCTGGAAGCCGGGCTGCTTGAGCAAGGCCGCGACGACCGCCGTGTCCACGGGAACGTCGCCCAGCGGGGTCTGATAGGCCGCCAGCGGCATCACCGATGCGCCGCGGAAGCCTTGGTAGTGCGAGGGCCCCAGCAGGATCACCCGCGACACCCAGTGTCCGGCGGGGCCTTCCAGCAAACGGTAGAGCTGCGCCGCCGCGTCACCGGACCATTGGTGCCCGGCATGGGGCGCGACGAAAGCGATCGGCGGCCGGGCGGCCACCTCGGCCAGGGGGCGCGCGCGGGCAAGATGCTCGTCGATGCTGCGCGCCAACGCGCGGGGATCGGCCGAATACCAAGTCCCGGCCAGTGCGCTCGGTCGCGTGCCAGTCATGGGTTCAGCCTCGCTGTTGGGGGTGGAGGTGACGAGCCCGAGGGCGGCGACGCAGGCAAGGCGCAGCACACGAGCTGTCCGACGAGCGCGCGGATACGCCGGTCTGGTCGCGCGGATGGGATTCATGGGCTCTGCTCCCGATGGGGCCAAGGTGATCCTAGGCGATCGGACTGCGCGGCACAATCCCGCTGCTGCCGGCCCGGCGCCGCGGTCCCGATCGCGCGGTCCCGATCGTGCGGTCCCGGTCGCGCGGTCCCGATCGCGCGGTCCCGATCCCGCGGTCCCGGTCGCGCGAGGCTCAGTGCAGGCACAGGCAGTCGCCGGGCTCCATCCATCCCAGCTCCCGCAGCCGGGCGCGTATGAGGCCGCGCGCGCCGCGCGTGCCCACCGCGACCAGCACGATCGGCCGCGCGCCGCCCGCGCGAACCGCCAGCTCGGGCGGGATGGTGCCGCCGGCCAGCGCCGCGGGCGCGAGCACGCGCAACCCCAAACGCGAGCCGGCGATCTTCCCCGGATCGATGTCCACGAAGGCCAGCGGCGCGATGCCGTGTCGGCGCAGCCCATGCGCCAGGCGCTTGCCGTCGCGCCCGGCGCCCCAGATGATCACCGCCCGCTCGCGCACGAGCGGCGTCAGATGTCGAAGCTTGCACTCGAGGAACGCGGCGGGCCGGTAGCGCGGATCGACCAGCGTGAGCCGCCGGGGGTGCTGGCGCCAGGCGTAGAGGATCTCGGGCACCTTCGCGAAGCGCCAGCCCGCCCGATGCATGCGCAACCACAGATCGTAGTCCTCGGGCCAATCGCCGTCGCGGTACCCGCCGCAGGCCGCGAAGGCCGCCCGCCGCATGACCACTGCCGGGTGGGGCAGGGGGCTCTCGACCCAGATCTCGCGCTCGATGTGCACCGGGGAGACGAGCCCGTTGAGCCAGGCGGCGTAGGCCTGCATGCCGGGCGTGACCGCCTCGGGCGGGAACAACTCGACGCCACAGGCCACGGCGCCGAGACTCGCATCGCGCGTCAGGGCGGCGGCGCTGCGCGCCAGGCGCTCGGGATGGGTGCGGTCGTCGGCGTCCTGGCGCGCCAGCAGAGGGGCCTGCGCCAGGCGGGCCGCCTGATTGAGAGCCGCCACGATGCCGGCCGGGGTCGGGTGATGCACTACGCGGAAGCGCGCGTCGCGCCGAGCGTGCGCCTCGGCCAGCTCGCCGGTGCCGTCGGTCGAGCCGTCGTCGATCAGCAGGCACTCCCAATCGGCCAGGGTCTGAGCCTGGAGGCCGCCCAGCGCCTCGCCGAGGGTGTCGGCGGCGTTACGGGCCGGGAGGAGCACGCTCACCTGCGGGGTCGCCGGCAACGCTGTCTCCCGCGCGGCCGCCCGCTCAGCGGGTGCGGACCAGCCGGCGCGTGCGGTTTCCGGCCGCGCTTTCCAGGCGGGCGAAGTAGACCCCCGCGGGCACGGGCGCGCCGCGGTCGTCTTCGCCGTTCCAGGTGATGTGCGTCGCGCCGGCGGGGAAGGTGCGGCGCGCCAGCTCGCGCACCCTGCGCCCCGCGGCATCCAGGATCACCAGCGCGGCCGGCCCCTCCTGGCCGAGGTGGAAGCTGAAGGCGGTCCGCGCCCCGAACGGGTTGGGGGCCCCGGGCGAAAGGAACAGCGCGCCGGCCTCGGCGGGCGGTCCTTCCGGCACCGCGGAGGCGTCGACCACCACCATCTGCCCCGGATCGCAGATGCCCAGGTTGTACGGCGCGCCGGCGGCTTGCTCGATCCACGGGCAGGTCTTGGGCGACATGCTGTGCGCCGCCCGCTCCGTGTTGATGACGCTCTTGGCCCAGTACTCGTTGGTCACCGGGTCGGTCGAAAAGGTGAGCAGATTCGGCGTCGCGGCCGGGTAGGTGCTCCAGTACTGCGGCGAAAGCCCCGGGCCGCCGTCGTACGTGCCCCGCAGGGCGTCGGTCACGATCAGGCAGGTCTTCTCCTTGATGTAGGCGTCGGCGTTGATGGTCAGCATCCCGGTGATGTTGCCGCACAGGCTCGAGGGGCTGCACGAGCCGTAGTGGTTCTTGAGCGCGATGGTAATCCCATTGGCCGAGACGTCGTGGCTCTTCATCGCCGGCACGTTGATCACGTAGCTGGCGTTCACGACATGGTTCGACAGCCGATAGCCCGGGTAGACGTAGTAGGAGCTGGGGCTGGTCGAGCTGCTCAGAACTGCCGTATGCCCGTTGAAAGTGAAGCGCGCCGCGGTGTAGCCGTGCGCGCTCAAGCTGTGATTGTCGAAGACCGTCACGCGACTGACGTCGTACGTGCCGCCCAGCATGAGCGAGAGCCCGGAGACGATGCCTCGCACCGTTTCCCAGCGAGTGTCGGTGGGACCGATGCAGTTGACCTTGATGGCGAAGGTCGAAGCGGCGGTCAGGCCCGGGAAAAGCGATTCGAAAGCCTGCCCGACGTCGTTGATGCCGGTCAGAACGCGCACGCCGCGGTGGACGGCCTGCTCCACGAAGGCGTAGTCGATCGTGGACAGATGGCCGCCCATCAGGTCGTTCTGGTACA
>CAZRWW010000175.1:0-4139 GCA_964603725.1 uncultured bacterium
CGCGGCGGCCAGATCGCTGTGGCGCATCGGAGACACTCCCGGGCGCCCTTCAATCGGGCAGTTCGGCCGGATCCTCGCCCAGATCGAGGATCGAGCAGGCCTGGATCGGCTGCAGTCCCAGGCGCTCGGCGCGGGCGATGAGCTCGGGGCTCTCCGACCCGGGGTTGAGGAAGAACTCGCTCGGCGCGAGGGCCGCAACCTGCTCGAGCATCCCGATCCCGATCCGGGGCGGAACGTACATCGAAACGCGCTGCACCGGCCCCGGCAGCGAGGCCAGATCGGGGAAGGCGGGCAGGCCCTCGATGCGTTTCTCCGTCGGGTGCACGGGATAGACCGTATAGCCCGCCTTCAGGTGGGCCCGCACCGACTTGTTCCCGTACTTGGCGCGATCATGGCTTGCCCCGACGATGGCGACGGCTGGCGGCATCCTGATCCCCCTTCCTGTCCTGGCGTCGCCGGCCTTCCGGCCGATCCCCGGCGACCCGGCCTGCGGCCCACCCTAGCAGGTCAGGCCGGCGCGCACTACGGGCGGGAAATGGCTCATTGCTTGCGGCTGCGGCCTGCCGATACCCTGGGCCGGTATGGATGCGCTCTCACCAGATCGGCCGCTCGCGGAGGTCGATTTCGCGGTTGTCGACGTCGAGACCACCGGGCTCGGCGCGGCCGACCGCATCATCGAGGTGGCCTGCCTCCGCCTGCGGGGCTTCCGCGAGATCGCCCGTTTCCAGAGCCTGGTCAACCCGGGCATCGCCATCGCGCCGGCCGCCTCGGCGGTCAGCGGAATCACCAACGAGATGGTGCAGGCCGCGCCGATCTACCCTGAGATCGCCGCGGCCTTCGAGAAGTTGATCGCCGGCAGCGTGTTCGTGGCCCACAACGCGCCCTTCGACCTCTCGTTCCTCAGCCGCGAGCGCAGGCGCTGGCAGATGCCGCCCTGGGAGGGACCGGTCCTCGACACGCTGCGACTGGCCCGCAATGTCCTGGCGCTCGGGAGCTACGCGCTCGGGGACCTGGAGCGCGCGCTGGCGCTCGATCACGCGCCTGCCCACCGAGCGCTGGCCGACGTGCTGGCCACCGCATCGCTGCTTGCCAGACTGGTCGAGCGGATGGAGCCGCGACCGCGCTGCCTGGGCGAGCTCTTGACGGCCCAGGAACCGCTGCCGGCGACATGGGAGGACTGCCTGGAGCGGCACCCGACGGCCGCGATGGCCGCGGTCGCGCAGGCCGGGCGCGAAGGCCTGGCGGTCGAGGTGGAGTACCAGAGCCGCAGCGGACCGAGCATCTACTGGGTCCGCCCGCTGGCGGCGGAGCACAACGGACCGCTGTACTACGTGCGGGCACGCTTGCTCGAATCGGAGGAGGAGCGAACGTTCCGCCTCGATCGCATCGTCGAGGCGCACATCGCCGGCGAGCCGAGTTCCGGCCAGGCGGCGCCATCCCGCCCGGAGCAGGACGACCGCCCGAGGGAGGAAGACCGATCGTGACCAGCGCCGGCAACGGCTCCGCGCGCGGCCCGGCCGAGAGCTGGGCCACGTGGCTGGAGATCGATGGACGCGCCTACATCCACAACCTGCGGACCTTCCGGCGCATCGTCGGTCCCGACGTGCTGCTGATGCCCGTGCTCAAGGCCAACGCCTACGGCCACGGGGCACGCATCCTGGCGCCTCTCGCCGTGGCGGAAGGCGTCGACTACATCGGGCTCAACTCGCTCGATGAGTTCCACGAGATCCGCGACCTGGTCGAGGACGTGCCGGTCTGCCTGCTCGGGCCGACGCTGCCCAGCCAGGCGGCCGCCGTCGTCGCGGCGGGCGTGGAGCCGACCGTCTCGATGCTCGAGACGCTGGCGGCGCTGGCCGAGGCGGCGCGCGCGGCCGGGCGCACCGTGGCGATGCACATGAAGATGGAGACGGGCACGCACCGGCAAGGCGTGCCCCTTGAGGAGATCCCCGCCTGGGCCGATTTCCTGCGCGAGCACGCCGAGGTGCGCTTTCGCGGCATGCACACGCACTTTGCCAACATCGAGGACACCACCGACCACACCTTCGCGCGCCGGCAGATGGCCTTCCTGGCCGAGGCGCGGCGGCTGCTCGCGGCGCACGGACAGGCGCCCGAGCTGACCCACTCGGCCTGCTCGGCCGCCGCGATCGTGATGCCGCAGACCCATCGCGATCTCGTCCGCCTGGGCATCTCCAGCTACGGCCTGTGGCCGTCGCGCGAGACGCTGCTCTCCACGCTGCTGGCGCGGGTGACCGACCCGGATCTGGTGCCGGTGCTGAGCTGGCATGCGCGCATCGCGCAGATCAAGGAGGTCGCGGCGGGCGAGTACGTCGGCTACGGATGCACCTTCCGGGCCACGCATGCCATGCGACTGGCGGTGCTGCCCGTCGGGTACTACGACGGCTACGATCGGCGCCTGTCGGCGCAGTGCCACGTGCTGGTGCACGGACGCCGCGCCCCGGTCGTCGGACGCATCTGCATGAACATGGCCATGATCGACATCACCGATTGCCCCGCGGCCGCGCTCGGCGACCCCGTGACGCTGATCGGCCAGAGCGGCGGCGAGACGATCACGGTCGATTCGCTGGCGCGCCTGTGCGGCACCATCAACTACGAGTTCGCGGCGCGCCTGGGCCGGCACCTGCCGCGCCGGCTCGCGGGCGGAGCGCCGGACGCCCGGGCCGGGGGGATCAAGCCGTCGTGACCATGGGCGCTCGCCAGCGGCCGCCGGCCGATTCGGCGCAGCCGCGGCCGGCGGGTTCGCCGCAGGGCCGGGCGCCGGGGCCCGACCTGCCGCCGCGCGGCGCGGGATCGGGCGCCGCGCGCCGCTGGCCAGAGTACCTGCCCTTCGCGCTCGTCGGTCTGGCGGCGCTCGTCGCGCGGGCCCTCTACCTGCTGCAGATCGCGGGCACCGACGCTTTCCGGGTCTATCTGGGCGACGCGCGGGCCTATGACCTGTGGGCCCGCCAGATCGCGGCCGGCGACTGGATCGGCCAGGGGGTCTTCTATCAGGCTCCCCTCTACCCCTACGCCCTCGCCCTGATCTACAGCGTCCTGGGCAGCGCTCCGATCGCCGTGAAGCTGGTGCAGGCTTTGCTCGGGTCCGCGGGGTGCGTGCTCCTCGCCCTGGCCGGACGCGACTTCTTCGACCGGCGCGCGGGCGTGATCGCCGGCCTGCTGTGGGCGTTCTACCCGCCGGCGCTCTTCTTCGACGGCATCATCCAGAAGGCAAGCGTGACCGGCTTCCTCTTCGCGGGCCTGCTCTATCTGCTCGGACGCTGGCAGCGGCGCGCCGCGACGGAGGCCGGCGAGCCACCCGCGGGCGCCCCGGGCGCGCCGCCCGCGGGCCGTGCGTCGCGTCTCGTGGCCTGGGGCGCCGGCGTGGTGCTGGGGCTGATGGCGCTCAACCGCGAGAACGCGCTCATCCTGGCCCCGGTCGTGTTGGCGTGGGCGCTGCTCGGCGCTCCCGGGCGCGGCCCGCGGCGCGCGGCGCGTCGCGCACGTTGGCTGGCGGGCGCGTGGGTGGCGGCCGGACTGGCGACGGCGCTGCTGCCGGTCGCCGTCCGCAATCAGGTCGTCGGCGGAGAGTTTCAGCTCACCACCGCGCAGTTCGGCCCCAACCTCTACCTGGGCAACAACCCCGCGACCGACGGCACCTACGTGCCGCTGCGCGCGGGTCGCGGCGATCCGCGCTACGAGCGCTACGATGCCACCTGGCTGGCCGAGCAGGCGCTGGGGCGCACCCTGCGCCCGGCGGAGGTCTCGCGCTACTGGACCGGACAGGTCATCGCCTACGCGCGCTCGCAGCCGCTCGATTGGCTGGCGCTGCAGGGCCGCAAGCTCTGGCTCACCGTCAACGCGATCGAGATCGGCGACACCGAGGACATCTACACCTACGCGGAGAGCTCGTCGCTGCTGCGCTGGCTGTTGGCGGTCTTCCACCTGGGCGTGCTCCTGCCCCTGGCGGCGATGGGCCTGGCGCTCGCCTGGCCGCGCCGGCGCCAGGTGGGCGTGCTCTACGCCTTGCTGGGCGTCTACACCTTGAGCACGCTCGCCTCGGTCATCTACGCGCGCTACCGTTATCCGCTCGTGCCGCTGCTCGCGCTCTTCGCCGCCGGCGCGCTCGTCGCGGCGCGCGATCG
>CAZRWW010000176.1:0-4108 GCA_964603725.1 uncultured bacterium
AAGGCACCGGCGAGGCCGCGGTCGCCGGTCATCGCGACCACGGCGACGGTACGCACCTCCTCGTGCTCGGCGAGGAGCGCGTACTGGCGCGTCTCCTCGGAGTAGGTGGCGAGATCGCTCATCATCTCGATCATGTCACCGGCGTAGGGGCGAAGCGCCTCTATGCGCGCCTGGTTGCGGCGCAGCTTGGCCGCCGCCACCATCTCCATGGCCTTCGTGATCTTGCGCGTGCTCTGGACCGACGCGATGCGCCGGCGAATGTCGCGCAGGCTCGCCACGTCAGGCCTCCGCCTCCGCCGCCGCGGCCTCGACAGCCTCGACCGCGAACGAGTTGTGGTACGCGGTGACGGCGTCACGGAGCTTGGCCTCGTTCTCGGCCGAGAGCTCGCGCTGCTCGCCGATCTCGGCGAGCAGGGCCGCAGCCTGGCTGCGCAGGTGGTCGCGCAGGCCGTTGCAGAAGGGCTGCACACGAGCGACATCGAGATCGTCGAGGAAGCCCTCGTTGCCGGCGAAGATGACCGCCACCTGCTCCTCGACGGGCATCGGGTCGAAGCGACCCTGGTTCAGCAACTGAACCATGCGCTCACCGCGGGCGAGCGTGCGCTTCGTGACCTCATCCAGCTCGGAGCCGAACTGGGCGAAGGCCTGCAGCTCGCGGTACTGCGCCAGGTCGAGGCGCAGCTTGCCGGCGACCTTCCGCATCGCCTTGACCTGCGCCTTGCCGCCCACGCGCGAGACGGAGATGCCCACGTTGATCCCCGGGCGGATGCCGGCGTAGAAGAGATCGCTCTCGAGGAAGATCTGCCCGTCGGTGATCGAGATCACGTTGGTCGGGATGTAGGCCGAGACGTCGCCCGCCTGCGTCTCGATGACGGGCAGCGCGGTCAAGCTGCCGCCGCCCTTCTCGTCGCTCAGCTTGGCGGCCCGCTCGAGCAGGCGCGAGTGCAGGTAGAAGATGTCGCCCGGAAAGGCCTCGCGCCCGGGCGGACGGCGCAGCAAGAGCGAGAGCTGCCGGTAGGCCACGGCCTGTTTCGAGAGGTCGTCGTAGATGACGACCACGTGGTCGCCGCGATCGCGGAAGTACTCGCCCATCGCGCAGCCGGCATACGGCGCGATGTACTGGAGCGGCGCGGGCGAGGAGGCGCCGGCCACGACGACGGTCGTGTACTCCATGGCGCCGTGCTCGGTGAGCGTCTTGACGACCTGGGCGACAGTGGATTCCTTCTGCCCGATGGCGACGTAAATACAGAATATGCCCGAGTCCTTCTGGTTCAAGATCGTGTCGATCGCCAGGGCGGTCTTGCCCGTCTGCCGGTCGCCGATGATGAGCTCGCGCTGGCCGCGCCCGATCGGGATCATCGAATCGATCGCCTTCAGACCCGTCTGCACCGGCTGGTTCACGGGCTGGCGCTCGATGACGTTGGGCGCGCGCGATTCGAGCGGGCGGAACTCCTGGTAGGCGATCTCGCCCTTGCCGTCCAGGGGGCGGCCCAGCGGGTCGACCACGCGCCCGACCACGGCGGCCCCCACCGGCACCTGCGCGAGCTTGCCGGTGCGGCGCACCATGTCCCCCTCTTTGATGAGCTCGGACGACCCGAAGAGGACGACGCCGACGTTATCCTCTTCCAGGTTGAGCACCATGCCCATCACGTCGTGGGGGAACTCGAGCAGCTCGCTCGCCATGGCGTCCTGCAGCCCCCAGACGCGCGCGATCCCGTCGCCGACCTGCAGGACCTGGCCGACCGAGGCCATGTCCAGCTTGGCCTCGAACTTCTCCAGCTCCTTGCGCAGGATCGAACTGACCTCTTCCGGCTTGAATACCATGGGTTTCTCGCCCCCACTGGCCGCTGTGCGTGTCCGCTGCCGTCCGCCCTCCGGCGCAGCGCGGCGCGATTCGGCGCCGCGCCGGTCCGGCGGGCTAGCCGGTCACCGGCACCTCCAGCAAACCCGCCCTGATCTCATGAAAAGCGCGGCGGACGCTGCGATCGATGATCGCATCGCCCATGCGCACCATCACGCCGCCCACGATGCGCGGATCGACCTGGCGCTCGATCAACACCGTCTTGCCCGTGCGCCGCTCGAGCGCGGCCTTGAGCCGCTGCTCGTGCGCCGCGGTCAGCGGCACCGCCGTCGTCACCTCGGCCCGCACGATGTTTCGGTGGGCCTCGAGCAGATAGCCGTAGCCCTCGATGATCTGGTGGAGCACCGGCAAGCGCTTCTTTCCCATCAGCAGCCAGAGCAGCTCGAGCACGAGCACGTGCACCCGCCCGCCCAGGACCGCCGTCAGGAGCTGCCGCTTCTCGGCGTTCGTCACCTGCGGCGAGACAAGGATGCTGCTCAGCCGCGGCTCGGCGCGCAGCAGACGCACGAGGGCCGCCAGGTCGCTCTCGACCGCGTCGAGCAGGCCGCGCGCCGCGGCCGAGTCGAACAGCGCGTGCGCATAGCGCCTGGCCACCGGTTCCCGGATCATCGGCGGTTACCTGCTCTCCATGCCCTTGGCTTCCAGATCCTGGATGAAGCGGCCGATGAGCTGCTCGTGCTTCGGATCGTCCAGCTTCTCCTGGACGGCCTTCTCCGCCGCCCGCAGCGCCAGCTCGACGGTGCGCTTGCGCAGCGTCTCCTTGGATGATTCCTCGAGCAGGCGCACCTCCTCGGCCGCGCGCTCCAGGCGCTGCTGGCGCTCCTCCTGCGCCCGCTCCTTGATCTTGGCCGCCACGGCGTTGCCTTCCTTGACCGCTTCCTGGACCTTCTGGCGCGCCTCGACTTCGATGTTGCGCAGGTGGTCCTCGTACTCGGCCTTCAGGCGCGCCGCCTCCTGGCGCTGCTTCTCGATCGCGTCGAACTCGTCCTGGATCTTCTGGCGGCGCTGTTCGAGGAAGCCGAGCACCGGCCCCCAGGCGAAGCGCCGCAGCAGCCACAGCACGAGCAGGAACCCGACGACGTGGGTCAGCAGCAATTGCAGATCGATGAGCTGCACTGGGTCTCTCCTTCACCGGCGCCCGACCACGCGGCTGGGAGGACCTCGGACGGTCCCCCGGCCCGCGCGGCGGGCGGACCTAGATCTTGCCGGAGAGGACGAAGACGCTCACGAAGGCGTAGATCGTCAGCGCCTCGATGAACGCGGCGCCGATGATCATCGCCGTCTGGATCTTGCCGGCAGCCTCGGGCTGACGCCCCATCGCCTCCATCGCGGACGAGATGGCCCGGCCCAGGCCCAAGCCCGACCCGACCGCCGCCATCCCCAGCCCCACGGGCAGCGCGAATCCCAAGGCAGTCGCTGCATCCATGTCCGATCCTCCTTCTGTCCCCGCGGTCGCGGGGTCCTTCCTCTGTCCGTCGTATGTCTCCGACCCGTCGCGGCCCCGTGGCCCCGGGCGGGACGGTCGCGTCCACCCCAAACCCTAGCGCGCGTGGCGCGCCGCCTCCCCGTCCGCGCGGCCCGCCGCGTGCTCCTCGGCGTGGCCCTCCGGATGCCCGTGCGGCAGCACCTGCATGATGTACACGGTGCTCAGCAGCGTGAAGACGAGCGCCTGGATCGTGCTCATCAAGAGGGCCAGCAGAATGAACGGGAAGTGCAGCGGCACGCCGACCGGCGACTTCACGAAGGCCAGCAGGCCGACGCCCAGACCGGCGAAGACGCCGATGAGGATGTCCTCGCCGAAGATGTTGCCGAAGAGTCGCAGCGAGAGACTGACCGGCTTGGCCAGCTCGCCGATGATGTGCAAGGGGAACATCAGCGGCACCAGGGCCCAGCCCACGGGGTCGCCGGGCTCGCCCGCCAGATGATGCAGGTACTTGAGCGGACCCAGCCGCCGGATGGCCGTCCACTGTACGTAGAGGAACACGCTCCCGCCCAGCGCGGCGGTCGTGCTGAGCGCCGAGGTGGGCGAGCGCATCAAGGGGAACAACCCGAACAGGTTCATCCACCAGATGTAGAGGAAGAGGCTGCCGAGGAAGGGCACGTAGCGGCGGGCCTCCTCGCGCCCGAGGATCCCGGCGATGAAGTTGTAGAAGGCCTGGATGAACATCTCGACGACGTTCTGGCCGCGCCCCGGGATCAGCTCCATCCGCCGCGTCCCCAGCCGCACGACCACGATGATGATCGCCG
>CAZRWW010000177.1:0-4020 GCA_964603725.1 uncultured bacterium
CCAGGATGTTGAGCGCTTCCTTGACCGGCGCGGGATTGGTTTCGAGGAACATCGCCTGGGCGAGGGGCAGCAGTCGCAGGTGCCAGGCCCGCGCCGCCGCCCAGTCGCCGCGCTCGAAGGCCTCGATCATCGCGACCATATCCTTCGGAACGACGTTGCCGAGCGTCGAGATGACGCCCGTGGCCCCGATGCAAAGGAGCGGGAACGTCAGGGCGTCGTCGCCCGAGAGCAGGGCCAGCCGATCGCCGCAGGCGCGCACGATCCACGAGGCCTGCTCCACGTTGCCCGCCGCTTCCTTGAGCGCGACGATGTTCCGCTCTTCGGCCAGCCGCGCGACGGTCTCGGGCAGGAGGTTGACCCCGGTGCGTCCGGGCACGTTGTACATGATGATGGGCACCGGGCTAACCGCGGCGACGGCCCGGTAGTGGGCCAGCAGGCCTTCCTGGGTGGGCTTGTTGTAATAGGGCGTGACGACGAGCGCGCCGTCCACGCCCAGGCCATCCAGACGCTTGACGTTGGCCACCGTCCGGGTCGTGGAGTTGGTGCCCACGCCGGCCGCGACCCGCAGGCGTCCGCCCGCGGCCTGGGCCACGATCTCGATCACGCGGAAGTGCTCGTCCCAGTCTCGCAGCGCCGGGTTCTCCCCGGTCGTCCCGCAGGCCACGAGCCCGTGCGTCCCGGCCTCGATGTGGAAGTCGACCAGCTCGCGCAGTTTCTCCTCGTTCAGGCCGCCGTCCTCCTTGAAGGGCGTCACCAGCGCCACCCACAGGCCCCGGAACATCTCTGGTCCTCCTTGCGTGACAGGCGATTGCAGGCCATTGGCTGACCGCGACCATAGCCCGCCCCACCCGGGTGGGCAACGGGGAAGCTGCCGGGGTCGGGGGGCCGCCGACCCGCCGGGGCCGGATGCGGACAGGGACGTGCCGCGGGATGGCGGCCGGCTGGCCCGGGTGCCCGGACCGACCCTGGCGCAGTCTCCTAGCTTCTGCTAGAATAAATACTTGGGTGTCCTGAGCGCATCCCCCCGAGGCGGCCGCACCGCCGGCTGCGGCTCCGGGCATCCCCGGTACTGCATTGAGCAAGGCGGGTTCACAGGAGGAATGGACACCATGAGAGTCTGGCAGGCTCTGGCAACAGCAATGCTCTTCATCGGCTGGCTTGGGACGGCGGCCGGCGCCGCCGAGCCCCCGGAGTCGATCGATCCCCGGCCGTGGGAGCTCGACCCGGTGCCCGAGGAGGCGGCGCGCAAGGCCGCCTTCTACGAGCGGATCGCGGGCCTGGAGCGGTGGTCCCAGCAGCCCACCGCCCATCAGCTCCTGGTCGATGCGCGCTACTACGATCTGGCGCTCGCGCTCAACCCGACCGCGCAGACGATCGCGGGCACCCTGGGCGCCCGGTTCGAGGTCAACGGCCCGCAGGCGACCCAGATCGATCTCGATCTGGCGGTCACCCTCAGCGTCAGCAACGTCACGGTGGGGGCCACGCCCGTCACCTTCACCCACGCCAACGACGTTCTCTCGATCACGCTCGACCGCGCCTACTCGCAGGGCGAGACGATTCAGATCGGCCTTGCCTACAGCGGCACGCCCGACGCCTCCTACGGCGCCTTCGGTTTCGACAGCCACGCCGGCCAGCCGATGATCTGGACGCTGAGCGAGCCTTTCGGGGCGCGCTCCTGGTGGCCGTGCGAGGACTGGTCCGACGACAAGGCGGACTCGCTTGACTTGCACATCACCGTACCGGCCGGCCTGATCGTGGCCTCCAACGGCAAGCTGCGCGAGGTCACCCACAATGGCGCGACCGACACCTTCTGGTGGCACGAGGAGCACCCGATCGCGACCTACCTGGTGTCCCTGGCGATCCACCCCTACACGGTCACGACCGACTACTACGTCTACAGCCCGACCGACTCGATGGAGATCGCCTTCTACGACTTTCCTGACCACGCGGCCGGCAACCACGCGGTCAACATGATGGTCAAGGACATGATCGCCCACTTCGCGACGATCTACGGCGAGTACCCGTTCTTGAGCGAGAAGTACGGCCACGCCGAGTTCAACTGGGGCGGCGGCATGGAGCACCAGACCTGCACGAGTCTGGGCGCCTACTACGAATCGATTGTCGCCCACGAGCTCTCCCACATGTGGTGGGGCGACATGGTGACCTGCGCCACCTTTCACGACATCTGGCTGAACGAGGGCTTCGCGCGCTACTCCGAGGCGCTGTGGTTCGGCCACATGTACGGGCCCGAGGGCTATTGGGGCCGCATGAACGCGATCCGCTACTACGGCTCCGGCACCATCTACGTCCCCGATCTTTCCGACTGGAACCGCATCTTCAACGGCAACCTCTCCTACAACAAGGCCGCCTGGGTGGTTCACATGCTGCGCGGCGTGCTGGGCGACGAGGACTTCTTCGAGTTCCTGCTGGCCTACCGGGCGGCTTACGAGTACGGCTCGACCACGACCGCGGGGCTGCAGGCGATCGCCGAGAGCGTCTCGGGGCTCGACCTGACCGACTTCTTCCAGCAGTGGATCTACGGCGAGTACTATCCCACCTACGGCTACACCTGGGAGGTCGTCGAGCAGGGCGGCGCCCACAAGCTCCACCTCACCATCGACCAGATCCAGACTCTGACGGGGCCGTTCCACATGCCGATCCGCATGCGCGCCGAGCTCGCAGGCGGCGGCACCTTCGACTTCACCGTCGACAACTGGCAGGCCAGCCAGCAGTACGTCGTCGCGGTCCCCGGACCGATCGCCGGCCTGCAACTCGATCCCGAGGACTGGATCCTCAAGCGCGTGCAGGAGCCGATCGTCAATCCGACCTTCGCCGAGGGCACCCTGCTCGTCAACGGCATTGACTGGTCCAGCTACGGCACCGAGCTCACCAGCGCCTACCAGGATCGCGCCTTCTGGGGCAACCTCGCGATCTCGTTCTGGGACTGCTTCGCGGAGCCCGCGGGCGGCTACCCCTCGACGCTGCCCGCCCCCCTGGGTCACGGCCGCGTGCCGGCGGATCAGCTCGGCCGCTTCGCCAACGTGATCTGGGTGGGCAACGACTACAACGGCGACCTGTCCTGCTGGCTCAACACCTCGATCCTGCCCTACCTGGCGGCGGGCGGCAACGTGCTCCTGATGACCCGCAACGGCGAGTCGTTCCTGGAGACGCCCCTGCGCACCTACCTGGGCGTCACCGGCGTCGCCACGGGTCGGACGCTCTACGACTGCATCTCGGTGCACAACGAGCTCACCAACATCGCCCGCCTGGGCACTCAGAGCTACAACATCACCTTCAGTACCCAGCTGGTCGAGCCGACCAGTACCCTGCTCTACATCGCCGACCAGGGCTACAACCCGGACGTCGGCATCGGCGTCCTGCGCGCGCCGACCGGGGGCGGCACCCACAATCCCTACGGGGGACGATTCGCCTTCCTGAGCGGCCGGCCATATCGGTGGAACCACGCCAACCTGGCCGCCAACGTGGAGACGATCGTCACGTCGCTCATGGCCGGCGCGGCGGGCGTGGGCTCGGAGCCGTTCGCCGATCGCGCCCGCATCTCGTTGCGCCTGCCCAGCCCGGCCCTCGGGGCCGCGCGCCTGACGTTCCGTGTGCCGCAGGCGACCGGCGTCACCCTGGCCGTCTTCGACAGCCAGGGGCGGCGGCTCAGCGTCCTGAGTGAGGCGCAGTGGCCCGCCGGCGAGCATGCGCTCGCCTGGAACGGCCGCACCGACCGCGGCGAGATCGCCCCGGCGGGCGTCTACTACGTCCGGCTGCAGGCTGGTGAGGAGGCGCTCAGCCGGCCGCTGCTCCTGATCCGATGATCGCTTGGGGAGGGCGCGACGCCGGCCGCGCCCTCCCCGCACAGACGCCCCGAGGAAACCGCCCGGGGACGGCCCGATGCGAGCGCGACCATGCCGATCGTCACTGCCATATGCCGGGCATCGCCTGCCCGTCGCGCGCCCGCGCGCCGCACCAGCAGTGGCCGCGGGCGATGCGCCGGCCGCGCGCCCGCGCCAG
>CAZRWW010000178.1:0-3834 GCA_964603725.1 uncultured bacterium
CGGTTGGGTTGGTTCCTTTGGTTTGGGTTTGGGTAAGGCCCCGTTTGATGGGCCGTTGGGGTCACCCCCCCCGGGCCCCGCAAGCACGTCGGTCCGGCCAGGCCGTGAGTCGCGATCTCAGCCTGCGCGTCCGCCCAGCGGCGGTCGTCGTCGCTGGCCGGTGCGCCGCTGCGGATCGAGATCGGCCGCAGGACGCCCGGGCGGGGCGGCGCCAGGAAGTAGGCGAAACCCCACCCGTCACGACTGGGGGTCTCGCGGAGCGGGGTCTCGGGGAGCGGCGCCTCCCCGTTCGGCGCCGCGTCTCGGTCGCCGGGCGGCAGGGTGGTCTTCAGGTACAGCTTCTGGCACTGCGCGGCGAGCGCCTGGGTCGAGCCGGATCCCTCGCCGAAAACGTACCCGAACAGGTGGCATTCGTGCTCCGCCGAATCCCGCGACGCTCCGGCCGGCTCGTGCCCAGCGAAGGGCGCGCCGGCGCCGCTCGCGCCGCCCGGCGCAGCCTGCAGCCCCACCAGCAACGCGGCCAGGGTCTCGATCGCCGTCCGGAGCCGTCGTCCCGCCGGCCAGCGCAGGGGGCCGGCAGCGGGCCGGCCGCGACCGGAGCGGCACCCTTCCGGGTGCTCTCGGACGCCGCACGAGCGGGCGCCGGACGGTATCGGCTGCTCTGCGCAAAGGGTCATCGCACCCCCCGGGGCGGGGCGGGCGGCGCCGCGGGCAACCTCTCCGCCCGCGGGTGTCACCTTCCCCTGGTAGGTCTCCCCTGATAAGTATCGCAGACCGCGGGGGGGGATCACAATGCGGCCGTCGGCTGGGGGCGGGCCCAGCGAAGCTCGCCGCGGACCGCGGGCGCAGGCCGCAAAGCCCTTGCCATGCACGGTGGACATGCCGGATAATCTTCCGGTGCTCGAGTTCGAGGGCCGGTGGGGTCATGATCCTGATTCTCGCATGTCCCTGCCTGCCACACCCGGGCCCGACGCACGTTCGATCGAGGCCGCGTCTGGAGGTCGGATGGCGAAAAGACCCAGAAGAGGGGATCAAAGGAGCGGCGGAGCCCAGCACGGCCGGACGGCCGAGGGCCCCCCTGTCCGTAAACCAAGAGAGGACGCCGTAGAAGTCGAGGGGATCGTCAAGCTGGCGCTCCCGAACACGATGTTCCGTGTTGAGCTGGAAGACGGCCGCAACATTCTGGCCCACATCGGCGGCAAGATGCGCAAGCACTTCATCCGCATCCTTCCCGGAGACAAGGTCATTGTCGAATTGTCGATCTATGACCTCGAGCGGGGACGGATCGTGTATCGGTACAAGTAGCAGTCATCCCTCATCAGGGCTATTGCCGCGCTTTCCCCTCCGCGAATCCACCCGGCCGGTCTGCATCCCTTCATACGCGGCCGGCCGGCGAATCCGGGAGAAGGAAGGCGGCGGCACGCGCAAAAGGCCCGCCCGCGAGGCGGGGTAACAGGAGGCAGAAGAGGTGAACACCCAGGGGGACAATCTCCAGGACCCGACCGCCGGGACCCAGCCGCCACTGTCGCCGGAGCAGCAGGGCGCGGGGCCCACGCCGGCCCAACCGTCACCCGACGTCACGCCAGCGCCCGTCGAGGGAGCCGCCGGACCACCGGCCGGCGAGGTTGCCGCCCCGGTCGCCTCGCCTCCGGATGCGGCGGACTCGCCTCCGGACGCGGCCGCCTCGCCCCCGGACGCGGCCGCCTCGCCCCCGGACGCGGCCACCTCGCACCCGGACGCGGCCACCTCGCACCCGGAAGCTGCGGCCGCGACGCCGCCAGCGGCCCCGCCGCAGCCCGCGCCCAAGTACCGGGTCGGCCAGCGGCTGTGGGGCAAGGTCGTGCGCCTGACCGAATCGAAGGCCTACGTGACGCTCGATCAGGACGAACTGGACGAGGGCGTGCTGGACCTGCTTCACCTGCGCGACGACTACGGCAACCTGAGCATCGCCGAGGGCGACGGCCTGCAGGTCTATGTCATCGGCCTGCATCCGCACCTGCGTCTGGCCACCTCGCTCTTCCCGCCGGCGGCGGAGGTCATGCGCCGCCTGACCGAGGCGCGGGAGAAGGGCGAGCGAGTGCGCGGCCGTGTGGCGGGCATCAACCGCGGCGGGCTCGACGTGCTCATCGACGGTCGCCGGGCCTTCTGCCCGTTTTCGCAGATCGAGCTCGGGCGCTGCGAGAAGCCCGAGATCTACCTCAATCACATCCTCGAATTCAAGGTCCTCGAGCTCGACGCTGAGAAGAAGAAGATCATCCTGTCACATCGCGAGATCATGCTCGAAGAGCGCAAGCAGAAGGCCGAGGAGCTGCGCTCCCGCATCACCGAGGGCGCGGAGTTCGAAGGCGTGGTCATGCGCTTGCAGCCGTTCGGAGCCTTCGTCGACATCGGGGGCGTGGACGGCCTGGTGCACATCTCGGAGATCACGCACGACCGCATCCAGGATCCGAGCGAAGTGCTGAAGGTCGGCGAGAAGGTGCGCGTCAAGGTGATGGGCATCACCAAGGATAACCAGGGCCGCGAGCGCATCCGCCTGTCGATGCGAGCCATCATGGCCGATCCTTGGAGCCGCCTGCACGAGCTGTTTCACGAGGGCGACATCGTGACCGGCCGTGTCGTGCGCGTCGCCGAGTTCGGCGCCTTCGTGAAGATCCACCCCGGCGTCGAGGGCCTGCTGCACGTCTCGCAGTACAAGCCGCGCACGCCGTGGGGCGCGCAGGGCCCCCAGACCGATGGCGCCGAGGGCGCCCCGGCCGCCGACGCGGCGCCGGCCGATGCGAACGTCCCCGTCGCGGGCCAGGAGCTGACCGTCAAGATCGCCCACATCGAGGCCGAGCGCCGGCGCGTGTCACTCGTCCTGCGCGACGAGGACCGTCCCGACCGGAAGCGCAAGCAGGAGCACGACGGCGCGGTCGGCGACCGCGTCGCGGGCGTGGTGCGCACGGTGAAGCCTTACGGCGTCTTCCTCGACCTGCCGTCCCTGGGCCCGTGGGTCAGCGGCCTGCTGCCCGGCCAGGAGACCGGCCTGCCGCGCGAAGCCAACCTGCGGAAGGTCTTTCCGGTGGGCGAGAAGTTCGAGGTCGAGATCATCGACATCGACGAGCAGGGTCGCATCCGCCTGAGCCGCCGCAGCATCGTCGAGGCCCCCGAGGGCGGCGCGCCCGGGCAGGACGCCGCGGCTCAGGACAAGGCCCCGTCGGCGGCGCCTCCGGGCGGGTTCAACGTGCTGGCCGAGGCGCTCAAGCGGGCCCAGGAGAAGACGAAGCCGGAGGAATAGGCTCCACCTTGACGGCGGCCCGCGCGGCGAGCGCCCGCGTGAACGGCGGCCGGGCCCAGCCGATATCCGGGCCGGACTCGCGCGGGCGGGTCCGGCCCGTTCTCTTGGCGAGCGGTCTCGCTCTGCCGTACCCACGAGGCGCGTTCTCGTTGTGCGCCGCGCACCCGCGGGTGTTACACTCGACGTGCGCGAGTCGAGTGCCGGATCACCAAGCGAACGGTTCCTCAGTGACTATGGGGAGAGACTACCGGGAGGCCGCCATGAGAGCCGTTGGACTCTTCTTGATTGCATTGACGCTGTCAGTTCCTCCAGCAGCAGGAGATCCGAACTATCTGACCGGCGGAGCGCTGGTCGCGCACCATGCGCCCCAGGTTGTGTACTCCACGGATCCGCCACCCTGCGGGAACTGGTGCTGCGCCTACGATGACTACGCCATCTCGTCGATCGAGGAGGAGAATGTCCGCATCAATGCGAGTGAAACTCCTGCCGTCTGGTACATCCTGGCGGCGTGGCCAGAGGATAAGACCTGGTGCGGCACAGAGCTCGGCTTCGGGAGT
>CAZRWW010000179.1:0-3831 GCA_964603725.1 uncultured bacterium
GGGATCGGCTACTTCCGCGTGGTTCAGGCGCTCCCAGGTGAGCCGTGGCGGGTCGCCCTCGGCTGGGCGGAGCTCGAAGAGCTGCGCGCGATCGCGGGCCGCTTGCTGGAGAGGCGCCGGCGCAGACCCCGCCCGGGGCGGACGGTGGACGCTACTTGTGACCCTAGTTGTGACCCTACTTGTAACCCTTCTTGTTACCCTTCTTGTAACCCTACTTGTGAGGGTCAGGGTCCAGTGGCGCGGGCGCATCTGCTTTCCTCACAACCAGATCCCAACCGTCGAGCACCCCTATCAGAGGATCTTAGGATCTTAGGATCTTGGGATCTAAGGATCACAGGGGATCCGAGGATCCCGGCCACGGCCGGCCCCCTGCCGGAACCCCTGTGGCTTCGCCGCCTGGGGAAGAGAACGGACGAAAGCGGCGGCTACGAATCTGGACCCGCACTCAGCCTGGTCACGAGGGCCAGGATCCGTGCCGTCCGCTGATCCGGTTGGCCGAGGAGATCGGACTGGATGAGCCCCACGTCCAGCAGCTCGTGAACACGTACGCCGTGAGCGATCTACTCCCCTATTTCCGGCAAGCCGCGCACGGGGCCGATATCCGCAACCCGGGCGGGTGGCTCCGGCGGGCCCTGCGGGGGGCCGAGCGATCCGGTGACCTGAAACCCCTGCCCACGAATCGGAGGGCCCTCAGCTATGAACGTCACAGCACCTCTTCCGGTGATCTTGTTTCTGGATCCCTACCTGGCTGCCAAGGTCCAGGCTCGGGCCATGGATGGAGCCAGGCTGCTGGGTCAGAACGTGACCGAAGCGCGCCTGATCGCGCATGTGCTCACGGTGTTCTTTCGCCACGAGGACGAGATCCTGCGGCTCCTCTACGCTCCCCGGGCGCCGGCGAGGCGGGGGCCAGGGGCCACGTGGCGGTGCCGGGATTCCCCGCGGGCTGACAGGGAGACGCCCGGGTGGGTCGGCTGGCGAAGATGGGCGCGTCTCGAGTCTCATGGACACCTCTGTGACGATGTGAGACACGGTGAGCGAGGCTCGAGATGAGGGGCAGCTGGATCAGGGCACTTGAGGCTCTACCATATCAGGCGGAGCCATGCAGCGGGAGCGGCGTGCGGGAATTGCATCCCACCATTCGCGGTGGCGTGGCCGGGTCAGCTGCTCCACGCAGCCGTGGATTCGCTTCTCGAAACGCCCAGGCTTGCTCTCTTCATCGTGACTCCGACGGGTTTTCCGCAGGGCCCGGCCTCAGCGCCACCGCCAGGTATCCACTCGGCACTGACTCCGTCAGGTACATGCTCTCGGCCGACAGAAAAAACCTATATCCATCCCGACTCATCGCCGCCGCGTCAATGACCAGGACGACGGGATCGGGATCCCGGCGCGCGCCCACATCGCGCGCGGTAACGACGTCGGCGGCAAGATGCACGTATCGCCTGCCCATAGGGTGAAGCCCAGTTGACCAGATGCGGCCCAGGAAACGGCGAGCGGTCCCGTGGTAGAGCACGCCGGGTGGCTCCGTTTCCGGATAGCTGGGGCATTTCAGGGTTGAGTGTCCGTAGCAGGCCCGAATCCTCTGGGGACGGCTCGCCGCATCGATCTCGTATCGTCCCTTCGGATCCAAGTCGACAATGCACCTAATGATCTCTCGCGTGACGGGTCCCTTCCGCCACGCCTTCTGCAAGGCGGCATGGAAATCTGGCAAGGGCAGCCAGCCGCCCTCTTCGAGTTCCAGACCCAGAATCTCGGGTTTGTGCCGCAGGACAAGAGCCATGAAGCGGCTCAGCTGTTCCTCGTTGTGCTCCAACCCGCTCTCCGTTCATGTCTCCATCGACCGGAAGCTCCCGCGCCTCGCGAACAGTCGGATTCGCGCTAGGCACCGCTGCCGCAGTTCGACGCCTCAGCCTCCTAGACCCGGATGCCCCGACTCTACGAGCGCCCCGGCCCCCCCGTCCAGAGGCTCCCTAGGGCCTCGCCCGGCGGGGGAATCCGAAGAGGGATCAAGCCCCCGCGGTGCTGTGGACGAAGAGCTCTTGCTGATAATGCACCCCGGAGCCCTGCTCCGGGGTGCACCCGCGCGGCCACCGGGCCAGGTGCGTCTCGGTGCTGGTTCCGCGCGGAGCGTCGAGGCGGCCGATCATCGGATGCCGCGGACAGGGCGCCATCAGAAGCCGCGCCTACGCTCGAGTTGCCCGGGACACGGTTCGGCGCCTGCGGGGCCGGGCGCGGGCGGCGGGCCGTGACGACGAGGGCCGGGCCCGGAAGAAGTTCGGCGAATCATCGAGCTTGGCGCGCGCCTTGCCATGGCTCTCGCGCGCGCGGAACGTCCCGAAATCACGGATGCGGACCTCGCCCCCCGCGCTGAGTTCTGAGCGGATCGTCTCGAAGACTGTGGACAGCACCCGGCCGGCGAGCGCCTTGGTGAAGCCGTGGTTCCTGGCGAGGATGGTGATCAGGTCGCCCTGGTTCATGGCTTCGTATTCTGAGCGATGTGGTCGCGGATGCCCTTGGAGATCTTGCCCAGGTCGGCGGGGGTCTCCTGCAGCACCTGGCCGAGGATCTGCTGCCAGTCGAGGTCTTCTCGGCCGACGTGCTTCTCGAGGGCGTAGGCGATGTGCTCGGGCATGATCGTCTTCTTCTTATCGTCCTGGGCACGTTCCCCGGCCTCGACGATCACCTTGCGGATCAGGCCGTTGATGCCCTCCTCCAGCGCGGTGACCGCCTCTGCGGTCGAGCGCAGCTCCTGCGCCTTGATGAAGCTCTTGACCGCCGATTCCTTCACGAAATCCGTTTGCGCTGCCATCTTCACTCCGTCGTCAACTTGTGGAGCATCAATTCCCGTACGGCCTCATCCAGCTTCCGGAGTTCGTAGAGCTGGAGCAGATCTTCTGATTTCCCGACCAGGGGGGCCATTACCTCTTCGAGCTTTGCGGCCAGTCGCTGGCCCGAGACCGCCTCGGCTTCCAGCCCATACAAGACCTGCTGGCCGCGCTCCGTCTCCTCGAGCAGCGGCTGGTTGGCGTACTTCCGCCGGTGGACCTCCTTGAGCCAGTCGCCGGTCTTGACGGCCATGTCGCCCTTCACCGGCAGCCGATAGCGCGAGAACCCCACCTCCTCGGGCGTCAGCATGTCGGGGGTGATGAGGTCCACCATCCGGACGTTCCGGATGCCGTAGAACGCGAGATTGTTGACGAACGCGTCTCGGATGATCCAGCCGCTGGGGTCGTAGTCCACGACCGAGAACAGGTAGAAGGAGCGCCGCAGGTTCACGCCGGCCGCGCGCAGGGAATCCACGAAGTACTCGCTGTTGACCACCGACGGCTGGCCGCCCAGGGCGATGATGGAAACCTGGTACCGCTCGGCCATCTCCGACAGGAAGGACTGGTGGCCGAGCTTCTCGGAGAAGAGGACGATGTTGGCGCTCGCGCCCACGCGGCGGTGGGCTTCGTTGTCGTCACGAAAGCCGATGTCCGCATAGCGCATGAGGTCGAGGTCCGTGACCATGTAGGTGAGCTGCGCGACGAGCTGCTTGTATTGGTCGGTCTCCTTGGCCAGGGCGCCGGCCCGGGACAGGGTGGGCTTGACGTACATGTACCAGAACGTGCGGACGAGTTCGGTCAGCCTCTCGCGCTCGCCACGCACGATCCTCTCGCGGGTCTGCCAGATGATGTTGCGCATCAGGCGGGCGACGTTGACGGGGTACGTGGATGCGCCGCTCGCGAAGCTCTTCACCAGCCAGGCGCGGTCTTGGTCGTGGATCAAAGCGTCGAAATGCCGGATGCCGGCCTGGCGCAGGCGGTGGTCGAGCTGGGGGTCGTTCTCGGGAGC
>CAZRWW010000180.1:0-3743 GCA_964603725.1 uncultured bacterium
GCTCTCGCGCAGCGCGGCCGCGGTCGCGTTGCGCAGCGCCAGACCCTCGGCCACCTCGACGTTGGCGGCGCCCGGCAACGCGACCACCAGCGCGCCCGCCGGATCCAGGGCCCGCGCGCAGGTCGCGAAGAACTCGCGCGTGTAGAGGCGATTGGCGGCCCCGGTCGTCGCGCCGCCGTGCATCACGGCGATCAGATCGAAGGCGGCCGGCCGCGCGCGCAGGGCGGCCCGCACGTCGGCGGTGACGGTCGCCACGCCGGTGGCCGCGCCGGCGCCCGTTCGCGCCCGCGCCAGGGCAGTCGCCCGGTCGACTCCGGCATCGGCGCGCACCAGCGTGAGCGAGACCCCTCGCGCCCCGCCCATGATCCGCCCGGCGCCGTGGAGCCCGGGAGCCGCCAGCAGCACCCGGCGCGGCGCGGGATGCTGCGTCAAGACTGCCGCGGCCGTCAGGCTGTCGGCGTAGGGATCGTCGAGCGCGCCCTCGTACAGGCCGTCGACGTAGAGCGACAGCTCGCCGTCCAGGGAGCCCACGGTCACCTGGTGATAGGGCGTCTCCGCCTGCACGACCGGTCGCGTGCCGGTGTCCAGCAGCCCCCAGCGCGTGCGCGCGGTCAGACCGTCGACCCGGCCCCACGCGCCGAGCAGTAGCCCGAGGGCGGCGGCGCCGGCCAGCGCCAGACTGCTCGCGCGGGCGGCGCGGGCGGCGCGGCCGGCGCGGGCGGCCGGCCGCCAGGCCAGCCAGAGCAGAACGGCGGGCGCGCCCAGCGCGACGACCGTCATGTGGGGCCAGCGCGGCAGTCCCACCAGAACGGCCGCCGCGCCGCCGGTCATCGAGCCCAGGGATTCGAGCGCATAAGCGCGGCCGGCCGCGACCGGCCAGGCGCGCAGCCCGATCGGGAAGAGCAGACCGGTCAGCACGGCGACGGGCAGGACGGCGGGGAGGAGCAGCACGAGATAGCTGGGAACGGGCAGGTAGCCCCCGGCCTCGACCGGCCAGAGCGCGCGGTGCAGCCGCCAGACGACGATCTGGGCCAGGGTCAGCCACGTGAAGAGCGACAGGCCCAGACGAAACAACTCGCCCGCTCGCTCGGGTCCGGGCGTGCGGGTCTGGAGCCGGATCGTGCCGCCGGCCGCGCCCAGCGCAATGCCGCCCAACCACAGGGCGAAGAACAACCCCAGACCGATCTCGCCGCCGTGGAAGGCGAACAGCGCCTCGCGGACGAGCACCGTCTGCGCAAGCAGGGAAGCCGCGCCCAGCAGAAAGAAACCCGCCTCCCCCTGGGCAACGGCGGAGCGGGCCGCGGGCGCGACCATGGGGATCACCGTTCTCAGGTGGAGCGCGCGCTCTTGGCGCGCCCGCGCGTCTTGCGGGCGATGATGTTGCCCGGCCGCGTCGTCTCGACGGCCAGGCCCAGGCGCGCCGCGGCCCGGCACATCTCCTCCATGAGCGGGGCGGCCGCCTCGATGCGGCGCGACTGGATCATCTCGACTCCACACTGGGCGGCCGGCAACCCGCCGCCGAGGATGCAGCGCACGTCGGTGAATCCCACTTTCGCCAGCAGCTTGATCAGCGCCTCGGTCTTGAAGTGACGCACGCGGTAGGTTTCCACGCTGACAATCTCGGGGCCGCGCAGCGATCGAATCGTACGGACCAGCCCGCGCTCGAGCCGTGGATCCCGGAGGGGGAAGCGGTCCTCGGCGCAGCGCGTGGCCCACATGTCCAGGCGCTTCGCGCCGGCCTCGCTGCCCGGTTTGACCACGACCAGGAAGTTGCGCTCCTCGAAACGCCGCGTCCAGACCACGACATAGTCGATGAGGTAGGTTCCTTCCTGCGGACCCGGCAGCACCGCGATCGTCTCGCGCACCGGTTCGGGGAGCGCTTCCAGCGCCTCATAGGTCAGGCGCAGCGCGCCTCCGGGGGCCAGCACGCGGTGCACCTCACCGAGGGCCCGGGCGGGATCGGTGGTTTGCTCGATCGAGGTCGCGGCGACGGCGCCGTCGAAGCTGCCCGCGCGGAACGTCATGGCCTCGGCCGACATCTGCTCGAACCGCGCCTTGCGCAGCCCCAGGCGCTGGGCATTCGACTTGCACGCGGCGACGCGGCGTGGACCGGGCTCGATGCCGACGACCTCCCGAAAGTGCGGGGCGATCAGCAAGCTGGGCCAGCCGTCGCCGGGTCCCACGTCGAGCACGCGCTGCGCGCCTGCCAGCGACAGCACGTAGTCCCAGATCATGCCGCGGTGGTGCCAGTGCGACGGGTTGTGATGGTCGAGAGGCTTGTGCACCTCGGGCAGATTGAAGCCCGCCTGCGACTCCATGCGCTCGAATCGCAGCGAGGCGGAATCGGAGGCCCGCGGGCGGCCGCTGCGTGCGATCCACTCGCAGATTCCACTCGGCGTCGCATCCACCGGCATTGAGACCTCCCTTCCTTGGGCGTGCCCATAGCCGCTGCTGAGACTATACTCTCCCCCGTCTCCACCGCAAGTTGCCGCGGGCCGGCGCGTGCGGCGGACGGCGGCGCCAGGGGCGCTGGGAGGACCGGACATGGAGCGATTCGCAGCCTCGCCTGAGAGCCCCGGGCGACCGGGCGCAGCGGCCGGGCGCGCCCAGACCACCGCGACCGCCGGCCGACCCGAGAGCGTCGCTCCCTGGGCGCTGCTCCTGGGCGATGCGCTCATCGTGGCGCAAAGCCTGCGCTCGGCGAGCATCGACCTCATCTACGCGGACCCGCCCTTCTTCACCGGCCGCGCGCGCTGCGACGCGGGCGCGACGCGCCGCGCCGGCGCGGGGGCAGACTCGCCGCGCGCGAGGTTCGAGGATCGTTGGCCCGGCGGACGCGAGCACTACGTCGGCTGGTTGGCCGAGCGCGTGGCCGTCATGCGCGATGCGCTGCGCCCCACCGGCAGCCTGTTCCTGCATCTCGATTGGCACGCCGTCCACGAGGTCAAGGTCGCCCTGGACCGGGTCTTCGGCCGCCGGCAGTTCGTCAACGAGATCATCTGGTCCTACCGCACGGGCGGCGCCGGCGCCCGCTGCCTGGCGCGCAAGCACGACACGATCCTCTTCTACGCCAAGACGGGCCGCTACAAGTTCCGCCCCCAGCGCGAACGCTCCGATCTGGCCCACCGCTACGGCTTCTCCAACGCCGGCGTGCTCGTCGACGAGCGCGGCCCCTATCGCCTCGCCTTGCTGCGCGACGTGTGGGAGATCGCGGCCCTGCGCGGCAACAGCCCCGAGCGCGTCGCCTTCCCCACGCAGAAGCCGCTCGCCCTCCTGGCCCGGATCCTGGCGCTGGTCACGGATCCCGGCGATCGCGTGGCGGACCTGTTCTGCGGTTCGGGCACGACCCTCGTGGCCGCGGCGACCATGGGCCGCGCCGGCATCGGCGGCGACAGCGCACCCGAGGCGCTCGAGCTCACCCGCCGGCGACTCCTCATGGCCGCCGCGAGCGCCCCTCCCACGCACTGACATTGAGGGGAAGCTCCTCCGGCCGGACGCGGACAGGGCTCGGGCTCATCACCCGGGGCGAATCGGCCGATCCGTATAGCGATGGGCTTCCGCATCCCCATGAAGAGCGCGTCTCCAGACGCCCGGCGCAGGCCGCGCGCGCGCGCGACGATCGCGGCGACGGCCTGCGCCCTGAGCGCGTGGGCCCTCGGTGCGCTGGCCGCAGGGACGCTCGGCGCGCTGGCCGCAGCGTCGCTCGGCGCGCTGGCCGCAGGGACGCTCGGCGCCCGCGCCGC
>CAZRWW010000181.1:0-3701 GCA_964603725.1 uncultured bacterium
GGCGCTGACGCCGTTGGTGGTACTGCCGGCGGTGCGCGGGATCCTGGCGGTGGACCTGGCGACTGCTCTGCGGCAGAGGGTGATCGAATGATGACCGCCATGCGGTGGAAGCGGGCCGGGGCCCGGGCCGGCGCGGCGGCGCGGCTGCTGGCCGGCGTTGGGGCCGGCGCGCTGGTCGCGGCGCTGGCGTGCACCGGCGCGCTCGCGCAAGGGCCCCCGGTCGATGGCGCGGACGCGGGCCGCGAGCTGATGCGGCGGGTCCAGGAGATGGCGGCCGCGCAAGATGAGATCGTCGAGCTCACGATGTCGCTGGTCGACTCGGCCGGGGCGACGCGCCAGCGCGCGACGACGGTCTACCTGAAGCGGCGCGAGAACGGCCGGATGGCGCGCGTCACGCGCTTTCACACGCCCCCCGAGATGGCCGGCGCCGGGGTGCTCGCGCTGGAGAACGCCGATCGAGACGATGACTGGTGGATCTACCTGCCGGCCTATCACACCACCCGGCGCATCGCCGCGGCGAACCGCGGCGACACCTATATGGGCACCGATTTCAGCTATGAGGACCTCACCGATCTGCGGTTGGATGAGTATGAGTTCAGCCTGTCGGGCCGGGCCGACGTCGAGGGCACAGACTGTCAGGTGCTCGAGGCTCGTCCGATCGCGTCCGGACTACAGGCGCAGTCCTTGTACAGCCGCCGCGTATACTACGTGGACCCGGAGCGGCTCATCTGTCCGCGGGCGGAGTTCTACGGCCGCGATGGCCGGCCGCTCAAGGAGGCCCGCAACTCGCAGCCGGTCACGGTCGGGGAGCGCTGGCGCTGGGATCGCACGGAGCTGCGCAATCTGCGCACCGGCCACGCCACGGTGATCGTGGTCAAGGCGCGCCGTTGGGATGAGCCGATCCCCGAGCGGATCTTCACCGAGCGCGCGCTCAGGCGGCCGGGATGAGCGCGCGGGAGCGAGCACCGGCGGACGGGCGCCGGAGGACGGTGATCCTGTCGCTGCTGCTCCTGGCGTCGTTCGCGTCGCCGCCGTGGCTGCCGCTGAGCGCGCGACCGGCGCAAGCCGGCACGCCGCTGCGGCTGACGCTGAGCGCCGAGGGCGAGCAGTTCCGGGCCCTCGTCCAGGACAACCCGCTCACCCGCTCGGCGCTCACCGGGGGAGCGCGCCTCGTCTACGATGACGGGCTTCATCTGCACGGCGCCTGCGACGTACGCTGGCGGGCGGATCGGATCCTGCCCGAGCGAGACCGGCTGTTCGTGGCCGAGGGCTACGCCAGCGTCGCCGCGGGCCCGGTGGAGATCGCCGCCGGCCGACAGCACGTGCGCTGGGGTCGCCTGGACAGCCTGCGCCCGACGGACGTCTTCCGGCGCCGCGACCTGATCGACCCGCTGGAGGACCGCGACGAGCCGATCTGGGCGGCCAGGTTGGACTTGTACACGGGCCCGATTGTTCTCGGCGCAGTCTGGGTGCCGGTGTTCGAACCGGACATCCTATCGTTCGATGGCGACAATCCCTGGTGCCTGTTTCCCGACTCCGTGTCGGCGGGCGACCTGGGCGCGTGGCCGGCTGAGTTCCGGGAAGGCCGGCGAATGGCGCCCGACAAGGATCTCTCCTCGGCAGAGGGCGGCGCCCGACTGGATCTGCGGTCCGGCGGCTGGGACATCGGCGTTTGCCTCGCCCGAGCTCATGATCGTCTGCCCACCTTTGTCCAGGCGGCCGAGTCCACGCTCACCGCGGACGGTCACGCGCTGCTCCGAGTGGATCTGGCGTACGCGCGGCACGTGGTCGCGGGCGCGGACCTGGCGCGTGCCCTCGGGCCCGGCACGCTGCGCCTTGAAGCGGCGCGCCTGTGGCCCGAGGCGGTCGCCGGGCGCGCCGCGGAATCGGCTTACACGCGGGCCGGGATCGGCATCGACCGAACCTTCGCGCATCTGGGCTTCGGCGGCGATCTCAACGTGCTGGTGCAGTACTCGTTCGACGAGGCGCATCGCGAGTCCACCTCGCCGGACCTTGCCCGCTACCGGCACCTCTTCCGGCACGGCGCCCTCGCGCGCCTGCGCGCGGAGCCGGGCCGCTTCACGCGCCTGGACGTCGAGTCGCTGGTCGATCTCGAGCGCGGCGACCGCTTCACCAAGATCGAGCTCGCCTGGTCGCCCGAGATGGGCTTCGGCGTGGTGGCCGGTGTGCTGCTGGTCGATGGAACCGCGGACGGGGCGCTGGGAAGGTTCCGGGCGGAAGACCGGATCTGTCTGCAGGGGCGGTACGCCTGGGCGACCGGGGGGCGGTAGATCCTGACGCGCTTGACGGCGCGCGCGCCGCCCCCGTATCCTCAAACCTGCACCTCGGACAGGCACCGTCGGCCTTTCACCCTGCCACGCGGAGGTCCTGCCATGCGTCTCTGTGTGCCGCTCTGCATCGTTGCGCTCCTGAGTTTCTCGACGCTGCTGCCCGCCCATGCGCAGCGGCTCTTCGTGGGCCTCGAGACCTCGCCGATCCAGCCGACCAAGTCCTCCGACCTGAGCGGCTTTCCCAGCGTGACCTGGACGAACCACTTCAACCTCGACGTGAGCGGCGCCGCGGCAACGCCCGAGGGATTGCTCTATCTGTGCAACGGTCCCTTCACGACGCGGCTCTACAAGTCGACGCTGGCGGGTCCGCCGCAGCAGCTGAGCACGATCAGCGTCGACATCAGTGCTCTGGCCTACGGCCGCGGCACGCTGTGGGGCTTCTCCAATTACGCCGAGCCCAAGGGCATCTACGCGATCAATCCGGCCACCGGCGCGGCTACCCTGGTGCTGGACGTCTACACCGGCACCGGCTTTCGCTTCTTCGGCCTCGATTACAACCCCGTGGACGACAAGCTCTACGGCTACACCGAGTACGGCGTCTCGGGGCTCTATCGCATCGATATCGACACGGGAGCGATGACCTTCATCGCCAGCCCGATCCCGGCGTCCAACAGCCAGGGGCGCGCCCTCGCGGTCGGCAACAACACCGTCTACATCGCGGCGACGCGCGGCGACGAGAGCATCCCGCTCTTCGCCTACGACCTCTCCCAGGGCATCGGCGGGCAGTGGGTCGGCTTCACCCAGCCCTATCCCGCGCAGCACGCGACCGGGGGCGCGACGTGGATCCCCGATCCGATGGCCGGCGTGGGCGGGCCGCAGTCCCTCGGCGCCTCGCCGCGGCTGCGCTTCGAGACGATTCGGCCCAACCCCGCGGCGGGCGAGACGGAGCTGATCTTCCAGCAGCCCTCGCCGGGGCCGGTGCGGCTCGAGATCCTCGACGCGTCGGGACGTCAGGTGGCCGCGCTGCCGCTGGGCGAGCTCGAGACCGGCCAGCACGTCATCCGCTGGGACGGGCGGGATCGCTCCGGGCTGGATGTCGCGGCCGGCGCATACTTCGCGCGCCTGAGCGGCGGGGGCCAGACGGCGACGCGAGCGGTCCTGGTGGTGAGATAAGGCGCGATCCCGCGATCGCGCAAGGGTGGGCGGGCCCACGATGGCGAGCCCGCGATGGCGAGCCGGCGCGCGGGCCCGGGTTCTACCCCAGGCTCTCGTACGAGTGCTGTCCGCCGAGGAACAGGTTGCCCAGAAACGACAGGATCACCATCGCGAAGCCGATGATGGCCAGGATCGCGGCCCGCCGTCCCTGCCAGCCGCGCTTGTAGCGCGCGTGCAGGTAGCCCGTGTAGAAGA
>CAZRWW010000182.1:0-3650 GCA_964603725.1 uncultured bacterium
GTTCCTGCTTCACCCCCGTCAAGACATGATGCAGAATCAGGCGAAGGCATTTAGCAGATGGCGCGCAATCTGACCGATGCGGAGGACGGCTTCCTGAAGGGAACTGGCTACCTCATCCACGACCGCGACCCGCTGTTCACGACTGAGCTTCGACAGGTTCTGCGGTCCGCCGGGGTGAGGACCGTGAAGCTCCCAGCGCAGAGCCCGGACCTGAGCGCGTACGCGGAGAGGTTCGTCCGCTCGATCCGGGAAGAATGCCTGTCGCGGGTGATCCCGCAGGGTGAGCGCCATCCGCGCAGAGTCGTGTCCGAGTACGTGGAGCATTACCATCTGGAAAGGAACCACCAAGGTCTCGGCAACGAGCTGATCGAGCGGCCGGGCGCCATGGGCCGCGGCCGGGTGGCGTGCCGGGAACGTCTCGGTGGTCTGCTCCGGTACTACTATCGGCGGGCCGCATGACGTCGCCTGGGTTTTGGCCCACTACGGGGGCGTGATTCAACGCCTTGGTTGAAAGGTGGAGAAGATGAACAGGTGCCAGCCAGCGTCGTTGCGTGCACGCGCGGCGCTCCTGTTGCCGGTGTTGCTTCTGGGTGGCTGCGACATTCTGGGCGATCTTGAGGAAGAAGAATACTGGATGAGTGTCAGCCCCAGCAGGATCACGGTGGTCGAGGGGCGTGTTGTCGACGTCGTGGTGAGAACCAATATCGACCTGCTCATGTGGGACATGGGATGGGGCTCTATTGATCAGAGCGTGGCCCTGGTCGATACCGTGGACGTTACCGGGGGTTTCCGCGCGATCGCGCACGTGCACGGCACTGGCCCGGGCACCACCAAGATCGGCTTTGGCGTCAACGCCGCTGGGAAGCACGCATCGGCTACACTCTCGGTCATCGGAGAAGCGGTCGCAGCCCGATCGCTGTCACTTGATCCCGATTCCCTGACGGCGGCCCTTGGGTCCGATTTCTGGATTGTGGCTCACGCCAAGGACAGCGTGGGATGGGAGTTGGTCGGCCAGCCGGTAGATTGGCAGGTATCTGACAGCACGATTGTATTCCTGCAGATCGTCTCCGATGTGTCCTGGGGCGTCAGGTCAGGAACCGCCAGCAGCGCCCTGTTTCGCGCTGACACGCCGGGCGAGGTTACAATTTCGGCCTCGCTGGACGGCCTTCGCAGTTCGGCAGTGATCTATGTGACCGGAGAATAGTGCCGTACTCCGCTGACGGCAAGAAGGCCCTGGTGTGGCCATGAGCCGGCGAATCGCCAGAAAGACGACCTTGAATTGGGCGCCAAGCTCTTTCTCGAGCCCCTCCAGCTGCTGGGCCAGATCTGCATGGGGGATGAGCATTCATCGCAGCTTCACGAGTGCCCGCACGATCTCGATGTAGACCAGCACTGCCCGCTTGCTGCGAAGCACGCTGGAGAGCATTGCGACTCCCTGATCAGTGAAGGCAAGCGCCAGCTCCGCCGCCTGCAACACCACGAACCTGAAGTGCCAGTCTGGCACTTCAAGTCCCTAACTTTCTGCCGCGTAGGCCGAAACGGAGTCCTCGGGGAATCTGTCAGCGTTGCGCCTGACTTGCCGGGGTCAGGTGCTTCGCTTCGACCGCATGAAGCGCTGCAAGGTCGACATCCAGCATGACGCGACAACCCCTGAAGACATGAATCCTGCTCTCGATCAGGGCTACGGACACCGCCATCTCGCCGATCAGCATGTCACCCCCATCCTCGGAAGAGGAGCTTCCGGGGGTTGACGCTGGCGGAGGTGGACGACGAGTTCGCCAGCAAGGAGGCGCGCTACCGGAAGCTCTGGCAGGTCCGCCTCGCCACGCAGATGGCCGATCTCCCCGAGTTCGGCGCCATCTACCGCGAGGTCCGGCGCGCACTCCGGCAAGCAGGCATCGGCGGCTAGCCACGTCGTCTGCCCCGGGTCGGCAGCTGCGGTGGGGCGCGACGAACCGCCGCTACTCGGGGCAGCTCAGCTCCCGGTAGCGGCGCGGCCTCGCTCGATGACTCGCAGCCCGAGGAGCAACCCGCCACACCCCGACCCCGATCTGGCTACTGCCGCGGGGCATGGCGCAGACGGCGCGCACAGCCCGACCTTCGTCCACAGCTACGGCGACCACCGGGCCCACCGCGGGGTCTCTCGATCCCTCGCTGCCCACGATCGCCTATCAGCGCCATCCCGATGCGGCCACCGCACCGTTGCCGCACGGCTACCACCGCCGCGAGCCCGAGAAGAGCGTCCTGCACGCCATCGTCCGCGAGCACCTCGAGACCTTCCTCGCCCAGGCCCCCAGGCTCCATGGCGAAGGCTATCCGCGCTTCATCGAACGGCAGTTCCGCCCCTATGTGGACTGCTGCTCACGCTCTCAGGGGGCACGAACAGACCATAGTGCAGTTCCCTGGCTTGACCGAGGACTATCGTAGGCCTAGAATGTGCCCCAAGAAGGCACGAAATGCGGACAAACAGTACATCTCTCAAGACCCTGGGCCCCCAAGGGGCCAAGCTCTTGATGACGCTCCACGAGCGGAGCCACGTTGTCTTCCGCCTCGAGGATGTCCGGGACATCACGGGGCTCTCGGAGACCTCCGCCAGGAGCTTCGTCCGCAAGCTCGTGGACCGGGGCGTGGTGGCCCGGCTCAAGCCCGGCCTCTTCGTTCTAGTCCCCTATGAGCTGGGAAGGGAGCGGCAGTACTCAGGGAACCCGCTCGTCGTCGCCCGGGAGATCATGCGCGGTGAGGAGTACTACCTCTCCCACGCCACTGCCATGGAGATCCACGGGATGACGACCCAGCCCCAGCTGGTCGTCATGGTGAGCAGCCCCAAGCCTCGGCGGCTCGTGACCGCGCTGGGCGTCGAGTTCCGGTTCGTCCGGTGCCGGCGCAAGCACCTCTTCGGTCTCACCGAGCACTGGGTGACCAAGCAGGAGAAGGTGCGCGTGAGCGACCTGGAGCGGACGATCATCGACGGGCTCAAGCAGCCCGAGCACTGCGGCGGTCTGACCGAGGTCGCCAAGGGCCTCTGGATGCGTCGCCAGGATGTGAACGCCGGCCGTCTCGTTCAGTACGCCGAGCGGATCGGCATTGGAGCAGTCACGCGCCGGCTGGGGTTCCTGCTGGAGACCTACGACCTGGCCGCGGCGCAGGACCTGGACCGCCTTCGCGCTGAACTGACGGCAACCTACGTCCGTCTGGACCCCGTGCTCCCGGCCGAGGGGAAGCGCCTGCGCCGCTGGCGCATTCAGCTTAACATCGACCCCGAAGAACTGCGGACCGTCGTGAGGACCTGAGCTGTGATTCCGCAGCGAGACCTCTCGTTGCTATCCAACCGCCTTGCCGCGCGGGGAGGCCGGCGCATCCGGGTTCTCCCGGCGCAAGGCGACGGCCCGGCTCAGCAGACGGTCGTCCACCGCCCGGCCCTGGCCGCGATCCTTGCGCCAGCACGGCCGGAGGGCCTCGATGCCGCCCGTGCGGTAGAGCCGGAGCCAGGCGTAAACAGTGCGCTCGCTCACCTCGATCGGTCCCTGGCCCGGCAGATAATGGGAGCAGGCCGCGATCTGGCGCACGACGCGCGTGCGTTCACCCGGCGCCCACTGCTCCTGTTCGATCAGGGGAGCAACGACCCCGTACCGGAACAAGGCGAGCATCAT
>CAZRWW010000183.1:0-3644 GCA_964603725.1 uncultured bacterium
TCCGGTTGGGCCTATACACTCACACTTGTGTCCAAGAAGCCGGGGGCGGTACACCGTCGAACACCGCCGGCCACGATGGCGTGGGGAGGATCGGAACGCACGTCATCCATGCTGCCCGCAGAGTTGTGGTAGAGTGGCTCGTCCAAACGCGGGACGACGACAAAGGAGACCGGAGAACAAGCGAATCGAGCGGGCGGGGACTGGCGTCCCCGGCTGGCACGCGCCCGGCTTACGCCAGTCGCGCGCCGCTGAAGGTCGGTGGCCCCGCCGCTCATTCTTTCGTTGGCACCTGAACAGAGAGGGAGGTTCTGAAAGGACGGGCTTCTCCGCCCCGTTGACTGCACGAGCTTCGTCCGCCCGGGACACTCCAGAGCGCGTGAACTCGAGGGCTCCGGCGATCGGATCGCACAACTCACGCGCGGGCGCTTCGCGCCGATCTCGGAGCAACCTTCTTCACACCAAGAGCGGCCGGGCGCTCAACTCCCCGCTGGTGTACCTCCTCGCCCCGGCGGCCGCCGCCATCCGCTCTCGCAAGCTTCATGACCGGCTTCTGGTCGTAGGACTCTCTGAGGTCGCCCCACGGACTGCCCCGGGCGGCGGCCGCCGGTCCTTGGCCCGCGCGAGTCAGCACCGGAGCGCTTGATCATGAACGCCGGTCCTGTCATCGACACGATTCACCCTCGGGCGTCCGCCGCCGATCGCGGGAGTTGCTCCACCACCGCTACCGTCGGTATCCATCTATCGCCGACTTGGCTTGGTCTCGTCTGTGCACGCAGCCGGTTGCTCGCCTCGGCCGATCCGAACCTGCTCGGGAGAGGAGGGGGAGACGAATCGACCGGCCGGGTGGTATGATCCTCGAGATGGCAGGTGCCAACAATCGAATCGAGCGGACGGGGACTGGCGTCCCCGCCTGGCACGCGCCTGGCGTGCGCCAGTCGCGCGCCAGAAGACCCTGGGAGACCCCGCCGCTTATTCGCGCGTTGGGCCTGAAGACCCTTGACGCTCAGCGACCTGAGACGTGGAGACGAACCAGCACGGCCCCCGGCAGTCGAGAGAACACCAGAAGCCGACAATAGAGAAAGGAACCCTCGAACTGCCGCGCGATTGCCGGGGTACCACACCCGGAGTAGACGTTGGCCGTTCGATGCGCAGGGGCACAGCCTGAATTGATGCCTGGTTCCGACACGACTCGTCTGCGCGCAACGCAATAGGAGACAATGGGTTCCACGGTCGCGATCCGGCGCCCCAGGTGCATCAGATCCTGGGATCCACGCCGCAACCAGATGAGGTAGAATCTGATCATGACGCACGAAGAACTCGAAGCTGCGGCCCTGCGGCTCGATCCGCAGTCGCGCGCCCGACTGGCAGGGAGGCTGATCGAGAGCCTCGAGGCTTTGTCACCGGAAGAGAGCGCCAAGATCTGGACCGAGGAGGCCCTCCGGCGCGATGCAGAGCTTGACGCCGACCCCGGTGCTGGCCGCGAAGCTACCGACGTGCTTCGCGATGCTAGGGCACGCCTGAAGTGAGCCAGCGGATCGTCTTCCATCCGCTGGCGGAGCTCGAGCTCAATGATGCCGCCCAGTACTATGAGCACGAATGCCACGGGCTTGGTACCGCACTCTTGACTGAAGTACAACGGTGCTCCGAGCTGATCGCGCACCATCCCGAGGCCGGAACATCAATCCACTCAGGCATCCGTCGTCGTTTAGTGGCGCGCTTCCCGTACGCTCTACTCTATGCAGTCAAGCGCGACAGGATTCGCATACTCGCTGTGATGAATGTCAGACGAAGGCCATTCTACTGGCTTGGTCGCCGATGACAATCGGCCCAACCCTGCATTCACCAGACGCGTGGCCCGTCCACGGCCCTGGCCGTGGACGCGGGTACCCAGCTGCTGCCCTGCGGGGCCAGGGCCGCGGCCGGCCCACACGCCGGTGATCCTCTCGTTGGCCGACCCAAGACGGATGCCTTTCTCGAACGATCATCGAGAACTTGATGCACTCCACCGGCCTGGAAGTGACGACCAGCCCCTTGGATTGACCACTTGACCTATCTGCACATATGTGCATATTGTGTCCGCATGCAGTACGAGTGGGATCCGGGCAAGGCTGAGGCGAACCGCCAGAAACACGGGGTCGATTTCGCGGACGCCGTAGGCGTCTTCAGCGATCCCCTTGCCGTCACGCTCCCCGACGACCGCCACGCCGAGGATCGGTTCGTTTCCATCGGATGCGACTTCCTCGGTCAACTCCTGGTGGTTGTTTACACCTGGCACGATGATACGATTCGCCTGATCTCGGCGCGCAAAGCAACGCCTCGAGAGCGGCGGCACTACGAGGTGTAGGACTATGCGAGCGGAATACGATTTCAGCAAAGGCAAGCGCGGTCCCATCGTCCCTGTTCCCCGGAACAAGACCCGGATCACGATTCGCATTGATGATGATGTTTTGGACTGGTTCCGGGCCCAGGTTCATGCCGCTGGCGGCGGAAGCTACCAAGCACTCATCAATCTGGCCCTGCGGGAGTACATCGGCCGAAAGGAGCAGAACATCGAGGACACCCTCCGTCGCGTGCTACGGGAGGAATTGATTCGCCAGGCAACGCGACGTCGGCGCCGGGGTACAACATAGGCCCCATCTGCGCCTGACGATCGTGCACATGATGTCCCTGGGATACAATCCGCGTGAGGGCTATACTACACGATGGGTCGGGTAGATCGATGTCGAGCGTGAGTATCGGCGTGGTGGGATGGATCGGCCAACAACTGCATTCACCAGTCGGTTCCGGCCGTCACGGGCCTGGCTGACGCCAGTCCCGCGCCGTCCCGTCCCGCTGGTGATGCATGCGTTGGGCAAAGCCGTGACGCTTCCAGAGAATCAGACAGCGGTGTTTCTGCGGTCGTCTTCGACCGCTCACTCTCATTCACGCGGCCGGGCTTCCTCCGGCGGCTTTGCCGCCTGGCCGGCCCCTGTCATCTGTCACAGCAGCCCTCCGGGGCAAGGAGGTGTTCTCATGTCGCGCAGCAACGTGTGGTGCTGGCTGGTGCTGCCATGCCTCCTCGGTGCTACCCCAGCGATGGCTTCCGTCGTCAGTTGGTGGCCCTTTGACGGCACAGCCAATGACTTGAGCGGAAATGACCACAATGGCACTCTTCATGGCGGGTCTGCTTACGTCGCTGCAAACTGCGATAGTGGGGCAAGTCTGGACGGTCTATCTGGCTACGTGGAGGTCCCCGACGGAACGGGTCTGGACGGAATGGTAACCATCACGCTCCAAGCTTGGATCTACCTTCGCGCCTACCCAGTGGTTTCCGGCCGCGGCGTGAATATCGTCAGCAAATGGGGTCCCAGCGGGCCCTCTGATGACTCCTACCAATTCGGGCTGATTGATCTTGATGAGGATGGGGACGCTGACTATCTGTTCCTCGAGATTAGCGATGGTAATCCCACCGGCCTCCCGGACAGTGAGTACATCTCCGAGCGGTACTCAGAAGCAGCCATCCCTCTCAACGAGTGGGTCCACGTCTGTGCCACCTTCGCTCCAGACCCAGACCCAATCCATCTCTACATCAATTGCGAATTGAGTGACGGACCGTACTACGCGGGCACCGGTCAGCTCACCCAGTTTGTCCAGAATAGCGATAC
>CAZRWW010000184.1:0-3367 GCA_964603725.1 uncultured bacterium
GTATGAACACAAATGTGCTAAATCTGCTGGACAGCGTCGATCTGCTGGCGTTGATTCTGCCGGACACGCCCCTCAAGCGCGTGGCGCAAACCAACGGCGGGGAGTACGCCGGGCCGTGCCCGGTCTGCGGTGGCCGCGACCGCTTCCGCGTGTGGCCGCGCCCATCGGATGACAAGCCGGGCCGCTTCTGGTGCCGCCGGTGCGGCGCGAAGGGCGACGCGGTCAGTTACCTGCGGTGGCGCGAGCCGGGGCTTACGTTCGTGGAGGCCTGCGCGCGGCTGGGCGCGACGAATTCCGCAGCGCTACCGGCGGCAAAAGCCGCCAACCTGCGTCCGCTGGCGCCGGCGCAGGCTACAAATCCCGCCGCCGAACCGCCGCCCGACGCCTGGCAGAACCGGGCGCTGATGGTATGCGTCGACGCCAATCGCTGCCTGCTGTTCGCGCAAACCCCGGCGGCTGACCGGGCGCGGGCCTACCTGCGCACGCGCGGCTTGGCAGAGCGGACCTGGCGGCGCGGCCTGCTGGGCTTCGTGCCCGGACGCGGCTACGTGCGGCAGGAGGGCCTGAGCGTGCCCGCCGGCATCCTGATCCCCTGGTGGCACGACGCGGACGCTGCCCTGTGGCGCGTGAACGTGCGCCGCCCAGACCACCGGCCGGGGTGCAAGTACCGCAACGTCGCCGGGGGGAGCGCGGGCGGGCTGTACCTGCCCGCGCCGGTCGAGCCAGGCCGCCCGGTCCTGGTGACCGAAGGCGAGTTCGACGCGCTGCTGGCGTGGCAGGTCGCCGGCGACCGGGTGAGCGTGGTGAGCCTGGGCAGCGCCAGCAACCCCCTTGCCGACCGCTGGCTGCCGCTGCTGGCGGGCGCGCCGGTGATCCTGGCCGCGCACGACGCCGACGCCGCAGGCGAAGCGGCGGCGCGGCGCTTCGGGGCGCTCTCGGCGCGGGTGCGCCGCCTGGGGCTGCCGCAGGGGAAGGACCTCACCGACTTCGTGACGGCGGGCGGGGACCTGCGCCGCCTGGTCCTGGAGGCGCTGGAGCGGCAGCCATGATCTACATCCTCGAATTCAGCGCACCACTGGGCGACGTGAACAACCCGCGCGGGCAGGCGCGCTACTACATTGGCTTTTGCAGCGATGACCGGGACCTGGCCGACCGCCTCGCCGAGCATCGGGCGGGATGGGGCGCGGCGATGTGCCGCGCGGCCAACCAGCGCGGCATCACCTACCAGGTCGTCGCTACCCTGCCGGGCGACCGGGCCGAGGAGCGGCGGCTGAAGCGCCAGAAGAACACGCCCCGTATCGTGCGGCGGCTGAAGCAGCAAGGGGAGCAGCATGAGCCGGCGGCGCAAGTGTAAGGGCGCGTATCCCTCGGCGTGGCCGAGGATCGCCGCGCGGGTGAAGGACGCGGCGGGCTGGCGGTGTGAGCACTGCGGGCATCCGCATGACCCCGCCAGCGGGCACACCCTGACCGTGCACCACCTCGACGGCGACCCGGCCAACTGCGCCGATGCGAACCTGGTCGCATTGTGCCAGCGCTGCCATCTCAGCATTCAAGCCACGTGGAGACCTGGCGACCCGCTGCCGCCCGCGTGGGAGGCTGTCCCCACCTGGCTGGCGCGGCGCGGATTGCCCTACCTGAAACAGGAGCGGCTGCTGTGAGTCAACGCGACGATGCGGCGGCGTGGATTCGCGCGCACTGCCCCTCCAGGGGCATGGGCGCCTACACCGCCGCCTGCGACGCCCTGGGCTGCCCGGTCCTGGCTTTGTGCAAGGCGCTGACCTGCAAGCGCCAGCGCGCGGCGGCGCCCAGGCCGTGCCGGTGCACGAGGAAGAAGACATGAGCGAGATCAACCCCAGGCCGCCGGAACTGCTCGACATGGTGACCACCATCAGCGAGGTCGAGGCGCGCTGGTTCTACGCTTACACCACCGTGCGGCGCTGGATCGACGAGGGGCGCTTCCGGGCGCGGCAGGCGGGCAGCACCTGGCTCATCGAGGTGCCCTCCTTCCTGCTGTTCCTGGCCGCGCGTGGTGAAAATTCACCGGAACCCCGGACGGAAGGTGTTTTTTCGCCTTCCCAACGGCCTTGACAGCGCGTATGCTGACGGCAGGGTTAACCCTGCCGTCACGTTTTCACCCAAGGAGGTGTGCTCATGCCCCGCAAGACCCACGCCGACATGGTGGAGATCGTCGCCCAGGCGGTGACCGCCGCCGGCGGCGAGATCACCCACGAGACCCTGATGGAGCGCCTGGCGGACCACCGCGACGTGCGCGAGCGCCTGGACGCCCTGGTGCAGTCCGGCGCGCTCATCGCCGCCGTCACCGCCCAGCCCCAGGGCGCGCCCGTCCTCACCTACCGCCTGCCGGGCGACTTTTTGGGGCCTTCGGGTCCCGCCGGGCCGTCCGCGCCTGCCGGCCCCGGCTCGCCGCAGGTGCATCCCCCGGCGCCGTTTGCCGGCTGACCGGCCTTGCGGCGCCCCGTGAGCACGTTCTGAGCATGTCCAAGTCCAAAAAGGAGCGTAACCCATGACGTTCGCCATTCTCTTCAGCATCCAGGACGAGAAGACCAAGACCTCCACCACCGAGGTCAAGCTCCCCGGCGCCACCGACTTCGACGACGCCAGGCTCTTCGCCGGCGAGCTCGCCAAGCTCATCGACCCCCTCGTCACCGGCGCCATCACCCGCATCGGCCTGGTCCACGACCTCGACCTGTCCACCCTGGGCCTTACCCCTGCCGCCGCCGCCAACAGCGACGTGGAGGAGGGCGCCCGCTTCCAGTTCCGCACCGAGGGCGGCTTCTACTCCGGCCTGCGCCTGCCCACCTTCGACGAAGCCCTCATCGCCGCCGGCTCGCGCGCGGTGGATGTGGAGGACACCGCCGTCGCCGCCTTCATCACCGCCATGCGCACCGGCATCAACCTCACCGGCGTGGGCGGCTCCGGCGTCATCCAGCCCTGCGACAGCCGCGAGGAGGACCTGACCGCGCTCGAGTTCGCGCGCGAGCAGTTTCAGTCCTCGCGCGGGTGAGTGGCCGCCGCCGGCGTGGCCCGTGCCCCCGGTGGATGTGTTTGATCCGCCCCTCACGGCGGCGGGCATCAACGCGACGTGGGCGGGCTACGTGCTGGGGGCGCTGGAGATGCTGGCGCGCCCCGCGCGCTGGGACGGTTCCCCCGGCCAGGCCATCGAAGCCTTGATGGCCTACCTGTGCATCTGACAGCCCCCGACGCGGGCGGGGGCTTCTTCCCATGGAGGTCTGCCGATGCTCTACCTGGAACGTCCCCCGGAGACGGCCTTCAGCTTCCGGAAGGCGACGGTCGGGACCGCGCTGACGCGCGCGGCGGAGGCGGTGATCTGGGACTTCGCCCACGG
>CAZRWW010000185.1:0-3341 GCA_964603725.1 uncultured bacterium
GAGGATGGCCTCGATCTCCTGTCTCTCTTCAGCGCTCAGCATCGGCCCCTATCCGCTTCCCCTCTCGCTGCCGGTGCGCGGCGTGCCCCACTCGGGGCCCGCCGGCGAGCGGCTCACCGATCGATGTCCGCCAGCACGAAGTCCATCGCCCCCAGAATGGCCATCAGGTCCGGGATCATCAGCCCTCGCGACAAGAGGGGCAGCATCTGCATGTGCGCGAACGACGGCACGCGGATGCGCGTGCGGTAGGACATCGTGCCGCCATCGCTCACCAGGTAGTAGCCGTTGGCGCCCTTGCTCGCCTCGATGCCGGCGAACGCCTCCCCCGCCGGGATGACCGGCCCCCACGAGACGCCCAGGAAGTGCGTGATGAGCGTCTCGATGTCCTGCATGGTCTTCTCCTTCATGGGCGGCGTCGCCTGCGGGTGATCGGCCTTGTACGGCCCGCCGGGCATCGAGTCCAGGCACTGGCGGATGATGCGCAGGCTCTGGCGCATCTCGGCGACGCGCACGACGGCGCGGTCGTAGCAGTCGCCGCCGTGGGCGATCGGAATCTCGAAGTCGAACTGCTCGTAGCCGCTGTAGGGCTGCTTCCTGCGCCAGTCCCACGCGAGGCCGCAGGCGCGCAGGCCCGGACCCGTCATGCCCCAGTCGATCGCCTCCTCAAGCGAGCAGCGACCGATGCCCCGGGTGCGCGCTTGCAGGATGGCGTTCTCCATGACGAGCTTGTCGTACTCGTCCAGCCGGCGCGGCAGGTAGTCGACGAAGCGGCGCACCATCTTGTCCCAGCCGTTGGGGAGATCGTGCGCCACGCCGCCGATGCGGAACCAGCTCGGGTGCATCCGGCCGCCGCAGATCGCCTCGACGATCTCGAGGATGCGCTCGCGGTCGGTGAACATGTAGAAGACCGGCGAGAGCGCGCCGATGTCCTGCGCGAAGGTGCCGTACCAGACCAGGTGGCTGGCGATGCGGAAGAACTCGCCCATCATGACGCGGATCACCTGCGCGCGCGGGGGCACGGTGATGCCGGCGAGCCGTTCCACCGCCAGGCAGTAGGGCAGATTGTTGAGGACGCCGCCCAGGTAATCGATCCGGTCTGTATAAGGGATGTAGCTGTGCCACGACTGGCGCTCGCCCATCTTCTCGGCGCCGCGATGGTGGAAGCCGATCTCGGGCACCAGGTCGACGATCTCCTCGCCGTCGAGTTGCACGATCACGCGCAGCACCCCGTGCGTGCCCGGGTGCTGCGGCCCGAGGTTGAGGATCATCAGGTCGCGCCCCTCGCGCTCAGGGGGAAGACCCCACTCCTCGGGGCGGAAGCGCAGCGCCTCCTGCTCGCGATCGACGCGCTCGGGCGGCTGCTGGAACGGCCCCATCTCGGTCGCGCGCGCGGGGTGCTCCTTGCGCAGCGGGTGGCCCTGCCAGGTGGCGGGCATGAGGATCCGGCGCAAGTGCGGGTGGCCGTCGAAGCGGATGCCGAACATGTCCCACACTTCGCACTCGTACCAGTCGGCCATCGGCCAGATGGAGACGACGCTCGGCAAGTGCGGGTATTCCCCCTCCAGAGCGACCTTGACGCGCAAGTACTCATTGCGATCGAAGGAGAACAGCAGGTAAACGACGCTGAAGTCGGCCGGCGGCTGGTCCGCGCGGTGCGTGCGCAGGCGCTCGTCGATGGCGGTCAAATCGTAGAGCAGGCGGTAGGGTTGCGCGACCTCGTGCTTGAGATAACGCAGCGCGTCGAGCAGAACATCGACGTGGATCCAGCAGGTGGGGATGCCGTCGCGCGTATCTTGCCCCCGCACGACCTCGGCGCCGAGGCGCTCGGCCAGATCGCGCAGGATCGCCGGCTGGCTGGCCGACTGGTTGGCGCTTGCCGCGGCGGTCCCGGCGGCTGTTCCCGTGGCCTTCCCCACCCTACTCCACCTCGGTCGGCGGGCGCAGCACGTCCGCCTTCTGGCGCTCGGCCCGCTTCAGGTCCCGCATGGCGGGCATCTCGGGCCGGCGGACGCCCTGCGGGCCCACCACCCAGCTCAGCGGGCGGCGCTCGGTGCCGATCGCCGCGCGCAGCAAGAGCAAGCCTTCCATGAACGCATCGGGCCGCGGCGGGCAGCCCGGCACGTAGACATCGACCGGCAGAAACTTGTCGACCCCTTGCACGACGCTGTAGATGTCGTACATGCCCCCCGAGCAGGCGCACGCGCCCATGGCGATCACCCAGCGCGGCGCCGCGAGCTGGTCGTGCAGGCGCTGGATGATGGGCGCCATCTTGATGAAGGGCGTCCCGGCCACGATCATCAGGTCCGCCTGGCGCGGCGAGCCGCGGATGACCTCCGAGCCGAAGCGCGCGATGTCGAACTTGCTGGTGAGGCTCGTCGCCATCTCGACGAAGCAGCACGAGAGGCCGAAGGCATAGGGCCAGACCGAGTTCTTGCGGCCCCAGGCGAGGAGATCTTCGAGACGGGCGAGGAGGATGTTGTCACGGGCCGCCTCCTCGAGCGCCGCATCGGCGCGCTCGGGCGGGACGGGGCGGATGGATGATCCCGGCTGCGCCGGCAGTGCGGACGTGACGCGGCGCGGCGGCCGGTCGGCTTCCACGAGCCGGGGCACGGGGCCGGCCTGGCCGGGCCGGTAGAGGGTCCAGCGCTTCATGGCCGGGGCCCCCGTAGGTTCGAGGCGTCGTGCCCGGCAGGCAGCCGTGGCCCGGCCTGGGCGCCACCGGCGGCGCGCAGGCGCCTCATCACCGCGCTCGTGCCCCAGTCGAGCGCCCCGATGCGCCACAGGTAGGCCAGCGCCACGCCCAGCACCGCCATGAAGATGACTGCCCCGATGTACCCCGGCCACCCGAGCTCGCGCGCGGCCACGGCCCAGGCGACCAGGAAGGCGGCCTCGAGGTCGAAGATCACGAAGAACACCGCCAGCAGGTAGAACTTGGCGGACAGGCGCAGGCGGGCGGATCCCGTGGAGACGATGCCGGCCTCGAACGGCTCGCCGGTCGCCCGGGCGCGGTGGCGCTCGCCCAACACGTGCGACAGGCCGATCATGACGGCGACCAAGCCGAGCACGGCGGCGAAGAAGAGCGCCAGCGGCCACAGGGCCGTCGTCTCCTGACCACTCACGAGCTTCGGCTCCCTCCGGCTCGAGTTCTCGGGCCATCGGCGGCCGGCGCCTGAGCGCCGAGGGCCGCGACGGGCACTGACCGCCAGGAGGGTACCCAAGAAGGCGCGACTACGCAACGGATTGGAGGGGATTGCGGTTGGGCCGGGTGAGCTCGGGGCGGGGCGCGCTTGTGGCAGCTCAGCTCCCGGTAGCGGCGCGGCCTCCAGCGATGCCCCGCTGCC
>CAZRWW010000186.1:0-3280 GCA_964603725.1 uncultured bacterium
GTAGTGCAGGCTGAAGCCGTTCACGACGCTCATCCAGTTGGCCACGCCCGGCTGGATCTTCTGCCGGACGACCTGGGCGTAGTCGACGTAGGGCTGGGTACCGGTGCCCTGGTAGCTGTAGAACCGGAGGTTGCCCACCACGTCGGGCACGCCGGGATAGACACTGAGGACGCTGTAATTGTATCGCTGGGGACAGCCGTTGCCGAAGAGGCCGATGCCGGGCTGCTCCGGCGTGAAGACGGCGTTCTGGCTGGGCTCGAGATAGACGCAGTAGGCGTCGTCGTCATTGTACACGCGATAGCGGTAGTCGACGAGGTCGAAGCCGAGGACCGTGTGGGAAAAGTAGATGGCCAGCCCCTGCACGGGGTCGGCCCCGATGGCGCCGATCCCATTGCCGTCGAGGATGAGCCCGCGGCGCACGTTGGCCAGGCCGCAGTCGGTCGCGGCCAGCCAGTCCCCGAGGAGGCTCCAGTCCTGGCGCTCGGTGGCGCCGAATCCGAACGAGCCGGTGCTGAACAGGATCAGCCGGTACCCGCAGAGCTGCTGGAGTGTGAGGCCGTTGTTCCCGTAGCCGCCCGGGTTGTACGACCCGCCGCCCAGGTCGCGTTTCAGGGGCGCGTAGCATCCGCAACATCCGGTGAAGTAGTCGAACCGGTCGAAGGACAATCCCGCCTCGGCCAGCACCGCGTTGAAGTACGGCTCGGAGCCGTAGTTGAAGGCATCGACGTACAGAACGCAGGGCCACTGCACCGAGAACTCCTGGCCGGGCGCGAGCGTCATCGTGGGGAGGATCTCGAACTCCCATGGGCCCAGGATGAAGAACTCACTCGGTGGGGCCCCGCCATGGTACCAGTAAGACCGGAAGTAGTATTCGACGCGCGTCCCGGGGACGAAGACGCCGTCGGGGAGGATCTCCTGGTGAGTGCGGTAGTCGGGAAAGGCAGCGTCGAAGCCCGGGTCGTCCTCGTGGAAGTAGGTGGCGAACCTGTTTCGCCAGATCTGGGTGTGGTCGTTGGTCTCCAGGGAATCCATCAGCGCGCAGACGAAGCCCTCCTCCGGGTCGCCTGCCAGGCGCGACCTCCACTCCTGGTACTCGGGGATCATCTGCTGCCGCGCGCCCGCGCGCGGTATGCGAAAGCAGAAATCGCACAGGAAGCGCTCGGCCTCCGACCCGACGATCGGACCGCCGATCACCGAGCTGTCGCCATGCCAGCTGTTCTTCTGGGAGTTGTCCATCGACAGGTCGAAGACGATGTTGGCGTTGCCCCGATCGGTGGGCTCTAGGTAAGTGGGGTAGTTCTGCCCGTAGCCGTCCTGGAACTCGGCCGCGCAGTAGAGATTGATCTGGGGGGCATCTGGCACGTGCGTCAGGCCCGTGCGCACGTTGTCCAGCAGAGGCGCTCCGCGGGTGGCCCCTTCCTCGGTGCAGATCGAGGGTGGCACACCTAACGCGTCGCAGCTGCAGTAGACCTCAAGAACGAACTTTAGCGAGTCCCAGGCGGCGGGCAGCGGGTCGGTGGTCATCGCCGACAGGTTCACAAGCCAGGTGCCGCAGTAGGGGGAGCTGGTGTACAGCCAGGTCGCCTGACGGCCACGTGGCGGTGACCAATGGGGCACGGGGTTGGCTTCGCTCGTGTAGGGGTAGAACCGGTAGCCTGGCCGGTAGCACGCGCCCGCGGACTGCGGGAAATAGGCGAAGAAGTCCTGCGCGACCACCGCCGTGTTCCACTCCGGCCAGCCGAATCCCGCCCGTGCCACCGTGCCGCTCACGGCCAGCTCGTGCTGGCCCGGAGCGAGTCCCGGTGGCCAATAGGGGCTGTGCTGCGCGTCGACGAGCCCGAGCGTCTTGCCCGCGAGCGGGCAAGCGCACGCCACACCCGCCTCGTCCACCCAGTCTCGCCACACGGCTTCGTCGTGCAGGGCCATGAACGAGCCCGCCCCGGCGCAGCGCTCGAAGGTCCAGCCCTGCGGTCCATCCTCGAAGTCGAAAGCGTGCGCCGTGGCGCCGATCGTCACCGAGACGTCATCCGCTCCGAAAGGCCCGCATGGGGTGTCGTACAGGCCGTCTTCGTCCGACCAGCCTTCATCGGACTCCATTCGGATCTCGAGCTGGATCGTCGCGGTCGCCGGGTCGAGCGTCCCGGCCGGAATCTCGGGGCCTGCGGTTCCGAAGGCGGCCAGCGCGGTGGGACTGCCGAGCACCCCGTCGAAGGCCGCGAGCGTGTAGGTGTCGATGAGCTCGCCCGAGATGTCACGGCAGAGCACCTCCACATAGGTGTAGTCGTAGTGCAGCTCGGAGTCGTTGAAGTAGAGAAACGAGAGATCAACCGCGTCGGTCGCCGGGTCAATGGGCCACACGGGCGACAGAGCGCGCTGGCACATGTGGTTCTGGTAGCCCATGCCGGCGACGAAGTCGCGCCGGTCGGCCTCGTCCTCGTGGATGCCGCACCAGAGCATGCCGGAGTTCCCGGGTTGAATCGGGACGCAGGGGTCTCCGTGCGTGATGAAGTCGACCTCCGTGACCCGCCCGAAGCAGACGCCCGGGTTCTCGGTCACGTCGATCGAGGTCCAGCCCTGGAACCCGTTGGATCCGGGGGTCTCGAAGTCCCACACCCCGCCCTGAACGGCCACGCCGCCGCCGTCGTCGCCGCCAAACCAGATCGTGTCGGCGCGGACGCCCCGGTGGCCGGGGGCCGGCAGCCCCGGCACGCCCCGCAGCACGTCCGGCTCCTCGCCCGACCCCATCGGCGGAGGCAGGCACTGCCGCTCGCCGGGCGCGGCGGACGCGGAGGTTCCCATCAGCACGAACGCCAGGATCACGAGCACACGGAGCACGAACAGCGGCCCGCGCGCGAACTTCAGCATGGCTTCTCTCCTCGCTCCGGTGCGACCGGTCTCGCCAGCGAGTGGACATCCGGCTGGGATCGATCGTCGCGAGTCCCGCCAGGCGATGCGCGGGGAGTGCGGGTCCAGGCGAGAGAATCGGAACCGTCAGGTCCCACGCACAAGAACATAATAGTTCATAATCAGACTCTATGTCTATACAAAAATGGTGCAGCAGGGTCTGGCGAGGCTGACTTGTGCCTTGTGAACTGAAGGCTGGTGTTGGACCGATCCTATCTGATTATATCGATATAGATTACGTCGTCCCTGGATGGCGGCATAGCGTGTGCTGATGGTCACGGCGTAACTGATATCATAATAACAAGATAGGATCGAATCGGCCTACCGCGTCAGGATTCGGTTGGGCTTCGCCAACTGGTATGGTGACTTCGGGTTG
>CAZRWW010000187.1:0-3271 GCA_964603725.1 uncultured bacterium
GCGGGATGGGGCTGTTTCGGGACGGGACGTACGCCTGTCCGCCGGGTGCCGAGGGTGGGTTGTTCTCGGGTGCTCAGACCATGGGTGAAGGGGGCGGTCCACTACAGGGTGTCTGTTGCATCGGCAACGACTGCCAAGTGACGACGCCGTTGGGCTGCCACGATCTGGGCGGGGACTTCTATCTGGCTTACACAACCTGCGATCAGAATCCGTGCCCAACGCTCGGCGAGCAGATCCTCTGCATCGTGAATCCTCTGGGAACCGGGACGTACGAGACGATCCAGGCAGCCATAGATGCTGGATGTGACATCGTGGAACTCACCGATGGCCTCTTTTCTGGGAGTGGCAATCGGGACGTGGACTTTCGTGGAAGACCCGTCATCGTGCGATCGCAGAGCGGGCGTGCCGACTCGTGCATCATCGATTGTGGCGGCAGTTCGGCTGAACCACACCGGGCCTTCATCTTTCAGACCGGCGAGACCCGAGAGGCAAAGCTGCAGGACATCACCATGAAGAACGGGTACTCCTACGAGAAGTCCGGGTGGTCGTGACCGTTCTGCAACGGCGGTGGGGTCTACTGCCATGATGCGACCTCTCCGACCATACAGCGGTGCGTCCTTGCTGGAAACGGCACCGCGGGGTTTGGCGGCGGCATGTTCTGCAGTGGAAGTGCTTCTCCTCGGCTAATGGGTTGCGCTTTCAGCGGCAATACGGCCTTGAGATACGGGGGCGGACTCGCAACGGGTGGAGTCGGCGCACCGCTCATCACGGACTGCACCTTCAAAGGGAATACTGCGGGGATTGGTGGCGGTGCTGCGTCTTTCCTCAACGCCCCAGCCAACCCACGTATCGAGCACTGCACGTTTGCCGCGAATGCCGCACAGGGATCTGGAAGCTGGGGGGGAGGGGCTCTCTTAGTCGGCGCAGCATCTGCGGTCACTCTTCAGCGATGCACCTTCTACGGCAATGCTTGCACCAACGGCGGGGGGCTGCTTGTCACCCAAGAGGGAACCTCCGTGGTGATTGATGAGACGATCATATCATTCTGCTCAACGGGAGCCGCAATAGCATGCGGCGACAGCGTGAATGCGGTACTCGGGTGCTCGGACCTGTACGGCAACGCGGGGGGCGACTGGGTCGGCTGCATTGCAGGCCAGCTTGGAACGAATGGCAACTTTTCTGCCGATCCGCTCTTCTGCGACCCCGAGACCGGCGACCTTCGGCTGGAACCCGACTCCCCATGCGCCGAAGGCAACAGCCCGCCTGGCTGTGGATTCGTAGGTGCCTGGGGCTTCGGATGTTCTGGTAGTGACGTCCCTGACCGGGGCCCGAAGCTCTGTGGATGCACTCTAGGGCCCTCGGGACCGAGCCCCTTCTCTAGGGAAACGGCCGTGCGGTATCAGCTTGCCGTGGGCATTGAGACCGATGACACCAGTCTGACTGTGCACGACGTGAACGGTCGACTGGTCCGCGTGCTGCAGAAACACTGCATGCGTGGAGGCCCACATGTCGTGTGGTGGGACGGAACGGACGAGCTGGGCAAGCCAGTGCCGGGGGGCATCTACTTCCTGACTCTAACCAAGGGTGCCACTCATGCATTGTCGAGGGTCTCCCTCATACGATAGGAGGTGCGGGTGTGACTCCCCGATTGGCCTACGTGATCGCCGCCACTTCCATCTTCACCGGGGAACCGGTCGTGGCGGCGGTGTATCTCGTCTCGCCGGACGGCGCTGGTGACTTCCCGACGATCCAAGCGGCGGTCTCTTTCGCGGGTGCCGGCGACGTGGTCGAGTTGACGGATGGCGTGTTCAGAGGTGACGGCAACCGGGACATTGACTTCCTCGGAAAGGCAATCACCGTGCGCTCGCAGAGTGGCGCCACGGGATGCGTGATCGACTGCGAGGGGAGTCAGAGCGAACACCATCGGGCGTTCTATTTCCACAGCGAAGAGGGTAGGGCCTCGGTGGTTGCGGGCATCACGATTACCGGTGGGCGCCACGTGACTGGCAGTGCTGTCTGTTGCGATGGGGCATCGCCGACCATAAATGACTGCGTCTTGGTGGGAAACGGTTCCCAGACTGACACGGCCGATGGAGGGGCCTTGTACTGCGAGAACTTCGGCAGCCCGCTGGTCGAGGGTTGCGTGTTCCTGGAGAACAGAGCCTCCGCCGGGGGTGCAGTGAGTTCTTGCATGGGTGGCTTTGCCACGCTCGTGCGTTGCACTCTCTCTCACAATCGCGCCAGTATTGGTGGGGCCGTGCGCATATGAATTGCTGACTTGGCACTGGTCCAGTGCACGCTTAGCAGGAACGCGGCCCAGCAGGGCGGGGCCATCCACACCTACGTGGTGGGCACGGGCACGCTGGAGAACACCGTCTTGGCGTTTGCAATAGAGGGGGGGGCCTTCTTCGGGGAGGGATCGGGCTCGCATCTGGATCTTGCCTGCTGTGACATATACGGAAACGCTGGCGGGGACTGGACCGGATCCATCGCCAATCAGTTGGGGGTGAACGGCAACATCTGCGCGGATCCCTTCTTCTGCGACGAGCCGAACCTCGACTTCTCCCTGCGTGAGGACTCGCCTTGCGCGCCGTTCACACCGCCCAATCCGGAGTGCGACCAGATTGGCGCATGGCCCGTGGGGTGCGGGCCCACCCCATCTCTTGCGACCACGTGGGGGCAGATCAAGACGCTGTTCAAGAACTGATGCCCGAAGAAGGATGGGACACGTACAGGCCTACCCCACCTCCGACCCCGGCGGCACCTCGCCGTCGATCGTGACCAGGCGCACGGTCTTGCCCGCCTTGGCCGCCAGCAGCATCCCGCGCGACTCGAGCCCGCGGATCTGCGCCGGCTCGAGGTTGGCGACGACGACGATCAGGCGCCCGACCATCTGCTCGGGCGGGTAGTGCTCGGCGATGCCCGCCACGATCTGGCGCTCCTCGTCGCCCAGGGTGATGTCCATGCGCAGGAGCCGGTCCGCCTTCGGCACGCGTTCGGCGCGCAGAACCTTCGCCACGCGTAGCTGCGACTTGAAGAACGTATCGATGTCGACCAGCATCACTCCCTCCGGAATCGCCGCGGCGGCGGGTGCCGACGCGCTCGTCCTGTCGCCCGGGCCTGCTCCCGCGCCCGCAGCGGCCGCCGCGCCCGCGCTCCCCCCGGCGCCTGCCCCCGTGCGCTCCCGCGTCTCGATCCGCGGGAAGAGCGGCTCGACCTCGCCGATCGCGCGCCCCGGCTCGAGCCGGCCCCACGCGCGCAGGCCGCCCAG
>CAZRWW010000188.1:0-3196 GCA_964603725.1 uncultured bacterium
GGCGGCGTGGCCAGAGGATAAGACCTGGTGCGGCACAGAGCTCGGCTTCGGGAGTTACACGGCGTTCAACTTCGGGTTCATTAGTTACGGTCCGTGCTTCCAGGTGTACGGATCCGGTCTGGAGCTTCCCACCTACGGGTGGCCGGGGCCGAACGAGGGCACGACCATCACGAGCACGGACACGCCTTGGACCGGAAACTGGCGTCCCGTTTACCAATTCGCGGGCTACGCCTACTACGGCGTGGAGGTGATCCCCATCGACGTCAATCCCTCGACGCAGCTCGCCGCATTCGTCGACTGCTTCACGCCGCCAGGCATCTACCAGGTCCCGGGGGATCGCCGGGGAGCGATGGGCATCAACATGGAGGGCATCCGGGTGGGCCCCAGCACGGAGCCCTCAGCGGCCTGCTGTGTCGGCGAGATCTGCTCGATCCGCACGCAGCTCGAATGCGACGCGCTGGGGGGCACGTTCCTGGCCAGCGTCACTTCGTGTGATCCCAACCCCTGTCCCCAGACCTATACAGTGGCGCCCGACGGCTCGGGGGACTTCCCGACGATCCAGGCCGCGCTTGACGCCGCATCGCACGCAGACACCATCGAGCTGACCGACGGCGTCTTCAGCGGACCGAACAACCGCGATCTCGACTTCCACGGCAAGGCGTTCACGGTCCGGTCGCAGAGCCGCAACCCGCACGCCTGCGTCATCGACTGTGGGGGTGCGCCCAACGAACCCCATCGCGGTTTCGACTTCCATTCGGGGGAAGGTCCGGGATCGGTTCTGGATGCGGTCACGATTCGAGGGGGATGCATACCCCCGGGAACCGAGGCCTCGGAGGGCGCGGGCCTGCGCTGCTCGGGCGCCGCACCCACCATCCTCAACTGCGTCATCGTCGCCTGCCAGGCCGACAACGGTGCAGCGGCCTTCTGCAACGCGGCCTCCGCGATCTTCCGCCAGTGCACCCTGGCGGGGAACTCGCCGGCGGGCTTCAACGGGAGCGCCGTGGCGTTGGCCGGCGTTGCGGCCCCCGTCTTCGAGAACTGCATCATCGCCTTCAATGACCTGTGCGCCGCCTTTGACTGCGGCGCGGCCGGCGCGCCGGTCTTGTCCTGTTGCGACGTCTTCGGCAACCCCCGCGGGGACTGGACCGGGTGCATCGCGTCCCAACAGGGAGTGAACGGCAACTTCTCCGCCGACCCGCTCTTCTGCAGCCTCGCCGGGGGCGACGTGCATCTGTCCTGCGACTCCCCGTGCCTCGCCGCGACGGGGTGCGGGCGGATCGGCGCCCTGCCCGAAGGCTGCCAGCTCTATGGCATCACCTCCGTCAAGGACGTGCCCAACGATCAAGGGCGCGCCGTGCGCCTCCGCTGGCACCGGGCCTGCACGGACGTGATCGGGGGCGATCCCCCCATCACGCAATACAGCCTGTGGCGCCGCATCGACGAGGGCGACCAGGGCCCGGCGCACCCAGACGCCTCCCGGGCGACGCCGATCGGCACATACCCTCCCGGCGAGTGGGAATACGTCCTGAGCCTGCCGGCCTGCGGGGAGGCGACCTACGCGACGATCGGCGCCACGGTGTGCGATTCGACGATCGCGGCCGGCCAGTGCTGGTCGGTCTTCTTCTTGCGGGCGCACACAGCCGTCCCAACGGTCTACTTCGATTCACAACCCGACAGCGGCTATTCCATGGACAACCTGGCCCCTGAGCCGCCGGAGGACTTGCGGCTCGTGTCGCCCACGCTGCTCGCCTGGGAGGAGTCCGGCGCGGGGGACTTCGACTACTTCTCGATCTATGGTTCGAGCAGCGAGCAGTTCGACTCGACCGCTGTCTTGCTCGGCCGCACGTCCGGGACCAGCTTCGTCCTGCCCCAGCCGCCGCGCCTCTGCTACCACGTCACGGCCACGGACTTCTCGGGCAATGAGGGCGACGCCGCGTCGCTGTGCGACTACTCCGTGGTCGCCGCCAACGGCCGGGAGCCCGATCGATTCTCCTTGGGGCCGATCCAGCCGAATCCACTGCGCCGCTCCACGCGCATCAACCTCGAGGTGCCGCAAACCGCTACGGTCAGCCTGCGCGTATACGACGCCGCCGGCCGGCTGGTAGCCACGCTGGTGGACGGGGTGCTGGTGGCCGGGCATCACGCGGTCGAATGGCGGCGGGGCGCACAGGATGCGCCGCAGGCGCCGTCCGGAATCTACTTCGTCAGAATGCGCGCCCCAGGGTACATAGAGCGCCGGGCGGTCGTGGTCCTGGATTGAGCCGACCCGTTTCGGGCGGGGGGGCCGACCACCGGGCCGCGACACCGACCACCGGGCCGCGACACCGGCCACCGGGCCGCGACACCGGCCACCGGGCCGCGACACCGGCCGTCGCGTTTGGAACGGGGGCCCGCGGGGCCGGCGCAAGGCGCGAATCTCTAAACAACTGCAGGACAACAGCTTACGGACTGGCGCCGGCGCCACCCCGTAATTGATTGTGCCCCAATAAGTTGCCGGATCGCCCCCTGCGCCGCGGCCACCTCCGCTGTCGCGGGCTGCCCCCGGGAGCCTGGGACCCGCCGCCAGACCCGGACCGGCTCAACCCGCCACCGGCGGGGACCCCGTGACCAGGAAGTAGAGCACGTCGCAGAACTCGCGGCCGCCGCGCGCGGGCCGCCAGCCGACTGTCTCCCGGAACCACAGTGCGCCCTTCTGCTCTGCCAGCGCGCGCTCGAACCCGGCTGCCACTTCCGTGGCCCAGAAGACCGCCACGCTCTGCGGAGCGAGCCACCGGCGAAGACGGCCCAACCCCTCGGCCGCATAGAGCCTCGAGTTGGCAGGCAGCGACAGCATCGTGGGTCCGTTGTCGACGTCGAGCAGGACCAGGTCATACGGCTGGGGCTCCTGCTCCAGGAAGTCGAGCAGATCGCCGGTCTCGATCGACACGCGCGGATCATCAAGCGCCCCGCCGTTCAGAAAGGTCAGCCGCGCGCGGTTCCAGGCCACAAGGGGCTCAAGAAGCTCGACCACGTGCGCGTGGCCGACGGCCGGGCTGTCGAGGAGTTCCCGCAGTGTGATGCCGAGTCCCAGCCCCCCGACGAGGACCCGCAGCGATGCGCGTGCCGTCGTCCCGCCCCGGACTTCGTGCAGCCGGGCGAGCCCCCGTTGGGCCAAAGCGCGCTCGCTCACCCCCGACTCGCTGTCCATGAGAAACAG
>CAZRWW010000189.1:0-3057 GCA_964603725.1 uncultured bacterium
TTGTTGGGGAATCTCCTACGACGAAAGTGTCAACTCAGGCAAGGGGAACAGGGTACAATCGACCACTGAAGCGGACCGATTCTCTGATCGCCCTGCGCGTCCAAGCGGATCTGCTCAGAGTAGACCGCAGGGGCACTCTCGGGTCTCGTGGGATAGACCTCGACAAGCAGCGACGCTGGTAGGAACAAGCCGGAAACCGTTCCGACAAAGAACGCGATCTCCCCATCCGTGGAGGGATCCAGGTAGAACGTGTTTGGCCGGAACCCGGGGTCCGGGTAGTACATCTCTGCCGTCTCAGCTCTGACACCTCCGCCGAGTGGCTCCTCCAGCCCCGTGAGCAGACAGGGATTCGGGGTGCAGGACCCAGCGCCGGGATGGAACTCACCTCGCGCACCCTCGCATACTTCAGCGGTGAGCAACCGACAAGACTCGCCCAGACATCAGGCTCCAACCCCTTGTGGCCCGAGACCGCCAGAGCCGGGACACACGTAGACGCCATCCGTGAAGAGGCCCATGCTCCCGAACCCGGTTGCCGCCGAGACTATGGGCGGGTCCTCGCAGTTGGTCCACCCCCCAAAGCCCGTGGTGGGATCGATGCTGAGCGGCAGGACGCCCTCAGAGTATGCGTAGCCGGCAAACCAGTAAACCGGGACCAAGTTCCCGGTCCAGGCGTCTTGGGTCACCACGAACGCCGTGCCTTGGTTTGGTCCCGGCCAGTTCGCGGTTGGGATTTCCAGCCCTTCATTCGGAAAGCACGGGCCAAAGCCAGCGAAGACGAAGCTTTCAGGGGAATAGGATCCCAGTCCGAACTCGGTCCCGCAGAATCGCTTGCTTTCATCCCAGGCCGAGAGGACGACCCAGATTACGTCATCCGATGTGTCGATCCGGTTCACCTGCTCCTCGCAGGAGGTGATCGCGTAGCTGTCCAGGTAGTGCTGGCACCATCCTTCCGGAGGTGGATCGCTCGAAAACTGCATCGCCGACGGGCGGTGGGCGATGAAGACGCCACCCTCGAGATCGCTCTGGTCCGCGGCAACGATCGGCACAAGGCCGAGAAGGGCACAAAGCACGATGGCACTCCTGCGCATGGTCGTCCTCCTTGATCTGTATTCATGAGTACTCGTGCTAGTACATGATTCAACTTGACCCATTCAGGATTCGAGCACCAGCCCTCGAGTGGGCACACAGGGGCTTTCCGTCGCCCAGATCATGCTCCCCTCACCGGTTCCCGCACTCGCAGGCTCGACCCGGTCAGCGGCTAAAGAGGGCTTTGAGCCCCCCCCAGGAAATGCGCGTCACCGGAGTTCCCCCGCAACCAATCGGCCAGGCACCGATCAGACCACACTCTGGGTGAGGTGAGCTCAGCGGGCCACAAGGGGAGCATTCCTGGAGCGTGAAATCGCCCGTTGCCGGATCACAGAACAAGGGATCCTCCGACATGTTGCCGTCCTGCCCGAGCAACGGTTCCAGAGGGCCTGTCCAGTCCCCGCCGCTGTTGCCAAACAAGTCACAGCACTGCACGACGGGGTTTCCCGATCCACTTGCGCAACGGACTGCTTCCCCCCCGGCGCCGAACGCAAGGATGCTGTTGCGCAAGGTCAAGCCCGATGCATCCAGGCAGGAGATGCCAGCGCCTCCCTGGACTGCGGCGTTCACGGCAAGCGTGCACTCCTCCATCTGCAGCCCCAGTTCATCTGAACTGCAGGCTACCGCGCCACCAGAGGCTCCCGAGGAGTTTCCATGGAATGTGCATCGATACAGAAGCAGGTAGTCTTGTTCCGTGTACAGCCCTCCTCCATCGCCGACCGCATCGTTATGGGAAAACACGCAGCAGTAGAATTGGGGCCCGAGGCCTCCCTCGATCCTGGCGGCACCTCCCTGAATTCCAGAGTTGCCTACCAGGTTGCAGAACATCACGGGTCCGGTGCACCCCCTCCAGAACACCCCGCTGGTTGCTGCACGGGCGATCGTGAATCCACTTAGGCCATAGGCAACCTCAAGGTTGTCGCATCTGATGACCGACCCGTTGCCTTGCGCGTCGATTGTGGCGCAGTCAGCATACCCAGTCGCGCTCCGGAGATGAACCTGCGACTTAAGCACGATGTCACGTTCATAGTAAGTGCCGCACGCAACAAGAACGGTGTCTTCCACACTTGCTGAGTCAATCCCCGCCTGGATAGTCGGCGCATCGCCGGAGCCGTCAGGACGTATCAGCCACGACCGGCCGCAAGCCGGCGATTGAAAGAAGGACCACACGAACAAAACGGCGAGAGCAGCACTACTGGCGCGCATCAGAAACCTCCCGGACGCGAAGTGATGCTTGCACAGGTTGCACGTTCGGAGAGTAGGATACGCGGACAACGGCTCTGTGACAAGTGGAACATGATGCGTGATCGTGGTCGACGCGCATGGGCAATCGCGTCATCCACTGGGTTCTCATAGGGCCTCATGGGCGTCTTCACCTCCGAGGCAAAGGTCGCAGTCGGGTCGCCGCGATGATGGCCTGAGTCACCAACACCGAGGGGGGAGATCAACGACTGCGAGGTGGCAGTCCTAGACCCGTAGATGCGCGTAGGAAGATCGAACCGCCTTACGCGCCCGGAGTCCCAGATGGGACGGGGGCAGACGTGCGAGGGCGGGGCTGGTGGGGTCCCGCTGACCGGCGGCGCGCTGGCACCGGCTCGCGCCAGCCCTGTTGCGATGCTCATCCTGTCTGAATCCCTCTGGCTACCCCCCGCACCGGGCACAGCTCCGCCCTGCCCCGCTCGCGCGAGCATCACTGGGGCGGCGCTCGCCAGGTCGACCGAGGGGGTCGGCCGTAGACGGTCCTGAGGTTGCGGTGCGGCGATACCCACCAGTGTCCCCCGCCCCAGACTCGGGCCCGGGGCGACTCGGTCAGCGCCGCGAGCGGCCTCACGGTGGTGGCCGCGCCACCAGCGACGCGTCTTCGGAGTCGCGGTCGCGCCCTGGGTACAGGCGCGGAGAGTCGGGCAGGTCGAGTGCTGCGCCCGCGGGGTCGTCGGGATCGGCGTGGCGCGGTGGGTCGAGGCCCCAGAG
>CAZRWW010000190.1:0-3034 GCA_964603725.1 uncultured bacterium
CTGGGGTCAAGCTACCCCAGTAAGGTGTCCAAAGAAACCGCGGGGCGGAGGACTCTCCGCCACCTGTAGTTCATATCCTAGTGTGATCTCGTCAGAATAGAGACCCTGCAGCCCCTGAATCCTGGGCTGAATCTCGCCGGAGAGACCAGTCGTATCGCCCTTCGAGGGGTCGATCCTCGGATCGTGGTCAAACGCAATCCAGTCCCAGCGGGTTCCCTGATTGTAATAGAAGAACAGGGGGTAGGTCGGTAACTCCTCGTAATAGCGTCCTAGAGATGCAAAGACCTTCTGCTGCCCCTTTTCACCCGGCAGGTACGTTACGCCGAGTCGCGGCTGCCACTCATTAGGGATACTCTGGGCCACCTTGCCTGTTGAAGCGACAATATACTCACCAGTCCATCGTATACCCGCATTCACACGCACACGCCTGCTCACTCGCCAGGAGTCCTGCAAAAAGGCCGCCGGAACTCGAGTGCTTACCGTGCCCTCCGTCACTGCAAGAAACATGAAGAAGTAGTCATCCGCAAACCGATAGAGCGCCCGCATTGCCTGGTTGAAGTCCCAACGATTGTCCTTGTACTCTAGGCCAGCTTTGATCTCATGCGATGGCATCAGCCAAACACCCGAGAGGCCCGCCAGGAACACGGCGCTGTTCTCGTCGAAGTAGTCCGGATTGCCCCCTGACCACAGTCCGGTCTCCTGATCAATGAAGAGCGTATCTACCCGGCCACGCTGAGTGGCCGGCACAAGTTTGTCCTTCCGCAGCGCGAACGAGACTGACGTTTCTAGCATCGCATTGTGTCGCAGGGTGTGCTTCCCGCTCATCGCGAGGTTGACACCGCCGGTACGGATATCGTGCAAATAGGGATCAGCATTCGCGAAGGACACAGGAACAACGATGGCACCGCGAACCGCGCCAACGCTGCTCCGGGTCGTTGGATCCCCGATCGCTGTTAGGATCAGGCTATGCTTAGAACTCCCCCAGCTCAGCTTGCCGGCGAAGCTGTGGACCGTTGTCTTGTCTTCATGGAAGCCGATTCCGGGGATATCGATGTCTTCCAGGAGAACAGCAGGGCTGTAAGCGACGTAGTACCATAGCCGCTTTTTCTGGATCGGCCCGCTGAGACCGAAACCTGCGTCGAACCGCTGGAAGTCGCCCTTGTCCCTTTCTAAGGCTCCCCGGCGCGATGCTCCTGCCAGTTGGTCATTGAGAAAGTATCCGAAGAGCTGTCCTTTGGTCTCATTGCTACCAGAGTAGGTGACCACATTGATCGTGCCACCCAGTGAACTCCGATACTCCGCCTCATAACCGCCCGTGCGAACCTGGACCTCCTTGATGAAGTTGCATGGCAGCCTGGTGCCGCCGCTGCTTCTGACAGGATCGGTGACGTCGATGCCATCGACGAAGTAGCGTGTCTCGAGGCCAGTCGCGCCTGCCAGCGTGATGCCGTCGCCGAGATAGCTCTCATTCACGTGGGGCAACAGCAGCGCAATACTTCGATAGTCACGCTCTGTCGGGATAGCAGAGAATTCAGTCGCGCCGAGGTTGCTGCCCAGGACGGTGGCGGTCGGATCGACCAGCGGGGGGCGCCCAGAGACGACAAGCGGTGCCAGCTTATAGACCGGCTCCTGAAGGCGTACCTCTCCGAGCGATGCGGTCTGGCCGAGTTGAATGCGCACGCCGCGGAGGACCTGCGTCGCATGGGGCGCACGAGAGAGTGCGACCGAGTACTCCCCCACGGGCAGCGCCAGGACGAGAAAATGCCCCTGGTGGTTGGTAAGTACTCCGCGCGGAGCATGAAGCGAAGGTCCTGCCACGAGGACCTCGACGTTCGCGACGGGTCTTCCCTGTGAATCGACAATGTACCCCTCCAGTCTGCCGGTGGTTTCCTGGGCGGAGGCGGAGAAGGTTGGAAGCGTGATTGCGAGGGTGAACGGAACGAGCAATTGGAGCGCGGTGCGCATTGGCCCCTCCATAATCTCTGACAAGCGTCCTCACCGACCCTCGCCGGGGACAACAGCGGCGTCGGAGCCCCCTGGGTCACGGGCGCGAAATGCATGGGCTATTAGACTATCATACGACAGCTGTTGCAACACTGCCCTGACTATGTGGCAGATTATCAGCTCCTCAATGGACGAGCAAGGAGCTTCTGTCGAGCGCCAACGGCTTCGACGCGAATCCGCGGTGGCTGCGGCATTGGGCACTCTGGCTGCGCCTTACCAAGCGGCGCGAGGTGCAGCACGTGTACGGAGCGGATGACCTGTTGGCCTCGGGAGCGCGCCTCGCCGGGAAGGCACCGTCGCCGAGGGTCCTTACTGTTGTCATGCTCGCCTCCCTGACCACGAACGCAAAGCGCCCTGCGCAGTGCTCTCACATTCGGGGCCAGTTGCAGGGCACGCGCCGCTTGGAAAGGGGAAGCGCAATCCAGGACGCGGGACGCGAAGTCAAGGAGTGCTACACATCCCTGGCGGGGCTCCCGTGGAGTTGCTCACCGCCTAGACCTCGATCACCTCCCTGAGCCGTTCGCGCAGCCGGTCGATGGCGCACCGCTCCTGCTCCAACGTGTCGCGGTGGCGGATCGTGACCGTCTCATCCTGCGTCGTCTGGCGCGGATAAGGAGTTCCAGCCACCATCCGCGCCCAGAGCCCCGGAAGGGGGCGTGTATTGCGGGGTCCATCTGACCCGCGCTGCGCCGGCATCGTCTCGCGCAAGGCCTGTTGCGATGCTCATCCTGCCTGAATCCCTCTCCCCTTCCTCCCCACCACGCGCAGCTCCGCCCTGCCCCCCGGTGCGAGCATCGCCGGGGCGCCTCTCGCCAGGCCGGCCGAGGGGGGCGGCCGTAGACGGTCCTGAGGTTGCGGTGCGCCGCCGCCGCCCAGGTTTCCGCGACACGGGGACTTGAGGCTGTGGACGGGCCCGGCCGCGTCAGGGCGGATCTCACGGTGGTATCTCCGCGCGCTGGTGCGATCGGCAGCGGTTCGGTGGGCAGGCGGAGGTGGTGGAGGATCTTGGCGATCACGGGCGGATCGGAGA
>CAZRWW010000191.1:0-3012 GCA_964603725.1 uncultured bacterium
GCCGCCGCGGGCGGGACGCGCCGCCCGGCCGGCCGCGCCCGCACCGGGCCCGTAGACCCGCCTGGCCCGCGCCAGCTCGCGCTCGAAGGAGCGCACCAGGCCGACGCCGTTCTCGATCTGCGGGAATCCCTCGTAGGCCTCCGCCGCGGGCAGCCGCCGGCCGGCCAGGAGGTAGAACTCGTCGGCGGCGAAATGGAGCCGCGTGCCCAGCAGCCGCCGGCAGCGCTCGGCGCGCGCTTCGAGCTCATCGAGCAGCGCGGCCGCCTCCGGCGCGCTCACCGGCCGCAGCGGCGTCAGCTCGCCGCGGTGGCGCGTCAGGCCCACGGGCACGATCGCGACGGTGCGCACCGCCGGGTGCAGCGCCTCGAGGTCGTCCAGCGTGCGCGCGAGCACCGCGCCGTCGTTGTAGCCGGGCACCAGCACGATCTGCGTGTGCATCGTGATGCCGGCGTCGCCCAGGCGGCGCATGAGCGGTACGAGCGGGCGGCGCTCGCGCCGGCGCAGCAGGCGCTCGCGCGCGGCCGGGTCGGTGGCGTGCACCGAGACGTACAGCGGATCCAGGTGCTGCTCGATGATGCGCTCGATCTCCCAGACCTTCAGATTGGTCAGCGTCACGTAATTGCCGTAGAAGGGCGACAGTCGATAGTCCTCGTCCTTGACGTACAGGCTGGGGCGCAAGCCGGGCGGGTTCTGGTCGATGAAGCAGAAGACGCACCGGTTGCCGCAGCAGCGCACTGGATCCGCGGCCAGCACGAGGCCCAGGCGCCCGTCCTCGTCGCGCTCGATCTCGATCCGGGCGATGCTCCCGTCGGGGCGGCGCAGCTCCAGGCTCAGCGCCTCGCCGTCGCTGTGGTAGGTGAAATCGAGCGCATCGCGCAGCGGCGCCCCGTTCACGGCGACGAGATCATCGCCGGGCTTCAGGCCCGCGCGCTCGGCCGGGGTGCCGGCTTCGATGGCGGCGATCTTCATGCGACGGCCTTCCGCGCGATGCCCGCTGCGCCATGATAACGACGGGGGACCCGACGCGCGATCGGATCCCCCTGCCTGTTCTGACTATCCGGCCGGCTGTCCGGTCGATTCTGCGCAAAGATGACACCCATGTCCGGGCGAATGGGAGTCTCGCCGGGGTGAGCTGGAGCGGGTGACGGGGGTTGAACCCGCGACTCTCAGCTTGGGAAGCTGATACTCTACCACTGAGTTACACCCGCTCGAATCCGCGCCGGGCGACGTCGAGCCGCCCGACGCACTCACGCTAGTCGCCCGGCGCGGGGGTGTCAAGGGGGATCTCCTGGAACGGCTTGCGTGTCCAGGACCGCCAGCACGCGCTGCGCCGTGCGCTCGGCGCTCTCCTCGAACGCGATCTCCATCGCGAGCGCGCCGCGGTAGCGGTTGCGGAACCAGGTCATCTGCCGCTTGGCATAGCGCCGCGTGCGCCGCACGAAGGCTTCCAGCGCCTCCGGGAGCCCCTGCTCGCCGCGCAGCACGCGGGCGAACTCGCCGTAGCCGATCGACTCGAAGGCCGGGCAGTCCTCCGGCACGCCCTCCGCCAGGAGGCGCGCGACCTCGTCCAGAAGGCCCGCGCTCACCATGGCCCGCGCCCGGGCCGCGATGCGCGCCTCCAGCTCCTCCCGCGCGCGCGAGAGCAGCACCATGCGCGGGCCGCGGGCGAGATCCCAGGCGCCCCGGCGCGACTGCTGCTCGCTCAGCGGGCGGCCGCTCAGCTCGCACACTTCGAGCGCCCGGCTGACGCGCTGGACGTCGGCCGGGGCCAGCCGCCGGGCGCTGGCCGGATCGACGGCGCGCAGCCGCTCGTGCAGAGCGCTCGCCCCCTCGCGCGCGACGATGAGCTCGTGGCGCGCGCGCACGCGCGCGTCGGCGGGCGGCAGCGGATCGAGTCGCCCCAGGCACGCATCGACATACAGCCCGGCGCCGCCGACCGCCAGGCCCATCCGGCCGCGGCGCGCCAGGTCGGCGCACGCCGCCTGGAAGTGCTGGGCGAAGCGCGCGGCCGACATGCGCTCGGTCGGCGCGCACAGATCGATCAGGTGATGCGGCGCCTGAGCGCACTCGTCCGCCGTGGGCTTGGCCGTGCCGATATCGAGGCCCCGGTAGATCTGGCGGGAGTCGATCGAGAGGATCTCGGCGCCCAGACGGCGCGCGACCGCGATGGCGACGGCGGTCTTCCCCACCGCGGTCGGGCCGACGAGAAACCCTGCCACGCTCGCCGCGGGCGCGCCTTCCGACCCGCGTGGGGCGGTCACCCGCCGCCTCCCCGGCCGAAGCGCCGGTCGAGGTCGGCCAGCGACAGGAACACGAAGGTCGGGCGGCCGTGGGGATCGCCGTGCGGGCGCTGGGTCGCGAAGAGGGCATCGACCAGGTGGTTCATCTCCTCGACCGAGAGCGGCTCGCCGGCCTTGATGGCCGCGCGGCAGGCGTAGGAGCGCGCCAGACCCTCGACGGTCTGGCCCTCGCGCAGGCCCAGGCCCAGGGCTTCATCCAGCAGATCGCGCAGCACGGCCCCCTCGCCGCGCGCGCGCCACAGGGGCGGCACGCCGCGCACCAGCACGCTGCGATCGTCGAGCTCGTCGAACGCGAAGCCCATTCGCGCGAGCATCTCGCGGATCTCCTGGAAGAGGATCATCTCCTGGTCGTCCAGCTCAAGGACGATCGGGAAGAACGTCTGCTGGGCGCTCGCCTCGCCGCGCGCCAGCCGAGCGCGGATCTGCTCGTAGAGGATCCGCTCGTGGGCCGCGTGCTGGTCGATGACGAGCAGGCCCTTGCGCGTCTGGGCGAGCACGTAGCGGCCGTGGAGCTGCCAGAGCGACACAAGGCCGCTGGCGGCCGGACGCTCGAGAGCGTCGATCCCGGGCGCGCCGTCCTCGCCCGGGCCGTCCGCCGGGCCCTCGACCGACGCGCCGGCCGCCGCTTCGCCGCCGTAGAGCCGGGCCGCTTGCTCGAGGCCGTCGAGCCGCTCCCCGTCGCCGCGCGCCGGGAACCAGCCCGCCGGTGTGG
>CAZRWW010000192.1:0-2984 GCA_964603725.1 uncultured bacterium
TTGGCCACGCCCGGCTGGATCTTCTGCCGGACGACCTGGGCGTAGTCGACGTAGGTCTGGGTGCCGGTGCCCTGGTAGCTGTAGAAGCGCAGGTTGCCCACCACGTCGGGCACGCCGGGATGGACGCCGAGGACGTTGTACTCGAACTCGTTGGGGCAGCCGTTGTCGAAGAGGCCGATGCCGGGCTGCTCCGGCGTGAAGACCGCGTTCTGGCTGGGCTCGAGATACACGCAGTAGGCGTCATCATCGTTGTGATCCCGGTAGCTGCCGGCAACGTAGTCGACGCCCAGCACATTGTTGACGAAGTCGAGGGCCATCGGGTACTGGGGGCCGGCCGTCAACGCGCAGATCTCGTTGCCGTCGAGGATAAGTCCGCGGCGCACATTGGCCAGGCCGCAGTCGGTGGCCGCCAGCCAATCCTCGAAGAGCGTCCAGTCCGGAAACTCGGTCGAGCCAATCCCAAACAGACCGAGGCTGAACAAGACCACCCGGTACCCGCAGAGCTGCTCCACCGTGAGGCCGTTGTTGCCGTAGCCGCCGGGATTGTAGGTCGTTCCTCCGAAGCTGCGTCTCATCGGTGCATTGCAGCAACTTGAGGCATCGAGATAGTCGAACCGGTCGAAGGACAAGCCGGCCGCGGCGAGCACTGCCCCGATGTAACGCTCGGATCGGCCACGGTTGTAGGCGTCCACGTACAGGACGCATGGCCACACGACGGTGTATTCCTCCCCCGGCGCGGGCGTCATCGTGGGCAGGAGCTCGAACTCCGCTGGTCCAAGGATGGAATAGTCAGTCGGCGGAGCGCCTCCATTGTACCAGTAGGCGCGGTAGTAGTACTCGATGCGCGTGCCCGGCACCCAGATCAGGTCCGGCAGGATCTCGTTCTGCTCGCCGTAGTCGGGTGGGCCGTTGTAGCCGACGGCATCCTCGTGGAAGTAGGTGTAGAACCTGTGCTTGTATATCTGCGTGTGGTTGTTCGCCTCGAACGAGTCCATCAGGACGCACACGAAGCCTGCTTCCGGATCGCTGGCCAGCCGCGCCCGCCATGCCAGGTACTCGGGAATCATGTGCTGGCGAGCCCCGACCCGGGGCACCCGGAAGCACATCTCGCACAGGAAGCGCCCAGCTTCCGTCGAGACGGACGGTCCGGTGACCACCGCGCTGTCACCGTGCCAGTCGTTTTTAGTCGCGCTGCCCATCGAAAGGTCGAAGGAGATGTTCGCGTTGCCTCGATCGGTGGGTTCCAGGTAGGTCGGGTAGTTCTGGCCAAAGCCATCCATGAACAGGCCGGCGTCGTTCAGGGTGATGTTGGGAGCAACGGGCTTGTGGATGAGCCCGACCCTGAGGTTGTCGAGCACCGGGGCGCCGCCCGTGCAGCCCTCCTGTTGGCACGCCGACGTCGGTATCTCGAAGGCGTCGCAACTGACGTAGACCTCGTACGTGAACTTGACCGAATCCCACTCGACGGGCAGCGGGGCGTTGTCCATCGTGGAGAGGTTGATGCGATTGAGCCCACAGCTTGGTGTGCTCGAGTAGTACCACATCGCCTGGCCCTTGCGCCCCGACCAGTGCGGGATCGGGTTGACCTCAGTCGTGTAGGGGTACTTCCGCCAGCCGGGACGATAGTGGGCGCCCGTGGACTGCGGGAAGTTCATGAAGGCGTCGAACTCGACCACCGCCGCGTTCCAGGATGGCGCCGGGTGCCCCGCACGCGGCACGGGACCCGTCTCGAACTGCTCCTTCAGGCCCGGCACGAGGCCGGGGCCGTTGGCGCACATCGTGGCGACGAAGCCGACCGCGTCGCCGACCAGCGTGCAACTGCAGGTCAGGCCGAGGTCGTCCACCCACTCCCGGTACTCGTAGTCGTGCACGATGTGCATCCAGGCGCCGGCGCCAGCGCACTTGTCGAAGGTCCAGCCCTGAGGGCCGTCATCGAAGTCGTAGTCATAGCTGGTCGTCCCGACCATGATCGCCACATCATCGGCCGCGAACGGGCCGCAGGGCGTGTCCCACAGGCCGTCCTCATCCGACCAGCCGCCGTCGGCCGTCATGCGGAACTCGACCTGGACCTTGACCGTCCCGGTCGGGAGCGTCCCCGCCGGCACCTCGACACCCTGGTCGTAGGTGGCCGGAAGCTGGTGACTCCCGATCACGCCGTCGAACGTGGCGACCGTGTACTCCTCGATCAGCTCGTCGGCCGCGTCGTAGCAGAGAATGAACACGTGAGAGTAGTCGAAGTCGGGCTCGGAGTGGTTGAAGTACTTGAAGGAGAGGTCGATCGCCTGCGTGGTCGGGTTGAAGCCCGTGTAGGGGGGCGAGAACGCCCGCTGGCACATCATGTTCTGATAACCCATGCCGCCCACGAAGTCCCGCAGATTGGCCTCGTCCTGGTGAATCCCGCACCAGATCTCGCCGGGCGTCCCGCTGATCATCGGCGTGCACGGATCGCCGTGGCTGGCGAAGTCGGCCGCCGTTACCCGGTAGAAGTAGACACCCGGGTTGGCGGTCCCGTCCCACGACGTGCAGCCCTGGTACCCGTTGGATCCGGGGGTCGCGAAGTCCCACACCCCGCCCTGCACGGCCACGCCGCCGCCGTCGTCGCCGCCGAACCAGATCGTGTCGGCGCGGACGCCCCGGTGGCCGGGCGCCGGCAGCCCCGGCACGCCCCGCAGCACGTCCGGCTCCTCGCCGGGACCCAACGGCGGAGGCAGGCACCGCGACTCGCCGGGCGCGGCCCAGGCCGCCCAGACCGCGGATGAGGTGGCGACAGCGACAAGGACAAAGGCGATCACTCTCGACCAGGCCATGCGTCGCATCCTTGGCCCCCCTTCTTGGGTTCGCGCGCTCCCCTCCGGCGGTGCGCGCCGTTGCAGCAACAGCCTCCCTGGAGGCGACCCCCGAGGATGTGAGCCCTCTACGGCAACGCCATCAGCCGGCGGCTCGAGGCGTACCCGCGCTCGGTCCGTAGCTGCATCCAGTAGAGC
>CAZRWW010000193.1:0-2668 GCA_964603725.1 uncultured bacterium
AGGCGGTCTTGCGGTCTTGCTCTTTGCCCGAAGGGCAGTGGGTCTTGGCCGAGGCCGGCGAAAAGGGCGGTAGCCCGAGCGCCGGTCTCGGCCCGCCGCGCGCCGGTGGCGAGCGGCGGACGGCGGTAGAGTGTTGGTGAGGCGATGGGCCTGTCGATCAAGATCGTGACGCTGCCGTTCGTGCCGGCCGCGGAGGGTTTCGACCAGGTGGCGCTCGAGGCCCTGGGCCGGCAATCGGAGATCCTCCAAGTCACCCCCGCGTTCTTCGAGCACGCCGGGCGCCCCTACTGGTCGCTGGTGATCGCCCATCGGCCGCGCGAGGCACCGGGCGAGCAGCCCGTGCAGGTCGCGGCGCGCGGCGCCGCGCAATCATCCGCGAGTGGGCGCGCCACTCCCTCTCCCGGCCGGCCCGAGGTGGCCGAGGCCGACTGGGGACTGTATCAGGAACTGCGCGCCTGGCGGTCCAAGGTTGCCGACGTACTGGGCGTGCCCGTCTATCTCATCTTCACCAATCGCCAGCTTGCCGAAGTCGCTCGTCTGCGTCCTGGTTCCCTGGCCGCGCTGGGATCCGTGCCGGGCGTAGGGGAGAGCCGGCTGCGCAAGCACGGCAAGCCCGTGCTTGAGGTCGTGGCCCGCTTCAATGGCAACGACGCGGGAGCAGATGCAGAGGTGAGCTCATGACCGACGACGAGCTGCCGCTCTATGTCGCCTGGAGCGAGTTTCTGAAGTGGCTCCTGGGCCGCACCGAGAAGTTTCCCCGGCGCGTGCGGCTCTCGGTCTCCAACCGGCTCGAGTGCCTGGCCCTGGATATGCTCGAGGACATCGTCGAGGCGCGCTACACGCGGGAGCGCCGCGCGATCCTGAAGCGCATGAACCTGCGACTCGACAAGCTGCGCGTGTTGCTGCGCCTCTGCCACGAGCGGGGCTTCCTGGCGCACGAGGGCTACGAGTACGGCTTCCGACAGCTCAGCGATGTGGGCGCCATGGTCGGCGGATGGTATCGCGCCGAGGGCGCGCGCGAGCGGAGGCAGGACTGATGCGTCGCGCCGGGGGGCTGTTCGCGGAGATCACCTCCTTCGAGACCTTGCGCGCGGCGGCGCGCAACGCCTCGCGCGGCAAGCGCCGGCGGCTGCCGGTGGCCCGCTTCCTGTGGCACGTCGAGGATGAGCTCTTCGACCTGCAGCGCGAGCTGCGCGCCGGCACGTGGCGACCGGGCAGGCCGTTCCAGTTCGTGATCCGCGATCCCAAGGAACGGCTGATCACCGCCGCCCCCTTCCGCGACCGGGTCGTGCATCACGCCCTGTGCGCCCACATCGGACCGGTCATGGATCGGCGCGCCATCCATCACTCCTACGCCTGCCGGGTGGGCAAGGGGCTGCACGCCGCGGTCGAGCACACCCGGCGCCAGGTGCGCCGCTGGCGCTACTGCCTGAAGTGCGACATCCACCACTTCTTCGCGAGCGTGGACCACGCGACGCTCGAACGGTTTCTCGCGCGAGTCATCAAGGACCACGCGGTCCTCGACCTATGCGCTGCCATCATCGCGGCGGAGGCCGGCGGTCCGCAATCCGGCGCCGCGCAGTCGGCCGGTCCGCAAACCGGTGGTCCGCAAGCTGCCGGCACGCAATCCGCCGGCGCGCCTGCGGGCCGAGGCTTGCCCATCGGCAACCTGACGAGCCAGCACTTCGCCAACTTCTACCTGGGCTGGCTCGATCACTTCGTGCTCGAGGAGCTGCGCCCCGGCGCCTACGTCCGCTACATGGACGACTTCCTGCTCTTCAGCGACGACCGCCGGGTGTTGGCCGCCATGCTCCGCCGGATCAGGCGCTACCTGGCCTCCGAGCTGCTCCTCTCTCTCAACGACAACGCCACGCTCCTGGGCCGGACGGCCAACGGCGTGCCCTTTCTGGGCCTGCGGATCTATCCGGGCATGGTGCGGCTCCGCCGGCGGCAGGTGCGCAGGTTCCACCGCACGCTGCGGGCGCGCCTGCGCAAGACGCCCGCGGATCTCGCCGAGGAACTGCGGCTGCAGGGCAGCCTCGGCGCAATCGTTGCGCACGTTTCGCCATGGACCTCGCCGGCCTTTCGCCGGAAGGCCATGGCTTCGGTGGGGGCGAAGACCGATGCAGACAGGTGTTGAGTTCGGCGCGCGGGAGGGAACTGCGCCGGCCCCGGTTCCGGCTCCAACCGGGTGAAACGGGGCGGCAGCTGGAACAACAACGCGCAGAACTGCCGATCAGCGAACCGGAACAACAACACGCCCAACAACCGCAACAACAACCTCGGTCTGCGTCTTGCGAGCACGGCCCGCGGCTGGTGGCGCGGCGTCCACGGATCCCGCGCGCATGCTCGAGGCCGTCCAGGTCTTCGTCCTGCTCCGGGGGCGGCCGGCTCTGCGCCGGGTCCATCGGGGACCCGTGGGTGGGGACGGTCGGCCGGCCGGGCGAAGATGCCGCGGGGCCCGCGGCTCGTAGCTCGAGCGCCCGCATGGGGTCGGGCGAGCGTCGCGGGCCCTGCCCGCTTGTCATTCCTGGGGGAAGGCGTCCACGATCCGTTCCATCATCCCTAAGCTCCCGCCCCCCCAAGTGGTATCTCTGGTCCAGGTCATGGCCGCCAATCCCCATCTCCCCATTTCCGCCCTCAAAATGCCTTTTTTGCCACTTAGAGC
>CAZRWW010000194.1:0-2575 GCA_964603725.1 uncultured bacterium
CACCGTGTAGTGGAACTGCCACACACCCCGGGAATTCCCATGGATCCCGTAGTACCGGTAGTACCCCCGCAGCTTCTGGCTCACCGTCTTCATCAACCGACCGATCCGCGTGTGCCGGTGCTCCCGACACCATAGCGTGAACCGCGCCAGCGATTTGCGCAAGCTCTTGCGCGCTGTCCGGCGCTGAACCTGCGGCCGCCCCGCGCGGTCGCGGCCCCAGCGGAACTCGAACCCGAGGAAGTCGAATGATGGCCGTCCGCCGTCTTCCCGCGAGAACGCCAACCGGCGTGTCTTCGTCGGCGACAGCTTCAGCCCGTACTCCGCCAGCCTCGCTTCCAGGTCCCGCAGGAACCGATCGGCCTCCTCCGCGTGCTCGAAGGCGCAGACGGCATCATCCGCATAGCGGATCAGGCACGCCTCACCTCGACAACTACGCGCGACGCTCCGGTAGAACCAGCGATCTAGGACGCAGTGCAGGTAGACGTTCGCCAGCACGGGCGAGACCACCCCTACCTGGGGCGTTCCCGTCGCCGGGTGCGTCACCTGTCCATCCGTCTCCAGGATCCCTGCCTTGAGCCACTTCCGGATCAGGCGGATGAAAGGTCCATCGTCGATCCTCTCCTCCAGTATCCGAGCCAGGAAGTCGTGGTCGATCGTCCCGAAGTAGTTCTCGAGGTCGAGTTCCACCACGTGCCGGTAGCTCCCGAACTGCAGGTTCACCGTCAGTCGGTCGATCGCGTCATGGGCTCCGACCTTCGGCCGGTACCCGTAGCTGCACCGCAGGAAGTCTTGCTCGTAGATAGCCGAGAGGATCCGGGCCACTGCCGCCTGGAGCAGCTTGTCCTCCACGACAGGAATCCCCAGAGGACGCTGCTTGCCGTCCCCCTTCGGGATCCACTGCCGCCGCATCAGCCGCGCTCGGTACCGCTTCTGCTTCAGGCGCTCCACCAGGCTCCGGATGTTCGCCGTCAGATCGCGCTCGTACTCGCGCGCGCTCACACCGTCCACCCCGCTGGCTGCGCTCTTGCGCACCCAGCGCCAGCTCTCCCGCAGGAAAGCCTCGTCGAGCATCCTATACAGATTGCGGAACCTATGCCTCGGCTCCTTCTGGGCCTTGGCCGCTATCCCCTGCAGGGAGGTTGACAGCTCTACGTCCGGTCCTTCACGTCCGGCGGCTGTTTCCTTTGCAGGCTGCGAACCCCTGTCCACCGCATCCCCCTGTGACCGGCTCTCCCGGCCTCCGAGTACTATCAGTGGATCTGACCCCCGAGACACCATCGCCGGCCCTTTCGGCACCGCCTACCCAGATCCCTCCGGGAGCGCCCCGGGTCTCCCAAGTTCCTGACGCCTCTCTCCACGCATGCTACGCTCTTCGTGGACCCCGGCAGGCCCTCCGGGACCTCGCCATGGTCGGTCCCTTTGTGTTGGCTTCCGGCTCGTTAACACCGTGGCCACCTGCTCCATCCTATCACGAGGCGGTATCAAGCTTCAGGGAGTGCGGTCTCCCCTGCGGCCTACGTGGTTCCCTGTGTACGCTTCAGATGCTTCGTTCGGTGATACGCACCTCCTGGCATCCGCAACACTCGGTACGAGCGGTTGGCTAGACCTTGCTCGGCAGGGACTCGCACCCTGCAAGAGGCGCCAAGCTTCGCTTGGCGCACTAACGCCAGGACCACGCCTCTGGCAGATCCACTTGGCCTCTTCATCATTCCATCACACCCTGCCTGCGCAAAGACCCACAAAACCCCGCGATGCTTGTGCACGGCCAGAGCCAACACGACGATGTCCCTCGACGCCGGCGGCAGATCAAGTGACTGGGTAACAGCAAGTCAGGCAGCTCGCTTGGCTGCCAGGGTCCTCCGAGGCTTCATTGTGTACTCCTGCCATTAGGGCCTCCGGTGACGTACTGGCTGACATCGCGAAGCCATGCCGCCATCGAACCGGGTGTCTGACTTGCCAAAGATGCGCTCAGCTGGCGGAGTAGCCCGCGCTCATCCGGAGCGACGGTAAGTTCCAGGTGGTCGCCGGATTCCAGGAGCGCTTCCTTGAATGCGCGCATAGCGCGGCGCATTGCCTCCCGAGATGCGGATGGAGTGGCCGGAGACTGATCCGGGAAGATCATGTGGCGACAACACTCGGCGTAGCGTGGGTGCCTATGGCGCAAACGCTCGAGCCCGACTTCAACGACGTGGGCCAGAGTGCGGAGCTGCTCGGTGAGATCTAGCCGATCGATGGGCAGAGGCGTAGGATCTGGAATCCAGGTGGGCGCATCCGCCATTTCTGCGGCCCTTGCGCGATGCCTATAGATGCGGGAAGTGTATCTATTCGCGACACGGTCGATCCCCCGCAAGACGGCAGCTGCGTCGATCTTGTCGTCTCGCATCACAGCGAGCATGGATTCCGTGGCCACATCCTCGACCAGTTCCTCCACCTGTTTCGCATCGTGAATGCCCCTCAGTCTACAGAGACCTCTTGCGGCTGCGAGACAAGCACGGCGCAACTCAGAGATGGCTTCCGGTCGTGCGTCACGAATGCCACTCAGCACCTTCGCGTCGCGCCATCTGGCACTCAGGTC
>CAZRWW010000195.1:0-2566 GCA_964603725.1 uncultured bacterium
CGCCCGGCCGAGTCGGGCGGCCCGCATGCCGGCCTGCCCGCGGCCGGGCGACACCGGCGACCGCGCCCGGTCCGGACCTCGTCCCGTCCGGATTCGGCCCCGCCTATCGGGCCACAACTCAGTCAGTTGCAACCATTTTGCCGAACCCCGCCGTTGTGGGCGGCACCCGTAAGCAGCTATAATAGTCGGGTATCTGTTATCTGTGTGCAGACCCCGATCGGTCGACCTCACGGAACGGGGGCCGGCGGCGGGCAGGGCGCAGGCGCCTGCCGCGGGGGACAACAACGGGTCTAGCAGCCAAGCAGAGAGGAGAACGCTCCATGAGTCGCAGTCAGAAGCTGCTCACGCTGGCAGTGGTCCTGGCGTCCATGGCGGGCACCGCCGCTGCCTGGTACCCCGGCGGGGTCCAGGTCGAGTTCTCGACGGCCACGTGGTGAGGATACTGCCCACGGGCCGCCTCCGGGATTGAGGCGAACAAGGGTTGGTTCGATCGCAACGAGTTCAATGCCATTGCGTACTTCGCGACCTCCGGCGGGCTCGGCAATGCCGACTCCGACGCGCGCAACGCCTACTACAGCGCCAGCAGCTTCCCCACGCTGCACTGGAACGGGACGATCCGCATGGTCGGCGCGGGCACCGACGTGATCAACGGCGAGCCCTATCGGGTGGTCATCGAGAATCTCCTCGATGATCCGTCGTACTTCAAGATCACCGTCAACTCCGTCGACCTCTCGCCCCCGTCGGGCTCGATCAACCTCGACATCGAGGTGATGGAAGATGTCCCCAGCATCGCGCAGACCTACCTGCGCATGTCGGTCACCGAGGACAATGTGACGTACGGGGCCGCGACGCACCACAACGTCAACCGCGACATGCTGCCCGACACGCCCATCACGGTCAGCCAGTACGGCCAGGTCCAGAACGTGCAGACGAGCTTCGCCCTCGACCCGTCCTGGATCCAGTCGAACCTGGAGATCGTGGCCTTCATCCAGCGCGACTCGGACAAGCAGGTCCTGCAGAGCACCTCGACGGGCGCCCTCAGCGATCCCTACTCGATGCGCTACTATGCGCTGGGCGAGCGCGCCGGGATCGGCCCGATCTACGGCCTCGGGTCGTTCGGGTTCTTCCGCCTCTACAACACCGGGACGCAGACGGACAACTTCCACGTCACACTGACCATGGACGCCCCGGCCGATTGGTTCGGGAATCTCTGCGACGACATGATGTGCTACGGCACTCAGGTCGACGGCGTGCTCGCCCCGGGCGAGTACATCGCGCTGTTCCCCGACGTCGTGCCGCTCTCCAGCGGCTACGCGCATCTCACCGTCACCTTCACGCAGGACGGGCAGCCGGGAGTCGAGCGGACGCTGAAGTACATGTACTTCACGGATGATCTCGAGGTGCTGGCGGTGGATGACGACGGCGCCGAGTCCTTCGAGGACTACTTCACCGACGCCCTCGGCTTCCACAACATCAGCTACGGCTTGTGGGACCGCAACGTGGCGGCCCCGAACGCGGCCATGCTGAGCAACTTCGACATCGTCGTCTGGTGGACCGGCCTGGCCTTCCCCACGCTCGACGCGAGCGACCGCGCTGCGCTGGAAGCCTTCATGAACAGCGGCAAGCACCTGTTCGCGACCGGCCAGGACATCGGCTGGGAGCTGCACGACGAGGGCGGCGCCGCGTACCTCTGGTACCAGCAGCACCTGCACGCCACCTGGCTCAATGACGACACGAACGACTACACGCTCACCGGCGTCCAGAACGACCCGGTGTCGCACATGCTCGACCTCGTCATTCAGGGCGGCGACGGGGCCAATAACCAGGAATATCCCGACTGGATCGCGGCCGGCGACGGCACCGCCAGCGACATCTACTTCTACGACGCGACCCGCAAGGGCGCGGTCCGCTCGGACGACAGCGTCAACCGGGTGGTCTACCTGGGCTTCGGCTTCGAGGCGATCGACAATCCGAGCACGCGCCGGGCGCTGATGTGGCGGGTGATCCGCTGGCTGCGCACGGGCGCCAGCGACGTCAACGGCGAGGAGACGCCCAAGTTCCGTCTGGCGCTCAACGCCTGGCCCAACCCGGTGCAGAGCGAGGCCCACGTGCGCTTCACGCTGCCCACCGAGGGCGAAGCCACGCTGAGCATCTTCGGCCCCGACGGGCGCCTGGTGCGCACGCTGGCGACCGGGCAGCTCGCCGCGGGCAATCACACCCTGGCGTGGGACCGCCGCTCGACCGAGGGCCAGCCGGTGGCCGCGGGCGTGTACTACTATCGTCTGGTCAACGGCGAGCAGACGCTGTCGCACAAGACCGTCGTGCTGCGCTGATAGGACGGCGGGGCCCATGCGCGGGCCCCGTCCGCGGTGATCTGAGGGAACGCCCGGGGAGCAGCAACTCCCCGGGCGTTTCTGCGCGCAGGCCTCCGTGCTGCAGCGGGCGCCTGCGCGGCCGCGCACGGCCGGCGCGGCGCTGGCGCGGTGCCGGCGCGGCACGTGCGCAGCGCCGTTGCCCGGCATCGCGCGACCGGGCTAAGATGCGGGGTGAGCGCTCGCCGCGCGGG
>CAZRWW010000196.1:0-2526 GCA_964603725.1 uncultured bacterium
CGGTGTGGGTCCTGGCGCTGGCCGGGCTGGTGCCCCTGACCGCGTCGATTCCGTCCTGGCCGCCGGCCCTGCAGCGCGCCGGCCTGCTGGGGCTGGCGGCCGTCACGGGGCTGCTCACGGGGGCGCCGTTCCCGCTGGTGGCGGCCGCGCTGCGCGCGCGCGGCGCGCCGGGGGCGGTGGCAGGGGGCGTCGCCGACGCGGCCGATCACGCCGGCGCGATCTTCGGAGCGCTCCTGACCGGAACCCTGCTCGTGCCGCTGCTGGGGTTTTCGGCGACCTTGTGCCTGCTGATCGGGCTCAAGGCGCTCAGCCTGGCAGGCTCGCTCCTGGCGCGGCGCGGCTAGGACCAGACCCCGGGGATGATGCGACCGCAGCCGGAGCAGCGACCGTCCCGCAGGTCGATGCGACCCACGACGTACCCGAAACGCTCCACCACGCGCCGGCCGCAGCCCGGGCAGTAGGTCGACTCCGCGGCGTGTCCGGGCAGATTGCCGAGATAGACGAATTCGAGCCCGGCCTTCCCGGCCAGGGCGTGCAAGCGCTCGAGCGTGGCGATCGGCGTGCGCGGCAGGTTCTGGATCTTGTAGGTGGGGTGGAAGCGGCTCAGGTGGACCGGTATCTCCGGGCCCAGCTCGGCGACGATCCAGTCGAACATCGCCCGATTCGAGAGGTCGTCGTCGTTCAGCGTCGGGATCACCAGCACGACGATCTCGGTCCACAGGCCCAGCGCCTTCAGGACCTTGAGCGTCCGCAGCACCGGCTCGAGCCGCCCGCTGCACTGATCGCGATAGAAGCCCTCGGTGAAGGCCTTCAGGTCGACCTTGTAGGCGGCCAGGTGCGGGGCGAGCTCGCGCAGCGGCGCCTCGTTGATGTAGCCGTTGGAGACCACCACGTTGCGGATGCCCTGGGGTGCGGTGTGGCGCGCGACGGCCAGCATGAGCTCGTAGTAGACCGTGGGCTCGGTATAGGTGTAGGCGATGGCGGCCGCGTCCTTCTGGCGCGCGAAGCGCAGCAGCCCCTCGGGCGTGGCCTCGATGGAAGGGACCTGCTCGGGGCGGAACTGCGAGATCTGCCAGTTCTGGCAGAACCGGCACTCCATGTTGCAGCCGGCGGTCGCGACCGAGAGCGCCTGCGCGCCGGGCAGGAAATGGAAGAAGGGCTTCTTCTCGATCGGATCGACGTTGGCGGTGCAGACGCGGTTGTGCACCAGGGTGACGTACTGCCCGCCGCGATTCTCGCGCACGCCGCAGTAGCCCCGCTCCTGATCGGCCACGCGGCACTCGCGCGGGCACAGGCGGCAAATGACGCGCAGGTTGTCGATCGGGTCATAGTGGAGCGCGGGCGCGGGCGAGACCCGCTTCTCGCCCTCGGGCAGGGCGAAGTCGACCGCGTCCTGGGCCCCGGCCGGGCGGCCGGCGCAATCGCCCAGCCACGCGCATCCGGCGGCGCCGGCCGTCCCCGCTGCCAGGCGGGTCATGAACTCCCGTCGCTGCATGGCGGCCCCCGTCACTCCCCGGCCCCGGGCCGGCAGGTGCCCTCGTCGCGGTCCGGCGCCTCTACGTTCTCACACCTCCACCACGCGCAGGGTTTCGCGGCGGCCGATTCCCATGCGCGCGGCCGTACCGATCCAGGCGGGTTCGCGATGATCCTCGGCCAGCCGCGGCAGCCCGCGCGCCGCGCGCTCGGCCTCGATCAGGTCCCAGGCCACCTGATCGACCGCCACCGGGTCGACGCCCGCGATGAGGCGGTCGCACGGCCACACCCACGCGGGCGCGTACGCCGGCCCCGCTTGGGCCTGGGCCAGCGCCGCATCGATCACCGTCAGCCGCAACCGGGCCCGCAGGCTGGGCAGCGCGGTGACCTCGGCCACATAGGGATCGCAGGCGTGGTCATGGTAGCGGTTGGGGTTGTGGATCGCGCCGTAGAGATTTTTCATCCCCGCCGAGACGCCCGCCAGGTCATGGTCCTTGAGCACCCCCACGTTGACGAGCGCCGTCGCGTGCCGGGTCAGCACCTCGCTGACGAAGCTGCCCACCGAACCGCAGCTCTCGATCTCGCTGCCGTAGCCGCCGCCGCGCAGGCTGTCGGTGCCGTAGACCCGCACCGCCTCCGGGCCGGTCTGGCGCGGGAAGCCGCAGCGCTCGAGCTCCCGCGTCGTGCGCTCCCAGATGATGATGCGCCCATCGCGCACGCCCGCCGCGGCCAGGCCGGCGACGATGGCCCAGACGAGCTCCCGGCGCGGCGAGAGATGCCCCGCGGCCAGGCCGTTGATCTTGATGGCCACGGTGTCGGCCGGGCCGAAGAGCCGGCGCCAGGGGTCGGGCCCGGCCAGCGCCGCCAGCGTCGCCTCCAGCCGCTCGCGCACGCGCGCCGCGGGCAGCGCTTCGAGGTTGGACCGCAGGGCGACGCCCGCGGGGGCCAGGTCGCGCGCCACGGCGACGCGGCCGAAAAGATCCGCGTTCGCCGGTTGAGCCAGCAGCGCGAGGGTCTGGCGAGGCGGGTCGGGCGCGGGGCCCGCAGGGCTCG
>CAZRWW010000197.1:0-2500 GCA_964603725.1 uncultured bacterium
CGCCATTTCATAGAGAACGATGCCGAACGCGTAGAGATCGGCCGCTGATCCGACCTGCTCGCCCCGCACCTGCTCCGGCGCCATGTAGGCCGGCGTGCCCAGCAGGAAGGGAGAACCCGAGGGGTAGCTCTCGTTCGCGCGCACAACTGCCGTGGATGCATCCCGGGCATCTCCGGACGCCGCTTCCACGGCCGATGCATCCGGCCCGGACACCAACACCGTCGCCGACACGGGTCGCGCCACTGCGGGGTGGTATCCCGCTACGCCCACCGCCAGACCGAAGTCGGTGATGACCGCGCGCTCACCCGCGTTTGACGGCACCAGCAGCACGTTCGCGCTCTTGAAGTCTCCGTGCACGATCCCCGCCCGATGGGCGGCATCCAGCGCCTCGGCCAGCTGCTTCGCGATGGGCAACGCCTCCACCCTGCTCAGCCGGCCGGCGGAGCGGATCCGCGTTGCCAGTGTCTCGCCCGGCAGGAACTCCATCGTGAGGAAGGACACATCCAGCGCCCCGTCGTGGTGTCTCCCGTGGTCGTAGATGCGGCACACATTGGGGTGGGTGACCGATCGGGCGAGCAGCACTTCCTGCTTGAAACGGCGAAGAACAAGCGGGTCAGCGGCGATCTCGGGGCGAATGGTCTTGAGCGCCACCGGAACCCCCAGATCGAGATCGCGCGCGCAGTAGACTTCCCCCATCCCGCCGCGGCCCAGAAGCCTCTCGATGCGATAGCGATTCCCCAAGACCTGGCCCGGCCCGAACTGGCCGGAGAGCGGGCTGGAGGAACCAGAGGGGAACTGGAGCCCAACCACCCCGCGCAGCAGCAGATCCTCCGCCTTCTGCACCTGACTCTTGCCGCCCGATCCCACTTCTTCGTGCGCCAGCAGCCCCTCGATCTCGGTTCGCAGTCCGGGATCGTCCGCGTAGGCCTGGTCCAGGATCGCCTGCCGCTCCGTCTCGGGCAGATCGACGACGCGCAGGAGGATCTCCTTGATGCGCTCGAAACGATTGGGATTCATGGTCGGGCCTGTCTCCGCGCAGTGCGGTCGCCATTGTGCATCGGTTCCCGCCCTCAGCCTTCCTTGTCCATCAAGGCCTGCCGAAGCCTGGCGATTTCGTGAGGTAGCTCCAAGTGGGGCGCGATACCAAGAGACGCCACGATCGTTTCCGCCTCGGCGAGGAGAAGGCGGGCGTCTGCGAGATTCGACTGTTCGAGCTCGAACGCGCAACGGCTGCAGAGCGCTTTGGCGAGCCTCAACCGATCCCCGATCGCGCGTAGGGTCGCAATCCCCTCGTCGAAACAACGGCGCGCTGCCTCCCCCCGACCCTGCGTGAGATGGAAGTCGCCCAGGTCGACGAGTACGTCACCCTCGGACGCGCGGGCACCGACCTCGCGGTCGATCGCCAGGGCCTCCTCGAGGTGACGCTGCGCCTCCTCCCACCGACCCTGCCTGGCGTCGACGCTGCCCAGGCGGCCGAGCTCGGCCCCCTCGGCCCTGCGGTTCCCGACCTCGCGATGGACGGCCAGCGCCACTTCATAGAGACGCCCGGCCTCCTCCAACTGACCCTGGTTCTCATGGATCGCGCCCAGGTGGCCAAGAACCATGCCGCAGAACCTCCGGTCGCCGACCTCGCGGAAGATGGCCAGCGCCTCTTCATGGTAGCGCCGCGCCTCCTCCATCCGACCCCACCTCATTTGGATGCTGCCCAGGTTCGCAAGAACGACACCCTCGTATCTGCGGTTGCCGACCTCGCGGTCGATGGCAAGGGCATCCTCGAACAGACGCCGCGCTTCCTCCTTATGGCCCCACATGATGTGGAGCAGGCCCAGGTTGTTGAGAACAGCGCCCTCGCGCCCGCGGTTACCGACCTCGCGGTGGATCGCCAGGGCTTCCTCGTCGCAGCGCCGCGCCTCCTCCTTCCGACCCTGCTCGTCGTGGAGGATGCCCAGGGTGTCGAGGGCCGTGCCCTCCGACCGGCGGTCGCCCAGTTCCCGGTGGATGGCGAGCGATTCCTCGAAGCAGCGCCGCGCCTCCTCCACCCGACCGAGGGCCTGCAGCGCGCGGCCAAGATGGTGAGCCGCCCACGCCCTTTGCGCCGGCTGGATCCCCGGAATCTCTGCCACGGCTTGCCCCAGATTCACACCCAAGGCTGTCGGACCGGTCAGGTTGAGCACCACCCAGGATGCGACGAATGTCCCCACCGCCGAGTCGGGATCCGCGCGACCCACCGCTCGCCGGCACGCCGCCACCAGGTTGTCGATCTCCAGGCGCAGGGCGGCACGCTTCGCCACACCTCCATGCCGGTCGAGCGCCTCGACCGCCTCCTGCGTCCCCATCGCCGCGTAGTAGGCGCCGTGCCGCTGCTCCACCTCCTGCAAGTATGTCGATCCGGTGGGGAGTCCGACCGCGGCTCCATCGGCACTTAGCCGCCCGGAGGCGTACTCCCGCACCGTCGCGTACATCTCGAACCGTGGCGCGCCATGAACCGACCGCGCGCGCA